>JAVBMC010000063.1:0-48224 GCA_031552845.1 Kiritimatiellia bacterium
GCCACCGCGAACTGGCCGAAGGCGTCGCCTTCATCAACCGGCTCCCTCGCAAGATCTTTGACGGGCAAAGCGCTCTTGAGCTCTGGAATGCCGCCTTGAAAAAAGTCGCCAGAAAGTGAAATCATTTATTGCAATGAACCCTTGAAGGTTCCGAAACATGAGCCTCGAACGATAGGTGATATTTTAGCAGCCAGTTTTTGCTTACTCATTGTGCCGTCATTTCTTTAAACGGAATTAAATGCTCTAATGCTTTGTAAACAAACAGATTAGGCAGAGTGCAAATATTGTGCATGGGGGGTGGTACGGGTATCGATCCTTGGAGAGAGTGGGTGCGTGAGGCTTATTTGTCATGGTGTCGTGCACTGGTAGGTAAGGGTGCGTGAGGCTGATACCTCACGCACCCTTGCATATTAGCCTCACGCACCGTGTCCAAGGAAGGATGGGGTGTCGTACCAACCAAGGATGTGGTTGGTGAAGGTGTTGAGAGAAGTTGTCAACAAGGCAAGTTCGAAGGGTCAACAGAGTCGTTTCTGCAAAAAGACGGCGTAGTGACGTTTGTGACGAGTAGAACAGTTCATTATGGAGAGGTGGTGCGTTGTAGGTGCTTGGTGGAGTGGGTGGGGCGTGTGGGGTGGGGTCTGTAAAATGGAGTGTTTGAATAGGCTTGCGAATTGGATGTGTTTATGGTATAGTGGGGGCTTTTATTGAGTCGAAGGATTGCTATGGCCAAGAAGTTTAAGAATGTTGCGGTTTTGATGGGCGGTATGTCGAGCGAGCGGAAGGTCTCGTTGATTTCGGGCGCGGCGATTATGAAGGGGTTGTCCGAGGCGGATTATAATGCCGAGGGGATTACTCTGGAGAGCGATTCTTTGAAGGGCGTATCGCTGAAGAATATTGATGCGGTGTTTATTGCGATGCATGGCGGCTATGGCGAGGGCGGCGGCGTGCAGGCGGATTTGGATGCGCTGGGGATTCCTTATACGGGATCGGGCGCTGAGGCGAGCCGTTTGGCGATGGATAAGATTGCGACGAAGAGGGTGTTGGTGAAGGAGAAGCTGCCGACGCCGGAGTTTGAGGTGTTGGAGCTGGGGCAGAATATGACGTCGTTTGAGCTGCCGTGTGTGGTGAAGCCGCCGCGCGATGGTTCGAGCATTGGCATTTTCCGTATTTTGGAGCGGAAGGATTGGGAGAGTTCGGTGCGCCGGGCGCGGCATTGTGATGACCGCGGCGAGGTGTTGGTGGAGCGTTACATCGACGGGCGCGAGTGGACGGTGAGCATTATTGATGATTTGGTGCTGCCGGTGGAGGAGGTTGTGGCGCCGGATGCGTGGTATGGGTATCAGGCGAAGTATACGGCGGGGATGAGTCAGTATGTGTTTCCGAAGGAGTCGGAGCTGACGAAGAAGGCGCAGAAGCTGGCGTTGCAGACGTATAAGGCGTTGGGCTGCAGGGGTTGTGCGCGGGTGGATTTCCGTTTGGATGCGAATGATGGACTGTATATTTTGGAGGTGAATACGGTGCCGGGCTTTACTCCGACGAGTTTGTTGCCGAAGGCGGCGGCGGCGGCGGGGATTGACTTTGTGCAGCTGTGTGCGCGTTTGATGGAGTTGGCAGCCTGCGATCGTGTGATCGCGTAATTGGGAGCGCGTGATGCCCGCACGGTGGAAGAAAAGGGGTTCGGAACCCGGGGCGAGGCGTCGGGTGTTTGGGCTGTTTAAGCCGTTTGCGGGGAAGAGCAGGCGGGCGACGGGCGTAGTGGCGCCGATGTCGCCGGTTAAGCGCCTGTTCTTGCTGACGGCGGTTTTTGGCGCGTTGGGCGCAGGGGTGTTTGCTGTCGCGGGGACGTTGTTCTGGCAGTTTTATTTTAAGAGCAGCGATCTGTTTTGCATTCAGAGCTTGGAGCAGGTGTCGGTGGAGGGGACGGAGTCTCTGGCGCCGGATACTGTGTTGGAGCTGATGGGGATCCGCAAGGGGATGAATCTGTTTGCGTTTGATACCGTTGCGGCCCGCACAAAGCTTTTGGCGAGTGCGCCGCAGGTGAAGGGGACGGAGATTCAGCTGTATCTGCCGCATGAGATCCGTATCCGGATTGTGGAGCGGGAGCCGGTGGCGGGGTTGTATCAGCCGGGGTTTGCGGTGGATGATGAGGGGGTTGTTTTTCGGCGTAGGGGGATTTCTTCCGCGTTTCCGGTGATTGTGGGGATGGAGGGGTATGCATCGGTTGAGCCGGGGGCGCGCCTGAGTGCGTTTTCGCTGCCGATGGCGGCGGTGCGGCTGGCGATTGCGATGTCGCAGCAGACGTATTCTTTTCGCGTGCGGCAGATTGATATCCGTAAGTCGGACTATTATTTGACGTTGACGATGGAGGATCAGCGGCGCGCAAAGCTGGCATGGAGCGGGATGGATGATGCGGCGAAGGATTCGACTGCGCATATGCTCGCGCAGCTGTCGTTTTTGAGTGCGGCGATGAAGGATGAGAATTCGCGGAACCGTTTGATGTTTAATGCGACTGTTCCCGGGTATGTGGCTGCGGCGGAGTAGGGTGCGCGGCGTGTGTTTTGAATTGGTTTGAGTAGGTTTAGATTATGGCGATACCTCCAATTGCAGCTGTTGAGATTGGCACGACAAAGACGACGGTGTTGATCGGCGAGTATGATGATGCTGCCGGAAAGATTCATGTAGTCGGTGCGGGGACTTCGCAGACGGCGGGCGTGCGTAAGGGACAGGTGTTTGATCTGGAGCAGGCGCAGTATTGTATCGCGACTGCAGTCAAGGCGGCCACGGAGGAATCGCATATTGCTGTGGAGGAGGTCTTTCTGGCGGTGAGCGGCGGTCATATAATGGCAGAGCCGGCGGAGGGGCATACCCTTGTGGAGAGCAAGGATCAGTTGGTCTCTGAAGAAGATTTGGATGAGGTTGAGTCTATCATCGAGAGGAAGAAGCTGCCGGATGACCGGCAGTTGTTGCATACGCTGACGCAGTATTATTGTGTGGGCGATTTGCGCGGCGTGCAGAATCCGCGGGGGTTGAAGGGCGCTACGCTGGAGCAGCACGCGCTGAGGATTCATGCTAAGAGCGACCTGCTGCAGAACTCGGTTAATGCGGTAAAGAATACGGGACGGGTAGAGGTTGCCGATTGCGCGTTCTCCGGCATGGGCGCGGCGTTTGCGGTACTCACGCCGGCGCAGAAGAAGAATGGCGTCGCTTTGATTGACTTTGGCGGCGGCACTGTGGATTATATGGTGTATGCGGATGATACGCTGATTACCGCGGGCACGCTTGGCGTGGGCGGTGATCATATCTCTAATGATATCGCGCAGGCATTTAACATCGGGCAGACCGTCGCTGAGGAGATTAAGAAGGAGCATGGCTGCGCATTGATTCATATGGAAGATGCGACGCGGCGGATTGCCTTGCCCAAGGAGGTGGGAGGGGCTGAGCGGACAATCAGCGCGCGCGCCCTGCAGACGGTGATTGAAGCGCGGGTTGCTGAAACGTTGCGGTTTATCTGGGAGATTATCGAGAAGACCGGGGCAATGCCGAGTTTGGGAGAGGGGATCATTCTGACCGGTGGCGGTGCGTATTTACGTAATCTGACCAAGGCGACCTCGCAGGTTTTTCATCTGCCTTGTGAGATCGGTTTGCCGACGAATGTGGTGTGGCATCGGGAGATGCCGAATCCGGCTGCTTTTGCGGTGCCTGCTGGCCTCTTGAAATTTGGACTCGAGCATTATCAGACGACGCAGCCGATATCCGGAATCGGGCGTTTAATCAGAGGGGTTTTTGGTCGATGAATAACCTGAACGATGTGCTGTTGATTGGCGTAGGCGGTGCAGGCTGCCGTTTGGCGGATGCGATTGTTTCGAGCTATCCGGAAGTGCGGGCCTTGTGGCTGGATACAGATGCGCGCACGTTGCCCGACCATGCCGAACAAACCGTTCTTTTTGGTGCAGGCCGTTTGATGGGTAAAGGCACCGGCGGCGAGACTGCGCTCGGCAAGCAGGCAATGGCCGATGATTTGGCCGCGCTCGTGCTGCCGCGTATTGAAGGTGTTCGTTTAGCTGTAGTCGTGACTGCGCTAGGCGGTGGCACCGGCAGTGGGGCAACGCCCGAACTGCTGAAAGAGCTCCGCCGCCGCGGAATCATCACCTTGTGCTTTGTCACCACGCCCTTTTTATTTGAGAGCAGCGCACGCAGGCAGATTGCCCACTTGTTCCTGCCGTTGTTTGAGAACAACGCCGATGCGCTGGTCGTGACAGCCTTTGATGAACTCTTCCGCAATAGCGGCGATTTGCCGATCGGCGATGCGCTGGATCAAGCAGAAGAAATGTTCAAGGGCGCGGTCACTGCATTTTGGCGCCTCCTGCTGACGCCCGGGTTTATTGAGTTCGACACCGAACGTCTCATGCGCGTTCTGCGCAAGAGCGGCAGTGCGCGCTTTGCGGTATTTTCGGCGGATGATGCCGCCCGCACGGAGACCATCCTCCGGAAGATTCGCGAGTCGCCATTGCTGCGTCATGGCAAGAGCATTTCCGAAGCGCAGACCATCCTGCTGGGTATCTTCGCCGGGCGTGATCTGCGCTTGGTGGAGATCAGCGAAATTGTCAATGGCATCAGGACCTATGCAGAAGAGGGCGAAGTCGAGTTTGGTACGGTGTTGGACCCTGAGTTTGAGGGAACCGTGCAGGTCATTCTCTTCACCTTTGATGTGTGGATTGCGCCGCCGGAGGAATCACAGCCGACTCCGGTCGAAGCGGTGAACAATGCCGTTGACCGTGTGCCTGCTGAGATGGAGCCCTTGCGTAAGCCGGGACGTGCCAAACGGCGCCAAACGGCACCGGCCCCAACAGTCGGCAAGGGACGCTTCCGTGATGTGGATGCGACGATCTACGAAGGACAGGACCTTGATAAACCCGCCTACCTGCGGAAGAATATTACATTGGACAGATAAGGAGTTGCGATGAACAAATGTTATAGCGTGCTACTTGCGGCGTTGGTGCTCTGCTTTGCCGGGTGCCGCCAGGAAGATGTGCGGACGATGGAATTGAATATCCCCACGCTCACTGAAGAGAATGTCAAAGACATCACCCGTTTGATTACGATGCCCGGGGTTGTGAAAACCACTGTCAAACAGGCCGACAAAAAGATTGTCGTGCGTTACGACTCGATGCAGATTGCCGAGAAGAATCTCGAACTCGCGCTAGTTGAAAAAGGCATTGAAGTCAATGGCATTCAACCTGTAAAAACGCCAGCGCCTTAATCAACGGATTGTTGTAAACAGGCGGTGTCTGCTAGATGACAATCAGCCTGTTGAAGTGTTTGCATCTTAAGTTCACTAAATAAAAAAGCCGGAGCAGTTACGCTCCGGCTTTTTTGTGCCTTTCGGGAACCAGCTTAGAACTGGTTCATTGCGGCTATAGCCTTCAGATACTCGAACTTGGCTTTATAACCGGCCTCTGCTTGAGCCAGCATCTTCTCGGCATTCTCGGGGTTCGCCTTGAGCAACTGCTTGAAGCGGTTCTCTGTCTTGGCGACCTCAGCGAATGAGCGGAAGGGCTCCTTTGAGTCCAACAGCAACGGGTTCTTGCCTTCAGCCGCCAACGCAGGGTTGTAACGGAACAGCGGGAAGTGACCGGAGTCGACCGCCATCTTCTGATGTTCGAGACCGTCGTGCAGGTTGATGCCGTGTGCGATACAGTGTGCATAGGCAATGATCAGAGCGGGGCCGTCATAAGCCTCAGCCTCAAGGAATGCCTTCACTGCGGCTTCCGGATTGGAACCGAGCGAGACCTGCGCTACGTAGATGTTCTTGTAGGTCATCGAGATGGCCGCCAAGTCCTTCTTCATCGCGGGCTTGCCGCCGGCAGCGAACTTCGCAACAGCGCCGAGAGGCGTCGACTTGGATGCCTGACCGCCGGTGTTGGAATATACTTCGGTATCGAGCACCAAGATCTTGATGTTACGGCCACTGGCAAGGACGTGGTCTAAACCGCCGTAACCGATGTCGTAGGCCCAGCCGTCACCGCCGATAACCCAGATGGAGCGGCGGATCAGGAAGTCAACAACTGTGAGAAGCTTCTTGCAGATCTCGCAGCACTCAGCCTTGCAGGCGAATGCCTTGATCTTGGCAACGCGCTGGCGTTGAGCCTCGACGTCAGCGTCAGTCTTCTGCGTGTCAGCATTCTCCAGAGTTTCCTTCAAGACGGCGGCGTATTCAGCAGGGGCTTTGCCCATCTCCAGAATCTGCTGGACGAGTTCCTTCGCGAATTCCTTCTGCTTGTCGCGTGTGAGCGCCATGCCGAAGCCGAATTCAGCGTTGTCTTCGAACAAGGAGTTCGACCAAGCCGGACCGTGGCCGTTGGCGTCCTTTGCGTAAGGCGTCGTGGGCAGGTTGCCGCCATAGATGGAGGAGCAGCCTGTCGCGTTCGCGATGCACAAGCGGTTGCCGCAGATCTGCGTCAAGAGCTTGATATAAGGTGTTTCACCGCAGCCTGCGCAGGCACCGGAGAACTCAAACAGCGGACGCTTCATCTGCACGCTCTTGCCATTGACAGGCAGGGCGGAGACGTCGGTCTCGGGGAGGTTCAGGAAGAACTCCCAGTTCGCGACTTCCTGCTTGCGGAACTTGTCTTGATCGTAGTGGACCAAGTTCAGCGCACGTTGACCCTTGATCTCGGGGCAAGCGGTTACGCAAACGCCGCAGCCGGTACAATCTTCCGGCGAGCATTGGATGGTGAACTTCTTGTCTTTAAACGGCGGACGGCCATCGGCGGACTTGAAGGTTTCAGGAGCACCGGCCAGCTTGTCGGCATCGTAAGCCTTGGCGCGCAGAACGGCGTGCGGGCAAACGGCGATACACTTGGTGCATTGGATACAGGTGTCCTTGTTCCACTCAGGAATGTTGACAGCGATGTTGCGCTTCTCAAACTGCGTGGTAGCGGTCGGCCATGTGCCGTCGTCCGGAATCGCGGAGACGGGCAGATTGTCGCCTTCTTGGCGCATCATGACGGCGGTGACGTTCTTAACGAAGTCGGGAGCAGTCGCAACGACCGTAGCAGGCTTGGTCAGCTTGCCGGCGGGAGCCGCAGGAACCTTGACTTCTTGAATCGCGCCACGGGCTGCATCGATAGCATCCCAGTTCAGCTTGACGACGTCATCACCCTTGCGTCCGTAAGCCTTCTTAGCAGCCGTCTTGAGCAGCTCAATGGCCTTATCGGCGGGAATGATGTTGGAGATCGAGAAGAACGCCGTCTGCATGATGGTGTTCGTGCGGCCGCCCAAACCGAGAGCGGAGGCCACCTTGATGGCGTCGACAACGTAGAACTTGAGCTTCTTGTCGATGATCACCTTGGCGACTTCATCCGGAATGTGGTTCCAAACGGTATCTGCATCGTACTCGGACTGCAACAGGAAGGTTGCGCCCTGCTTGGCGGCTGAGAGCATGTCATACTTCTCAAGAAAGGAGAAGTTGTGGCAGGCGATGAAGTCAGCCTTGGTGCAGAGGTAAGTCGAGCGGATCATCTTCGGTC
Organism: Kiritimatiellia bacterium; assembly: GCA_031552845.1. Classification (GTDB taxonomy): domain Bacteria; phylum Verrucomicrobiota; class Kiritimatiellia; order RFP12; family DVOR01; genus JAVBMC01. Next base: position 7,530 of record JAVBMC010000063.1, read on the forward strand.
CGAAGCGCAGGTGAGACACCGTCAGGCCGCCGGCCTTCTTGGAGTCGTACACAAAGTAACCCTGCGCATAGTTGTCGGTATTGTCGCCGATGACCTTGATGGAGTTCTTGTTCGCGCCAACGGTGCCGTCGGACCCGAGACCGAAGAACATGCACTCGGTGCGGCCATCGTCCTGGAGGTGGAACTCAGGAACAGCGATGGAGGAACCGGAGACGTCGTCATTGATGCCGACGGTGAAGTGGTTCTTGGGAGCTGCCGCAGCCATGTTGTCAAACACAGCCTTGACTGTTGCGGGCGTGAACTCCTTGGAGCCGAGACCGTAACGGCCGCCGAGGGTCGTCGGGTAAGCGGTGAAGGAAACCAGCTTCTCCTGCATGGCTTCGCCCAACGCGGTGCGCACATCGGTGTAGAGCGGTTCGCCCACGGAGCCGGGCTCCTTGGTGCGGTCGAGCACGGTGATGGACTTGACGGTCTTGGGCAGGGATTCTGCGAAAGCCTTCGTGCTGAACGGACGGTAGAGGCGGACCTTGATGAGGCCGACCTTTTCGCCCTTGGCGACGAGCTCTTCAACGACTTCGTGAGCGCACTCAGCGCCGGAGCCGATCATGATGATGACGCGTTCGGCATCAGCGGCACCGAGGTAGTCAAACAGCTTGTACTTGCGGCCGGTCAATCCTGCCAGCTTGTCCATCTGCTTCTGGACGTTGGCGGGGATGGCTTCGTAGTACTTGTTGACGGTCTCACGGCCTTGGAAGTAGACGTCGGGATTCTGAGCCGTGCCGCGCATAGTCGGCGCTTCAGGAGTGAGGCCGCGTGCACGGAATTCGTTGACGCAGTTTTCATCGATCATCTGGCGGATCATGCTGTTATCGACTTCGTCAATCTTCTGGACTTCGTGCGAGGTGCGGAAGCCGTCGAAGAAGTGCAGGAAGGGGATGCGGGTTTCGAGCGTCGCAGCGTGTGCGACGAGTGCCATGTCCATGGACTCTTGCACGGAGTTGGAAGCGATCATCGCGAAACCGGTCTGGCGGCAGGCCATCACGTCACCATGGTCGCCGAAAATAGAGAGGCCTTGCATGGCCAACGCGCGGGCTGTGACGTGGAAGACTGTCGGCGTCAATTCGCCGGCGATCTTGTACATGTTCGGAATCATCAGGAGCAAGCCCTGCGATGCCGTAAAGGTGGTGGTCAGGGAACCTGTCGTGAGCGCACCGTGCACGGCACCTGCGGCACCGGCTTCGGATTGGAGCTCGACGACTTGCGGGACTGTGCCCCAGAGGTTCTTGTCTTTGCGGGCAGCCCATTCATCCGACAGCTCGCCCATGGGGGAGGAGGGGGTGATGGGGTAGATTGCAGCGACTTCGCTGCAGGCGAATGCGACGCGCGCGGTGGCTTCGTTCGCATCGACCATGATTTTCTTAGCCATGATTTATTAACTCCTTAAAGACGCGACAAGGGGCAGTTGGTTCAACTGCCCCTTTGTTCACGATTAGTGATTAGTTCTTTTTGCAAAATTCGCGTACCGCGTCGAGCTGTCCGGCGGAGCCGAGCTTGACGTTCTTGGCGGCGATGAACTTGGCGTATTCGGGCATGAAGACCTTGCCCGGGTCACGCAGGTCAAACTTCTCCGGATAGTCGCGGAAGAATTCACGGTGGACGCGGCACCACACCAGACGGCCGTCGGTGTCGATGTTGATCTTGGTCACACCGAGTTGGGACGCGCGGAGGAATTGGTTGTCATCCACACCGGAAGCGCCTTCGATCTTGCCGCCGGCTGCGTTGATGCGGGCGACTTCGTCCTGCGGGACGGAGCTTGACCCGTGCATGACGAGCGGGAAGCCGGGGAGCTTCTTCTGAATCTCTTCGAGGATGTCGAAGCGGAGGGATTGGTTGCCCTTGAATTTGAAAGCGCCGTGGGAGGTGCCGATTGCGCAAGCGAGCGAGTCGCAGTTGGTGCGCTTGAGGAACTCGACGACTTCTTCGGGGCGGGTGTAAACGTGTTCGTCGGAGGAGACGTCTTCTTCAACGCCCTTGAGCTGGCCGAGCTCGGCTTCGACGGTCAAGCCCTTTGCATGTGCTGCGTCGACGACGCGCTTGGTGATCTCGCAGTTCTTGTCGAAATCGTAGTGGGAGGCGTCAATCATCACGGAGCTGTACACGCCGGAGGCGATGCAGTCCATGCAGGTTTCCTCGTCGCCGTGATCCAGATGGACGGCAAAGACGGCCTCGGGGAAAATCTCGTCGGCGGTGGTCATCAGAGCTTCGAGCATCCGCTTGTGAGTGTAAGTGCGGGCGCCTTTGGAAAGCTGTACGATGAAGGGTGCCTTGCTGTCGACGTTGCCCTTGAACAAGCCCATGGTCTGCTCGAGGTTGTTGATGTTGTAAGCGCCGATGGCGTACTTGCCGTAGGCGTGTTTGAAGAGCGCGCTGGTTGTTACGATCATGATCTTTCCTTAGCTAATCGGTGTCCCTAGGGGACTTTTAGAAAGGGGGTAGTTTAGCGTTTTTCGGGGGGACAATCAAGCCAAAACGCCCGTCCTAGTCCTTTTGGTAATACCGCACGTAATCAATGCAATATTCGGACGGGAAGATGTGGTCCTCAACCTTTCCTCCCCAACTGCCGCCAATTGCCAAGTTAATCAACAGATAGTGCGGCGTCCGAAAGGGATTTCCGTCTTTGACATCGGCGTCCTTAACCTGAAAGGTGAAGTAGCAGGTGTCGTCATAAAAGAACTTCATTTCATCCTTATCCCACTCAACCGCATAAACGTGGTATCCATCATAGGGAACGGTGTCCTTCAGCTTTCCACCCTTCATCGTGTGTGAATCGGTGCCGTCCTTGCGCCAATGAAGTGTGGCATGAACCGTGTTCGTCTCCTTCCAAACATGTTCCATGACGTCGATTTCGCCGCATTGCGGCCACGGAGTCCGCTTCACCCCCTTATCCGAGATATCCACCCCCAACAGCCAAATCGCCGGCCAATTCCCCTGACCCGCGGGGATCTTCGCCCGCACCTCAATGCGCCCGTACAGAAAACTCTGCTTGCCCAACGTCGTCACACTCGCAGACGTCACATCGGCGTACTCTTTCTTAAAGCGCCAATTATCCGACCCTTCTTTGTAGTCCGCATTCGGAAAGTGATCCTTACGCGCCGTAATCACCAGCCGTCCATCACGCTGCACCGCATTCAAAGCGCGTGCCTCGGTATAGTACTGTACCTCATTATTCCGCTTGAACCCCATCTCATACACCCACTTCGACGGATCCAACAGCCCCTCTGCATTAAACTCATCCGCCCAAACCAACTTCCACCCCTCACGCTCGGCCGACTGAGGCTTCGCTCCATCCGCCAACGCAACCCCCGCCACACACGCCAACAACCCCACCATACACCATGCACGCATCGCTTCACTCCCTTTTAATGATTAGACACCACCCGCATTATACCGCCTCACGCCGCCTTTGAAAAGCATATAGTACGCCTCAGTCAGAGATTGTAACAGGCGACTGTTATCAGTTTGAATTTGCGACTGCTACCAGTAATGATGCGATATTGATATGAGTAACGGGGCAGAACTCATATCTGTACGAGAGCGTGACTGATAGCAGTAACGCGGCGGTACTCATATGAGTATCGTTCCGATTTCAGGACGAAAAGATGTTTACGGGGGGATAGCGTAAGAAATCATGATAGGTGAAGGGGAGGATGGATGAAGAGAGGGACATGAGGCGGAAATCATTCAGCGAAGAAGGGTGCGGCGGTAGAATGTGGAGGGGGCGGGATTATTGAGTTGAGGTTTGAGGGTGTTTTTGGTATCCTTTGGGCATTCTTTATACATTGGAGGCATTTTGATGAAGCAGTTGTTTTTGCCGGTTGTGCTGGCGGTTGCAATGGGGTGGCTGGGAGCCGGGTGCGATACGTTTAAGTGTGGCGCTGATGGTAAGTGCGCCACGGATGGTAAGGCGGGGTTGGCGGCGTATGTGAATCCGCGGATCGGGTGTGCTGATAATGGGCACACGTTCCCGGCGGCGTCGTATCCGTTTGGGATGATTCAGGCGGGGCCGGACACGGGTAACTGTTCGTGGCGGTATTGCTCGGGCTATATGGATTTGGATCGGGTGATTCATGCGTTTTCGCAGACGCATTTGAATGGCACGGGCTGTTCGGATCTGGGCGATGTGCGGTTGATGCCGTTCACGGGGCCGGCTTCGATTGGCGTGAAGAGCTCTTTCCGCAAGGAGACGGAGCGCGCCACGCCGGGTTTCTATGCTGTCGAGCTGGATGATTATGGCGTGAAGGCGGAGGTGACGTGCGCTTCGCATACGGCGTTGTATAACTATACGTATAAAGATGCTTCTGCGGCGCGTCTGTTGGTGGATTTGCAGTATGGCATCGTCTTTGATGAGAAGCATCTGACGAACCGCGTGCTGGCTTGCGAGGAGAAGGTGGAGGATGAATATACGATCTCCGGCCATATCCGCGCAAAGTGCTGGGTGACGCGTGATTATTATTATGTCATCAAGTTCAGCAGTCCGTTCACGGCGCGTGAGCGTGTCGCGGCGCCTGCTGAGTTCAAAGCGCCGATCTATGCTTTCGACTTTAAGAAGCTGCCTGCTGACGGCAAGCTGAGCGTGAAGGTGGCTCTTTCGACGGTGAGCGTTGAAGGTGCGCGTGCGAATATGAACGCCGAGGTGCCTGCGTGGGACTTTGCCGGTACGCTGGCGAAGAACGTGGCGGCTTGGAACAAGATGCTGGAGCGCGTGACGATCTGCGGCAGCGATGAGCAGAAGATCAGCTTCTATACCTCTCTCTATCATCTCTTCATTCAGCCGAACAATGTGGCGGATGTGAACGGCCAATACCGCGGCATTGATGGCAAGGTCGCCCAGTTGACGGGCGGGCATAAGGGTTATTACTCCACCCTGTCGTTGTGGGATACCTTCCGCGCGGCGCACCCGCTGTATACGATTATCACGCCTGATTACGTTGGTGACTTCGTGGACACGATGTTGCGTCATCAAAAGGCACACGGTATCCTCCCCGTGTGGGCGCTGTGGGGACAGGAGAACTATTGCATGATCGGCAACCACGGCGTGCCGGTGGTTGTGGACGCTTACTTCAAGGGCTTCCCGATGGATGCCGAAGCGGCCTACGCGGCGGTCAAGGCTTCGCTGACAACCAAGAAGGAAGGGCACCCCAAGTCCGACTTCGACCTCTACGAGAAGTTCGGTTACCTGCCGATTGACATCATCAAGGGTGAGTCGGTCTCGCGTACGTTGGAGGATTGCTACGACTTCTACTGCGCGGCACGTTTCGCCGAGGCGTTGGGCAAGAAGAAGGATGCCGACTTCTTCGCTAAACGCGCACAGTTGTATAAGAATCTCTTCGATGCCAAGATCAAGTTCATGCGTCCGCGTAACTCCGATGGTTCGTGGTATGAACCCTTTGATCCGGTGCAGCTGGGGCATGGTGCCGGGACCTTCAGCGGTTTTACAGAAGGCAATGCGTGGCAGTATTCCTGGCACGTGATGCAAGACCCCGATGCGTTGATTACGTTGATGGGCGGCAAGCCGGCGTTTCTTGAGAAGCTCGATTCGCTCTTCAAACAGAACTCCAAGACCGAGGGCGAAGGGTTTGTGCTGGACGTTTCCGGCTTGATTGGGCAATACGCTCACGGTAACGAGCCCAGCCACCACGTGGCGTATCTGTTTGCGGTGGCCGGTCAGCCGTGGCGCACGCAGGAACTCGTCCGTCAAATCTGCGACGAGATGTACAAAGCCGCTCCTGACGGCCTCTGCGGTAATGACGACTGCGGCCAGATGTCGGCGTGGTACATCTTCTCCTGCTTGGGCTTCTATCCGATGAACCCCTGCGATGACGGCTATGTGCTGGGTGCACCGCAAGTACCTTATGCAAAGGTACAGCTGCCCGCAGGCAAGCAATTAACGATGGAGGCGAAGAACTTCTCCGTGAAGAACCTCTATGTGAAAAGCGTTACTCTCAACGGCCAGCCGGTCACCGGCATCAAGCTCACCCACGCACAAGTGATGGGCGGCGGCAAGCTGGTGTTTGAAATGACTGATACGCCTGTCAAGTAAGCACAGCACAGATAGTTTAATACGAAGGGCTTCGGGATTGATTCTCCCGGAGCCCTTTTTGTTTGTGGCGGATCATTGATGATCTAACAGATCCGACAGATTGGTCGAATCTTTGTGCCGGCGGGGACGCCGGCGCTCCCAGAGGAGGCGTGGCGTTACCCGACGGTGATATCTTCTTCGGGGTAGCGGATGCGTTGGGAGGCGCCGCGGCTGCCGAGCAGCATGATGAGCGTGAGCGGGCCGACGCGTCCGATGAACATGGCGATGCTGATGATGATACGCCCGGCTTCGCTGAGCAGGGGCGTCATGTTGATGCTTAGGCCGACGGTGCCGTAGGCGGAGACGGTCTCGAACAGGAGGCGCATGGCACGGTTGGTGTTGTGCGGGACGGATTCGGTGACCAGCAGCAGGAGGAAGGTTGAGATGTTTAAGGTGAGGTAGAGGAAGAAGATTGCCAGTGCGCCGCGCACGACGGAGTTGGCGATGGTTCTGCCGCGCCATTCGGTTTCGACACGCCCGCGGAACATGGCCGCGAGGGTGAGCAGGATGACCATGAGTGTGGTGACTTTGATACCGCCCGCTGTTGACCCCGGTGCCCCGCCGATGAACATGAGGATGAGCGTGAGGAATTGGGAGGCAGCGGTCATCTGCTCGGTGTCGATCAATGTGAATCCGGCCGTGCGGGGGCTGACGATTTGGAAGAAGCTGATGTACCAGGCGTCGCCTAAGGAACGGTCTTTCAGCAGTCCATTGTATTCCATGCCGAACCAGAGGAGGATGGAGACGGCGATAGTCCAGAAGGTGGCGGTCAAAACCATTCGGCTATGCAAGGAGAGTTTGCCGCGGGTCCGGAGGTCGCGACGCCAGAACTTGATGGTGGCGACGTTACGCAGCACGAGGAAGCCGATGCCGCCGATCATCAGCAGAGAGGCAATCGTCAGGCCGTAAAAGCCGTCATGGCTGAAACTGCAGATGCTGTCGCTGTGGAGTGCGAAGCCCGCATTACAGAATGCACTGACGCTGTGGAAGGCGCCGTACCATAAAGCTTTGCCAAGGGGATAGCCGCGTTCCATGTAGCGCCACGCGAGCATGGCTGTGCCGCAGGATTCAAAGAAGAGGAAGAATGCGATGCCGGAGCGGATGAGGGCAGGGACGTTGCGTACGCTGTCCATGCCGTACATGGACATCATGGCGGATTCGCTGTTCACGCTGAGGCGCCGGCCGGTGATGAGCATGAGCATGGTGCCGAACATCATGATGCCGAGACCGCCGATCTCGATGAGGGACATGATGATGACTTGTCCGACGGTGGAGAACTCTTTGGTGATGTCGCAGACGCTCAGGCCGGTGACGCAGGTAGCGCTGGTGGCGGTGAAAAGGGAGGTGATGAAGTTGCCCCAGGTGCCGGTGGCTTGCGCCTGCGGGAGCATCAGCAGGAAGGTGCCGACGAATATGACGAGCAGGAAGCCGATGGCCACATACCAGTTGGAGTTGATCGGTATGCGGATCTTGAGCTTGGGTTTGTCGGCGAGGATGGGTGCCGCTTCGCGTTGTTGCATATATAGAAGGGCAACCCGACGCTGTATGTCAGGTTGCCCTTAGTGTTTCCAGTATTAACCGAGTTCTGCCATGGTGACAACGGGGATGTCCTTGGCGGGAGCATCGGCCAGTTTCGTCAGGGCCTTCTTGTCGAACACGTAACCGTCGTCGGTGAGCGGCCACACCATCGGGGCGGTGTTGAGCACCGTGGCTTGGAAGCCTTGGAGGGTTGCCCCCATCTTGCCGGTGTGCGAGGAGTTGTCGCCCTCGTTCTCGATGACGAACGGGCGGTCGAATCCTTTCTCCATGAGGAGCTTGAGGAACGCATGCCAGTCCATGCTGTCGCTGCCGCCGAAGCCGGGGAGCTTGGGGTCATAGTGGTGACGATCCCAATCGTTAGCGGGCTGCGGTACGCCGGCGGCTTCGGCCAGTTTGGAATCAACGGCCTGCATTGGATAGAGGCGGCCCCAGTGCACGGCGGCGTTGTCGTAGCGGTTGCGGGTGCCCTTGATGTGCACGCGGCGTAGGCGCGAGAAGTCCATCGCAGCAATCACGTCGCACGGGTCGATGTTCTGCCAGACGTCGTGCGAGGGGTCATAGGTTTCCGCATGGGCGGCGCTGGGAATGAGCGCGTACATGAGCTTGCGCGCCGCGAGGGTTGCGGGGAGGTTGTTGTAAGTGGTGGGAGCGGTGGCGGGGCGCCAGCCTTCCATGGGGCAGTTTTCGTAGACGAGGGTCACGCCGAGGTCTTCCGCATACTTGATGATGGGGCCGAAGACTTGGGCATAGAGCTCAAGGTTCTTCTGGAAGCCGCCGTCCTCTTTGCCGAGCTCGTGGTTGTAGCCGACGAAGCTGCCGACAACGACGTCGTTAGTGTCACCGCCGAGGAGGTGCGCCATGCGGATGAGCTTGAGGATGTGGTTCTGGTTGGCTACGCGTTCGGCCTCGTCAGCGCCGCCGAGGAGGTTGTCGTAGCTGCCGAGGGAGAAGCGGAAGCCTTCGGCATTGGCGCGGGCGAGGAGCTTTTGTGCATCGTCGCGGCTAAAGGTTTCGTAGTCGAGGTGGGTGGCGACGTGGTCTTGGCGGGTGCCGTCGCGGCGGAAGACGCACAGCTCCATGCCTTGCGCGCCGATGCCGGGGAGCTTGGCGAGGATCTGGTCAAAGGTCAGCTTCGGGAAGGCCGAAGTCATCACCCAAATGGGATTGTTCATAGGAGTCGTTTCCTTTGTTGTTAGTGGTTAGAGTGTCTGCAATTACTTGGGCAGGAGGATGGAGGCGTTCTCGGGGAAGTAGGCTGTCTTGGGTTCTCCATCGATGGTGTAGTCAACGACGAGCTGTTTCTGTACGCCGGGGAGGGTGTCCCCGAAGACGCTGTTGTAGTTGCCAATGGTGCGCAGCTGGCGCTTGCCGGTCTGGAAGGGTTTGAGCTTGACGGAGACGTCGGCACCTTCGGATTTGTCGTAGAGGCCGTAGTAGGCGGATACGATGACGATGAGGTTGGTCTCGTTCTTATACTCTTCAAGGAGGTTCTTGTCGCGGTGCTGGCTGATGCGCAGGAGCGCGTTGGTGTTGTTCTCGCGGTTGGGCATGAGCTGGAGCGGTCCGCACATGGCCATGGTATCGCCATCTTGACGGAGGTTGAAGCGGTTGATGCGCGGCGCCGTGCGGATGCGCGGACGGATGAGGGGGCCGGCTTCGATCTGCGTTGACCAGGGGTCATACATCTCGCGGATTTCTTCATCGCCGAGGAAGGGGCCGTTGCAATCGACCCATGCGATGAGGCGTTCGCGGTCGAGGCCGGTTACCTTGACGCCGTGGTGTTTGCCGCTGACGGCGTACTGGACGAGGCGGCTGACGGGCGAGTAGGCGGTGTAGGGCGGGAGGGTCTCGAGGTTCTTGGGATCGTTCTGTCCATAACCTTCGACGACGAAGAGGCCTGCGAGGTTCTTCGGCACGCCGTAGCCGTCTTTGGGCTTGTCATTACCCCACGGGCAAGCACCGCTGACGAGGGTGTAGTAGGGTTCGTAGAAGGGCGAGACGTCCCACGGGCGGTGGCAGACATCGGCCCACCAGCCGTGCATGGAGGGACGGTAGGTCATGTCGAGGGCTTTGTTGGCGTCGCTGCCGGACTTGTTATGGCAGGAGGCGCAGTGCTTCTCGAGCACGGGCTGGACGAAGCGTTTGTAGCCGACGCTTTCGCCTGCACCCCATGGCGGGGGCGTGAGGTGGACGGCGGGTTTGGCGAGCGCTTTGCCTCTTTTATGGAGGGAGGAGGCTTGCGTGGCACGGGTCTTCATGCTGGTTTCGTGACAGCCGAAGCAGCCGCGGCGTTCACCGGGCATGCCGTTGGCGAAGCTGCGCATGACGTAGATGGCCATGCCGTCCGCATCAAGCATCTCAAAGAAGAGTGCTTCACCCGGCGGGACGTAGAAGTTGACGCTGCCGTCGTCTTCAATCGGTACGGTGCCGAGGATGCGTTTGACGCCATCGGCTTGGAAGACACTGACTGCGGGGCCGTCATGCTGCACGGTCTTGTTCCAGGTGGTGTAGGTCTTGGGGTCCATCTGGATGACGCGGATGGCTTTGCCCTTTTCGCGGAGGATGGCGGGGGCGTTTTCGAAGACGTCGTTACTGTAGAAGTTGACGGGCTCGAGCGGGGGTTGGTCGGGGCCGATCTTGGGGAAGGTGATCTTGTCTGCCAATGCGGGCGGAGCTTTGCGCGGTGCGAAGGGCATGGCGTGGAAGACGTTGTAGTCACCCTTGTAAATCAGCTCTTTGTTGCCGTAGATGTCCATAAGGTAGAGGCGGAAGACCCAATCGCGGCCGTGTTCGCCGTTGTAGAGATGGTTGCCGGCGTTCCAAGTGCCGCCGGGCATCTTGTTGGCTTGGAGGTTGAAAGCACCATCGCGTCCGGAGACGAGGAAGAGTTCTTCGCTCAGGGGGTAGGGGGTCTTGTAGGCGCCGATGCGTCCGGAGTTGTGATAGGGGACTGAGGGAGGCGGGTCTTTGGGGCCGTTGCTGACTTCGGGCCATTCGAGGTCGCGGGTGACGCGCTCGAGGCCGTCGGGGTAGTTGAGGCCCTTGTTGGGGTCGATCATACCGATGGAGCCGTTCCACCACGCGTGGTGGCCGAGGCCGGTGAACATGACCTTTTGGCTGTTGGGGATGGCGCGGACTTCGGTTAGCACGTCCGGCCAGACGCTTTGGCTGCCCCAGAAGGTCTGCACGTTGCAGCCGTCGGGGTCACACGTCCAGAGGGATTGGACGCGCCAGAGGGCTTTGTCGGTGTATTCCCAGCGGGTGAAGATGATGCGGCCGTCGTTGAGGATGGAGGGGAGGTATTCGGGCTCGCCATTGGCGGAGAGGATGTAGATGTTCTTCCCATCGGCATCGCAGCGGGCGAGGGCGAAGGAGTGGGTCATCGGCATGCAGCGTACGTAGCTGTGCTGGCGGCTGGTGCAGAAGACGATCTTGCCGTTGGGCATGTAGATGGGGTCGAGGTCGTCGTAATCGCCGAAGGTGAGCTGTTTGATGTTCTTACCGTCGGCATCGCATTCGTAGATGTGGTAGGAGCGTTCGTTCTCGGGCTTGTAGCAGAAGACGATCTTCTTGCCGTCGAAGGAGAGGTCGGGGCGGTAGTAGGCGCCCTTGAGCTCGGGCAGCAGGGACTTGATGGTGCCGTTGCCGGTGGGGTTGATTGTGATGTTGAGGAGCTTGCCGCCGTTGTGACCCATGAAGCCGTTGCGGTGGCGGGCTTCGTGCCCCCACTCGTCAGTAGCGTCACCCTTGGGGCCTTTGGGATAGGGCTGGTCGATGGCGAGAACGTTGCCGAACTTGACTTCGGGCTGCTTGAGGAAGAGGTCGCGCTTGAGCTTGCGCACGGCGAAGTAGAGGTTGGTATCGACAGCATCGGCCTGCACGGCGGCGGCGGTCTGCTCGAGCTTGTCGAGGGCCTTGGAGGCTTCGGCATTGGCGCCGGTGCGCTTGAGGACGTCGCGGGTATAACCGATTTCGTTACGGATGACTTGAATAGTCGGTTCACCATCGCATTGGAAGAGCCAATCGCTCTCGATAATCTCATCTGCCGATGCCGTGAACACACCAGCAATCAGCCCCATCAATCCCGCCTGCAGTAGTTTTTTCATATCCCTGTTTCCCCTATGTGCGACGCACGTCAATTATCGGAACGAGTATAATACCGACGGGGGGATATTTCAAGCCTTAACGGCGGAGGCGTGCGACTTTATTCAGTGGGGCGATGGCTTGAAAGGGGGATGTGTTGAAGCGAAATGGGCGGAAGTTCTGAAGGATAGGAAAATAGTTGAGGGGGGGAGTGATTTTGTTGTTGCAAGGGGTGGGCTGTTTTGATACGATGTGTGCGTCCGCAAGGATATGCCGTCGGTCGGCCACTAAACTACTAACTATTAACTAACTACTATGCTGACCGATGGGGGGATTCTCTGTCTTGTTTTCTAGCTGTATGGCCGTTTCGGGCTGTGCTGTGTCTTGGATTCGGATAGTGCCGGAAGCGCGAACCGGGTGGTGCGCGTGGGGGGGCGGACTTGTTGTGTAGGGCTGCAGCTGCACGATGGACGGTTTCTGTAGAACAGGAGGATCATACATATGATTCGTTATCGAGTGACGGAGGGTTTCTCTCCCGAGCAGCGGCAAGCAGGCCGTAAAACTGTACACATGGCTCAGGGGCGCAAGCTGTCTGGGGAAGCGTTGGTGGCGGAGATTCTGGCGGAGGAGCCTACCTTGACGGAAGGTGTGGTGAAGTCTGCAATCGATGCACTCAGGCGGGTTGTCGCACGGCGTATGGCTGAGGGCGACACGGTGGAGATCCCGAAACTGGCACGCTTTGTGCCGCATGTGAGTGGCGAACAGGATGCCGCGAGTATGTGGACGAAGGGTCCGTTTGTGGAGGCGAAGGTGTATCCCGCGGTGGAGCTGACGGCGGAGTTTCAAGCGAAGGCGCAGCTGGAACAGGTGGATGAGTCGACGATTCGTCCGATTGTGAAGGGCACGCTGGATTCGAAGAGCGGCAGGGCGGATTCGGCGGTGACGCCGGGCGGGTCGCTGGCGATCTTTGGGCGGCACTTGAAGTGGCACCTGTTGAAGCAGGATGAGGGGGTGTTCTTCATCCTGCCGGATAAGACGGAGTTCAAGGCGACGAAGGGGGTGGATAACAAACCCTCGCGCTTGACGGTGGATATCCCGGATGACTTGCCTTCTGGCGAGACGTGCCGACTGGAGGTGCGCATGAGGGTTGGACGGAATAAGACACTGCAAGTCTCGGACTGTCGGACGGTCTTCGAAGTCTTGTAACAGGGTATTAGCTGGACGCGGTAGGGGCAATGGGGCCCCTACCGCTTTTTTTGTGCCTTGGTGGAGGTGTGGTTGAGGTACCAGTGTACTTGCATCCGATGTACACGTGTACTCGTACCCAAGGTACACTTGTACCTGTACCCCAAGTACACGTGTACCACGATTGTGCGTAATATTAGAGGGTAGAGGTGTGTTTGGTTGACGGTAGGTTGGGGGAAGGGTGGGTTGTGCTTGACTTCCGCTCTTTTTCGCAGTAAAATCTAGCCGTGGTTTCGAGGATATCTGTAATATTTATACGTGTGTTTATCAGCCGGATCTTTGGACGGGAGTGAGTATGAATACCAAATTATGTTTAGCAGCAGTTGTGATGATGACGGCGGGTGTGAATGCCGAGGTGTGGTTGGAAGATGGCGTGCCGGTGGGTGCGGGCGGGTATGCGGAGGGTAGCATTAACGACAAGAATGTTACTATCAAAGGCGAGTCGGGCAAATGGACCGGTGGGACGGCTGTGTTTCAAGTGCGAGGTGCTGCTTATGGGCTGGATTATTCGACAGTCCCATCTTCGTTACAGGCGTTGGAGGGGTCCGGGACGTATGCGGTGAATAACTCCTCGACAGGGACGAGCGAAAGCCGCTTTGAAGCACGTGCGCTCTCGCTGGTGCCTGCCGCGACGAACGTTTACTTCAGCCTGCTGACGCGGTATGAGGCAGGCGCGCTCACAGGATTCAAGACGGCGGGGGTGTGGACAGGCGTTGGTCTGACTGTAGGGGGATCGACCGATAAAGCAGTGCCGATTTACACGGACGGGTTTGTCGTCGGCTATCAAACGTTGAACATCAATGGCGTTCTGCGCCCGCGCTTGGTAGGACATGCCGGCGGCACTGAAACAGCAGGTAGCCCCATTATCCTGCATGATGATCCTCAGCCGGGCGTGACGTATATGGTGGCTGTCAAGGTGGAGTATAATGGAGATGGGCCGGAGACGGTCAGCTTTGCACTCAACCCCGTGCCGGGCGAAGAGGTGTACGATGGCGTGCTCAGCGCGGATATCCTTCCTGCCGATGGGAAGTTCCAATACATCAAGTTCGGCGGCGGCTATGCTACATCCAACAAGAATATCTTCTATGATGAAATCCGCGCAGGGGAGACGTTTGACGACGTCGTCGGCGCGCCGCTGGCCAACTCTTCCTTCATGGGGCAGGCAAACATGGCGCTTCGGGACGATGGAGAATTCGAGGTCACGGTGCAGCTCTCCAGTCTCAAGAGCGGTACGCCTGTTCACTTGGTGATGGGCACGGAGCCGGGTGTTTGGAGCATCACCAACACCTTCGCCAATCCACAGGCTCTGCAGCCGCTGAGCCTCGTGGCGCAAGGGTATGCGCCGGAGACGACGTATTACTATAACGTTGTGGCGGTTGACTCGCCGGAGGAACCCGTCTTCAGCGGGGCAAGCCCAGAGACGTTTTACACCGGCGCAGTCAGCTTCGACTCCGCCATCGCCACAGCTGACGAAGGTACGCTCGCACCTGCGCGCATCACCGTGCGCCGCGCGGCGACTGGCATCAGCGCGCCCCTGCTCGTCCACTACACCATCATTAACGGCACCGCCGTCCCTGGGGTTGATTATGTGAATGAACACCAAGCCGGCACAATTACCATTCCGGCCGGTTCGGCCACCGCCGACATCGTCATCACGCCCCTACTCAACAAAGCACTCTTTGCCGACACCACCCTGACGGTTCAACTCAAGAGCGGTTTGTACTTCCAAGGCGATACCACTGAGTGCGCGGTCACAATCGTCAACGCCCCTCTGCCCGACGGCTACAAAGTATGGACTGCCAGCACCCACGGCAGCTTTGCTGACGGCGCCAACTGGTCGCCCGCAGGCGTCCCCGGCCCCGATGACCATATCCTCCTCGGTGCATACTCTACCAACAACCTGACCATTCCAATGGCATCCCCCGTAACTGTCGCCAGCTGGACGCAGGAAGAGGCATATAGCGGTACGGTCGAAATCCAGACCCCCTTTGAATCCACCACGCCCCACCTGTACATTACCGGCGACTGCCAGTTAGAGAGCGGCATCTGGACGCACCCTGCGGGCGGCACTCTCGAGAAGTTCAAACTCTACGCCCGTGTGGACGGCGACATGACCCTTTTCGCTGCAGGCAGGGTCGACGTCTACAACAAAGGCTTCAATCAATATAAAGGCGCTGGCGGCGATGCCACCGGCGGTGCCTACGGCGGCCAAGGCGGAGGTCTCGCCAAGCCCACCTATGGTTCCATCTTCAAACCCCTGCGCTATGGCAGCTCCGGCGGCGCAACCTCCTACAGCGGGGGACTGCTGCAGCTAGAAGTTGGCGGAGTCCTCACCTTGCCCGTTACGAGCGAAACGGCAACGCCCGTTATCCGCGCCGACGGCAACAACCAATGCGCAGGCGGCAGCATCCTGCTCAAAGTCGGCGCCTTGCATGGCGGTAACCGCATATCAGCCAAGGGTGTCTCCTTCCAGAACGGCAATAATGCCGGCGGCGGCGGCCGCATCGCCATCTACCTCACCCATCCCGGCGCCCAACGTGAAGACTACCACGGCACTATCAACGTCGACGGCGGTAGCGGCTTCAAAGAAACAGACCTTCCCTCTGCCGGCAATGGCAGCATCTACTGGCAAACCGCCGACCAAGCCGCCGGCGCCGGCACGGTAATTTCCACTGCAACGTATACCGAGAGCCATGGCCTCTCCTACGAGCGCCGCTACCTGCCCATCCCTGCCGAGAACTCTGAAGAAGCCCCGCCCGATGACTTGCGCAAGACCACATGGATTATCCGCGACAACGGCAGAGTCAAACTCACCGCCAGCTTCGCCATCGAGTCCCTGACGATTGAGATACCCGCCGCACCCTCCAAATCGGTGCCGACGCTCAACCTCAACGGCAAAACCCTCCGGATGCATGAACTCACAATTGGCTCACAGCACTATATTTGCGGTACTTATACTGCCGCCGATCTGGGCGATAACGTAATCGATACAGAAGACGGCATCGGGCGCGTGGCGGTCGGTCGGCCAACCGTCTTCCTGTTCCGCTAGTCCTGTGCAGATAACCCATTACCTCTGAGCCGCGCACGCATAAGATATCGCGTGTTGCGGTGTCATGCGGGGTATTTGTGCTGTTCTTACTTCCTAACGAGGGGTAAGTCGAGGCGTGACGGGTTAGCAGATTTGAGGGGCTGGGTCAAGTGTAAAAGGGGGATTTGGGGATGGCGGGAGCTTTGGGGGTGGGGCGGTGGTTTCGGGTTGCTTTTGGAATGGGTTTTCGGTATACTGCGACCCCAGATTGGAGTCTTTAAATGCGTTATATCAGTACACGTGGGCAGGGTGAGCCTCTGTCGTTTTCCGAAGCTGTTTTGACGGGACTGGCGCGTGATGGCGGGTTGTTGATGCCGGAGTCGTTTCCGTATGTGGCATCGCGGCTGCGCGGTTGGGCGGCTTTGTCGTATCCGGAGCTGGCGTTTGAGATCATGCGCCTGTTTATCGATGATGTTCCGGAGGATGATCTGCGGGCGATCGTGAATCGCAGTTATGCCGGGTTCAGCGTGCCGGAGGTGACGCCGGTGCGGCAGGTGGGCGGGGTGCATGTGTTGGAGCTGTTTCATGGCCCGACGTTTGCGTTCAAGGATGTGGCGTTGCAGTTCTTGGGTAATTTGTTTGAGTATATCCTGCGGCGCGAGGGGCGCGAGATGAATATCGTGGCGGCGACGAGCGGCGATACGGGGAGCGCGGCGATTGCGGGCGTGCAGGGGCGCGAGGGGATGCGGATTTTTGTGATGCATCCGAAGGGGCGCGTGAGTCAGGTGCAGGAGCGGCAGATGACGACGGTGCTGTCGCCGAATGTGTTTAATTTGGCGGTGGAGGGGTCGTTTGATGATTGTCAGAACATGGTGAAGGCGTTGTTCGGCAATCTGTCGATGCGTGATCGGTGTCACTTGGGTGCGGTGAATTCGATTAACTGGGCGCGGGTGTTGGCGCAGGTGGTGTATTATTTCTATGCGGCGTTCCGCGCACAGCGGGGGATGCATGCGGTGCAGCCGTCGTTCTCGGTGCCGACGGGTAACTTTGGCGATGTATTCGCGGGGTATGTGGCGTTCCGCATGGGGCTGCCGATGGGTAAGCTGATTATCGCGACGAACGAGAATGATATCTTGGCGCGGTACTTTATGTCGGGCACGTATGCCGTGGAGGGCGTGCAGCATACGATCAGCCCGTCGATGGATATTCAGGTGGCGAGCAACTTTGAGCGTTACCTTTATTGCATGGCCGATGGTAAGGCGCAGACGGTGAAGGCGTGGATGGATACGTTCCGCAAGACGGGGGCGTTGACGCCGGGGGTGCCGAATGATCCGATCATGGCGGCGGGACGGTGCGATACGGCTCGGACGCTGGCGACGATTAAGAAGTATTACGAGCAGTATGGTTATCTGCTGGATCCGCACACTGCGGTGGGCGTGAACGTGGCGGAGTCGTACTTAGAGGATTATAAGCCGATGATCTGCTTGGCGACGGCGCATCCCGCGAAGTTCAGCGAGGCGATCTTGCGTGCGACGGGGCATGACTTGGCGCATCACCCGGATTTAGATGCTTTGTTAGACAAGCCGACCCGCAGCGTCACGCTCCCTGCCGAAACTGCGGCGGTTGGAGATTATATTGAACGCACGATTGCTCGATGATTTCGCCTGCAAGCGCTGTTCTGCCTGTTGCCGTGTTGAGGGGTATGTGACCCTGGAACCGGGGGAGGCTGAGCGGCTGTCGGCGTTTCTCGGGATGTCTGTGACGGATTTCACACAGCAGTATACGCGGCTAAAGCATTCACGCGATGCCCTCTCGCTCACAGAGGCGGATGATGGAGCGTGCGTTCTATTGGAGGCGGACGGTTCGTGCCGCGTCCAACCGGTCAAGCCGCAGCAGTGCATTGATTTCCCACACAAGTGGATTACGCCGACGTTGAAGAAGACGTGCCCGGCCTTAAAGGAGCTATTCAGTAAATGAGTCCCATTCTATTCCCCGTACCTGTCTATCAATCCTACATCTGGGGCGGCGGACGCTTTGCCTCTGAGTTTGGTCGCACAGGTACGCCCGATGTCTGCGCGGAGTCGTGGGAGGTGACGGCGGAGAGTGGCGTGCCGTTGCTCATCAAACTCATTGACGCGTGCGATACGCTCAGCGTGCAAGTGCACCCCAACGAAGAGACCCGCAAAGTAGCGGGCGGCGATCCGAAGACCGAAGCGTGGCATGTGCTCGCCACAGTACCGGGCGCGGCGTTGTATGCGGGTTTGAAGGAGGGCGTAACGGAGGAAACCCTGCGTGCGGCGTTGGCCGATGGCACGGCGGACAAGCTGATGCACAAGTTCGACGTGCAGGCGGGCGACACCATCTTCATCCCTGGCGGGTTGGTGCATGCAATTGGTGCGGGCTGCTTGATTTATGAGGTACAGCAGTCGTCCAACACGACGTATCGGCTGTATGACTGGAACCGTAAGGATGCCTCGGGCAAGGGACGCGAGCTGCACATCGAACAGGCGTTCGCGTGCATTGATTGGACGCTGCAGCCGCAGATTGTCCGTAAGGCTGAGGGCGAGTTAGTCAAGTGTCCCTTCTTCAGTTTGACGCGGACCGTGTGCGAGGCACCGATGAGTTTGAAGGCCGAGCAGGCGCGTGCGGTGTTTGTGGCTGAGGGCAATGGCACGGTGGTGGCCGATGGTGTTGAAACAGTGGTGCGCAAGGGGACGAGCTTTGTGGTGCCGACGGGGTGTGCGGCGGAGTTCCGTCCGCAAGGCCGTGCGGCGTTGTTGATTGCGGCGGCGTGATGAATACAATTAAACATGTCATTTGGGATTGGAACGGTACGCTGCTCGCGGATGTCGAAGCGGCGCATCGTTCGATCAATGGCATGCTCGACCGGCGTGGCGGCAAGCCGTTGACGTTAGAGCAGTATCGAGAGCTGTTCTCCTTTCCGGTGCGTGAGTTTTACACCGCAAGCGGGTTTGATGTCGGGGCAGAGGATTGGGACTTGCTGGCGGAGGAGTTCCATGCGGCGTTCTTGGCGGATGATTCGATCCGCCTGCGGGACGGTGCGCGGGAAGTGCTGGCGTTCTTTAAAGCGCAGGGAATTGAACAGTCTATCCTGTCGGCGGCAGAGCATAACATGCTGTTGAAGATGGTGCGCGAGGCCAAGGTAGAGGAGTGCTTTGCACATATTCTCGGGACGGACAATATACACGGGCTCTCGAAGTCGGCGCAGGCACAGGCGTTGATGGCGGAGTTGAAGCTTCCGAAGGAGCAAATCGTTTTGATTGGCGACACGCTGCATGATGCAGAGGTGGCACAGGAGTTGGGCATCCGCTGCATCTTACTCTCGTGCGGACATCAATCGCCGCGGCGGTTGAAGAAGGCGGGCGTGCCGATGGTGGAGTCGCTCACGGAACTGGCCGACAAGGCGAAGCTGACAGAGCTGTTGCGCCCCAAAGTATCGGCGCGGGTGTTGTTCTTGGGCGGCGATGGCAAGGGTAAGAGCTCGTCGGCGTTGGGGATGATCCTGCGTGCGGTGGGGCATGGTTTTGGCGTGGGGATGGTGCAGTTCATCAAGAACGTGCCGGATACGGGGGAGCTGAAGGGCTTGCGGCTGTTGCCGGGCGTGGAGGTGTTTCAGGCAGGCACGGGGTTTGTGTTTCCGGATATGCCGGAGGAAAAACTGATAGCGTGCGTGCGGGTGATTGGTGAGGGAATTGCGGCGGCGCGTCGGTTCATTGCTGACCCGGCTGTGCGGTTGATTGTGTTGGACGAAATCGGCGATGCAGTGGCGTTGAAGCTGCTGCCGGTGGATGAGGTGCTGGCACTGTTGGATGAAGCGCCGGCGGATAAGATTATCGTGCTGACCGGGCATGTGATGCTACCGGAGTTGGCCGCGCGGGCGGATACGGTAAGCGAGGTGCGGTGTATTAAGCATGCGTATGTGGCAGGGCGCGAGGCGCAGGAGGGGGTGGAGTTATGAACCGGAAGATGTTGTTCCGTCTGGTGGGCTTGCCGATTATCGCGGTGGCGTTATACTTTGTGTGGAAGCCTGTGTTTGATCCCGCACGCAGACAGAGCGCAGCGAAGGCCGCCCCGGTGGCAGTGCCGGTGTCGCAAACGCCGTGGGGCATTCAGTGGAAGCGGCTATTGGGAACAGGCACGGAGCCTTTTGCCGGATGCTGTGGCGCGTGGCTGACGGTGAGTCAGAGCGGCGAGGGTTTGGTGTTGGATGAGGGCGGCGCGTTGATTGCGGAGGCAGCGTTGGCGCCGCGTCCGGACTTTGCAGAGGGTGGTATTTTGTTGACGGAAGAAGGCGGCGTGCGTCGGATTGACCGCGCGGGCAAGGTGGTGTGGTCCGTGGAGTTGGATGGGGCGTTTGCGAGCGCGCCGGTGAGTGCGCCGGGGCATGTGTTTATCCTGTCGCAGGAGGGGCGCGTGTTCTGTCTGGAGCGCGAGACGGGCAAGACGGTGTGGATGTCCGAGGAGACCGGGCGGAGCGATGGCGGCTTGGCTGTCGGGGATGACGTGGTTGCGTTTGGGAATTGCAACGCGAATGTGTATCTGTTGCGGATGCGTGATGGCAAACGCTTGGCCGAGGTGCCGTTGGGCGAGAAGGGCGAAGTGGGTGGCGTGCCGCTGATTGCTTTTGGACGGGTATATGCCGGGACGAGCGGTGGTGAGGTCGTCGCCGTGGGAATCAAGTCGCGGAAGATTGAGAAGCGCCTGCGGATCGCACAGGAGCAGGAGGAGTATAGTGCGCCGATCTGCCGCGCGGGTTTGAGTCTGGTGACGGGCACGAAATCGGGTGCCGTGGTGGTGTTTGATCCGGATATGAAGGAACACGCGAGCTTGCTGCTGCCGAAGGGCGAGCCTGTCGAGTGTGTGACGGTACTGCCGGGCGCGGGTGATGCATGGGTTGGTGCCGGAGGCACGCTGTTCAGGATTGATACGGTGGATATGAAGGTAATGTCGCGGTTTGCGTTGGGTGACACGATCAGGTGCATCATGGTGTCGGGCGATCGTGTGGGTTGCTTTGCAGATGATCAGTTTGTGGTGTTGAAAGCAGGAGTGCAGGGTGCAGCCGTTCGTTGAAGTCAAAGGTTTGTGTAAGGCGTATGGTTCCGCGGTGGTGCTGCGGGACTTCGCGCTGTCGTTGGAGGCGGGGCGTTCGCTGGCAGTGTTGGGGCGTTCGGGCTCCGGGAAGTCGACTCTGCTGCACATCCTCGGCGGCATGGATACGGCGGATAGCGGTTCTGTGCGGGTGGCCGAGACGGTGGTGACGGGCTTGAGCGAAGAGCAGCGGAATGTGTTCCGCGGGGAGCAGGTGGGGTTTGTGTTTCAGCAGCATTTCTTAATCGGCCACCTGACGGCGTTGGAGAATGTATTGGCGGCGGCTTGGGGACGCGGCGGTGCGAAGCGGTATCAGACGCGGGCGCAGGAGTTGCTGGAGGGGCTTGGCGTCGGGGCGCGGATGGGAGCTTTCCCGAGGGAGATGTCGGGGGGCGAATGTCAGCGTGTGGCGGTGGCGCGTGCTTTGTTGTTGGGGCCGAAGCTGGTGCTGGCGGATGAGCCGACGGGAGCTTTGGATCGTGCGAATAGTGTGAAGCTACAGGGGGCGTTGCTGGACGCGGTGCGGCGCGAAGGCGCGGCGTTGATTGCGGCGACGCATGATTTGGAATTTGCGGTGGGATTAGATGGGAGTATCGAGTTATGCCCGAAGAGTTGAATGTGATTCGTCAGACTGTCGCAACGCTGGACCACTCGGTGGTGGCGTATCTGGGACAGCGGGCGTTGTTTGGTTATAATCTGGAGGAGTATCAGCCGGGGTGGTCGTTTGGTTTCTATAAGGAGCTGATCTCGGGGGATGACGCGCAGAATGTGTTGAACCATTTTCTGCCGTCGGCGGAGGCGAAGTATACGACGCTGGCACTGCCATTGATCTGTTCGGAGAGTGCCCCTGAAAATGGCGCGGTGATTGAGCTGGATTGCAACTGCATCTGGGCGATCATGCTGCGGATGCGTACTTCTGTGCGGGTGGCTGTGACGAAGTACCGGCTGGGCATCGGCGGATTGCGTGAGGCAATCAATGCGGGGGATGCGGAGGCGATCCGGCAGGCGATTACGATTCCGAGCGTGGAGGAAACGGTGTTGGACCGGATTCTGCTGACGGCGACTAATTTTGTGCATGGAAACGCGACGCCGGAACTGCCGCTGTCGCACTTTCCGGATGCGGTGGCGCATGTGTATCGGGATTGGGTGATTCCGATGTCGTGTGACGTACAGGTGCGCTGGCTGTTCCGGCAATATGGAATTGTAGATGAAGCACCCTGATGCTCCCGATGCGGAGAATGATATTGACGCGGGGTTGATGGCACGCACCCAAGAGGGGGACTTGCGGGCCTTTGAGGAAATTGTACGGCGGCACGAGAAAGTTCTCGTGAACTTCTTTGCGCGCGGAGGCGTTCATATCGACGCAGAGGATCTGGCGCAGAAGACGTTCCTGCGGCTGTATAACTACCGGGATCGGTATCGGCCAACGGCGAAGGTGCGCACGTTCCTGTTCTTGCTGGCGCGGCAGGTGTACGTGGATGAGCTGCGGCGGTTGGAGCGGATGGGTCGTCTGCAAGCGGCGGCGCAGGCCGAGGCGCAGGAGTCGTATACGGGCACCGATGAGGTGCGG
The DNA here is from genome assembly GCA_031552845.1 of Kiritimatiellia bacterium. Classification (GTDB taxonomy): domain Bacteria; phylum Verrucomicrobiota; class Kiritimatiellia; order RFP12; family DVOR01; genus JAVBMC01. The sequence continues at coordinate 30,243 of JAVBMC010000063.1, forward strand.
CTGGATGTGGCGCGGGCGTTGTCGATTTTGCCGGCCGGGCTGAGGGATGTGATTGTAATGGCGTTTTTGGAAGGAGCCGCGTATGAGGAGATTGGCGAGCGGCTGGGGATTCCGGTAGGGACGGTCAAGTCGCGGGTGTTTAACGCCCTGCGGCGGATGCGGAAGTTTTTCGAGGAGGATGAGCGATGACAAAAACTTTTGAAGAGCGGTTTACTGCGGCGACGCTTGGACGTGCGCCGGTGGAGCCCTCGTCAGGATTTGCCGAGCGGGTCATGGCGGCTGTGCGGGCCGAGGCCGCAGGTGAGCCTTTGCGCCGTCGAGCCGATGTTTTGCGTCAGGTGCGCGTGTGGGTGCTACGGGCGGCCGCGGTGTTGGTGGTTGTGGCAGGTGCCGCGGCATTTTGGTCGGTCACGATGGAGAGTTCCGAAGCACGGGCGCGTCAGCATTTGGCACGTCAGCAAGGGGCAGATGGATTGTGGCACCCGGAAGCTTTTAACGGGCAGAGCGTGTACGCCCCGGCACTGTCGGCACTGTCGGCATTGTGTTTGGATGGCGAACCCGAGCGGTATAGCGAGGAGATTGCACGGGCATTGAGTGCCTTGGAAAGCAAGGCGCCGGTTACATTTACGACTCAGGCAGAGGCATATAATCAAGCACTGTGTGCGTTCGGGCTGGTGTCGCTGTGGCAGACGGGGCGCTATCCGGAGTTGGAAGGTGCGGCGCTACGTGCAATCGAAGGCTTGGCAAAGATGCAACGCCCCAGCGGTGGTTGGACGTATGAATCAGGGAATGAAGGTAATGCAGGCCTCAGTGCATGGAACGTCCGGACGCTGGCACTGGCGGGCGAAGCGGGAAATACGGCGGCATTGAAGAAAGGTTTGCGCTGGCTGGCACGGTGTCAACGGGGCGATGGCGAATTCCGCTATGCGGCAGGTGAAGACTGGAGCACCCCGACGCTGAATGCAATGGTCGCCTGTGCTTTTCAAACCGCGGGCTTGAGCGATTTAGTGCAGACCAAAGGATTTGAAGAAGAGCCCTTCAGTGCGGACTACTACCGTCAATATTTTGCGATAGCAGCCTTGCGTGCGGCGGGTAAGCCAGACATCGCTGCACGTTTACGCCGAGGTGTCGAACGCCTGCAAGCCGGGGGCATCTTCCAGCCCGATCAGCAATGGAGCGCCGCCGGTGGCGAAGTCTATTCAGCGGCCTTTGCCCTGTTAAGTATCTAAGGAACAGGAACTAACGGAAATATTTACCTTGCATGCCATGTGCGGGACGGTTTTCTTGTTATTCCTCTTTTGATAACACGTGCCTCGTCAAAACATGACACGTATGGCACAACTGCGGGCTTGTAAGCCCATGGTTGTAGGCTTGCAACCCCACAAATGAAGGCTTGTAAGCCCGCAGTTGAAGGCTTCGAACCCCACAATTGTGGGCTTGCAAGCCCACAAAATTGTATGGTTCATGTCTAGTTTAGAGCGGATTTTCTCTGAACTGAGCTAAGAGTAGCAGATAAAGATCTTCTTGTCGAGTAATTTTTATCCTTACAACACTAGGCGTTGTGAAGGTGTCAAAAACCCCGGGCAACCGGGGTTTTTTGTGTAATCGCTCCATTGAACTACACGCCCATGCCGTTCATACCGCCTGCGGGCATCGGAGGATCCTTCTTCTTGGGGATCTCGGTGACCATGCATTCGGTGGTGAGGAGGAGGCCTGCGATGGAGGTGGCGTTTGATAACACACGATACTCTGGGCGGAGCCGAGGGCGGGGCGTAAGTGTTGAACGCGTTGTGTTGCGAGACTAAGCCTTTTGATTGGCGAGGTCTTGGTAGAGTTGGTAGGCCTCGGCGGGGGTGGCGTTGTCGTGGACGACTTTGGCTACGGCTTGGAGGATGGCGGCGGGGTGTTCGGATTGGAAGACGTTGCGCCCCATATCGACACCTGCAGCACCGGCTTGGATGGCGTTGCGAGCGAGTTCGAGGGCTTCGAGCTCGGGCAGTTTCTTGCCGCCGGCAATGACGATTGGCACGGGACAGCAGGCCGTGACTTTCTCAAAGCCTTCGGTGTAGTAGGTTTTGACGATGGTGGCGCCGTTTTCCGCGCAGATGCGTGAGGCGAGTCCGAAGTAGCGGGCGTCGCGTGCCATGTCTTTGCCGACTGCCGTCACGCCCATGACGGGCATTCCGTACTTGTACCCGGCATCCGCCGTGCGGCTGAGGTTGGCTACGGTGAGGGCTTCGGTGTCGGGGTCGCCAATAGCCACCATTATCGCCATAGCTGAAGCGTTGAGGCGGATGGCGTCCTTGATGTCGATGACGACGTTGTCATTGAGGCTTGTGAGAATAGATGAGCCCGCATCTGAGCGCAAGCAGACGGGTTTGCCTGTTACGGGTGGCACCACGGAGCGCAGGATACCGCGGGTACACATGAGGCAGTCGGCATAGCGCATGAGCGGCGTGATGGAGAGATCAACCCGTTCGACGCCGGAGGTTGGCCCCATGATGAAGCCGTGATCAAAGGCGAGCATGACGCTGCGTCCGGTTTTGGGATTGAAGATACGAGCCAGGCGGTCTTTCATGCCCCAATCAAGATTGGCACACCCTTTGAGAAAGTAACCATCAGTCTGTTGGGGAATGCCAACGCCATATTCTTTGCCTTCGCGCAAGTCGTCTAAGTCTGCCATGAGTTTGCTCCGTGTATGTGGTGTCCGCTGTTAACCGGCGAACGCCTTAAAGATTGTTGCTAATGAGGCCGCACCGGCATCGACAGGGCCGATTGAGCGGTCGCCGAGATTACGGGCGCGTCCGAATTTGGCGCGCATCGCGGCGGTGGCTTCGGCGCCTTTTTGCGCGGCCTCGGCGGCGGCGGCGAAGAGGGTGGTTTCGCCCTGAGGCGCAGCTGCGACGAGTGCTTCGGTTGCCGGGATGAGGGCGTCCATAAGGGTCTTGTCGCCAATGCGGGCTTTGGTGGCGTATTGGATTTCTTCCAAGCCTGCCGCAAAGAGTTCTGCGAGCTGTTCGGCGGTGAGTTCAGTTGCGCCGGTGGGAGCGGCCTCGGCCATGCCTTCAAGCCACGAGCCATAGAGCGAGCTGGTCGATCCGCTGGATTCGGTTTGCAGTTTCTCGGCCATGTCACCCAAGAGGAGTTTGAAGTCCGCGCCGTCGGCTTTAAAGATAGCATTCATCGCGGCGACGATTGCCGTGCCGTGATCGCCATCACCGCCCGCGGCGGCATCGAGCTCCGAGAAGCGTTGTTCGCCGGATTGAACGGCAATCTGGGCTTTCACCCAGATCGCTTTGAATTGTTCGAGTGTCATAACGTTAACCGTTCGAGACCCAGTAGGGTGCGTTGGACTTGGCCTTGAGGCCTTCTTCCGCACCGTCGGTGATCTTGCATAGCGTCATCTGGAAGCCGGCCATTTCCTGAACAGTCAGGAGTTCGGTCGCGAGCCCGGGCACGAGCGTCACGCCGGAGGCTTTGAGCTTCTTGGCGGCGGCACGGTAGACTATGAGCATTTCCATCAGCGTCGTTGCTCCGGAACCGTTGATGATCAGCAGAGCTTTGTCGCCTGACTGAATCTTCGTCGCGGCTAGGAGTTTGTCGAGCATGAGTTCGGCTGTGGCATCGGCACTTTGCACCTTCATGATGCCGCCGCCGCCTTCGCCGTGCTGACCCATGCCGACTTCCATTTCGTCTTCAGCTAGGAAGCCGATCTCGGCACCGTTCTGCGGATGTGTTGCCGTGCGCAGTGCAACGGAGAGGGTGGCCATGCCGTTATTGAAGGCTTCGCCGATCTTCAAGACTTCATCGAGGCTCTTGCCGGCTTCCGCCGCCGCGCCAACGACTTTAATCAACGGCAGGCAGCCGCCGAGGCCGCGCTTGTCTTCAATGTCGGTATCGGCACCTTGTGCGATGTCCTCATGTACGACGATTTCCTTGACGTTCAGCCCGGCCTTCTCGGCATTACGCAGAGCCTTGTTGGCACTCATGCGGTCGCCGTTGTGGTTGAGGGTGATGAGCACCACGCCTGCGGGGCGATTGAACATTTCCAACGCTTCAAACAGTTTGGGAGCGCCCGGCGCGGCGAAGATATCGCCCGCGACGGAAGCATCCAGCAAGCCTTCACCGACGAAACCGCTGAGCGCAGGTTCATGGCCGGTGCCACCGAGCGTGACGACGGCCACTTTGTCCTGCGGCTTGGGGTTGGCGCGTACGACGATGCGCTCGTTGACGACCTTGACTTTGTCAAAGTAAGCCAGCTCAAGACCTTCGAGCAGTTCGACGGTCAGGTTGGCGGGGTCATTCAGAAACTTCTTCATTGCCATAGCAACCTCACTTCTTGGGTTGGTAGAATTCGACGACGACGTCCTTGTCAAAGACGAAGGCGATGTAGGCTCCGCCCAGATCAAACTTCGGCCACAGGACGGCTTTGCCCACAAGTGCGGCATCGATGTCTTCGACTTCAAACGCGACGTGCGGAAGCTCCTGAATGGCCGCAGCCATGGGGCTTTCCACTTCGAAATACAGAAACTCCACTTGGTATTCGGGTTCGTTCTTCACCCAAACCTTCAGCGGCTCCAAGTAGGTCATTCCCTCCATTTGCTCGCCAACCGGCATGCCTGCATGTATGAACTTCATAATACGTACTCCTTGGTGTGTTGTGGTTAAAACTTAACGCCGGGGTTGGCAAAACGCAAACCCGCGCCATCGTGGTAAGTGGCAAACTCTGAAACAATCGCACCGTCCGGGCCGCCCATCAGAAAGTGCCAAGAACCTTCCTTTGCGAGCTTGTGCGCACGGCCATCTGCATCCCATTTCTCGACGTGATAGCTCTTGAGGGTTTCGAGCGTTTCGGGCGAGAGCAGGGCTTTGACTTCCGGGAAACTGTCGATGTTCTTCTCGCCGATCTCGCTGAAGGCATACACGCAGCCATTGCGGGTGAGCCAGCTTTCGATCTTCGCGGGCATATCGGTCTTCACGTGAGAATGCTCGGCAATGCACTGGCCGGGCAGGAGGTAGATGTCGTGCCCAAAATAACTCTCGACCTTCTCGTTGACGTAAATCACGCCCGCCATGCCGAAGGAGGCGAACTCGCCGCGGTTGAAGTCGATCGCCCAGAAGTAACCCTTGTCCTCCTTGAAGGCAGGGAACACCGGCACGCCGAAATTCTCCATCATTGCGAAGTAAGCCGCGTTCGCTTTCTCAACGTCGAACTTACCGTCTTTATAAAAGTCTGCGTTATTCACTTTCATTATAGGTTTGTCTTTCTGGTGGTTTGAACAGGTTGCGCACCCGCCGATGGCGAGGGCTGCAAGAACGATTCCGATTGCGGCACTCCGCATAAGTTACTCCTTCAGTATTAGTGTTAGATTAGTTTTCTTCGACGACTACGCGGAAGCCCACGTCAAACGGTTTCTGCCAGACGGGATAAGCCCAGCGCCAAGTTGAGGTGGCTTTGATCTGACGGTCATTCCATGAACCGCCTCGCACGACTTTCAATCCATCAGGCTTGCCGGAATCACGCCCATCGTCGGCATACGGATAGGGACGGTAAGCTGTGCGCGTCCACTCCGCCACGTTGCCGTGCATGTCCTTCAGCCCCCATGCGTTCGGTGCATACGAACCGACCTTGGCCAGATGCAGCACGCCATCGGTAAAGCGGGGATCACGCAGTTCAAAGTCCACCGAGGCCGGGGGATTGCGCCATGGCTTAGGATCAATCCCGACGACAGCCATTTCAATCCGCTCTGAGCCCGCCAAGTTAGCGTGTTTCGAGAAGTCAGCATCAAAGCCGCCAAAGTTCATTGGCGTGTCTGTTCCGGCACGGCAAGCCCATTCCCATTGCGCTTCGGTTGGGAGACGCACCTTCATGCCGCTCTTTTTGGAGAGCCAATCGCAGAAAGCCTGCGCCTTCTCCCACGTGATGCGGATCGCCGGATACTGCTCGTTGCCTTTGACCGCAAATTCCGAATCGTCGTTCATGTAATAACCGCGCTTGACCTGATCCTTGTAGTGCATATCGTAAACGCCGTTATCATGCTCACGCTCAAACGCACGGAATTGCGCAACCGACACCTCGGTCTCGCCCATCCAGAAAGAGCGCTTGATCTTCACCGCACACATCGGCTGTTCGGCGGGCGTCTCGTCGTTAGTCCCCATGACGAACTCACCTGCGGGAATATGAACAAGCGTCAGCTTCTCGTCATTGCCCAAGGCGAGTACCACCTTATCCTTGTTCTTCTGATATTCGCCCGGCTTCTCCAAAGGCCAATTTGCAACAGTCGGCGCAGGAGCGGGTTTGGGCTGCGGCGCAGGTGCAACAAACTCAACCGGCTTGTAGGGATTGAGAATCCGCTCCGGGTCAAACGTCAGGTTGGAAAGTTCGCGCTCCTCTTCGCGGCGGCGTTCAATGATGTTTTTCTTGGCGCCCATCTCTGTCCACGTGCCGAAGTAGGGCACGTTCAAACCAATCCAGGTCAGCAGGCGGTCCCACTCCTCGGCATCTAACTTTACGCCCTTGTGCCCCTTCTTCAGCAGTTGAATCAGCTCAGAGGTGTTGGGGTTGAACTCCAACGGCGTCAGCAGGTGATAATCACCCTCAGGGCCATTACGGCGGATGAAAGGATGCAGCTCGTTATAGGCCATTGAGAATCCACGCTTGTCGGGCTTCTTGGTGAAGTCGGGGAGTTTTTGCCCCATGCGGTTCTTCTTCTCAGGGGTGCCATCGTGACAGCCTGCGCACTTGCGGTCGAGCAGGTTCTGCACTTCGCGGTCGAAGGAGAATCCGCGGCGCTCGCCATAGAACGGTTTAATCTGCTGCGGCTTCTTGCGCGAGGCGATGGTGCGCACGTTGGGCGAAGCAGAGTTCTGCTTTTCGTGACAGCCCACGCAGGAGAGAATCTCGCCCGGCATTCCGACAAACCATGACCGCATCTCCTGCAAGTGATTGCCCTCGGCGTCCAGCGGCTGCATGGCCAGCGGAACATTCGCGGGGGCTTCAAACATGCACGAGCCGTCGGTTTCAATATCGACCGTGCCGAGAATCACGCGCGGATCCCAGCCCGATTCCATGCCGATGGTGTAGTGTCCGCCGATGTTGCGCGGGGAGTACTCGAAATTGTAGATACGGAACTTTTTCGCCGTCCCTCTCGGCACGCCCGCAAGGCCGGGACCGTTGTAGACGCTCACCAAGTTGACGGTGAAGTTGGTCTTGCTCAAGTCAACTGTGTCGAGGATATCAACCGGCTTAGGCATCTGCACAACGGGCAGGGGTTGAATCAGATTGTACTCCGAATCGATCAGCAGCGGGATCTGGTTATCGTAGATATCCACTGCTGCAATGAAGAAACGTCCGCTCACCTTCTTGTCCTGCATGGCGACAAGAAACAGCTCGTCAGACAACGGGATCGGGTGGAGGAAGAATTGCGGGATGTGATTGACCAACTCGTCGCGCGTGCGGTTCTGAACAGGCTTGCCCCAGCCCGGTAGCTTCTGTACGGCGCCGGCGGTTTCCTGACGGCCTTTCTCAACGTCGAATAACACCATCTCGCCTTTGCGCGCCACACCGTGGTGACCGCTGACGATGGCGATGAACTTGGTTGATGAACCCGGCAAGGGTTTTGCATAGAACAGCGAGTTCGGCCAATAGGAGTTGGAGCCGTAGTATTCCTGCTGGTCGCTGCCGTCAGGATTCATCGTCATCAGGATGCGGCTGAAGTAGTGAGCGCTGTCGGCATATTCCCAGCGTAGATAGAGGCACCGGCCATTGGGCAGCATCACGGGGCACCAGTTGTTATCTTGGTCGTAGCTCAGGCGGCGGAGTTTGCCATCGGGTTGGCGCAGGAGCAGGTTGCCCACATAGTCGGAGCCCGCCACGCACGGCACGCCTTGGAAGCCGCTGGAGCCGACGAGCATCATGTTGCCGTTGGGCAGATACATCGGATCGTAGTAGTCGACGTCGAGCTTGTTGGTCGGGGTGAGTTCCTTCAACGTCGCAGGGTTGTCCAGCTTCATTTCAGCTACGCACCAGCCGGGTTTAGTGCCGGGGGGCAGGTGGAGCTTGCGCGTTGCAAAAGCAAGCGTGTCGGCCTCAAAGTTCAACGCAAGGTCGCCGATGAATGCATCGCTGGCATACACCTCACGCGGCGTGTCGCCGGGCTTCAGGCTCGTGCGCATCAGTGCGTTGTCGTAACCGGCAGGACTGATGGATGAGTTGCCCTGCCAGTTGGCGGGCATGCCGATGTTGTTGGCGTTGTTGCGGCGGATGTAGAGAATGTCTTGCAGCTGCTTGTAGGCCGGGTGACGCGCAAGGATTTTGCGCATGAGGGCGTAGCGCACGGCGTCGGCTTTGTGGGCGGTGCCGGCGGCTTCTTTGATCTCCTGCTTCAATGCGTCGGCGTCGGTAAACTCGTTGGGATATTTCTTGGCGTAAGCATCGACTGCACGGAGCAGGGCTTCTTCATTATAGAGCGCCGCGGCATAACCCTCGATGGTTTGCGGGCGGTCATCCTTCGGTTGGACGGATTTGACGTTGGGGTCTTCGACGGCCTCGATCTTCTTGCCGATAGACTCACCCTCTGCGGGCTCGGTGATTTGCCAGTAGGACTCTCCTGCGCCGGGCGTCGGCAGGGGCGAACCCTCCCACACGCACACGCGGTTGGCGTCGAGTATCCGCAGGCGTACATCGTTGAGGCGCGATTCGAAACCTGTGCGGTTCCAGATGGAGACTTGGCCGATGGGCTGCATGGAACCTAAATCAACTTCCCACCAGGGGTTCGGAATATTTTCCGGCGTATGGGTGATGGAATTAGCACTCCACTCGCCGTTGTCATTGCCGTCTACCGCCCGCGAAGCCACGCCGTCGTTGGCGGTTGCGATCTGGCGGGCAGGTTTATTCAGCGCAAGATTGACAGCGCCTTGGACAGTCATGTTCTCGCCGGGCTTGAAGACGCGCACTTCGGCCAGCGACAGCGTTGCCGGCGCACGCGGGATGTCGATATGCATGTAGCGGCCGGAGATGTCCCCCCACGCAGTAGCGGAGATCAGCAGACCGTAGCCGATGGCCGCGCCGATTGAAAGTTTGCTCAGATTCATGCCCCTTGCCCTTTTCCTTATAACACTACCGCGTACGCGCGCTGCGCAAACGCTCGGTGATACGTGCGGCATGTGCCTTGATACACTGGCCGATCTCCGGAATATTCTTCCGCCCCACGTCGGCCATCAACCCTGTCGTCCAAATCGCCGCGATCGGATAACCGCCGCGGTCGAACAACGGCGCCGCCACACAATAGACGCCCTCATAATGCTCCTCGTTATCCACGGCATATCCCTGCTTGCGGATCGTCGCCAAATGCGGCAGCAGCGCCTTTGCCGAAGCAATCGTCCGCGGCGTATGCTGCACCCACTCCAGCTTCTTCAGAAGGATGGCGGTTTCGCCCTCCGGCATATTCGCCAAGATTGCCCGCCCCGGTGCCGAATACCCCATGCCAATACGATGACCCAGCTTTGAGATAAACGAGAACGTCCGATTACCTAGCACCTCATCCAGCACCACGATCTCCGTACCGCTGCGCACGCCCAGCAGCACCGTGTCCACCACCGCATCGCGCAGTTCGCGCAGAATATCTAAGGCAGACTCCGCCAGATTCGTCTCAGTGATAGAACGCTGTCCCATCGTCAGCAAACGGTCCGTCAGTTGGATCATCTTCGTATCCTCCTGACGGCGCAATAGATTCAAATCCTCCAACGCCGCGACAATGCGGAACATGCTCGACAGCGGACTCTTCGTCGCCGTCGCCAATTCCGTCAGCAAACACCCCTGCGGCCGGTAGGAAAGATACTCCAAAACCTCCACCCCCAGCCGCAAACTCGGCACATCGTACTTCTGTTTCTTAGCAGGCATAACTTCACAATGCAAAATGCGTTTTCAGCAATTGAAAGAAATTGTACCCCATTCCAACGCCCAAAGCAAGCCCAAATCATGCCATCACAACAGTTTATTGCCTGTTGTCAAAACAGAACTTTGGACAGATGCCGGACTGTGCGATCGGTGCCACTTGAGAGGCACGTTGATTGATGACGTAAAAACAAAAGTCCGCATCCAAGTGCATTGGATACGGACTCTCAATTTCTCTACCTGATTAAGCGGGCTAGAACTTGTAGCCGACGCTGATGCCGGCCATGTGGGCGCCCATGTCTTCGCATTCGATGGTGGAGCGTTGGGAGATGAGGCCGTTGAATTGGCCGTCGAGCTTGCCGACGACGTCGCGTTTCTCGGACATGAGGAAGAGGTAGCTGTAGGAGAGGTCAATAGTGAAGTTCTTCCAGGTGTAGGAGAGGCCGACGCTGGCGATGTGACGGTCGCCGGGGGGGAGCATGGTGTCGCAGTGGGCGTCGTCGATGGGGTCCATGTCGTAGACGTAACCGGCGCGAGCGGTCCAGCTGTCGGTGATGCGGTATTGGGCACCAACGCCGAAGCGGAAGACGTCTTTCCAGTCTTTGTCGTCCCACATGCGGTCGATGGAGACTTGTCCGTCGTAGATCTTGGTGCGCAGGGGGTTGTCGAGGTTGATGTTGAGGGCGTTGTAGGAGCTCCACTCGGTGTAGGTGACGGCGGCGCCGAAGTACCAGCGGCTTTCGGTGGGGACGTAGTTGGCGCCGACTGTGTAGGCGGCGGGGAGGATGATGTCGGAATCGGCCCGTGAGTATTGGTGCCCGCCAACGAAGCCGTTGCCATAGCCGTTGGCATGGCCTTCGGAGTAAGCCCAGGTGGGTGAGCGGTAGACGAAGCCGAAGGACCATTCATCGGTGAGGTCGTATTTGACCGCGCCGTTCCAGCCGAGGGCGATGCAGTCGGTTTCGACTTCGACCTTACTGCCGTAAGCACTGCTGAATATAGGCGCAGCCGGGCCGGTGATGCCGTTGAAGGGTTGGGCGGTGTTGCTGACGTCGATCCACATGATGCGCATGCCGAGTGCGATGGAGAGTCCGTCTGTGACTTTGTAGGCGAGGTTGGGGTTGAAGGTGAAGGTTTCGAGGTCGGTCTTGATGCTGCTGTAGGCGACGTCCCAGTTGTTGTAGTATTCGGTGCCGAGGCCAAATTCGCTGAATGCGCCGAAGCCGAACCAGAGGCGGTCGGTCATCTGCCAGGTGGCGTAGGCATGGGGCAGCCAGAAGTATTGCTCGTGCATGGTGGTGGAGCCTTTGTCGACAACGTCGATATCGCCAAAGGCGGTGATCATCGTGGCGCCTGCGAGGAGCTGGAGCCCGGGCAGATCGGTCATGGCGGCGGGGTTGTAGGCGATGGTTGAAGCGTCGATCGCTTTGCCGACGACTGCGCCGCCGAGGGCGTTGCCGGATGCGCTGGCCTCGTAAATCGAGTAACCTGCGGCTTGGACGGTTGAAGCGGTGGCGAGCAGGGCGGCGCCTGCTGCGGCGAGCTTGGAAAGAAACCAATGTTTCTGCATGGTGCGTTATTCCTTGATGTACTTATCGTATAAAGCGCCGCAAAACAGACTGCAACTCACAGGCGGGCGGAAACTTTACAGAAGCCGGAATGATACCTTATTTTTATATTTAATGCAACTGTAAACAGCGCCTGATTTAAACGTATGTTTAAAAAGGTAACGGGGTGGAGCCATATCGGTGGCAGGTGGTTTATCTGTGGAGGAAAAAGCGAGAGCCCGCCTTCAATGGGGTTGAGGGCGGGCTCTCAGGCAGTCCCGCCGAAGCGTTGTTCTGGGGGGAACGGGGGCGCTTCGGCTTTGTTGGGGTTGCCTTGATTAGAATTTGTAGCCTACGCTGAAGCCTACGAGGTGTGCACCCATGTCTTCGCACTCGATGGTGTTGCGTTGGGTGATTGCGCCGTTGACTTGGCCGTCGAGCTTGCCGATGACGGTGCGTTTCTCGGACATGAGGAAGAGGTAGCTGTAGGAGGCATCAAAGGTGAAGTTCTTCCAGGTGTAGGAGAGGCCGATGCTGGCGATGTGGCGGTCGCCGGGGAGCATCATGGTGTCGCAGTGGGCCTGATCGATGGGGTCGAGGTCGTACACGTAACCGGCGCGTGCGGCGAGGTTGTCGGTGATTTTGTATTGAGCACCAACGCCGAAGCGGAAGACGTCTTTCCAGTCTTTGTCATCCCAGATGCGGACGATCGGAGCCTGACCGCCGAGCATTGTGGTGCGCAGGGGTTGGTCGAGGTTGATGTTGAGGGCGTTGTAGGAGCTCCACTCGGTATAGGTGACGGTGGCGCCGAAGTACCAACGGCTCTCAGTGGGGACGTAGTTCGCGCCGACTGTGTAGGCGGCGGGGAGGGTGATGGTGGCATCGGCACGGGAGTATTGGTGGCCGCCGGTGAAGGCGCCGCCGTAGCCGTCAGCGTTGCCTTCGGCGTGTACCCATGTGGGTGAGCGGTAGACGAAGCCGAAGGACCATTCGTCGGTGAGGTCGTACTTGACTGCGCCGTTCCAGCCGAATGCGATGTCGTCAGCTTCGACGTCGACTTTGCTGCCGTAAGCACCGGCAAAATAAGGCGATGCAGGACCGCTGAGGCCGTTGTAGGGCTGGGCGGTGTTGCTGAAGTCTACCCACATGATGCGCATGCCGAGGGCGATGGAGAGGTCGTCCGTGATTTTGTAGGCGAGGTTGGGGTTGAAGGTAATGGTTTGCAGGTCGGTTTTGACGCTGCTGTAGGCCAAGTCCCAGTTGTCGTAGTATTCGGTGCCGAGACCGAACTCGGAGAATACACCGAAGCCGAACCACAGGCGGTCGGTCATCTGCCAGGTGGCGTAGGCGTGGGGCATCCAGAAGTATTGCTGGTGCATGGTGGTGGCTCTGCTGCCGGTGACATCAACGTCACCGAAGGCGGAGATCATGGTGACGCCGCCGAGGAGCTGGAGTCCGGGCAGGTCGGTCATAGCGGCGGGGTTATAGGCAACGGTGGAAGCGTCGAGCGCTTTACCGACGACTGCGCCGCCGAGTGCGTTTCCGGATGCGCTGGCTTCGTAGATGGAGAAGCCGGCAGCCTGAATCGTTGAGGCGGTGAAGATTACCGCAGCGCTTGCCGCGGCTAATCTGGAGATGAATGAGGAACCCTTCATACAAATGTCCTTGATACTGTACTGGTATGTAAGGCGCCGTTTTATTCACTGCACTCGCAGGACGCGGAAGCCTTGCATGGATGTTAATGATACACAATCCGCCCAGAAAAATCAAATTCAATTACGGAGGCGGTTAATTTGAAACAGTTGTTTGAATGCCTATAACAGGGCGTATAACGCGCCTAGGGCCGCGCCTGAAAGTATTAGGAGTACAGGCGAAACTTTGTAATAAAAGGCGATGGCGGATGCAATGACGATGACCGTGCCGAGCGGATGGATTTGGGTGGGAGATTCGTCGTTGAGTGCAGACATGTACAGGAAGAGCACCCCGGCGCAGAGAATCAGCGCCAGCGAAGCCGGGCGTATGCCGGCCATGAAGCCGCGCATCCAACGCGCATGTTCCCAGCGGCACATGGTGCGTACCAGCAGGGGGATAAGAATGAGTGAGGATGTCAACAACCCGATTGATGCCAATAGTGCCGCGGGGACACCGCCTTGCAGCATGCCGGTGAAGGTGGCGATGTTCAAGCCGATAGCGCCGGGGGTGATTTGCGCAATCGAAACCAACGCGCCGAAGGTTTCGGGCGTGAGCGCGTGGTAGTGTTCGCCTGTCAGGTCGCGCAGCATCAGTGGCACAAGGGCATAGCCGCCGCCGAAGCAGAGGAACCCGTACTTGACGAATAGCAGGTAGAGTTCAATCAGCGTCATAAAACACCTGTTTGAGCATTCCGATTGCCGCGCACCCGAGAATGATGGCTGCCGGGTTGACTTTGAACATCAGGCATACCAGTGCACCTAGCGTCAGAATTTGTGCGAAGCGCGAAATCAGCACGGTCTTGCGCATGCGCCATGCGGTTGCAAAGATGAGTCCGCAGACGGCCGCCCGGATGCCGACAAAGGTACTTTGGATGATGGGGTTTTCCACGGGGATTTCTTGAAAGCACCGTGCAATCAGGCAAATGGTCACTACAGGTGGCAGCGCTGCACCGAGGATGGCGCTGATGCCGCCCCAGAAGCCGGCGATCTTGTTGCCGACGTAGACGGCGCAGTTGGCGACCATCAGGCCGGGGGAGATTTGGATGATGGCGAAGAGGTCGGCAAACTCGCCTTCGGTGATGAGCCTGCGCTTACGCACGTATTCATCCTGCACAACCGGTACGATTGCAAACCCACCACCAAGGACGAAGCAGGAGATGCGCATGAACGTCAAGAATAGGCTGAGGCAGGCCTTCGTCTTATGCGAATGCTCCCCGTGTGTCAGCGGCGCTTCCATTTACTGCTGATTCTGCTGGCGGGGGAAGGGGACTGTCTTAACGCCGCCGTTGTCGCCTTTGACCAGCATTTCAATCTTACGCTCCACCTCGTTCAGCTGGCCGGAGCAGAACTCGACAAGCTTGCGGCCTTCTTCAAACGAAGCGACCATTTGATCGAGCGGCAGATTGCCGGATTCCATTTTGTCGACAATCTGCTCAAGGCGGGTGAGGGCGTTTTCAAATGTCAGAGGTTTCTCGGGCATGTTACCATCCTTTATACATCAATCGGGGCGTGGCGGCTTCATCCATGCTACCAAGGAGGCCGCCGAATCCAAAACCTTTGCGGCGGAGCAGATCGAAAATATTCCGTGGTTCCTCGTAACGCACCACATAGATCGCTTCAGCTTCGAGCAGTTGGGTCATGGCAGTTTCGGCATCCGCCCAATAGCCGATACTGTCGATGAGTTTGGCCTCGAGAGCATCTTCGGCCAGAAAGACGCGTCCATCGGCCAATGGGCGCACAACTTCAATGTCCAGCTTGCGGTTCTCGGCGACGAGTCCGATAAAGCGGTTGTGGAGTTTGTCGATAAGGGCTTTGAACAGCGCGGTTTGTTCGGGCTTGATGTCTTGGAATGGATTAAGGAGGTCTTTATTCTCGCCCGACTTGATGGTGACGTCTTTGAGGCCAATCTTCTGTGCGAGTTCTTTAACGTTGTAGGATTGCATGATCACGCCGATTGAGCCGGTCACAGTAGTCGGATGCGCAATGATTTTATCGGCGGCCAGAGCAATGTAGTAAGCGCCCGAGGCAGCGAGGTCGTCGAAGATCGCGACCACGTGTCCGCCCTTGGCTTTGAAGTTTTTCAGCTCGTTGTAGATGATGTCGCTGGCGGTGATTCCGCCGCCACCGCTGTTGATGTCAAGGATGATGCCGCTGACGTCCGGATCTGCCGTGGCGCGGCGGATTGAAGCCAGTACCATCGGGGCATTGCCGGGCTCCCAGGAACCGCCGTCAAAGATGATGAGCCCGCGCACGGGAATGCGGACAACCTTGCCGCCCTCCTCACTGCCGGAGGACCAAACTTCATGAAAGGGGGGATAATCATCCTCTCCATATCCGGTTGGAGCGGAGCGTTTTTGCAAAAGGCCGGCACAGTTGTCAAACTCCTCGGTCAAGCTGCTGAAGAAAAATGAAACGGAGACGCCGATAAGGACGGTGAATGCCAAGATCACGGCAATCGCCGTCAGGCAGCCCCAAGCACAGCCGTTACTGATTCGTAGTTTGGAAGCGTCATCGCTCATGGATATAATTCAGCTTTCGTAGTTGCCGGTGTCCCGCATACGATTTAACGCTTTGCGGCGGGATACCAGACTTTGACAGGTACATTGAGTTTACGCCCCCACTTCAGGGCGCTTTCGTGAGTGGAAAACCATAAGTCAATATGGTTGCCTTTAATCGCGCCGCCGGAATCCTCTGCGATACCATAACCGTAACCGGGAACATAGAAAATCGTGCCGGTCTTATAATACTTCGGATCGACGGCAATTGTGCCGCGCTGAGCCTTGGCGCCGCTGGAGGTAATCCCGACGTCTTTGGGTTTGCCCTTCATAGCGCCATAGCTATAGACCGGCTCGCCCAAGCCAAACCACGAGTAATGCCAGCTGCAGCATTTTTGACAGTTGCAGTAACCGGTCACCTCCATAGAGACCGTCTTGTCGGGCGTGCTCTTCGTCAGCTTAAGAGGTTTGTTCGGATTCCGCCCCCCTCCGTCATCCGCGAAAAGCGCACACCCTACAAGCGTACACGCCAGCAGCCCCCAAGCCGCGACTTTAATGTAACTCCGCATCCGCACTATTTGTCCGTAGCCTTCTTGCGCCAAGTGTCGAAAGCCGCAGTTCCATCATCCTTTACTTCACCATACCCGTTGGCGCTAATCAGATTGCCCTCTGCATCTATCACAGCAAGGACCGGCATGATACGTACTTTGAATTTTCGTTGCAACTTCTGCACAGCATCACTGTCATGCGGTATGGCCAGCCACGGCATCTTGGTTTCCGTCATATAACTAAGCATATCCTCTTCGGTTTTATCTCCGCTGATGAGCACGACTTCAAACGGCTCCTTCTTCTCAGCCAATGTATTGTAGAACTCTACCAGTTTCGGTGTAAAAATACGGCAAGGTCCACAAGCGTGTGATGAAAAATAAACCCCAATAATCTTGCCCTTGAGTGTGTCGACGGAGACCTCTTTTTTCTGAGCGTTGATGAGGTTTTTGCCGAACAAATCCTTTACTGCTTGCGGAACCGGCTCTGGAACCGTCTGCGCTGTTGCTGTCAACGCGCACAACATGCATCCTGTAATCAAGGTGAGCATCTTCATGGTCTTCTCCTTTAGTGAGGTTACACTCCTGCTTTTTTGCGCCATTTTTCGAATAGTTCCGGCGGGTTCGCCAAAGGATCATCCTCTGCCTTCGGCCCCAAATGCGCCGCTCCAAAACGATCCACCTGCTTGCCATCCGGTCCGATGATAACGATCAGGGGCATAGTCGTGACCTTGTGCAAATCCTTCAGCTTACGCGTCACTTCATTCCGCCAACCGGTCGTCAGCCACGACACGCGATTCTCCTTCAGATACTTATACAAATCATCTTCTGTACGGTCGGAACTCACATACACCACCTCAAACGGCAGCTTCTTAGCCTCCAACGCCTTCGAAAACTCCGCCAAGCGCGGCGTCGCCTTCTTGCACGAATCAAGATAACTCCCGCAAAAGTACAACATCACCACCTTACCGCCCAGCGTATCGGTCGATACCTTCGTCTTACCCGTATTCGTCAAGCTCTCCTCAAACAAATCCTTAATCGCCTTCGACGCCACCTTAGAACCCGCCGGTGCCGCTGCCGTGCCTGTACTGGCCGCTCCGCCACCGCTTTCGGCCTGCGCCTTCACGTAAGTCGCATCATCCGGCGACAAATCCCGCTGTGCGACCGACAACGACTTCCCTGACGCATCTGTTAAATACACATACCCGCGGGAAACCTTTACAAACTTCGCCTCAATCTTATTCCCCGACTTATCCGCCCAAGTCCGCATCTCCTGCGCGCTCAGACTCACTGCCAAAACCAAAAGAACCGCGACCGCCCCAAAATATTTCATTGCCAGTTTTCCTTTCCCCGCCACTATAACCTATTTACCCCCCCGGCGCAAGTAAAAACACGGAATTTACCCCTGTAGCAATGAAGTGTAAAGTGTAAAATATCTTTTCCCTGCAGATAGGGGGTGCCCGGGCACGTTCTCTTTCAGGGGAGCCCCCCATGGGGGGCGCGAAAATCTAACCGCCGGTTGAGACGTTTAGTGTTCCATCGGCGGGCCGGTTTTCGTATCATTCCATCATCACATCAAACAACCGAACGGAGCCGCCGATGGAACGCCGCCAGCATACAAAACCCCGCCGTAAGAATCAACCTTTAACGCAGCTTGACCGCCAGCGTCTTGAACAATGGCACGCAGAAGCCCGCAAGCAAGCTCCCGGACGCCGGGTGCAGGTTGCTGCGTTCTGCAAAGAAATGGCCGTGCGCTTGTGCTGTTGCACACGCACGATCCGCAATGAACTCAAACGGGGTTATTACGCT
>JAVBMC010000066.1:0-41185 GCA_031552845.1 Kiritimatiellia bacterium
TGAAGCTGCAGATCTGATTACGGCGTGTGAAGCGTTTTTCAAACGCGAAGGGCATTACCCGCAAGCCATTCTGGCCGATAAAATCTTCCGCAACCGCACCAATCTGAACTACTGTGCCCAGCGTGGCATCCGCCTAAGCGGTCCGCGCCTCGGACGGCCGCCGCAGACGGCCGATGCCGAAACGATCCGGCAGTCACTGGCCGACAACTCCGCGCGCAACCTGATCGAAGGCAAATTCGGCCAATGCAAACGCCGTTTAGGCCTCGGACGCGTGATGGCCCGCCGTCAAGACTGCTCCGAGACAGTCATCCACCTGACCATCCTTGCGGCCAACCTCATCCGATGGGAGCAAGAACGCCAGCGGCGTTCTCGTGTCTATTTTGTTTTACACATTTTTGAGATTAGCACGCAGGCCTATACCGGTGCATTACATGCTGCGGCCTAGTTCCGCCACATTCAGCAGACCCTAGTTAATTGCGCGGTTTGGACAGCGGTTAAATCCGTGCAAAAGAGCTTCAAAACAGCCTTGAATTTAGCCTCCGAAAGGTGAGCTGACCCCAAATACTTGTTTTTCATGCGTCAATACTAGTCGAAATTGAGTTTAAGTCAATCTAATCTAGGCATGAACCTAAAATAAACCCGTCCGTCTCCAGAAGAAAACCTGCTCGGGTTTCAAAAAAAACCTGTCCGGGTTCCATTGTAAAACCCGTACAGGTTTTCTTTGAAACCGATACACCTCCCATATGGAACGGTGGCACGTTTGCCGTTGAAATGTTTGCGCTTGCATTTAGTGCTGGAAAGGGGTATCATCTTTTTGTCGTATCGGGCGGGACGGAGAATAACTATGAATGATGACTGCGCAAAGCTAAATTTTGCAAGGCGGGTGGCGTTGTGGTTCTGTTATGTGGTTTATTGGTTGGGGATGCTGAGTGTGATTGCGCTTAGTGGGGCGCAAGCTAATTTTTCTCATGCGTATTATGATCTTGAGCATAGGTTTTTGGAGGGGCAGGCGGAGTGCGCGGCGCAGTTCCAAAGGTTTATTGAAGAGCAGTATGCGATTTTTGGGTTTGATTTGTGCCGAGTGTGGGCGGTGTGTTGTTTGTGGCTTATCATCTTGAAGATTATGGGAGGAGTGTCGCGTCTTTTTGCATGGCAGCGGATTGGGGCGTTTTTGAGTGCGGTGTATCTTTGGGCGACTCGATGTGTGTTGTTGGGTGGCATGACCTATGTGGTGTGTGGGCAAATAGTGTCATGGCAGCGGGTTGAGGCGCTGCAGATCGCGCTGAGGAATTGCAATTATCAACCGGTCGGGGAGATTGATGTGTTGATGAATGATATGGCGCGGACAGGGCCGATTTTGTTTGTGCTTCTGCTAATCTTGCTGGCGTTGCATTTTGTTGTCGTGTCGTGGTTGCGTAAAGGCAAAGGCAGGGACCGACGCGGTGCGGCGGTTTCGGCGAAACCTGCCCTACCTGCTGACGCACACACAAGAGAGAGGTAAATGCCGGCGGGGACGCCGGCGCTCCCAGGAAGGGAGGCGGGTATAAAAAAGGCACGGGGGTTAGCCCGTGCCTTTTTTGTTTTGTAACTTGCCTGCCGCAGGTTAGAAGGGGCGGTAGGTTTTGGTGATGTAGTGGTCGCCGCGGGTGACGTGTGGGGTCATGTATTACGTGCTCCTGAATGACAATGGATTCCTGTCTAGATTAGGTTGCAAAAACTCTAATATATTTTGCAAGAACTCTAATTGACTTTTAAGGAGAAAGTACGTTAGAATCTGAGCATACAGGGTGAACTAGGATATAAACGGAGGAACGGTTATGAATAAGCGTTTTCTGGGTGTTCCGCTTTTTGCGCTCCTGACGGTTTGTGCAGAAGCTGTTGTTTATCGGCCGGGGTTGACGCAGGCAAAGTTTAATACGAATGCAGTGTCGTTTGGAACATTGACACCGGAAATCATGTCCAGTTCTACTGCCGATGTGGTTCCCGGTGCCGTGATGGCGAATGTGAAGGCAACGGAAAGCAACTATTCGACGCAAGGGTATACCAATGCGTTGTCGGGTTTGATTTGGACTTGGAATCACCGGTATACAACCTTTGGTTATGCCGGCGAGATATTTGTAAACGCGGGCACGACCTATACATTTGGAGAACATATAGATGAGGGCGCGGCAGTCTATATTGCCGGAGAGCAGGTGCTGTCCAACGGCACCAGCAATGTATTTACGCAGTCAGGTTATCTGGCTGCGTCCACCGGATGGCTGCCCATCGAAATTTGCATCTGGGATGTCACCGGCAACAAGGGACCTTCCGGCGGAATATGGGGGGACGGCTTAGGTTTGGCCTACAATATCATAGATTTAAAGGTGCAAACACCGAAGGAGTCTTGGAGCCCGATCATTGATGACGGTAGTATGACGTTCTTGCGGACAACGACGGATGAGATATTTGTGCGAGTCGGCAAGGTTTCTCTAGTGGGCGGTATTATGACTGTCAACGTCGTGACGGAATCGCCTCGTGCTGCTCGCCTGACTGTTTGGTTGAGTGATGCGAATGGCGGCGAAGATCCTGCTGCGTGGGGAAGTAATTCGCAGACCATGGATATTGCCGCGGGGAGCCAGTCCTATAGTTTGGATATCCCGACTGCCGGGCTTAGCGCACCGGAACCTTGGTGCGGCATCCGCTTGGAAAGCCTTGACGCCGAGGAAGTTTTTATTGAATGGGCGCGGCCATTTCAGTGTGGGGCGAGTCCTGTTGTTCAGCCTGTTATTGTCAATGAAGTTTTTTACACCAATGTTATCACAACGGCTTGGCTGAATTACCTAGGGTTGGATGTAAACACGGCGGATGTTTTCCTAGAGCTGTCATTGACGGCCGATATGACGGATGTTTTTCGGACGGTTCAACTTGCTGAAGCCATTGCAGCGGCACCTGCTGAAATTGCCGGGTTCAACTTGGGTGAGCTTGAGCCTGCAACAACCTATTTCATCCGTGTCCGTGGAGAGGGGGATAATGGCGCCATCGGATTTTCGGATGTAACCTCCTTCACCACGTTGACGCCCTCAGCCCCTATGGGCGATTGCATGCTACGCAGTGTTGCACTGCGCAGCCTTGGCTTTGACTATCAGGTCACTGACTATGGGCTTGGCGCACAGGAATGCACCGAGGTTTGGGCGGAGATTGCGACGCTGGAAGATTTCTCGGATATGCAATCAACTTTGCTGGGGAGCGATATCAAAGGTGAGTTCCCTATCATTAACAGCTTTGTATTGCCGGATCTTCTGGCGGATACGCAGTACTTTGTGCGTGTGCGCTTCCGCAATCTTTGGGAGTTGGACATGCTCACAGACCCTATCGTGGTGTCGACATTTGCCCGCCCGTATGAGTTTTCAAATATTGGCGCAGTGAATGGCGTGAACGGGATGGACGTTTTCCTATCGCTCGTGCGGATTGATAGCGGGGTGGAATTGGATGTCGAATTGTTGCTGGATGATGTGTCGGTTCAGACGTGGACGCCTCTTACCTCAACACAGAAGCTGACGTTTAATCTCGGCACAGTGAGCGGTACGCATACGGTGCAGTATCGCATCAACGGCACCTTTGAAGAGGCAAGCTTGCCGGAGGAGATCCTGCAGCAAACGGTTTCCGGTGAATATAACACTTACACTGCCGGGACCGAAAACGATTTGTTTGATTTCCATTTTCGTCCGGGAGAGAGTGGACGGTTGCCGCCACCTATGGTGCCTGAACGTTTCTACCGCGTGACGAATCCGTCTGTGGCTGAGTTGCAGGCGGATGAATTGCATCTGACGGCTTTGGCACCTGGCGGTACGGGAATTGAGCTGTGGCAGAACACGTTTACCGGAGCCTATTTTGTTGCGCGGGGCAGCATGATAGTCGTGCCACCGGCGATTGGCAATGGTAAGGTCTTCCGTTTTAACGAGAGGACGAGAACCGGTGAAATGGCGTGGGAGGATGGTGTTAATTGGGAGTGTCTCTCCCATTTGGGATACGCCGGATATCCGCAGAGTGCAGACGACATCGCTATGATCCTCATTACCAACCGCACTCCAACCATCCTTCAATTTGATACAGCGCAGTGTGCGCTTGGCGGAATGTACCTAGGGCATTTTGGCAGGGCAAATGCTTCCATTCTGTTTCAGAGCATGACGAATGCTGCAGGTGGATTTACCATGAGCCGCACGGATGGTAAAGCGCCGTTTATTCAGGCTACCTGCGGCAACAGCAATGTGACAACCACGACATATTTTGGTTCGACGGACGAACCACTGCGATTGAACATCAATCTGTCGCAAGGATTGACCGTGAATGGCGGGTTTTTAGGCGAAGAGCGGGGACCCAATTGGCAACAGGCTACTTTCATTTGGCGGGCAGTCACGGTGGATCTTCCAATGGGTACGATGCTGAAGGTCGTCGAAGGACAGCCCTATGAGGGGAAGAATCAAAACTCGAGATTTAGTTTTGACGCGACTTGTGCAATCCGTGGCGGAGGGCTTATTTGGAATGACTCAGCTTATGCGGTTAACCTTCAGGGGGATTGGAGTGGCTTTAGCGGGACCCTTCGTGATACGGGCTATGGGCATGAATTCTATGATCGTAATGCGAACTTCCAGTTCTATTCCACTACAACGACAAACACAACTCTGGAGGTTCAAGGATTCGTTGCGCGATCGCTGATTAATCAGGACATGGCCGGCTATTCTGCTGTTGGAATCAATCATGGCTGGAGCTCGCCGGATGAAAATCCGGGCGATCGTCTCCCAGGGGGTGGTATTGTGATGGAAGGCGGGCGTTTAGATGTCCGCGGCGAAGCCAAAGGAGGGTGGACGGCGCTGGTTCTTACCAATCATACACAATCGCTGACCATCGGCCGCGGGCTCTCCTTTATAACCGTTGATGCCTCGACTACAGTAGATAGGCCGACTAATACACTGATGGTGAGCGAGCTGAGGCATCCGGGCTACGGGACATTGCTTTTGAATGAGTTGAGCATGCGTCAAGGTGGACTGCGCACCTATACAACCTTCGGCAACTGCACGGAGCATATGATTGGCGGTGGAGGAACTTATGACAGCGGAATCAACTCCATTATTCCTTGGATTGTTTGCGGGTTGAACGTGAACAACAATACTTGGCAGTTCTCGACGATTGATGACACCGGCTGGGTTCGAACCAATTGCGTCTGGAAGGGCACACTAAACAACAATACTGAACCTTTGTTGAATCTCACGATTGATGGGACTTCGTTAGCCCTTTCCGGAGATATGACGGTCAACTCGTTGGCCTTGAATAATAATACGCACACCCGTCTTAAATCCATCACTCAATGCCTTGGCACCAATAGAACGTTAACGGTCACCAGTGGCGGTTTTCTTTTCATTAACAATAACAGTCATTTCGGTCGGTATGACCTTCCTGCGGAAATGGCGGGCAGCTTAGTCTTTCCGCGAACAGCGTATATTCACGCAGTTGCTCCA
Organism: Kiritimatiellia bacterium; assembly: GCA_031552845.1. Lineage (GTDB taxonomy): Bacteria > Verrucomicrobiota > Kiritimatiellia > RFP12 > DVOR01 > JAVBMC01. Next base: position 5,496 of record JAVBMC010000066.1, read on the forward strand.
GAGAGCAATCCTCATCAAATCGCGGCAAAGATAACTGCTCCAGATAGTTTGGTGTGTGGGTACCTTGGGGCATTATCGTTGATGAATGATCAGACTGGGATTCGTGGGAAGATCTATGTTAACAATGGTACGCTATTTCTCGGTTATCCGGATGGCAGCGTAGGCGTGCAGCTTGATTGCGATGTGCAGATCGTCGGCGGGGCTTCAAAGGTGTGCGTGATGAAAAGCGGTGCGCTTTCGCCGGAGAGAAACGTCATCTTCGAAGATGTCGCCGGATTTGCCGGCAAGCTGGAATTGCCGACAGGAGTCAACGAGTCCTGTCATATGCTTTTTGCCGGTGATCTGGAGAACTCATTGCCACGCGGCACGTATGGCGCAAGCGGCAGTGGTGCGGAGTTTATTGATGATGTGCATTTCAGCGGAACGGGGATATTGACGGTCAACAGAGACACGATCATCAGACCGGTGATCATTCATATATTCTAACAGATAAAAGGGAAGGCAATAAAGTATGAAGACATGGGGATATGCCTGTATGGCTATGCTGTGCCTTGCCGGAGCCGCTTTGGCGGCGCCGACGGGGCAGTATCGTTTGTATCTGAAGCCCGAGCAAGTTAAAGGCAGCTCGCCGAAGACGGACTTCAGTTTCTTGGTTGATGAGCAGCTGGATGTCGGCGACCCGCCCACGGGGAAGCCGTTGACGCCATGGAAAGCCGAGTCAGGAACGGCGTATCCGGTGCAGGCGGTGATTGATCTGGGCACAGAGACACCGTTGGCCAGCCTGTGGCTCTACGATTTCAATAACAGTGGGGATGTCGTCATCAACATCGGCAAGCCCGGCGCGTGGAAGGAAGTCGCGCGTTATGATTGTCCCGCCTACCAGACATGGGCAAAGCTTCCGATTGAGGCGTCCACCCGCTACTTAATGCTGGATGTGCAATCCGCTGGTGCGGTCTTCAATGAGATTGTGTTGGAAGCCTATTCACCGAAGGGCTGGGCCGCTGTGCGTGCAGCGAAAGCAGAGGCGGAAAAGAAAGAAAGCGAACGCCAGGCCGCGTTGGCCAAAGCCAAAGAAGAGGCACTCAAGCGTCCTGTCATTACGATGGAACCCTTTGGGCGTCTCTCGCTGATTGACGAAGTTATGCCGGGTAAACTACAGGCACGCCACAAGTTCCACAGCGACCCCTCATCCGCTATCGCCGTCAAAAAGATTCTTGGCAAGGATACGTGGGTTATGGAGCCGACTGAAGGCGAGTGTACCTATTTATTGGTTCGCCTCGCCGAGCTGGCGCTTCTGCGTCCGGGCGGCAAGTATGTATTGGCCGTCGAATACCCGGAGGATGTCTCCCGCTCTATGTCGATTCAAAACCTTGGCTGCGAAACCAGCCGTGGTATTCACACGGGGCAAGCGCTAGGTGATGCCTTCATGGCCAAGTATGTCGACGGTTACGTGGAATCCTTGAACATGCCGCTCTCGGGCAAGAGCGAAGTATGGACTGAGTTGTTTCACCTGCACGACCGCTATCCTGCTCGCAAAATGATTGACCGTCACGGAGGGGCACGAACCTCTACGCCTGAGGATGGCATAGACGTAATCATTTCGCAATACGCCAAGAAGCATCTGCCGGGTTCCAAGGGCGCCGCAGTCAGTGCAATCCGTTTGTATGAAGTGATCGACGACGACAAGCTTGCCCTGACAATCAATTACCCGCCGGCAGAACTTCCCCGCCGCAATATCTTTTGGCGTGAAGAAATGGCCGATGGCGTCCTCGATGGTAAGAAAGAGACGCGCGGCTTGGACAACTTGATTGACTGGTACATGTATAAGATGGAGCTGATGAAGTTTCTTGGCATCAATACCTTTGCAAAAGACCTCTTCGAGTTTGGACACTGCCAGCATTGGGATCCCATTGATTACGGCGGAGACTGGATGTATTTCAGGAGCGAACACCGCCATCTATGGGAAGAATGTGTCACCATGGCCGGCAAGTATGGATTTGAAGTCTTCCCCTACTACGAATACAGCGGCAGCCGCGGGAAAACCGGCTTGGGTGCAAAACGTACGCCGAGGCCGCTCACACGTGATGATGGCAAGTTCACCCACATCGGCTGGATTGATAATGGCTTGGTCGACATCACTGCGCTGGAAGCTTACGACGACTTCAAGAAAGTGCTCGACCTCACCATTATAAAATTCAAAGACAAAGTCAAAATGGTTGGCGCTTGGATTCGTCCGCGTATGCAAATGCCCGTCAGCTTTGCCGATGAAACCATTGCCCGCTTCGTGAAGGAGGCTAACAAGGGCGCCGCCGTCACACGTAAGCAGATTGCTAGTGATAAAACCCTTTATAAGCGCTACCTCATGTGGTGGGAAAGCAAACGCCGCGACTTTTTCATCGCTATGCGCGACCATATGCGCGAGAAAGGCGTCAAAGATGCTGTCATCATGTATACCGGCTGTCCTAATGAGCCTGGAATCGGCTGGGATACTTGGCGCAACCGATTCATCACCGATTCGATTGACACCTGGAAAAAAGAACTGCCGGTTGATGAGAAGCGTGAGTACTTTACGCCTACGGAAGTCGCCAAGCAGGATCTTTATCTTCAGGGGTTGCTCGCGCCGGGTGCCACATGGGGCGGCTGGGAGTTTCAACACGCCCGTCCCCCGGACGATCCGCAGCATTACAAAAATGATGACGGCATCTTTCTGACCCACGCCTTCAACCGCCTCTATACTGTGCTGTCGCCCAAAACGTTTGATACCTTCCGCAGTAAACAGGATCTCGCCATCGTCCGGCACTACGCGCTCAACGAAAACATGATGTACGGCAAGAACGACAAGGAGAAGTTCGGTTACTTCGTCTGCGACTTCGAACGCGCCGGTGATGCTTGCATGCAAGGCGAGGCTGTTGCTATGGCCAATGGCGACCCTGCCATGATCGGCTATCTTATGGGCAACAATTTTAACCGCGGTTATCCGAGTGTGGTGCGGGATTTCAACGCCAACTACCTCGCGCTCCCGGCTCTGCCCAGCACGGTAGTTCCGCAAGCCGCCAGCGATGGTGCGGTAGTCGTGCGCAGTATTCCGACTAAATTCGGCACTTACCTTGCCGTCGTCAACACCTCATGGTCGCCCATCAAACAAGTTAAGGTCAAACTCCCCAAAGGTGGCCAAGTCACGCGTTTGGCCAGTAACCAGAGCATTAACAACACCGGTAGCCTGACGCTGGATATGCGTCCCTACCAACTCATCGCCCTGCGCGTCAACTAAACCGTTCCTGTTCACGCGCTCGGCACTAACGTCCTGCCCATTGTGACTGCATCCATTGGGCAGGACGTTTTTTATGGACAGTGCGTCCCTGTTGTTGTTGTGCGAACGACTGTATGAGTAGGACTGGCGCGGTGTGGGCGGGGAGAATGAAAAAAGGCACGGGGGTTAGCCCGTGCCTTTTTTGTTTTGTGGTTTGCCTGCCGCAGGTTAGAAGCTGCGGTAGGTTTTGGTGATGTATTGGTTGGCTGCGGGGTCGGAGGCAGTCATGGTGCGGCTGTTCCAGTTGAAGCTTTTACCGGAGCGGATGGCGAGGTTGCCGATCGCACCGAGTTCGCTTAGTGGGGCTGCATGGTCGAAGTTGGAGCAGGCTTGCCATACTTTGCCGCGGATGGCGTCGAGCCAGTTTTGGTAGTGGTCGCCGCGGGTGACGCGGGGGAGTGTTTTGGCGGGTTTGTTTTTGAACTCGGCCATGGCACTTTCGGGGATGAGGCGGACGCTTTCGGAGTAGTCGCCTTTGGCATGGAGGACGCCTTTGGTGCCGTAGAAGAGTTGGCCGGCGATGCCGAGGTCGCGGCCGGCTTCGAGTTCTTTGGGCATCGGGGGCTTTTTGTTGCCTTCATACCAGGTCATGACGCAAGGAGGCAGTTTGCCGCGCGCGGGGAAGTGGAATTTGACGATGGCGCCGCTGGAGGGTGACCAGGGAGTGCCGCCGTCGATTTCGACGAGTTCAACGCGGTCGGGTTTGGCGAGGTCGAGCGCCCAGAAGGCGGCGTCCATCGTGTGGCAGCCCATGTCACCGATTGCGCCGCAGCCGTAGTCCCACCAGCCGCGCCATTTGAAGGGGACGTAGGCGGGGCTGTAGGGGCGGGTGGGGGCGACGCCGAGCCAGAGGTTCCACGCGAGGGTGGCGGGGACGGGCGGGGTGTCGGTGGGGAGCTGGCAGTTTTGGGGCCAGATGGGGCGGTTGGTCCAGATGTCGACGCGGGTGACGTCGCCGATGACGCCGGCTTCAATCCATTCTTTGCAGAGGCGGGTGCCTTCGTTGCTGTGGCCTTGGTTGCCCATTTGCGCTTTGACGTCGTGGATGCGGGCGGCTTGGCGTAGTTTGCGGGCTTCTTCAATGGTGTGGGTGAGGGGTTTTTGCACGTAGACGTGTTTGCCCATCTGGATGGCCATGAGGGCGATGGGGTAGTGCATGTGGTCGGGGGTGGAGATGGTGACGGCGTCGATTTGGTCTTCAAGCTCGGTGAGGAGCTGGCGGTAGTCTGTGTAGTATTTTGCGTTGGGGTAGAGTTTGCGGGTTTCTTCGGTCATGGTGTCGTCGACGTCGCAGAGGGCGATGACGTTTTCACCTTTCATGGCGCCGGCGTCGACTTTGCCTTTGCCGCCGATGCCGATGCAGGCGACGTTGATTTTGCGGTCGGTGACGAGCTTGCCTTTTTTGGCGTCGGCGGGAGCTGTGTAGAGCGCGCAGGTTTTGGAGCAGCCGGTGAGTACGGCGGCGGTTGCGGTGAGGGCGGAGGCCGCGACGAATTCGCGGCGGTTGAGTGTGAAGTCGGCCATTTGTCTGTTCCCTGTGGGTTTGTGTTTAATTGTTTGAAAGTGTAGCACAGCGGGGTTTTGTTTGCAATGTTATTTGACGGATGCGGGGGGTGAATTGGTGACGGCGGGTTCGGGCGGCGGGACGATGGTGTAGCCGGGAACGGCGTTGGTTTCAATGTGGCCGTGGTGGTACATGTCCATGTAGATTTGGACGGTGGTGTTGGAGCCGCAGGTGACTTCGTAGAGGTCGACGACGTTGCCGTGGACGCCAGCACCGACGTTGCCGATGCGGCGGTAGCGGGGCGGTTTGCCGTCGGGGCCGCGCAGGCGGCTGAGGTAGGCGCGTTGGCCGACGGGCTGCTGGCATTTGACGGGGTTGGTTTCGGAGCCGAGGGGAGCTTCGGGTTGTGCGGCGGGACGGTTGCTGCGGGGCGCGGGCGGCGCGTAGGAGGGGATGATGGCGTAGAGGGGGAGGGCGAGGAGGAGAATGAGGAGGAGGCGTGGTTGCATGACGGAGCCTTTCGGTTGGGGTGAACGCGTATAGTCTAATGCTTTTTGGCGCGGGTGTCAAGTGTTCTATGGGGCGGGGTGCGGGTTTGGTTTGCTTTTCGGCGCGGGGTGTGGTATATTGAGGGCGTTCGGAGCATAGCGCAGCCTGGTAGCGCATCAGCTTTGGGAGCTGACTGTCGGGGGTTCAAATCCCTCTGCTCCGACCATTTTCTTTTGAAGGCACGGTTCGTTGGAACCGTGCCTTTTTTTTGTGTGTGGGGGGGAGGGGAGCCGTACGTAAAAAGCCCCGCGTGGTGCGGGGCTTTGTTGTGGAAGTGGTTATTTCTTGGGCACGAAGTTGGGGTCTCGGAGTTGGTTGAGGCGTTTTTGGACTTCGAGCGCACGGGTGCTGTCGGGGTATTCTTTGAGGAAACGTTCGTAGGCGGCGATGGTGGCGGCGCGGGTTTGTTGGGGGCTGTCGTAGAATCGCGCGGCGTGGTAGCGGAGGTCTTCGAGCTTTTGGGTGAGTTCGTCTTTGAAAAGTTTGATTTCTTGTGCGCGGGGGTGTTGGGGGTAGCGGTTGAGGAGGGCGTTGATGGCCATGATGCTGTCGCGGCAGCGGGCTTCGTTTTCTTTTTGGATGAGGGCTTCGGTGTAGTGGCAGTAGGCGGAGCGGTAGGCGGCGAGTTCGACTTCCTTGGACGCGGGGAAGCGCATGAGGATGGTGTCGTAGACTTTGGCGGCCATGGGGTAGGACTTTTCTTTTTCGTGGAGGGCGCCGATGGTGAGGAGGACTTCGGGGGCGCGGTGCCAGCGGGGGGCGTAGTAGAGGATGCGTTCGAAGTTTTCGCGGTGGTAGGCGGTGGTGGCGAGGCGCAGGCCGAAGAGGCCGGTGTTGTCGAGGAGGATGGAGTTGGCGAGGCGGTAGCAGGAGTCGAGGACTTTGTTGTAGTCGCACTGGCCGGCGTAGTAGACGACTAAGTAGATGTAGGCATTGTAGGCTTGTTCGAGGTTGTCGGCTTCTTCGTGGAGGCGGGCGAAGGAGAGTTGGGCTTCGGCGGCTTGGGGGCTGGCGTGCCATTCGTGGACGAGGTCGTTGTAGGCGTTGCGGGCGGAGCGGCGGGAGCCTTTGGCTTCGCGTTCTTTGGCGTAGGCGAGCTGTTCGGCGGGGGTTTCTTTCTTGGGATCGTGCCAGAAGGAGGGTTCTTTGCGGTCGACTTTCATGGCGTCGAAGTCTTCGAACATGGCGACTTGGTCACCGCGGTAACCGCCGCCGGGCATGGCGGCTTCGGAGGGGCTGATTTGCGCGAGGAGCCCGAGGGGAAGGAGCGCGAGGAGGGTTGTGAGGAGGGGGATGAGGGTGGTTTTTTTCATAGCGGAATGTGTTGGGCTTGCTTTTGCGTCGCAGTTGGGCTAAACTATTCGTCAATATGGGGTGCAATGGTGTCCCCCAGCGCGTTGAAGTATAGCATATCTGGAGGGTTTTTGAAGTGAAAAAGGTGTTGATTCCTACAAAACTGGATGGGGTTGCGGCTGATTTGTTGAAGGCCGACGGCAATTATACTGTAGTTCAGGATGGGAAGACGCCTTTGAACGAGCTGGTTGCGGCGAATAAGGATACGTATGCTATAATAGTACGCAGCGAGAAGGTGACGGCGGAGATTATGGATGCGTTGCCGGAGCTGCGGGTGGTGATTCGTGCGGGCGCTGGCTTTGATAATGTTGATACGAAGTATGCACGGAAGCGCGGGATTGACGTGATGAACACCCCCGGTGCGAACGCGAATGGCGTGGCGGAAGAGGTGATTGCGATGATGCTGGCGGATGCCCGTTTTGTGGTGGCAGCTGATATGACGACGCGCGCAGGCGGCTGGGAGAAGAAGAATTATTTGGGCCGCGAGGTGACTAACAAGGTCGTCGGCGTGGTGGGCTTGGGGAACATCGGACGCTTGGTAATCCGTCGTCTGAAGGGGTTTGATTGTAAGTTCTTGGGTTTTGACCCGATGGTGAGCAGCGAGCGGGCGCGTGAAATTGGCGTGCAGCTGGCGAGCTTGGAGGAGATTTTCGCGCAGTGCGACTATATTACCTTACATATTCCCGGCGGCGAGGGGACCAAGGGGCTGGTGGATGCTAAGCTGATTAACTCCATGAAGACCGGTGCGACGCTGGTGAACTGCGCGCGTTATGGAATTATTGACGAGGAGGCCCTGCGTGCGGTCAAGGCCGAGAAAAAGCTGCGCTATTTGAACGATGTGTATGCTAAGGATGAGGCCGGCGCCAAGCCGATGGTGGACATCGCCGATTTGATGCTGCCGCACTTGGGCGCGAACACCGCCGAGGCGAACTTCAACGCGGCGCAACGTGCGGCGGAGGAGTTGATTGGATTGGATCAGCGCGGCGAGACGGCGTTCATCGTCAACCGCGATGTGCCGGAGGGCTTGGACAAGGCGTATTGCGATCTGGCGTTCAACATTGCTTCGCTGGCGCGTCAGCTGGCGGGCGACGCCCGGATTGTGAAGGTCGAGACGAGCTTTTACGGTCAGTTGGAGGCGTTCGGAAATTGGCTGTTGGTGTCGGTGCTGTCGGGTCTGTGGAAGGATTTTGACCGTTATAATGACATTAAGGCGGCTAAAAAGTATCTGAATGAGCTGGGGATTGCCTACGAAAACCGCCCGGCTGATCCGGATAAAGGGTTTGATAACTCCATAACGCTGGATATTACCACCGAAGCGGGCGAGGGCAGCTTGAAGGTCACAAGCGTCCGCGGCACGGTGGCGGAGTCTGTACAGATGATTGCGCGTATTAACGAGTTTGACCGGTTATACTTCCCGGCGACCGGTGCGGCGCTGTTCTTCCTGTATGATGACCGTCCGGGCGTGATTGCGGCAATCAGCCGCCGTTTGGCCGATGCACACATTAATATAGAGGATATGCGCAACCCTCTGAACTGCAAATCGAACCGTTCTCTGGCGATCGTCAAGGTCAGCAAGCCGATCTCGGCGGATCTGTTGGCGGTTATCGCAAAGGAGATCAACGCGCACTCGGCAGTTTGCGCTACCTTATAGCCTAACACCCAGCAATGGGTTTGATGCACGGCGTTTTGGCGGAAATAGTCCCGCTGAAACGCCGTTTATCGTACTTGACGTGGATTCTCAGGGATTCCTGAAAAGGGAAACTGTAGATGTTTGGGCTTTTCCATTTGCAGGGAGTCCCCGAAAATGCTATATTCTGCGGACTTCGATTTTTATGCCATTCGCCAGAAATGCCGAACTCCTCGCATAAAATAGCGGAGTAATTTACCTGCCTTAATCAGAGGAAATGAATTATGAAGAACGTGTACTCACGTTTCTTGATGGTGCTGACGACACTCTTTGCCTTAACGGCGACCGTGCGCGCAGCAGGAGACTTTGAGGTCATTGAACGTGGGACGAACCGTCCCCCGGTGCAGACGTTTTATGTGCCGATGCCGGAAACAGACCTCCTGAAAGTCTATAAGACAATTGCCGGAGGAAGTACGTCTTCCACCCCCGGCGATCCGATGTATTCCTACACGTCCATTGCTGTGTTCATGGACAATACGGTCGTTTATTATGACCAGTGGGAGGATGGCTACGAACGCGATATCGCGAATCCGAACCATCTTTACAGTGGCGAGAATCTTTCCGGAACCCAAATTTGGGGTGATGGAGATCCGTCCAATGGTTATCCGCCCGGTTATCCGGCTGACCTATTGAAAGCCGGCGATGTGATTGTGCTCAGCAATGCCGTTGTCACCGCCAACGTCGGAACGAAGATACATTGGGACGGCGGCGACAAGTTGGGCGGCACGAAACCGCTGACAGTAACTCGTGCGATTTGGGCCTCTAATACTTCGACCCTGCTTGCAGGTGCCAACGAGGTTTATGACACAACCTTCTTCGGAACAGAGTTCATCAGCCCAGTCGGAACAGATACGCCCAAGCAATACACGATGTTTGAATATACAGGGCTGGAGATTATGGCGTCCGAGAATAACACGGTAGTGCAGATCGATGCCAACAACGACGGCGTCTTCGAAACGCTCGAAGTTATCAACGAAGGGCGCACCCTGCTCATTAATGGAGGCGTCAAGCAAGGCGCAAAGATCAAGGCCGACAAGCCCGTACAGGTGGAGCTGCTCACCGGTGATATCGGCGACAGTTACGAAAGCCGTTTTTACCGCCTGCTGCCGACAGCTATGTGGACCGCGAGCCTGACAACCCCGGTTTCGACCCCGACAACCCTTAAAATCGGCACCAGCTCCTACACGCCTGCCACGCGGGTTTGGATCTACAATCCGAACAGCACCGCAGTGAAGGTTTCCTACATCACCCGCAACGGCACGAATGCCGCTTCTACGATGGTCAGCAGCAACATCACCGTTACGGCCCGTTCCGTGGCGGATGTGACGCTTGTTGACGGTTACGGTGCGCGCTTCATCAGTCAAGACGGGCGCCCCTTCTATGCCATTTCCACTTCTGATGCCAGCAGCGGTTCCAACAACGCATGGGACTGGGGCTTCACCCTCGTTCCGGACGAAGCCCTGACCAAACAGGTATTTGTTGGCTTGGGCATCGGGCGCGACCCCACCTCTAAAACCAATCCGAAAGAAAACGGTTCGCCCATTTGGATTACTCCCGTCGGTAATGGCAACACCCCTGTCCGTGTCTATGTTGACTTTGACGGCGACCCCGCCACGGGGGCTGCTGCCGGCGTTGACGAAGAGGGCAAGCGCTACGACTTAGTGTTCGAGCTGCGCGAGCTCCAGAGCCAAAAGATCTATAACCCCTCAGGCGACCAAACCGGCATTCAGATCTATACCCTTGCCGATGGCGTCAAGCTCGCCGCTGCGTGGGGTCCCGACCCGCGCACCTCCTCTAGCGGTGCCCCCGGTCTCGACTTAGGCACAGGCATTCCGCCGATGCCGGAGTTCTTCATGACGAAGGCCTCCAAGCTTCTTGAGGACCGTGATGGCGATGGATACATCACCCCGGGCGACCTGATCCGTTACGACATTCAGATCGAAGCCGTTGGCCGCCAGCCCATCACGGACATCCGCGTGGCGGATATCCTGCCCTCCCTGCTGACTTATGTGCCGAACACCACGCGCTTCACCAACCAGAAGGGCGAGACTTCGACGATTGCCGACCGCACGGGTTCCGACCCGTTCGCGTTGAGCGTTGAAGGCGGCTACACCCTGCCGGGTCATTTGCCCGCAGGCGGCATCTGGCACGTGGTTTATGACACGGTCGTCGGTTCCTTCAGTGCGACCGAAGGCGAATCCGACATCCGCAACTGGGCCTCTGCCCACAGCGGCGGCTTTGGCTACACCAACAGCGTGATCGACGCCCTGCGCGGCCGCGTGGGCGATTACGTCTGGCTGGACAGCAACGGCGACGGCATTCAAGATGCCGGCGAGGCCGGCTACAACGGCGTCACCGTCCGCCTGCTCGACGCCGATGGCAACATCGTGCGCGACGACTTCGACCGTCCTTATGAAATGCTCACCCGCACCGACAGCTCCGGCCGCCAAGGCTACTACGTCTTCACCGGCGTGCGCTCCGGCGACTACCGCGTGCAGTTCATCCCGCCGGCGGGTTATGGCCTGACTGCGCAGAATGCCGGAATCAACCGCACGGTTGATTCCGACGCTGCGGCTGACGGCATCACCTCAAGCTTCCGCATCGATGGCGGCCAGTTCAAGATGGACGTTGATGCCGGTATCGTGCGCCTTACAGCCGGCGTGAAGATCATCAAGACCGCCGGTGACGCTCCCGATGGCGAGACCTATGTGTTGGAAGACGGCCCCGGGCCAGTGACCTATACCTATAGGGTCTTCAATATCGGCGAGACTCATCTGGTCAACCTGACTGTAACGGACGATAAACTTGGCGGGATCGGCGTGATTCCCGGCCCGCTGGCTCCCGGCGCGGTTGCCGAACTCTCCGTCACGGTGCAGATTTCCGAGCGTGTCGTCAACATTGGTACGGTTGTGGCGCAGCCCGCCAACGCCCATGGACAACTCGCAGAGGGCTGGGACGCTGTCATCGCGGCCGACGACGCCAAGGTCACTGTGAAAGGCCTCGAATGGATGCCGGAAGACGACGTCTGCATCCTGCTCGACTTCGGCCAGTTCTTCAACGCCATCGTCTTCGGCGACTTCAAGCCGATGGGTGCCGAGAGCGAGAACAACATCCTCGTCTGGGGCGATGCTTACTTGACCAGCGGTTATACGGTCGGGCGTCCTTCTCCGTTCATCGGGGAATCCTTCGGCGAAGTGCCCGCCAACCGTGACTCGTTGATTGTCGCCGGCAACCTGTATGAAGGTTATGCTTACGTCAGCGTCAACGGCAACGTCGCCTTCGGCGGCACCCGCCAAGGCCCTGTGCGTTACGGCATCGAGCCCTACACGATCCGCCAAGTGCCCAATCTGACGCTCAATAAGTATGGCAACGCCGTCTCCGGCACAGGTTTGACTGGCGTCGAGATGCTGGAGCAGCTGACGGATGTCTCCTCCATCTTGGCCAACCTGCCTGACGCAGGCGTTACACGAAAAGAATTCGGCAATGAGCGCGTGCTCGCCGGCACGAACGCTTTCCGTAACGTCTTCAACGTCACGGCAGCAGAGTGGAACATGACCAGCTCCAGCCTCACTATTGATGTCCCCGCGGGCAGCCGCGTCATCATCAACGTGACAGGCGAACAGATTGCCATCTCCAACTCCTCCTTCAACCTGTTGAACGGCTTGACCGGCAGCCAGATTCTGGTTAACTACGTCGACGCCAAGAACATCACCCTCAGCAGCATCTACCACGAAGGTACGGTGTTGGCCATCTACGCATCGGCCACGCTCAGCGGCGGTTCAATCAACGGCGCCGGCATCTTCGGCGGCGATGTCACGACCAAGACCGGGTTCGAGTTCCACAACTTCCCGATGCGCGCACTCGACTGCCCGTCCTTTGAAGACCTACCTGCCGGTGAAACAACCGGCACAGGCGGCACGCAGAACCCCGCCCAGCCCGGCGATGGTACGGCCACCGGCGGTAGCAACGGCAGCACAGGCAGTGGCACGGAAACACCTCCGGTCACCCGCTTCAGCTACACGCCGCGTGCGGACTTCGAAGTGCTCGCAGTTGAATTCCTTACCAAGCCCACAACGACCGGCGAAGTATTCTCCGTCAGCGTCACTGTGGCTAACTTGGGTGAAGTCGCGGGTGATGCAGGCCTGCTCACCATCTACACCGATGCCGTTAACGCCGTAGCCCCCGGAACAGCCGGTGCGGTTGCGATTGAAGTCGGTACGCTCGCCGTGGGTGAAGAAAAGACCTACACCATCGAGAACCTCGTGGCCGGCAGCAAAGCCGGAACCTTCCACCTGCGCGCTTACGTCAACAGTGCGGAAACCACGGCGGAACTCTCACGCGGCAACAACCAGCTCACGGCCGTGTATGAGCTCGACCTCATCCGCATGTCCATCGCGATTGACAGCAATGGCATCCTGCTCCAGTGGAACAACTACTGGGGACAGAAGTACACCATCCTTGGCAGCATCGACCTGAAGACCTGGAAAACATATCAGACGAACATCGAATCCGTTCGCCCTGCGTTAACCAACGCGGTGACGATTCCGTTCGGCGCAACTGATATGAAGTTCTTCAAGCTGCGTGTTGACCAGAGATAAATAAGAAATATTCCGTTCAGGGCGGTTCGGGGGCGCAACCCCGGGCCGCCTTTTTTATTACCCTCATGCAGTTCTTCCACACCCGTCACGCAAATGGAAGTAACATTACTCACGTCTGTCAGTAACATTACTTCCGGCGCTATGCAACATTACATACCTCTACGTCAGTCATCTGACGCAAAAGATTCACACGACTCACACATTTGTTTCGCTAGAGGGACATATTGATCTCAAACGTTGGACGCCCACTTGGCAAACGACTGAAGCGGAGTTCGCAAACGTTGAAACCCTGCCCGCCAAACGTTTGGCACAAAATCCCCATTCGCGCGGCACCAAACACTCCATAATTCTGCCCATTGATTCTCAAAAGGTGGATAGGCCGCACCGAAACTGCCACATCGCATCAGCTCCCCCTCTGAGGATGCCGACAGCTCGACCAGCAACGCCTCCGCGCCTCTGCGTGATCTGCTTCCAAACGCTCAGGAAAGTGGTTAAGTACCAGTAGCGCATTCTGTTGTGGCGGGGTAAGTGCGCATTGGAGGGGGAAAGCGGGGGCTTTTTGCTTGTTTTGTTTGATATTCTGGTGTATTATACTTTCTTAATAGCATTCTTTAGGGTTGTTTGAATGGGCACGCAGAAGAGCGTCGTTGAGAGAGCGTTTGGAGAGGGTATCCGGTTGTTTGGGTTGCGCGGAAAGGGCGGGCTTGAGCTGGATGCGTTGGACTATGGCGGGACGGTGCAGTCGTTACGTGTGCCGTGCGGCGGTCGGGTGATTGATATTTGTTTGGGCTTTGCATCGCCGGAGGCGGTGCGGGCGAATCCGTATTTTGGGCAGTTGATCGGGCGGTATGCGAATCGTATCGCGGGCGGACGTTTTGCGTTGGATGGACAGGAATATGTATTGGCGCAGAACAACGGGCCGAATTGTTTGCATGGCGGGCGCGTGGGTTGGAATGATCACATGTGGCGTTGTGAGGCGCTTGAGGATGGAGATGACGCGGCGTTGAAGTTGTCGCTGTCGAGTCCTGCGGGCGAAGAGGGTTTTCCGGGGACAGTGGAGGCGTCGGTGGTGTATCGGCTGACGCCGGATAATGTGTGGCGGATTGAGTACGAGGCCGTGACCGATGCGCCGACGCCGATTAACCTGACGCAGCATATCTTTTTCAATCTGAATGGCGAGGGCGCGGGCGACACGGTGGGGCATGAGCTGGAGGTGTTTGCCGAGACGTTTACGCCGACGGATGAGGTGGCGATTCCGACGGGCGAGCTGCGGGCTGTGCGCGGGACGCCGTTTGATTTTACCGCGCCGCATTTGGTGGGCGAACGGATTGATGCCGCGGATGAGCAGTTGAAGATCGGCCGCGGGTATGACCATAATTTTGTATTGAATAATCCGAAGGGCGATCTGGCGCGGGCGGCGCGTGTGACGGCCGGCGGGCTGGGCTTGGAGGTTTGGACGACGGAGCCGGGCGTGCAGCTGTATACGGGCAATTGGATTGCCGAGGGCACGCAGGGTAAGAGCGTTTATGGTGCGCGTGCGGGAATGTGTTTGGAGACGCAGCATTATCCCGACTCGCCGAACCAGCCGGAGTTTCCATCGTGTATTTTGCGTCCGGGCGAGCGGTATCGTTCAGTCACGGAGTTTCGTTTCTTTGAAAAGGGTGTTGCATGAAGCAGGTGTTGGGTTTGATGTTGGCGGCAGTGATGTTGGCGGTGTGCGGGTGTTCGCAGCGGGTGGTGACGGTTTATACCGAGCGGGACTTTGGCACGCTGCCGGATGGACAAAAGGTCAAGGCGTATACCATCACCGACAGCAGCGGTTTGCAGCTTGAGGTGTTGAACTATGGCGGCATTGTGCGTTCGCTGAAGGTGCCGCAGAAGGATGGCACGCTGCGCGATGTGGTGGTCGGCTTCAACACGCTTGAGGATTATTTGAAGTATACCGATTACTTTGGCGCACTGATCGGACGTTATGGCAACCGCATTGGCAAGGGCAAGTTTGCGATCGACGGCACGGAGTATCAGCTCGACACGAACAATGGCGCCAACACGCTGCATGGCGGCAAGCAGGGTTGGAACTCGAAGCTGTGGGATGTCTCGTTTGTCTCTGAAGGCGCGAAGCAGGGATTGAAGCTGACGCTGGTGAGTCCGGATGGCGACATGGGATTCCCCGGCGAGGCGAAGGCTACGGTGCATTATTGGGTGTCGAAGGGCGTATGGCGGATTGAGTATAGCGCGGTGACGGATAAGCCGACGTTAATGAACCTGACGCAGCACACCTATTTTAATGTGAAGGGCGAGGCGAGCGAGTCAATCGAGAAGCACACGCTGCAGATTCTGGCTGACAGCTATACGCCTGTGGATAAGGCGCTGATTCCGACCGGCACGATTGATCCGGTGAAGGGGACTCCGTTTGACTTTACCGAGCCGATGTTGATTGGCAAGCGGATTGGCGAGGATAATGAACAGCTCAAGTTCGGCCGCGGGTATGATCACAATTGGTGCCTGCGCAATCAGAGCGGTGAGCTGGCGAAGGCCGCAGTCGTGGCGGCGGATGATTTGGCGATGGAAGTCTGGACGACGGAGCCGGGCTTGCAGGTTTACACCGGCAACGGGATGAACGACAAAATCCCCGGCAAACTGAAGGGTAATTTTAAACGCGCAGGGATCTGCTTGGAAACGCAGCACTATCCCGACTCTCCGAACCAGCCGGCGTTTCCATCCACCATTCTTCGCCCGGGAACGGAATACCGTAGCATTACGGAATACCGGTTCAGGGCGGTGAAGTAATTGTACAACGAACACAAACGCAACTAAAGGTAAATCATGGAATTCGGTATCATTGATATCACTGTTTTCATCACGTTTATCGTGGGCGTGGTGACGCTCGGCTTATGGAAGAGCCGGGCCTCCGCGAATAAACCGGGCGGAGACTCCGCCGCTGACTACTTCCTCGCAGGCCGCGGTCTCTCGTGGTGGCTGATCGGCATTTCGCTCATCGCCGCGAATATCTCGGCGGAACAATTCGTCGGCATGTCTGGGCAGGGCGCTGACTTCGGCTTGGCGACAGCCAGCTGGGAATGGATTGCCGCAGTAACGCTCATTATCGTTGCGTTCTGTTTCCTGCCGTACTTCCTGCGCGCCGGCATCTATACGATTCCGCAGTTCCTCGAAGTGCGCTACAGTCCCACAACCCGCACGATTATGGCGGTATTTGTGATGTTCATTCTCGTTGCGGTGTCGCTCTCCGCAGTGATTTACGCCGGTGCGTTGGCCATGCGCGATTTGGTCGAACTCTATGGCGTGAGGCTCGAGCTCCATATTGCTTGCTGGATTATGGGCGGCATGGCGGCGCTGTATGTGGCCGTCGGCGGTTTGAAGGCCTGCGCCTGGGCTGACTTGATTCAAGGTTCTGCGTTGATTCTCGGCGGTGCGATCATCGCTTGGTTTGCTTTCCATGCGTTGGATATCACCCCTCTCGCGCAGTTGACAGCCGCGACGGGTGCTGACACTTCCATGTTGACAGACTCCTCCTCCGTGATTGAAAAGTTCAAAGCGCTCAATTCGCCGAAGCTGCATATGCTGCTCCCGAAAGATCACCCGGAGCTGCCATGGACGGCCTTGCTTTTCGCCATCTGGATTCCTAACCTTTACTACTGGGGTTTGAACCAATACATCACCCAACGCCTGCTTGGCTCTGCCTCTTTGCGCGAAGGTCAGAAGGGTCTCGTCTTTGCAGCCGGCCTCAAGCTCATCATTCCCTTCCTGATCGTGTTCCCCGGCGTCATCGCCTTCAACCTCTACAGTGGCAGCATGGCGCAAAAAGCCACTGAGGACTTCCTTAAGAATTACGAAGCCGCCGCTCAGACAGAGACCGGCACAACCGTGTACATCTGCAACGAAGCATGGGCTGCCCAGCCTGAAAACGCCGTTAAGGTTGCCGAGATTGCCGCCTATAACCAGCGCATCAAACAAACCGCTGCAGCTGAAAAAGTAACCGAAGCCAAGCAAGCCGCTTACAAGACCGACTCCGCTCTCGGCCTGCTCATCGGCAACCTCATCAAGCCCGGCAACGGCCTTCTCGGCTTCGTGCTGGCAGCGCTCTTCGGTGCGATCATCTCCTCGCTGGCGGCGGTGCTCAACGCGGCCTCCACCATCTTCACGATGGACATCTACGACAAATACATCGACAAAGGCGCGCCGCACAAACGGCTCGTCACCGTCGGCCGTATCTGCATCGTGGTGTTCGTGATCTTCGGTTGCTTGGTCTCGCCGGCGCTTGATAAGCTTGGCGGCATCTTCAAATACATCCAGGAAATGCAAGGCTTCGTCACGCCCGGCATCTTGGCGGTGTTTGTGTTCGGTCTGATCAACCGCCGTGCGCACGGCATCGCGGCCTCCGTCGGACTCCTGCTGAACCCTGTGCTTTATGGCTTATTAATGTGGCAAGTGCCGGCCGAGAAGTTGGCTTTCACCAACCGCATGGCCGTCTGCTTCATCGCCATCATGGTCGTGATGACCATTATCGGCGCTATTAAAAAGTTCGACAAGCCCGTCGTCTTCGCGACCAACACCACCATCGACGTGACGCCCTCCAAGGGCGCGCAGATCGCCGGCATTGTTGTTGTCATCTTGACGGCATTGCTGTACTACATCTTCCGCTAAACGGAGACCCTCTGCGGGGCAGGTGCATTACGCGCCTGCCCCTTTTTTTATGCGCGATTTTTCGCTAGACATTGTCCGCATTCAATTTGGGCAGCAGCCTGCTGCCCAATTGCCTCATTTCTTCGATGTCTTATCAAGAACGCTGCCGAGCGTATGCAGGCTCTGTGCAAGACCAAGTAACTATCAAGGAGGATAAACCATGCAATTAACAGGTACGCAATTGTTGATTCTGCTGTGTACTAACTATGTCATTCAGTGGTTGGTGTGGTTCAGCGGGGTGGTGTTGCGGTTTGGCTATCGCGGCATGTGTTTAGATGAAGTGCGCGGCATCGCGCCAACTCCTGGACGGTTGTGGGAGGGATTCACTTCGTTACGGCGGTTCTCTCAGGCGTTGCGTCTTTGGCTGTTCTGGCAGGTGGTCGCGGGTGCCTGGACGCTATTGATTACAACTGTGTTGGGGGTATGTTTGTTTGTTCACTTGTGGACGCAAGACCCTGGCGTGCTGAATGAGCTCAAAGCCACGTTTGTCGATTTTCCACGCACAGCGCTGTTGATATTCGGATATCCATGCCAAGGATTGGCACTCGTGGCGGTGTTTGTTTGTCCGTGGCAATCCAAATTACGTGCGTTGGCGCCGTGGTTATTGTGGGATAATCCATCGTTGGGAGTTCGTAAAGCCTTTCAACTAAGTAAAAAAATGATGCGCGGGCACGTTCATGAATTGCCGCTTTTAAGAGTGGATTGTTTTGGGATTCGCTTTCCTTTGGTCGTGTCGATACTTATTTGCGTATTGATATTCATCTGCGTGGGCGGGATTATCACGCCCTTGTTTTTTGCTTTTGGTGCGGCATTCTGCGGAACGACATTGGCGGCCAAGACGATGGGCATTACTATGGCGGTGAGCACTGCCGCATCGTTTGCCTTGTGGTGGGGATTTGTCTTTTTGTCTCACTCTCATCATTTGACGCTGGCCAAGTTGTACGAGGCACGCCGTGCGGAATATGAGTCGGCGGCGTCAAACAATAATAGTGATTTGTAAAGGGTAGCGTATGTTAGACAATAATGGTATTACACGGTCGGCGCGGATAGCGTTGAAGGATCAATGGGGCGAGGGGGCTGTGCTGACGTTTCTGTTCAGCCTGATCTCTGGGGCTACCGTAGGAGTTGCCTGGCTTGTCGGCGGGACATTGTTATTTGGTTACCGTCAGGCTTGCTTGAATGTGCTGCGTGGTGGCAAGGTGGAGATGGAGACGCTGTTTTCTTGGTTCAAGACGGGCACACGCTTTTGCACATCCTTTTGTGCTACGTGGCTGGTGGCCTTGTGGTCATTTGTATGGATGGTGCCGCCGGTGTTGTTTACCATCATGTTAACCCTGCTGACGTTGGGATACCGGGCCGTGGCGCTGTTCACACAGGGAATGTCTTCGCCGGAGGATATGTTGATGCAGACGGCTATTCAAATGCCTGGCATCATGTTTTGGCTGATGGGGTCGCTTGTGTTGAAGATGCTGGTTTGCGTACCTTCCATCTGCCATATTTATTTGTATACGCTGACGCCGTGGGTGCTGTTGGATAATCCGGAGATGAGTTCCGACGAAGCAATTAACCGCAGCATGAAGCTGATGCAGAGACGCCGCTGGCGGTTCATGTGTCTGCAATGCCGTTTCTTAACGTGGATATTGCTGCCGCTGATGATTCATATTTGCAGCGTCTTTATGATTATTGGCTTTGCACTCTCTGCACAATTGCTCGGCGCGCCGGTTGTCCTCGCCAGCATGGCATTGACGATCAGCGTAAGCGTGGTGTCCTTTCTTGGATGCCTCATCGGCGGGTTCTTCCTGTGGCCTTACTACAACGTAGCCGTCGCCAAGTTTTATGACGAGATCCGCAACGAACCCGAGATTGTTCAGGAGCAAGTAATAAGCGGGAAGTAATAGGTGATAAGTTGGGAGCTGACGCGCACAGGAGTGGGGAAAGTTCACGCGAAGACGCGGAGGCGCGGAGGAGAAGAGAGTAAGTATGATGATGAATTCAGAGATCGTTAAGTTGGCATGGAAAGCATTGAGCGGCAAGTGGCGCGTTGCTATGGGGCTGGCGTTTGTTTTGGCGTTGCCGCGAATTCTTCTTGCCTTTGTTTCGTGCATACAGCGTAGACATCTGAACGAACACTGGTTTCAGTTTATGTGGTTTGACAATAGGTTGCAGCCTGCTGCCAAGTTTGGTATGGAGCAGATCTGGTTTGGGCTTCCGCTGAACCGGTTGTGTGAAGCTGTCATGAAGGTGTATCGGGACTGGCAGCTCAGGGAGTTGGATGTGATGTTTCTGCTGCTGTATGCCCTGCCTGCGTTCTGGTTTACATTGTTTGGCCTGTTGACCTATGGTTTTATCGGTTGCTGCTTGGCGTTTGCCCGTGGTGGGAGACCGCAATTCAGAATGCTGTTCCGCTGGTTCGCCGGTATAGCGCATATCAAGTGTGCGGGCGGGGCGTTGTGGTGGGTGTGGGGGCTGTCGGTTATGTGGCTGCTTGTGCCGGGACTGATTGCCAATTATGTGATGCAGCAGATAATGTGGGGTATGACTAAGCTTCCGGAATTTGGAGATTTAACAGTGTTGCCTGTCGTTGGTGGGCTGGCTATTTTGGGGGTGTGGTTGATTTGCTGTGCCCCGGTGCTGCCGCGTATTTATTCGTATAAGCTGGTGCCGTGGGTTGTGCAGGATGATCCGCAAGTGAGCGCACGTGAGGCAGTTGCCCGCAGTACTCGTTTGATGCAAGGCGTACGGTGGCAATTTGCCTGGTTGCAGCTACGGTGCTGGTGGGTGATTTGGCTGTTAACAATGATCTTCTCTAGCTCATGGATTTATGTGCTCAATTTTCTCATACTCGAAAGGCAAGGTAATGCCGTTGCCTGGCCGATGCCGCTCTACTTGATGTATGCGCTAGGGGCTTTTCTTTTCGTGGCTTCGCTGATTGTCATTCCATGGTATCACGTGGCGGTGAGTAAGTTTTACGATGCGCGGCGGGCGGAAGTGGGTGGAGAAAGTAATAAGTAATAGGTGATAGGTAATAAGTTGAGAGGCTGACGCGATGTGACGGTTTCGACGAAAGTACCACAGGCACCTTCATAGCCCTACCTGCTGACGCACACGAAACACAACATCTTCTCCGCGTGAACCTATCGTGACGGATTAAGTTTTGCGTCATGAAGTGTGTTTTAGGTGTAAATTGTGGAAATGGCGTTTTGGGGAGGGCTCGTTTAGGAAAGTTTGAGCGGGGTGTCTTCCTGTTTTGCGTTGAGTTTGGGGGGCGTACGGCCGCGCTCACAGGTACGAGTGAGGTTGACTCGTACCTGCGAGTGAAGTTCACTCGTGTGTACGACTCAGGGTCACTCGCGCCTGCGAGTGAGTTGTACTCGTAGACGCGAGTTAAATTGATCCCCCTGAGATTTGGCTCACGATGATGCTTGAGAGGAGCCGTTTTCGAGTGAATCTGGGGCAAAAGTGGGCGAAAACTGTTGGTCAAAGTCGAAATGCGGCCGAAATGACGGTTTTGGCGGAAGTGTCGCTCTCGCGGAGGGTTTACATGAGGCGTAAAATGAAGTGGACATCCGTTGTCGGAGCGCAAAAATATCTGAAAAATGTAGAGCTTGCTTTCTTTAGGCGCCTCTGCTATACTCATCATACTTGCTTTGTGCAAGGCGTTGAATAAGGGTCGAATTATAGCATCATTTTCGCGGAGTTGTAATCATGATGACCAATGGAAAAATTACGGAAGCGGCGCGGGAGGCGTTAAGGGGGCAGTGGCGGAGAGTTGCTGGGTTGACGTTTGTGCGAGGTGCGTTGGGGTTGCTTGTTACGGCGTTTATGCTTGCGCTGGTGCTTGTTTGTATCACGAGCACGAATAATCGTATTGAGATTGGTGGAACGGTTTATTGGTTTGGTCCTGCTTTGGCGTTGGTGCTTTTGATGGGAGTGTTGGGTGGTGGTGTAAGTTGCGGTGACCCGGTGTCGTGTCTGTTGGGCGGGTTGACTGGGTTTTATGTTATTAGCAGTACGGGGGAGAGTTGGTTCCTGAATGGATGGGTGTTGCAGTTGCTGTCGTGTGTCTTGTTTCCTGTGGGGGTGATTGCCGCAAGCGGACTCTGCCATGGTTTTTGTGCGGTGCTTTGGGATCTCTCGCAGGGTAAAGCGATAGAATGGCGGCGTTTGTTTGGATGGTTCAAGAGGGGAGACTATGGACGTTCATTCAAAGTCTATTGGCTGAAGATTGGGCTGACAATGTTGTGGTTATTTCCGGCAAGTTTTCTTTGGTGGTGGGCTGAAAGTAATATGTTTTGGGGTTTGCCCGCCGTTTTGATCTTAGCTGCCCTTGTCGGAGCTTGGAAGTCGTATGATTATGTTTTGATGCCTTGGATTGTGCAGGATAATGCCGGGCTGTCCGCATGGCAAACGGCACGATTGAGTCAACGACGGATGCGCGGCGTGCGGCTTCAGTTTATCCGCCTGCAGTGTCGGCTGCTGTGTTGGCTGGTGGTCCCGTTCGCTGGTTTATGTGTATGGGTTGTTGAAGGTCATTGGCCCTCGGCCGATTCCCCTTGGGGCTTGGGTTCGATATTTGTGTTGGTGATGTCGGCGCTGTTCTGGTTGCCGTATTATCATGTGTCGATGGCAAAGTTTTATGAAGCGCTGGAGAGAAGTAATAAGTAATAGGTGATAGGTAATAAGTTTGAGAGGCTGACGCGGTGCGGCGGTTTCGGCGAAAGTGCCACAGGCACCTTCATAGCCCTACCTGCTGACGCGATGGAGGAGGATGGTTATGATGTCAAATAAAGAAATCACACAGGCGGCGCGGGAGGTGTTGAGGGGGCAGTGGGGAAGAGCTGCCGGGTTGACGTTTGTGCGGATGTGTTGTGGGTTCTTGGCGCCGTTGTGTTTGGGTTTGTTGATGGCGTGCCTATTGTATTATTCAAAGATGACGTCTTGTTTGTGTCTTCCTGCATGGGGCTGTGAGAGATTCTGGCAGGATCAAGTTTTGGGTCTATTGTTGGCTTCAGCTTTGCTTGTTGTTCCGTTTGTCTTCTATAATGATTTGCTGTCGGCTTGTCTTGGATTTATTGTGTGGATGTGTGTGGGACGCGAGGGGATGTTTGTAGCAGAGCGGTGCTTTTATGATGCGATAGAGCTTGGATTGGGGTATGTGCCGTTGGGGTGTGCTGTTGCGCTTGTGTTGTTGGCGTTGGCGTGTTTGCCGCAGGGGCAGTTGAGTCGTGGTTATGGGCGGGCGTTGTGGCGGATGAAACAGGGTGAGTCTGTGGGTGCGGGTGCTGTATTCGATGGGTTCAAGCGTAATGTCCGCGGATGTGCTGGTGGCAGTTATTGGTTGAAGGTGTTTTGGGTTGGCGTGTGGGGAGTTTTAATTCTGTGCCTGTATGAAGCCTCGACCATCGCCCATGCCGTAGTGGAATCTCAAGCAAGGGAAGGCGAGCAGGGTGTTGTGTTGACCGTGACGGCTAGTGTGTTGTCGCTTGGGGTGATGGTGTTGATTCCATGGGTGTTGTGGCATACGCGGTTGTATGTGCTGGCGCCGTGGATCGTGCAGAATGATGGAGAGGTTTCTGCTCGTGAGGCGTTGCGGAAGAGTAAGGCGATGATGAAGGGGCGGCGGTTACAGTTGTGCATGTTGCAAGGGCAAGTCTGCTGTTGGTTGGTTTTGCCGGTGGCGATAGGATTTGGTTTGTTAGTGACTATTGATTGTAATCCGGTGGCGTTGGGATGGTTTGCAGTTTTGTTGATGCTGGGGTTGTTCTGGGTTCCGTATTATCATCTGTCGATGGCGAAATTCTATGAGATCCTGAAGGCGGAGGAGGAGAGAAGCTAAACGCGGTGCGGCGGTTTCGGCGAAAGTGGCACAGGCACCTGCATAGCCCTACCTTTTGAGAGTAGGGCTGGCGCGATGTTGGGTAGGGCGATGCTCGCCGAGCGCGCCGTGTGGGGTAATGAAGAGAAGTGAGTATCCGCAGGTGCCACAGATGGTCGCAGATGTGAAGAGAGGCTGACGCATGCAGGGGGAGAGAAAGCTCACGCGGAGACGCGGAGTCGCGGAGGAGGGGAAGGAAAGATTATGATGACGAATAGAGAAATAACACGGGCGGCGCGGGCGGCGTTGTGTGGGAATTGGCTGAAGGCCGCGGGGTTGACTTTGGTGCGGGGTGCGGTGGGATTGTTCTTAGGAGCGTTCTTGGGTGGGTTGTTGACGAATGGGCCTTTTCATTGGGCGTTGTATGGGTGTGACTCGGGGGTGTGGGTACAGGTGTTTCAGTTTGTGTTTGTATTTGGTGTTATTGGCGGGGCGTTGGCGTGCAGTGATCCGTTGTCGGGTGTGTTTGCGTTGTGTGCGTTTTGGATGGGGTATTGGGGGAGCGTGTATGTGCAGTCACCGGTGATTGGTTTGCCGTGTTTGTTGGGGGCTGTTGTTGGAATTTGGCTGGCGGGAAGTTTGCATTATGGATTTGTGCGGATGTTGTGGGGCGTGAGCCGCAGCGAAGGGGTGCGGTTAGGTAACATGGTGTATTGGCTGCGGCGTTCGCACAAGCGGCGAGCGTTTCGTGGGTATTGGCTGAAGGTGATTTATCTGCTGGTTTGTCTGCTGCCTGCGTTTGCGGCGTTGCATGGGATGCAGTTGACTGGGCCGCGAGTGCCGTGTGTAGGATGGTTGTTTGGTGTGTTGGCGTTGCTTGCTTTCGGATTGGGGCTTTGGTATACTTATGTCTGTGTCTTGATGCCGTGGGTGTTGCAGGATGAACCAGAGCTTTCGATGCGGGCGGCGTTGCGCAAGAGTCAATATCTGATGCGCGGACATCTGGTGCAGATGTTTTGCTTGCAGTGTCGGTTGATTGTTTGGATGGTGCTTCCGTTTGTGATGATTCGGTTGGCGTATTGGCTGCCGGTGGATTTTGGTGTGGTGCAGATGGTGTTGCTCTCGTGCGTGGCTTGCATTTTTGTTGGGGCGTTGTTCTGGCTGCCGTATTATTATGCATCAGTAGCGAAGTTTTATGAAGCAGTCTGTAATGAGGATAGGGAGATGGTAAAATGAAGTTGTCTGTATTTGGAATTATCGGTGAGACGCTTAAGCGGTTGCATGGGCAGTGGGGGTTAATAGGATTGGCGGGTCTCGTATTTACGGCCGTTTCGTTTGTGCCTTTGTCGTTGCAGATTAGAATTGTTTTGGCGGAACGTGCATATGTGCTGGCTTCGAATGTTGATGTAGCGGAGACGTACATGAATAGGCTGATGGAGAAAAACCCAAAATACTCTCTTCTTTCAGATGCCGTGCTGGAGAAATACAGAGGTGAGATTGAGGAGGAGGAGAGGGTTTTTCGTGCTGCCGAATGGCGGGAGATTTTAGCGGACTCGGATACGAAACAGCTTTTTTCCATTGCTTGTCAACGGCACTCAACGGATCCTTTATCGGACGTTGGGCAGAGACTCGCACGAATGTGGAAGTTTGGAGGATGGTTGATTTATTTCTTTGCTTATACAGCAGTTTTGTTTGGAATGAGTTGGATGATGCTATGCGCAGTACGGGGAGAGGGAGTCTCCTTGGGAAACTTCTGGATGTGGTTCCAGTGGCGGCGGCTGTTGAAAGCAGGCGGGGCATTCTTCTTCATCTTCCTCTATACGTTCCTATGGGGTGTCCTTGGAGGCTTTTTGAGAGACATGGTGGTACGTTTTTGCGGAGCCCCAGACTGGCTGGGCCAATTGATAGCTTGGACTGTCGTACTCTTTTTCATCCTTCCCTATGCGATGACGTTCTTTGTGTTGCCGGATAATCCGCAGTTGGGTATTCATGCCTCAATCCGTATGAGTAAACGATTGATGAAAAGACGGCGATTGGTTTTTCTGTTAGTGCTTATGCCTGTAATAGTGTTGATGGTTGTGCTGATTGTCTGCACATGTGGAATTGCAATTATTTGGACGGGTGCGCTTGCAACGGCTGCGCAGGCTGTGTTTTATGATAAGCTTAAGGCGGAGTATGAGCGGAAGCAGGCAGAGGTGACGGCATGATTTCGATGGGTGGGGTTATTGCGCAGACGTTGCGGCGGTTGCATGGGCAGTGGGGGTTGATCGGCCTGATGGGGCTGTTGGTGCTGGGCGTGATGGTGGGGCCGCAGGTGTGGATGGTGGCGAAGACGTTTCAGGCGGAGTTGGCGTCTGCGCGTCTGCCGGGGAAGGTGGAGGCTGCTGCGGAGTTTTATGGCAAGCAGTTGGAGAAGCGGCAGGAGTCGCGGTTCTTGGCGGTGAATTCGGAGGCGTATGAGGTGCAGTTGAAGCTGTTGCCGGAGGAGGAACGGGTGTTTGCCACAGCAGAACTGGCAACGTTGCAGGATGAGACTCAGGCGAAGCTGTTCTCGGAGGCGATGAAGCGTCATTTGAGCATGCCGTTGTCGGAGGAGGGGCAACGGATCATGCGGATGTGGAGTTGGGCACAGTGGCCGTTCTCTGCGATGCTGGCAGCATTGATGTTTGGACTGACGGGGGTGATGCTGACGGCGGTGCGCGGGGGCGATTTGAAGTTTGGCGGACTCATGGCGTGGTTTGCGTGGCGGCGATGGTTGAGGGCGGTTGTGGTGATGGTTCTGTTTTGGCTGTATGTGCTGGCGTGGGCATTACTGGGATTGGCGCCGGGCGTGGGATTGTTGGCGGTGGGAGCACCGGCATGGATTGTGCAGTCGGTTATCATGGTGCCGGTGATTTATGCGCTGGTGACGTATCAGTATTGCGTTTATATCTTGCAGGATAAACCGGAGCTGGGAGCACGGGCGGCTTTGCAGCGAAGCAAGGCGTTGATGAAGGGGCAGCGTTGGGAGTTCTTGCGGGTGTTTGTGCCGTTGTATCTGTTGACGGTTGTGGTAACGATGGTGACATGCGGCGTGATGGCAATCTGGCTGTTTCCTTTCTTGATTGCAGCGCAAGGCGTGTTTTATGATGAGCTGAGAGAGAAGGGGAAGTAATAAGTAATAGGTGATAGGTAATAAGTTAAGAGGCTGACGCGCACAGGAGCAGATAAGCTCACGCGGAGACGCGGAGGCGCGGAGAGAAAGAGAAGCAGTCATAGTAATAAATTGGAGAGGATTGGCGCACAGGAGAAAAATTATCAGTGGTGTTCGTATGAGATCGGTCTTGGCTATAATTCCTGAGGCATTTCGCGCACTTCGCGGGCGGTGGTGTTATGCGGCGGCTTGCGTGGTGATATTTCTGCTGGTGCTGGCGTTTCATCAGGTGGGTGAGTTCGGGTTAGCGTGGATGGATAGGGGTTGCCTTCGTAAGATCGATGTGCCTGTTGTGCAGATATATGAGGGTGTTCGTAGTGAGGCAATAGAAAAATCTATAAGAGCAGAGAAGAAGGGTTCTTTTCTCGGTATTCAATGGGGCCGAGGAATATTGCCGTTATTTGAAAAATATTTGGGTGAGCCTGATGAACTGCCACGAGCCGAGAAATTATTTGATGAGATGAGGCTTGTGGATTTGGTGAACAGCCAAGGTGAGAACCGCCGTCTTCTTTTTGAGAGCATCGCACGGCATGCGCATTGTCCGTTATCATCTACAGGCAAGAGTTTGAGATATTGGCTGGATGTAGTGCAGTGTGTTCATGTGGTTGTGCTGGTGGCGTTGTTCTTTGGTTTGATTCGGGCGATGCTGTTGGTGAGTCGAAAACAGGAGGCAGGGGTTACCGAGTTGTTCTTTTGGTTCAGACCACGCAGATGGGGTAAGGCTGTGATTCTTGCGCTGTTGGCTTCTATCATATCATATGTGGCTATACGGTTTTTGATTATAGGGTTCGGAATCTTTTTTCTGCTGTTCACGGTTGTCTTGAGTTTGTTTCATTTTTCACCTTGGTTTTGTTGCGCGTTGCTAATGTTTGTTGTTGCATTGCCTTTTGCGGCGTTTCTATGGTCGTTGTATCTGTTACAGGATGATCCGCGGGCAAATGTATTGAAGCTGATCTGGCGAAGTTTCTGGATGATGAAGGGGAACTATTTTAAATTCATGCTGGTATTCGGCGTGTTATACTTGATTGCGGTTCCTTTGCTTTGGTATACTAAACTCGTTGCAGCGGTTTGGGTTGTTCCTTTTTTGTTTGTAGCGCAGGGGCTGTTTTATGATTGGCTGCAAGCCGATTATAAAAAGCGGGAGGCGGAGGCTGCTGCAAGAGGCGAAGAATTTTAGGCGGGAGTTCCGCCGAAGTCACAAGGAGGTCAAGTCATGAAGCAAGTATCAGTGATCATGCCGTTGATTGCGGCATTAGTTTGCTGCTCGGTTGCACGGGCAGATGAGTCGGCTGAGTTGAAGAAGGAGGTTGAGGCGTTACGTCAGGAGGTGGCGGCTTTGCGCGAGGCAACAGCTGAGAAGGCAAAGCAGGAGGCTCCGGCGGTGGATCGGAGGGCCGGCATGCGTAAGAAGAATGCGGCGGCTAGTAAGATTTATACCCGCGAGCAGCTGCAGGAGATTGAGGAGCTGTATCAATCGGCGAACAGTAATTTGAAAGCGCCTGATGCAAAGACAAAGCTGTTGTCGTTGGTTGAGAAATATCCGAAGGCGAATCGGAGCGGCTGCGCGATGATGTATCTGGGGCAGTCGGCTGAAGGTGCCGAGAAGGAGAAGTATCTGAAGCGTGCGATTGCTGACTTTGGCGACTGTTTCTATGGCGATGGCGTGCAGGTTGGCGCGTATGCCCGGTACTACTTGGGATATTATTATCAAGAGGCCGGCAAAACGACTGAGGCTAAGGCGCTGTTTGATGAAATCCGTAAGGATTATCCTGATGCGGTGAATCACAAGGGCAAGCCGTTGGTGGATCTATTGCCGAAAGAGAAGTAAGAGTGCCAAGTAATAAGTAATAGGTAATAAGTGGGGAGAGCTCACGCGGAGTCGCGGAGGTGCGGAGGGGAAAGAGGAGAGGCTAAACGCGATGCGGCGGTCTCGGCGAGACCTGCCCTACCTTTTAGAAACAGCAATTATTAGAAGCGCCTGTAATAAGCAAGCGCGATAGAAAAGAGAAAGGCGGCTTGTTGAGCCGCCTTTTTGTTTGCACGAGCCACCGTGTGGATTTATTGGAAGGTGTCGCCGACGGCGAGGGCGTGGCCGTTGAGGAAGTCGTGGCCGGTCATGACGCGGCAGCCGTCGGGTTGGACTTGCGTGAGGAGGAGGCACCCGTTGCCGGTGTTGACGAGGGGGCCTTCGGGTGTGTTTTGGATGATGACGCCGCAACCGGAGTCGGTTTTGTGGTTGACGATCTTGGCTTTGAGTATTTTGAGGCGTTTGGGTTGATCTTTGTGGGTAAAACCGGTGTAGCAGCTGGGCCAGGGGTTGAAGGCGCGGATGCGGCGGTCGAGGTCTTCGGCGGTGTGGCGCCAGTTGATGATGCCGTCTGCTTTTTTGAGTTTCTTGGCGGGTGTGGCGTGTTCGTGTACTTGCGGGTGGCGCGGGAGGGCGCCGTCGAGCCATAGGGGGAGGGTTTCGATGATGAGCTGTCCGCCGATGCAGCCGAGGCGGTAGTGGATGCTGCCGGTGGTGTCGTCGTGGCGGATGGGGGTGGCGCGCTGGAGGATGATGTCGCCGCTGTCCATGCCTTCGGAGATGAGCATGATGGTGACGCCGGTTTCGGGTTCACCATTGAGGATGGCGTGTTGGATGGGGGCGGCTCCGCGGTATTTGGGGAGGAGCGAGACGTGGATGTTGAGGCAGCCTTTGGGGGGGATGTTGAGGAGGCTAGCGCTGAGGAATTGGCCGTAGGCGACTACTACGGCGACTTCGGGCTGGAGGCTGCGGATGAGTTCAAGCGACTCGGGCGCATTGATATTCTCGGGGGTGTAGCAGGGGAGCTGCGAGGAGAGCGCGTAGGCGTGGCAGGCGCATGGGGTCATGTGTTTGTGCCGGCCTGCGGGGCGCTCGGGTTGGGCGATGACGCCGACGATGTCGCAGGTTTGCGATTCGACGAGCTGGTCAAGGACGAGGGCTGAGATTTCGGCGGAGCCGATGAAGAGGACTTTGGGACGCGCCATGGTGGTTGGGGCTTGAGTGGGGGGTGTGTTTTTAGCGGTGTTCCTTTGCTTACCAGACTGCACGTAGACGGATGAACCAGAAGGTATCGACCTTCTCCTTGTCGTCGCCGGGGTCGCTGACGTATTCGTTCAGGATGCCCATTTCTTGTTTGACACCGGCGAAGAAGAAGGGGAACTCGAGGCGGGATTCGTGACGGGCGTACATGTGGTCGCTGTTTTCGAGGGAGGGTTCAAAGGTGATCTCGGTGTTCCAGTAGGTGTCTTTGCAGAGGCGTTGGCGGAACCAGAGGCCGGAGTCTAAGCTGACGCTTTCTTCATCGACGTCTTCCTGTCCGTCCTGTTCGTAGTACATGCTGTATTCGTAACCGAGACCGAGACGCAGACGCAGGGTGCTGTCGATGGCGTTGCCGTGTTCGTCCATGTTGCGCCAGAGGTAGACGCTGTAACCGGCGGCGTTGTAGGTGCGCCATTTGATGTTTTGCATTTCGTTCTGGAGGTTGTCGTTACGGGCATACACACCGCTCATCGGGCAGAGGCGGTATTCGTAGTCTTCGCCGAAGTTGAGCAGCTTGGTTTGGAGGGTGCCGTCGACGCGTTCGTAGTCGTAGCGGCCGTAGAGCTTGAGCAGGTGGTTGCCGGAGGTGTAAACCGCATCGCCAATGAGGCCGACGCCGAAGGATTCGGTGTTGCCGCTCTTGCCGTTGAGGTTGACACCGGCTGAGAACGCCCAATGCTTGGGCGGCTTGGGGGCGTCGGGGTCGGGATCGCCGCTGCGGTAGGCTGTTTTGACAGGGATGCCGGCTTCGGCAGAAAGGTCGAGCTTCTCAGAGGTGGCGGCATCGAGGTAGTTGGTCGTGTTACGCGCGAGGACGGGTTCGTCGGTGAGGATGCGTGCGACGAACTCTTGCTTGATCTGGATGTCGCCCGCGTAATCGGTTGTGAGGGTCACGATGCCTTGGTGGATTGTTTTAATCGTGCCGGTCAACGTGCTGCCATTCGTGGTCATCACGGTGTCGGCATTGGCAAAAAAGAGCAACGAAACAGCCGCAATCCCCGCGGCGCGAACATGAGTCAGCATAGTGGTCCCTTGTAATCAAAAACAGTGGAAAGATAATACCGCATCTGCTTCTAAAAATCAAGCCTTAACCCCGAGAGAAGTAATAAGTAATAGGTGAGAAGCAATAAGTTGAGAGGCTGACGCGATGGAGGGAGAGACAAAGTAATAAGTAAAGGCACCTCTATTAATTCCTCTGAGGTCACCTGACCTCATACTTAGAGGTCAAGCGACCTCAGAGGATGAGGTTTAAGCACCTGCGAGTCTGAGGTCAGGTGACCTCAGTCCTTGGAATCAGGTATGTGAGACATAATGCCGGCGAGGGCGCCGGCACTCCCGGGGATTAAATGTTGAGGGGGATGGTGCGGCGGCGGGCGGCCCAGCAGAGGTAAGCAATAGTGACGAAGTAGCTGGCGGGGAGGCGAGGGCGGGTGGTGAGTTTGACGGCGAGGAGGGTGGTGTGCCCGCCGGTGCCCATGGGGCCGATGCCGAGGGCGTTGCCTTCTTGGAGGAGGCGTTGTTCGAGCGCGGCAAGTTCGGGGACCGGGGAGCTGTCGTTGAGGGGGCGCAGGAGCTGTTGTTTGGCGGCGGCGTAGCCTTCGGCGCGGTCGGCGCCGATGCAGATGCCGAGTGTGCCGGGGGCGCAGCCTTGGCCTTGGATCTGCCAGAGAGCATCAAGCACGCATTTGCGGGCGCCGTCGAGGTCGCGTCCGGCTTGGAGGCTGGCGTCGGGGAGGGCGTATTGGCGGCTCATGTTTTCGCTGCCGCCGCCTTTCATGATGAGGGTGACTTGGGCGGGTTGGCCGTCGGTGAAGTGGTAGTGGATGACGGGGATGCCGGGGGCGACGTTGTCGTCGATGGAGCGGCCGGTGAGAGTGTCGATGGTGTTGTGGCGGAGCCAGCCGTTGGCAGTGGCTTGGCGGACTGCTTCTTGTGCGGCGCGTTCAATGGGGAGGGTGGGGGTGCCGTCGGGGAGGGTGAAGTAGAAGGTGAGGGTGCCGGTGTCTTGGCAGAGGGGGCATTGGTTGGCGGCGGCGAGCTGGATGTTTTCGCCGATTTGTGCGAGAGTGCTGTGGGCGAGGGTGTCGGGGGCTTCTTGGGCGTGCTGCCGGGTGATGGCGTCGATGGCGTCTTGCGGGAGTTCGCAGGAGGTTTGGCGGATGAGGTCAAGGAGTTGGTTGGTCATGGCTGAGTATCCGTTTGGCGATTGCATCGGGGGTGAGTCCGTAGCGGGCGTTGAGTTCGGCAGCGGTGCCTTGGGGGATGAATTGGTCGGGCCAGCCGAAGGCGAGTACGGGTGTGTTGATGTTGGCGCTGGCGAGGGTTTCGCGGATGGCGCTGCCGAAGCCGCCGGCTAGGGCGCCGTTTTCGATGGTGGCGATGAGCTTGGCGGTTGGGGCTTGTTGGGTGAGGAGTTGGGCGTCAAGCGGCTTGATGTAGCGGGTGTTGACGACTGTAACAGGTTGGCCGTTCTGACGGATAATCTGCGCCGTGGCGAGTGCGGTGGGGACGTGTTCGCCAATCGCCCAGATGATGATGGGGCGTTGGGCGGCGTCGGTGGTTTCAGCGGTTTCGAGGATGGCGGCTTTGCCCCATGCGAGAGGTGCGGTGTTGGCGGGGTGTTGGAGAGCGGGAGTGCCGCGGGGGTAGCGGATGGCGACGGGGTGGTCGCGGGTGAAGGCGAGCGCGAGCATGGCGTGGAGTTCTTGCGCGTCGGCGGGTTGGAGGATGGCGAGCTCGGGGAGGCAGCGGAGCATGGGGATGTCGAACATGCCGTGGTGGGTGGGACCGTCGGCGCCAACGCAGCCGGCGCGGTCGATGCAGAGGACTACGGGGAGTTTCTGGAGGCAGATGTCGTGCATGACGCAGTCGACTGCGCGTTGGAGAAAGGAGGAGTAGACGGCGAATACGGGGCGGAGGCCTTCGGCGGCAAGACCAGCGGCAAAGGTGACGGCGTGTTCTTCGCAGATGCCGACGTCGTGGAAGCGGTCGGGGTAGCGTTCGGCGAAGTCGGCGAGACCGGTGCCGTGGGTCATGGCGGCGGTGATGGCGACGATCTTGGGGTTATCTTGCGCGAGGGCGCAGAGGGCGTTGCCACAAGCTTCGGAGTAACCGGGGGTGGAGTCGGGCAGGCCGCAGTCGGGTTTGAAGGGGCCGACGCCGTGCCAGTGTTCGGGAGCGCGTTCGGCGGGTTTGTAGCCGCGGCCTTTTTGAGTGAAGAGGTGGACGAGGATGGGGGCTTTGGATTCTTCTTTGGCGGAGGTGAAGGCTTCGAGGAGGGTCTCGATGTTGTTGCCGTCGACGGGGCCGATGTAGCGCAGGCCGAATTCTTCGAAGAGGGCGTTGCGCAGCCAGATGCTTTTGAGTATCTGTTCGAGGCGGTGGTAAGCATGGCGCATGGGGGTCATGCGGAGCTTGTGGCCGGTGCGCTCGGCGCGGGCTTTGATGCGGTTGTAGCGGATGCTCGCGAGCATGCTGCCGAGGTGGCGGGAGAAGGCACCGACGTTGTCGGAGATAGACATCTCATTATCGTTGAGGATGATGATGAGGCGTTTGGTAGTGTCGGCGAGGTTGTTGAGGGCCTCGAAGGAAATGCCGTTGGCGATACAGGCGTCGCCGACGACAGCAATGACGTTCTCGGAACTGCCGCGCAGGTCGCGTGCGGCGGCCATGCCGAGTGCAGCGGAGATAGCGTTGCCGGCATGTCCGGCGACAAAGGAGTCGTAGGGACTTTCTTCACGCTTGGGGAAGCCGCTGATGCCGTCGAGTTTGCGCAGGGTGTTGAAGCGGTCAGCGCGGCCGGTGATGAGCTTCCATGTGTAGGATTGGTGGCCGACGTCCCAGAGAAGTTTGTCGGCGGGGAAGTCGAATATCTTTGCGAGCGCGAGGGTGATTTCGACAGCACCGAGGTTGGAGGCGAGGTGGCCGCCGGTTTGGCTGACGCTGCTGATGAGGCGCTCGCGCACTTCTGCCGCGAGAGCAGTGAGCTGTTCGGCGGAGAGGTTCTTGAGGTCGGCGGGCGATTGAATGGCGTCTAGCATGGTGTGGGCGCGAGATCAGCGGATGATGACGCGGCGGCCTTGGAGGGTGATGCGTCCGGCGGCAAGCTGGCGGAGCGCTTCGGGATAGGCGAGGTGTTCCTGTTCTTGGATGCGGGCGTGGAGCGTGGCGGGAGTGTCGTCCTCGAGTATGGGGACGGTACGTTGGACGATGATGGGCCCGGTGTCGGTGCCTTCGTCAACAAAGTGGACAGTACAACCGGCGACTTTTGCGCCGTAGTCGAGGGCTTGCTTCCAAGATTCGACGCCGGGAAAGGCGGGGAGCAGCGCGGGATGGATGTTGAGCACGCGGCCGTTGAAGGCTTTGAGCAAGGGCGCCTTTACGATGCGCATGAAGCCGGCGAGGACGATGGTGTCAACGCCGTGTTCGCGCAGGGTGTCGATGCAACGCTGTTGGGCGTCGGTGTCGAGCTTAGTCTTGAATGGGGCGCAGTCGAGGTATTGCGCGGGGATGTTGAAGTTCTTGGCGCGGTCGAGAATCTTGGCGCCGGGGACGTCGGTGAGGACGATGCGGATCTGTGCATCAAGCGTTCCGGCGGCGATGGCTTCGGCGATGCATTGCATATTAGAGCCGCTGCCGGAACCGAGGATGCCGATGTTGAGAGCGCTCATAGCTTCTCGGCCTTTTGGATGGCGCGGGTGAGGTTTTTATCCTCGCCGCCATGCTTGAGCAGACGGTGCGCGGCAAGCAGCGCGAGCACGAGAAGGATGGCTACGGTAATGAGGCGGATATTCATAGGCAAGCACCGGTAATTAAAGTGGTTCCGATTATAGCGAATCACGCCGTAAAGTCAATCTTAGAGAAAGTAATAGGTGATAAGTTGAGAGGCTGACGCGGAGAGCGGCGAGTTCGTTGAGGCCGATGAGGTCGAACAGGGAAGTATTGAGGGCGACTTCGTCGAAGCCGCCGAGCCTTTTTTAGTGGCCGCCGCGGTCGAGTCGAGAGATGCTGGGGAAGTTGGGGGTGGAGGTGATTTGGAGGGGTGGGGTGTCGGGGATCCAGAGGGCGGAGCAGCCGGGGTAGTTGGTGAGGAATGTCTGGCCGGCTTGGGGGCCGAGGACGTAGAGGGTGGTGGAGAGGCCGTCGGCGAGGGTGGCGGTGGGGGCTATGACGACGCAGGCTGCGGTGCCGGTGGCGGGTTGTTGGGTGCGGGGGTCGATGATGTGGGGGTAGCGTTTGCCGTTGCGGGTGACGTAGCGTTCGTAGTTGCCGCTGGTGGCGACGGCGGCGTTGGGGGGGAGGGTGAAGCTGGCGGCGATTTGGGTGGTGTCGAATGGGTTGCGGATGCCGGTGCGCCAGCCTTGGCGGGTGTGGGGGCGGGCTTGGCCAAGGGCGCGGAGGTTGCCGCCGAGGTCGATGAGGGCGTTGGTGATGCCGGCTTGGCGTAGGGCGTCGGTGGCGAGATCGACGGCGTAGCCTTTGGCGATGGCACCGTAGTCGAGGGCCATGCCGGGGTGGCGGAGGCGGATGGTGTGGCCGTCGCGGATGATGTTGGCGGGGTCAAGGAGTGCGGGGTCAACGCGTGGGGGCGGAGCGTTGGTGGGATGGGTGGGGGCGTGGAAGCCCCAGGCGCGCATGAGGGGACCGGCGAGTGGAGTGAAGGCGCCGCCGCTGGCTTGGTGGAGAGCGAGGCTTTGATCGAGGAGGTAGGAGAAGTGGGGGGTGAGAGTGAAGGTTTGGGGTGTGCCGGCGGCAGCGTTGAGTTGGGCGAGCGGGGCGGCGGGGCGGCGGGGGCTGAGTTCGGCTTCGAGGGCGTCGTAGATTGGGCGGATGATGTCTTGGAGGGCGGGGAGGGTGTGGGCTTCGGCCGCCCGGCCGCCCATGCTGGCGGTGTTGCCCATGACGAACCAA
>JAVBMC010000031.1:0-44223 GCA_031552845.1 Kiritimatiellia bacterium
CGGCACAGTCGTTAAGTCCGAAAGCTGGCAGGCGTAATACCCCCGTTTAAGTTCATTGCGGATCGTGCGTGTGCAACAGCACAAGCGCACGGCCATTTCTTTGCAGAACGCAGCAACCTGCACCCGGCGTCCGGGAGCTTGCTTGCGGGCTTCTGCGTGCCATTGTTCAAAACGCTGGCGGTCAAGCTGCGTTAAAGGTTGATTCTTACGGCGGGGTTTTGTATGCT
Source organism: Kiritimatiellia bacterium (assembly GCA_031552845.1). Classification (GTDB taxonomy): domain Bacteria; phylum Verrucomicrobiota; class Kiritimatiellia; order RFP12; family DVOR01; genus JAVBMC01. Next base: position 228 of record JAVBMC010000031.1, read on the forward strand.
GGCGGCGTTCCATCGGCGGTTCCTTTCGGTTGTTTGGTTTAGTCCTCAAAATGATACGAAAATCGGGCTGCCGATGGAACACTAAACGTCTCAACCGGCGGTTAGATTTTCGCGCCCCCCATGGGGGGCTCCCCTGAAAGAGAGCGTGCCCGGGCACCCCCTATCTGCAGGGAAAAGATATTTTACACTTTACACAATTTTCCAAAATAGTGGAGCCATTGCAATAAATGATTTCACTCTCAGGTGATTGTATGCTATAATACGGATGTTTTTGAATACAATGTTGTTTGGATACACAGACAAATTTGCGAGGTGTGTGCCGCAATTTTCGCGGAGAGTGTTCGGTCGGTCAGTCAAAAGGAGTCGGGATATGAAAAAACTATTTCTTCGTTGTGCCATCCTTCTTTTTGTTGCTGCGGGGTCTTGTTTAGCACAGGAAACTACTCATGAGTTGAGAACTTGGATTGACAAATCGGGCAACGCGGTGGCGGCGCAATTCGTCAAAGTCGAACGGGGTATACTGTACCTGAATGATGCGGCCGGCAAGAAAATCACCGTGAATTGCCGTGAGCTTTCAGATGCAGATGCCGAGTACGTCAAAACTTTGCAAGCCGTAGCCGTAGCGGCCACACCGAAAACTCAGGCACTCTCAGCAGGGATGAAGGAATTGCTGGGACCGCAGCTGATCAATGTCAAGGGCACTCGTATTTCAACCGATACACTTGGCGGCAAGTTCATAGGCCTTTATTTTTCCAACCAGTATCAGAGTTCCCGCATGACTCACTTCCGCCTGCTTGATTTCTACAATGGGTTGCTGCAGCGTAAGGAACCGTTTGAAATTGTTTTTGTCAGCTCCGACCGGACGGAGGAGGCGATGCGCGGATATATGAATTCCGTGCAGATGCCGTGGCTGGCGGTGCCGTTGAACAGTGAGATTTGCACCAAGCTCAATACGCGCTTCGCCGGCACCGAAGGACGTAGCAGCGGTTACAGCAGCAGCTACGGCGGTTACTACAGCAGTGGGCCGACAATGTTCGTTGTGGTGGCACCGGATGGGCAGATTGTTACGCATAACGGGTTGAATGATTTGATGAATGACCCCATCGGTGCCTTCAGTAACTGGAATGCCCGATACAACAATCAAAAATCTCTCACAGACAATAGATCTGGAGTGCCTCCCGTGCAGCCGACCAGAACGTCCCCCTCCGGAATGCCATCGGCCTTTCCGTCAAGGACGCCCCCTTCGCCGATGGCCAGCGGTTTTGGACGGCAGACTTCCCTGTCTTCTGTCGTAACGGCCCCCTCTACGCAGGAATACGAAATCCGAGTCTGGACCGATAGACGAGGCCGGACGATGCAGGCGAGGTTTGTCAAACTTGATCAAGGCACGCTTTATCTAGTCGATGCCGCTGGAGCTGAAACGGCAATCGTACTCAATGAGCTCTCTCCTGTTGACTTAGATTATGTCATCAAGGCGCAAGCTGCGGCAGCAGCCAAGACGCCGCCGCTCGCGCCAGTTACTCCTGCGCTTAAAGCACTGTTGGGCGAGGAATTCATCAATGCCAAGGGTGTCAAAGTCCCGACAGATTCATTGGGCGGAAAAATCATCGGCCTTTATTTTTCTGCATACTGGTATCCATCTAGCCAATCATTCACGCCGCGGTTGATTGAATTTTATAACGCATTGGCGGCCCAGAAAACCCCATTTGAAATTGTGTTTGTCAGTGCCGATCAGACTGCGGAAGCCATGCTAGGACACATGAAGGAAGTTGGTATGCCGTGGATTGCCGTTCCGTGGCGCGGGGAAATCTCCAATCGGCTGTCTAGCCAGTTCAGCACTGGCAACTTCCCGGCACTGATTATTGTCGGCATGGATGGGCAAATCATTTCTCGCGCGGGACGCCGGGATGTCATGATGGGCGACCCCGTCGGAGCATTTGACCGTTGGCGCTTTAGTGGAAGCTTCAACTAAAAGCACATGTTGCTCTCTTAAGCAACCTGCAAAACCCGTGGCGCCGCTGGCGCTGCGGGTTTTTGTTTTCGGCATATTACGCCAGCCCTGCCTCGGAGGAGTTTTGCCTTTGCCTGTTGCTTTCGGGGAAGGGGTGTGCTATAATCTGCGGTGAGGTTAATTGGAAATAAAGGCGTAAAACGATGACTGAACGGGAGAGAAGTCTTGAAATTACAATGGTTACTCTGGCGGTAATTATCATTGTGCTTTGTGGCCTCGCGATCTTTGGTTTTGAGGCAATGTATGGCCGTAAGGCCGCCATGAAAGAAGGGCTCCCTCTGTTTGGGCACTTGTTTATCTGGGGCATCCCGACGATGCTTTTGGCGGTGTGTTCACGGTGCGTGAGAGATAGAAAGTTTGCGCGTTGGATTATGGCGGGGTGTTGGCTGTTGATGTGTTTGTTGCTGTGTGGAATGGGTGCCTTTGTGCCTCAACTGCGTGTGTATCTTGATTCAGAGTTGGTTTACTTTCCGGCACTTACTTTCTTGACAGGTCCGCTGGCTATTTGGACCGTCCGTTGGCGGAATGGCTGGCGTATTACTTTATGGTCGTTTATTTCGTTACCAATTATTTCCTGCTTGATTACGTGTGTAGTTTTATCAAGCTTGGGCTTGGTGGAACCGTGGTAAGCGAGGGGACGTCAAAGAATCAATAACACAGGAATGATGCAATGAGTAAATTAGGAATGGTACTGGAAGTGGTGCTGTTGTTGTTAACTGCGGCGTGTCTTGTTTTGTTGTTTGCGATGGACTTTCCGGCTGCCTTGGTGTTTTACTCTTGCTGGGGAATTCCTACGTTGCTTTTGGCCGGATGTTCGTGGTGCGTACGTGGTAAAAAGTCTGCGCCTTGGATTATATTAGGCTGTTGGCTTGCATTTTGTTTCTTAACTGCGACTTGGAGCACTTGGCCATTTAAATCAAATGACTATTTAGTGGAGTCTTTAGTTATGTTTCCAGCATCGACTTTTCTAACCGGACCGTTGGCGGTTTTGACATCCCGCATGCAAAATGGCTGGCGTATTATGGTGTGTGCGTGCTTCCCTTTGCCAATGATTTCCTTCGCAATTACTCTTGGAATTCTGTACGAGTTGAATTTGAGTTCATGGGGTGGATAGTCTGTTGATGTAGGGGTGAACTATGATGAAAGCAGAGCGAATATTTGAGATTCTGTTGATTGTCGCGGGGGTGGTGTGTGCGCTGTTTTTTTGTGGGATGGCGTTGGTGGATGGTGATGCGAGGGTGTTGTTGACGTGGTTGGTATTGGGCGTGCCGAGTGTGTTGCTGGCGGGGTGTTCGCGGTTTGCACGGGGCAGGAGGTTTGCGCGGGGGATTGTTCTTGGCGGGTGGTTGCTGATTTGTCTGTTGATGTATGTGGCGATTACGTGGGAGTCGCCTTTGGATATTTATTATCTGTTGACGTTGGGGTGTTTTGTCTCGTCGACTTTTCTCTCTGGGGCGTTAGCGGTGTTGACGGTCCGGTGGCGGACGGGCTGGCGTCTGACGTTGTGGTCGGCTTTTTGTTTGCCGTGGCTGTCGCTTTTGATTTCGGTAGGGATTGTGCTTTGCCTGTGCGCCCGCGGTACGCTTGGGTTTTTTTGCCGTGATTGCGGTGATGATGAGTGTTGTGTATAGCCTGCATTTGGCTCGGCGGAAGTTGAGACGAGAGGGAGGTGAAACATGATGAGCGCGGAGAGGATATTTGAGGTTCTATTGATTGTATTGGGAGTGATGTTTGCCGTTGTCTTTGGATGCGCTGCGTTGGCGAAGCATGATTGGACCCCCTTGCTGGCTTGGCTTGCGTTTGGTGTGCCGAGTGTTGTGTTGGCGGCGTGCTCGTGGTGTGTGAGGAGATGGAGGTTTGCCGGTTGGGTTGTGATGGTTTGTTGGTTGTTGCTTTGCGTGGGTGTGTGTTGGTTGATTGTTCGGTCTGGCCCCGGGAGTCCAGGTGCTGTGTTGTCGTTGTTTGGCGCTCCGGCATCGACTATTCTATCAGGGTTCTTGGCTGTTCTGACTGCCCGTCGGCGGAATGGTTGGCGGTTGACGTTGTGGTCTGGGTTTTCATTCCCCCTCCCGTCCGCTATGATTGGATTGCCGGTTCTTTTTCTTATGCATGGTGCAAGCTGGTTTGGAGTGGCTGCTTTTGTCGCGGTTATTATAGGTCTTATGGTGGTTTGTATTTGGCGCGGTGGAAAAATGGCAAGAGAACGAGGTGAGGGATGAGTAAGCGGGAGAAAGCATTCGAGGTTCTGATGATGGTGCTGGGGGCAGCCTCTGCCGTGTTGTTGGTGGGGGTGATGTTGTTGGATGAGAGCACCGTATTGTTTTTTCTGAGCCTTCCGACATTGATCTTGCTCGCTTGTTCGTGGTGCGTGCGAGGCAAGAAGAATGCACCTTGGATTGTGTTGGGAGGCTGGTTGGTGGTTTGTATGCTGTTGTGCGGATGGGTCATTTATATATACTTCTTTCAGGACAATTGGCTCGGACAGGATACTCTTGTCGGCTCGTTTCTGGAAATCATCTCGCCGACTCTTTTGACTGGACCGCTGGCAGTTCTGACTGCTCGAATGCCGAGAGGGTGGCTGATTACATTGCTGGCGTGTCCTTGGCTGGCATTGCTTTCCACTTGTATTGTGATGTTTGTTCTGCATGGTTTGGGGTTGATTAATTTGAGGCTGTGATGGAAGGAGGGAAGGATGAGGAAGCGAGAGATGGTGTTTGAGATCGTGATGGCGGTGTTGGCTATCGTTTTTGCGGTGTTGTGTGCGTTGATTGCTGCTATAGATGTTGGCTGGGAAGATGCTGGGTGGGCATGGGATTGGGATAAGCTGTTGTCTTGGCTGGTGCTTTGGATTGGAATCGGACTTCCAAGTATGATTCTTGCGGGATGTTCGTGGTGTGTGCGTAAACGAAAGTTTGCGCCGCGGTTTGTGCTTGTTGCTTGGGTTTGCGTACTATTGCTTGGGGTTGTGGTTGGGGTTCTTTTGCTGAGTGATCGGTCGAGGAAGATGCTACTGTTCTTTTTATCGTTGACGGTTTTGACCGGCCCGTTGGCTGTTCTGACAGCCCGCTGGAGCAATGGCTGGCGTATTGTTTTGTGGGCGTCGTTTTTTCTGCCTGCTCTATTGGTTTTCTGCGTAGCAGGTGTGTTGAGATAGTCGGCTTTCATTTAGACGTAGACCTCGTTTATTCTGTTGGAGTTTTGTAATGATGCGTTGGTTGAGAGGGTTGGTTGTTGTGGGGGCGTTGGTGCTTTGTGGGGAGGTGTCGGCGGAGTTGGTGTCGAATCGTGTGGAGGGGGCGTGGAGTGTTCCGGTGGCGTTGTTGGAGGAGGCGTTTCCTTCTAACGTGGTGCCGGCGTTGTTGGATGTGTTGCCGGATGAGGCGGTGGCGCGCAGCGTGGTGATTAGTAATGAGTGGATCTTGGCGGTGGAGCGTTATACGGAGCAGCCGTTGGGGTTGTGCGAGTCGGCTTATTATTCGGGTTCGTGGAGGGAGGCGGGGCGGTCGTTGTCCCGGCAGGGTATGGAGGTGATGTCGTATCGGTATGAGAAGAATGGCATCACGTATTCTTATGCGTTGCCTGGTGGGTGCTTGCGCGAATATCGGGGGTTTAGGCATACGATAGGGCGTACTTGGGAGTTGCGCGATGCGAAGAGGCATTGTTTGGAGTGGGTGTCGTCTAGCGGTATTTTCCCCACGGCGAGGCGGACGGAGGATTTGGTTGAGGAGAGGCTTGGCTTGAACCGTTCTTGGGATTTGCATTCGTCATACAAGCCGGATTTGCATCTTCGGCATTGGGTGGCGATTGGGGGGATTGGGGCGTTTGTGTTTGAGCGGCCGCAGGTTTCGTTTGTGATTGAGCGGTTTGGGCGTGGCGTTTTTGTGGAGCGGTGGAGGCATGGGGAACGGGGGCATTTGCGGACGTTGCCGCTGGGGGATGGGTGGGTGTTTGAGGAGGAGGATGCCGATGGGAATTGGGTGTTTGAGCAGACGCGGCTGTTGTATAAGGGGGTGCCGGTGGAGCGGTTTGGGCGGGCGCCGGATGGGCGGATGAGTTATGTGTATACGCCGCGGTTGTGCGAGCGGGGCGGCGATGAGCTGCTGGCGGCACAGGGGGCGGTGAAGGAGGCATTTGATTGGCGTGCCGGGGTGTTGACGTTTGAGATAGAGCTGCCGTATCCGAGAGTGCCCGGCGGTTGTGGGGTGCGTGATGATGTTGATTTGTCGTTTGGGGCTACGTGCAGATTGGGGTTTGAGTATTTGAGCAGGTGGTGGCGGAGTCTTATGGATAATCTTGAGGGAGTGATTTTGCTCTATTCGCCGACGTTTCTGTTGTTTGCCGTCTTTCTGTTCTGTCATGGGCGGGAGTCTATCCGGCGTATATTGTTGTGGTGTTGGGTGGGGTTGTTGATTTTGTGTCCTTTGGTGGTGTGCTTGTATTGTCAATATTATTATTCGGGCAGCCATATGTGGAACTGGTATCGGCGTGAGATGTTATTGATTGCGGCGTTGATTGGCCCGATGAGCATGGCGTTGGTGGGGCCGTTGTTGATTTGGGTGTCGAAGTTGCGGCGATGGCGGTTGTGGGGGTGGTTGACGGCGGTTTTATTGCCGGTGCCAACGCTGCTTGCGCTCGGCGGACTGGTGCGCTTGGTCAGCTTGATTGTGAGTGGTGATTTGTGGGATTGAAGCGCGGGTTGAGAGGTTTGAACTGTTGGCGCAAAGGGGGGACGGGTGGCGGACAAATGTCACACGGGTGGGAGAGTACGGTTTTGTGGATGTGTTTGTACTGTTCCGCGGAAGTGAAACAGTTGTGACACGGGTGTGAAAGTACTGTTTTGCGGGTTCGGTAGAGTTGTGACGCGGGTGTGAAACAAATGTCACACGGGTGTGGGAGAGTTGTGACACGGGTGTGTGACAAATGTGAGACGGGCGGAAAAGGGCGATTTTAAACAGGCGAGGGTGCCTGTTTGCCCGTCTTTGAGCGTGTTTATTGAGGCGGAAACGGCGTGGTTGATGCTGAGTTTTGCGCGGTTTTGGCCGAGCGGTTTGCAATAGGAGCACACGCGTTTAACTCCCGCCAAATGGGCACTGAATGCGTCTTGGAGGAGTTGTTGAGAATATGTTTTGGCGTGCGCTGCATGGGGTGCAGTTTAGCAGATTGGTGGGGAATGTCAAGAGAGAAGTGGGGAGAGAAATGTTCACGCGGAGACGCGGAGGCGCGGAGGAGAAAAAAGAGAAAAGAGAGGGAGAGTAGAGAAGTAATAAGTGGGGAGGAGGGGCGGACGCGCTGTGGCGGTTGTTGGTGATTTGTCAGATAGGACGGATGGGTCGGATCTTTGTGTCGGCGGCGTAGAGGGGGTGGTTTTAGGGTGTTGGAGGTGTGTTTTGGGGTAAATGCGGGAAGCAAGGTGGGTTGGCGGTGTTTTTTTGTTTACCAAGGCGCGGAAATCTAGTATAATCAAGCTGTTTGTTAAAAGCTGTTTGTGCCTTTCATGAAGAAATCTGTACGTAAATCGGGTAAGTTGAAGTATCGCCGTATTCTGTTGAAGTTGAGCGGCGAGGTGTTGGGGAATAAGAAGAGCGGCGAGTGTATCGACGCGGATGTCTTGAATTCGATCGCTAAGCGGATTGCTGCGGTGTCGCGTTTGGGCGTGCAGATCGGGATTGTGTTGGGCGGCGGGAATATCTTCCGCGGCTTGAAGGGTGAGCAGAAGGGGGTGAATCGGACGACGGGCGACTACATGGGTATGCTGGCGACGATCATCAACGGGTTGGCTTTGCAGAATGCGCTGGAGCAGATTGGCGTGGATACGCGGGTGCAGACGGCGATTGAGATGCCGCGCTTGGCGGAACCGTATATTCAGCGTAAGGCGGTGCGGCACTTGGAGAAGGGGCGTGTAGTGATTTTCGCGGGCGGCACGGGCAGTCCGTTCTTCAGCACGGATACGGCGGCGGCGTTGCGTGCGACGGAGATCGGCGCCGAGGTGTTGATGAAGGCGACGAAGGTGGATGGAATTTATTCGGCCGATCCGGAGAAGGATCCGACGGCGACGCGGTATAAGACGTTGTCGTATGAGGAGGCTTTGACGCGGCGTTTGAAGGTGATGGACTCGGCGGCGTTTGCGCTGTGTCAGGATAACCTGATTCCGATTGTGGTGTTTGATTTCTTTGATGAGACGGCGCTGTTGAAGATCGTGCAGGGCAAAACGCTCGGCACAAGCGTCACGGATGAAAAAAGTAAAGGGTGATTGAGATGCAGACTGTTCAAGAGGTGATTAAGGACGCGACGGATAAGATGGAGAATACGTTGCGGGTGTTGAAGGATAAGTTCTCGGGCTTGCGCACAGGCAAGGCTTCGCCTTCGCTGGTGGATGGCCTGCAGGTGATTTATTACGGGACTCCGACCCGTCTGCGCGATATGGCGAACATCTCGACCCCGGAGCCGCGCTCGATTGCGATCTCGCCTTATGACCTGACGGCGTTGGGAGAGATTGAAAAGGCTATCTTGGCGGCGAACTTAGGCGTGACGCCCCGTAACGATGGCCGCATGATCCGCATCCAGATTCCGGAGCTGACCGAAGAGCGCCGCAAGGAGATCGTGAAGGTCGCCAAGCGCGAGGCCGAAGAGGCGCGTGTGGCAATCCGTAACGTCCGCCGCGAGGCCAACGACCTCTTGAAGGCGTTGGAAAAGGACGGTAAGGCGTCTGAAGATGACCGCGACCGCGGGCTGGCCGATGTCCAGAAGCTGACGGACGGCCGTATCGCAAAGGTCGATGAAGACCTGAAGAACAAAGAAACCGAAGTGATGTCGGTCTAACCCGCAGAACAATTTTTTAAGGAGAGAGTGCCATGTCTGACGAACCTATCAAGAACCCCGCGATTTCACCTGTCCCCCCGAAGATCACCCCCACGGGTGCATCCACCATGGGCGCGACGATTCGTTTGAAGCCGGTGACGCCTCCCGGCGTGGTCGCGGCAGCGCGCTCGACCTCCCGTATCTCGGTGCCGGACTTGGAGAAGCCTGTCGCCGCGGCCGGAGTCAATCCTGCGCCGTTCACGACTGTTGCGCCTTTGAGCCCGGAGACGGCACAAGCTCTGCAGGCGTCGGCCTCGAAGACGCAGACCGCGCCGATTGCCGCCGCCAAGTCGAAAACCTCCCGCATTGCGTTGGATGAGGTGATTGGCGTGACGAGCGCGCCGTTGAGCTCCGGCGGCACGGGCGGCACGACTGAAGAGGTGAAGACGATCCGTCTGAAGCGCCCTGCGGCTTTGGGTGCTGTTAAGCCTGCCGGTGCACCGACGCCTCAGGAGATTCCTGACTCCGAGATGACGCAGAAGAAGACTATTAAGATGAAGCGCCCCGGACTGGCTGTCAAGTCTGGTGAATCTGCCGCGGCTGAAAGCGCGGATGGCGAGCTTGAACTCCAGCCCTTGTCGCAGGAAGACTTGGCCGCGTTTGCTGCGGGCGGTGCGACAGGCGCTCCGGATAACAAGGCTTTGTCGGTCATTGCAATTCTCGCGGCATCGGTTGCGATTATTGTCTCGCTATTGACCATTTGTGCGACGGGTGCGCAGGCGTTGAATACGAATGTGCAGGATCAGCCGCAGCCCAACGCTAATACGCTGCATTCAATTGATGCGCCGTCTCTGCCTTGGGCAAAGTAACTCATGCGGCCGTTGTGCCGTTGACTTAAAGGGGCAGGTCAAACTGCCCCGTTTTTCTTGGTATGTATTACGTTCGGCAATTTCTGGCATCAGCCAAAGTAACATGGATTGAAGTTGTCGAACAGCCTGTCAGCGCATTGCTGCTGCTTTTCTCAGTACTATTGACGTTGGCGAATCCGCTGTTTGAGTTCCAACGTTTTGGTGAAGAGGGGCGCTTGGCGCGGGACAGCGGTCTGGCGTGTCTCTTTCTGTTTGGGCTCGTCTTCGCTATTCTGGCGGCGGGCTCGCGCTTTGGTTCGGACTTCCGAAGGGGCACGGCGGATGTGACTTTGGTCAAGCCGATTTCGCCTGCGGTGTTCTTCTGTTCCAAGGTCTGCGGTGTGCTGGGCGCTGTGCTGAGCTTTGCAGTACCGCAGGCACTGGCTGTGCTGATGGCCGAAAAGATTGCGCCGCGATATGTCATTACGCCTGCTTTCCAAAACTACCTCTACGAGCCGGTCATTTTCCGGATGGGATTGCTGGCCGTGCTGGCGGCTCTCGGCGGTGCGGCGTTATCGCATGCGTGCCGGGTGGGGCGGTTCGGCGTGCGTTTCTTTGTATTGCTACCGATTACTTTATCGGTTGCGGCATTCTTCAGCGGCGCACATCAACGGTTGGGCGGTTGGGTATTTTCAACGATTGATTTGGATTGGCGGATATTTGCTGCAGCGGCGTTGATTATACTGCTGTTGATGTTGTATGCCGTATTGGCGGCGGTGTTTGCAGCGCGCTTGCCGGGAACGGTGGCTTCGATTCTCTGCTGCGGTATTTTAGTGCTAGGGGTGGGGGCGGATTTGATTGTGCCCGCGCTGCCGTCATGGGGGCGTTTTGCTTTTGATGCGCTGGTGCCGAACGTACAGAATTTCTGGCTGGCCGATCAACTGGCCGATGGCGGACGGATTGCTTTGGGTTATGTATCGCAGGCGGCGGCGTTCAGCGGCGTGCGTGCCGTGCTGTGGGCTGTCTGCGGCGTGTATTTGCTGAAACAACGCGAAGGGGTATGCTGATGTCTGTGATTGAGACGTCGAATTTGCGCAAGACCTATAAGGACTTTTGGCACCGCCCGGTGGCCGAAGCGTTGAAGGGGATTGACTTACGGGTCGAAGCCGGCGAGGTGTTCGCTTTGATTGGTCCCAACGGTTCGGGCAAAAGCACCACGCTCAAACTCCTACTGGGGTTGCTGCGTCCGACTGCGGGTTCGGTATTGATTCTGGGCGGCAAGCCCGACAGCATGGACGTCAAAAAGCGGATCGGTTACCTGCCGGAGCTGTCGCATTTGCATCCGTTCCTCACGCCGCGCGAGACGCTGCATTATTATGGTGCGCTGTTCGGCCTGTCGGGCAAAGAGATTGATGCGCGTACGGAGCAGCTGTTGGAGATGGTAGATTTATTGAAGGCGGCGGATCGGCCTGTGGGTGGATTCTCCAAAGGCATGGCGCGGCGGGTCGGCTTGGCGCAGGCGTTGATCAATGCGCCGGATCTGCTGATTCTCGATGAGCCGACTTCCGGACTCGACCCGGAGGCCTGCCGGCAGATGAAGGATTTGGTGCTGGCGTTGCGGCCTGCCGGCGTGACGGTGGTGATGACCTCGCACCTGCTCGCGGATGTGGAAGATGTGTGCGACCGCGTGATGATTCTGGCGCAGGGTAAATGCCAAGCCGCAGGGACGGTGTCGGAACTCCTGCGGGTGCCAGACAAGATACAGTTTGAGGTAGATGGCCTCTCGACAGAAGCGGCGGCTGAGCTGCGCCGTATGATTGAAAAGCAGATCGGGCGGACGGTTCAGCAGAGCTTCCCAGCGATGTCGTTGGAAGCGTACTTCTTGGATGTCGTGCGCACCGATGCCAAGCGCGAGTTCCATCCGGCGCAATTCCTCCTGCAGCAACGCAAATGAACCGTGGACGTGTCATAGCAGCCCTTGTGGCATTGACGCTGCGTTCGACCTTGCGGTCGCGCACGGCCGTGCTATTGGCTGTGCTGTTGCCGCTGGTGCTCGGCCTGCTGCCGCTGATCCTGCAAAGCGGCGGCACGCCTGAAGATGATTTCAATTTAACCCTCCTGTACGTATTGGGAGCAGGGTGGGGCATGACGACCTTGGCGGCACTGGTGCTGGGGTGCGTTGTCGGCTCAGCTGATATTGATGCCTCGCGCTTCCAACTCACACGGGTCAAGCCGGTGCCGCCGACGGTACTGTGGCTGGGGCAATGGTGCGGCTTGCTGTGCGTGCAGCTTGCGGCGGCTTGCGCGGTGACGGTGCTGACGCTGGCGGTGCTTGCGGCGTATGTGCCTCAAGGATTTTTAGCACGCCCGGCTAATCTGACCACGCCGGCCAAAGCTGTGAAGGAGCAGTACGTTGCATTGCCGCCCGGAGGCAGTGCTTCATTTGAGTTTGTGCAGGAGTTCAATCAGCCTTCCACGCTGCGTATCAGCATCGACCCCTTGTCAGGGCATCGCTCGGGCGTTGATGTGCAGGTGCAGACCGCCGGCATTACGACAAATCTCATGGGTTTCGGCGAGAACCAGCTACGGGTACCGCTGCCGCGCATCGCTCACACGGTTGAGTTGAAGCATCTGGGCGATCAACGTCAACCGGGCTTGTTGTTCTCCGCCAACAAAGTGGCGGTGTTGCAGCCCGGGCCGCCGTTCTGGGCGGCGTTGCTGGTGGGTGGCGTTGTGCTGTTTTTGGTGTTGGCTGTGCTGGCGGCTCTTGGGCTGACATTCGGCTGCATGTTCTCATTCCCTGTGGCGCTGTTCACAAGCGTCATGCTGTTGGTGACGATCTTTGTGGCACCGGACAATCCCGAAGAGTTTGATACCTCCCTGCGCGTCAACCGGGCGGGGCTGATGATCGGACGGGCGGCGCACTTCGTGTCGTCGCCACTGATTGAGGTGAACTTGTTTGATAGTCTGACGTTGGGTGATTTGGCCAAAGGCCGGGCCGTGGGACGTTTGGCGCTGATGTATCTGTTGGTGCTGCCGCTGGGGCTGTGCGTGTTCTCGGCCTATGTGCTGCGTCGGCGCGAGTATGGGGGAGGGAGCATGTGATGATGCGGCTATTCAAAAACCTAACCGCCGTAGCATATTTGAGTCTCGCGGCATCGGCATTCGGATTCACGGTGGACAACGCATTGCCTGCTGGAAATATTACCGTGCGGAAGGTCGATGGAACGAATATCACCATTGCGCCGGAGTTGCGTGACACGGATGGCAATTGGTTCTACTGGAAGTTCCGCGTTACGGGCGCGGAGGGGCAGACGCTGCAATTCTCTTTCGTCGATGAGAAAAACGGCAAGGAGAACAAAGTTGTCGGTACGCGCGGGCCGGTGATCTCCACCGATGAAGGCGCCAACTGGCGGTATCACAACACTAATTGGACCGAGCAGGGGTTCACCTACACCTTCGGCGCGGGCGAAAGCAATGTGTGGTTCAGCCAGACGATTCCATACCTGCAGAAAGATTGGAAGAACTTCGTCAGCCGCTTTTTGGAGACACCCAGCGTCTACCGCGAGACCTTGTGCCAGAGCCGTCAAGGACACGATGTCGAGACGCTGACATTTGGCGCGGTGAAGGATGCACAGTATTGGATCGTCGTAACGGCACGCCATCACGCGCAGGAATCAACCGCCAGCTTTGTGTTGGAGGGACTGATTGAAGGTGCTATGGCTTCGCCCAAGCTGATGAAATCCGCCGCATTCTTTGTCGTGCCGTTTGTGGATAAAGACGGCGTCGAGGCGGGGGACCAAGGCAAGAACCGCATGCCGCGCGACCACAACCGCGATTACATCGGCGACCCCATCTACCCTGAAACAAAAGCTATCCGCGAGCAAGTGACGGAGTGGGTAGCCGGGCGCACGAACATCGCCATCGATCTGCACTGCCCATGGATCCGCGGGCAGTACAACGAGTTTGTGTATCAGGTCGGGCGCAACGGCGGCTGGACGAGTCAGGTGAGCTTTGGCAAGGTTGTCGAGAAGATGAAGCCCAACACGCTCAACTACAAACAGTCCGATGATCTGCCGTTTGGCAAGGCGTGGAACACGGGGCAGTCATTTGCCAAAGGCAAGTCGTTCGGAAAGTGGTCATCCGAGTTGCCGCTCAACAAGTTGGCGACAACGTTTGAGATTCCCTTCGCCGCGGCCAACGGCGCACTTGTTACGCCCGCCTCTGCCCGTCAATTCGGGCGCAACATCGCACGCGCTTTAGAACAGTGGCTCTCGAACGATGCGCAGCCCGCGCCGACCGCAGGCTTTACATTAGACAAAAATCTTCCCGCCGGAAATATCGAAGTGCGGCAGATTGAAGGCAACAAGGTAACTTTGGCGCCGGAAGCACGCGATACACCCGGAGGTTGGTTTTATTGGAAGTTCCGAGTGCAAGGCGCTCAGGGTCAGACGCTGCAATTCACATTCCCTAACGAACGCGGCGATCAAAGCTGCGGTTTGATTGGGATGCGCGGCCCTGCGGTTTCGACCGATGAAGGCGCCTCTTGGTGCTGGCACAACACCAACTGGACGGAATATGGCTTCAGTTATACCTTCGGTGCAAACGAAACCAATGTGTGGTTTTGCCAGACGTTTCCGTATTTACACCAAGACTGGGAGCGCTTTGCAAACCGGGTTCTAAATATCCCCAGCGTGACCCGCGAGACGCTCTGTCAAAGCCGCCAAGGCCGCGCTGTCGAAAAGCTCACCTTCGGTGCGTTGGCCGATGCGCGGTATCGGATTGTCGTGACGGCACGCCACCATGCGCAGGAAGCCGCGGCCAGTTTTGTGCTGGAGGGTCTGCTCGAAGGCGTGCTCGCCTCGCCCAAGCTCATGCAGTCCGCCGCGTTCTTTGTCGTGCCGTTCGTGGATAAAGACGGCGTTGAGGCAGGCGATCAAGGTAAAGGCCGTGCCCCGCGCGATTACAACCGCGACTACCTCGGCGAGCCTTTGTATCCCGAGATACGGGCAATCCGCGAACAGGTCTCGGAGTGGGTGGCCCGGCGGGTGAACATCGCCATTGATTTACATTGTCCTTTGCTACGTGGCGAATGGCAGGAGGCTGTTTATCAGGTAGGACGCCGCAACAACTGGCCGGCGCAATTAAAGTTGGGAACTATCTTGGAAACCATCAAGCCCAACATTCTTAATTACAAGCAGGCTGACGATTTGCCTCCCGGCACCGGCTGGAATACCGGCAAGCCTTCGACCACCGGAAAGGGTTTTGGCGTATGGGCTTCGGAACTGCCGTTGAACATCATGTCAACGACGTTTGAAATTCCATTCGCCTCCGCCAATAGCGCACCCGTCACGCCTGACTCCGCCCGTCAATTTGGACGGAACACCGCGCGGGCATTAGAGGCTTGGCTGATGCAACAAGACGCCGCGAATCAATAATCGACGCGCAGGTGCTTGGAGTGAATCTTGAGGTCGGAGTTGGTGATATGCACGCGCTCATCTAAGCGCCGGTAGTCCACCATGCCGCCATCCACAATCTGCCGTCCCTTGGTGGCGGCCCGCGTATAAGCGGTGTTCATGATGTCGCCAAACTTCTCATACCCGCGCCACAGCGGCGGAGCGGAGAGGCGCATCAGCAACGGCGCAATCACGCCCTTGTCGGTCACATCGCCAAAACCATAAAACGGTTCGTGATGGCTCGGTCCCCAAAAGTCGGTTGGGCTGTGCTTGACGGTCTTGACCTTCCGCTTCTCCGGAGTAATCTCCTCGCCGCAGATCTCTTCCGCATTGATGCCTGCAAAGTAAAGCAGCTGCAGCGGGTCCTGCGTGATCGTCTCGCCGAACAAAAAGTAAACCGCCGCGATGTGCTTGCACGGGTTCGCCCAATCCTTACAGGAGCATTTCGTGCGGAATGCGTGGGTCTCGTCCGAAAAGAGCGAGTGCTTCGCATGCTTCACGAACAGCTCATCCACCTCCGGCGGCAGCTCCTGCACCAGCAGGCGCGCGGCATACATCGGGTTGCTGTGGAACTCGGCAAGCAGCGCCTTCTTCATCTTCGGCGTGAGCTCCTCGATGCCGATCTCGCAGGCGTAAGGTTTATCTTCCGCGCCTTGCACCACGGCTTTGATGGTATACGGCTGGATGTCGATGTCGGTCACCTGTCCGGCAATCGCATACTGCCGGCCGCGTCCGAGGCGTGCACCCATGCTGAGATGTTCGATTGAATCAATCCACTTACGGCACCACCAAGCTTTGCCTTGGCTGCCGCGGACTTGCTGTGCGCGGATGCCGCCGCAAACGACGTGGGCTTTGCGTGGGGTGTAGATTTTTTTCTTACTCATGGGCGTGCCTTCCGGGGCGGGGATTAATACTCAACGGCGACAAGCGGCTGACCTTTGCTCACGTGGTCGCCGGGCTTGACGAGGAACTTGACGATGCGGCAGGGCTTGTCGGCCTTGACGGGGTTGAACAGCTTCATCGCTTCAATCACGCAGAACGCCTGCCCGGCCTTGAGCGCGGCACCCTCGGCCGCCATCTCGGGCTTGCCGGGTGCATCGGAGCGGAAGAATGTACCCGTCAACGTCGCATTGATCGTTTGGTGATTTGTGACTTCAGGCTCTGCAGCGGCCACAGGCGCGGCGGCCTTCTTTACCGCAGGAGCAGCAGGAGCGGGCATCCGCACGGGGGCGGCGCCTTCCACCGGCACACCGGCGGCCAAACCGAGCTGCGCGAAAAATCCCGCCACAGCGCGGCCAATGTCCGCATGACGTTGGATTTCCTCGCTGATCGCCTCTTCTAAAGCCTCCTCAGCCTCCGCCACGGCACTCTGCATTTCCAAATCGGCCGGCACAGGGTCGCGGGCTTCGGGTGCGGCGGCACGCCACTTGAAGTAACCCAACGCCACCTCCGGGAACAAGCAGTAAGAGAGGATGTCTTCCTCCGCCTGAATCAGCCCCGTCGGAATCGCCGCTGCGGCGGCAGGCAAGCCCGGCTTGAGTAAATCAGCGGGACGGCAGGTGATCGGCTTCTCCTTGCCCAAAATCTTCGTGATGATCTTCGCGTTAATCGCGGCGGGTGCGCGGCCATACAAACCCTTCACATAATCGCGGGTCTCCTGCGTCACCATCTCGTAACGCTTGCCGGCCAGCACATTCAACACCGCCTGCACGCCCATGATCTGGCTCGTCGGCGTCACCAACGGGGGATAGCCCATATCCGCACGCGTCTTCGGCAATTCCTCCAGCACCTCCGGCAGACGGTCGAGCGCATCCTGCTGAGCCAGCTGCGAGCGCAGGTTCGAGATCATCCCGCCGGGGATATGATGCTCCAGCACATCCACATCCACCACATCCATCGCGGCACTGCTCTTCGGCTCGCGCTTCGGCTTGATCTGCTTGAAGTACGCATTCTCCGCATGAATCAAATCATGGTTCAAACCCGTCTCATAACCAGCATCCTCAAAAATCGCCGCCATCGTCTCGACAGCCGGCTGGGAAGAAATCCCCGAGAGCGTCGCCACCGCGCAGTCAATCGCGCCTGCGCCTGCTTCGACAGCCGCCATATAAGTCGCCGGCGCCATGCCCGACGTCATGTGCGAATGCACCTGAATCGGCAGCTTCACTTCCTTCACCAACGCGCCAATCAACGTGCGCGCCGCGGTCGGCGTCAGGATGCCCGCCATATCCTTAATACACAACGTATCGGCACCCATGCTCTTCAACTCACGCGCCATCGCCACATACTTCTCCACCGTATGCACCGGGCTCACGGTGTAAGAGATGGTCCCCTGCGCGTGCCCGCCATACTTCTTGGTCGCGGCGATGGCCTTTTCGAGGTTACGCGTATCGTTCAACGCGTCGAAGATACGGAAGATGTCGATGCCATTCTCACACGACAACGCCACAAACCGCTCCAGCACATCGTCCGCATAGTTCCGATATCCCAAAATATTCTGCCCGCGCAGCAGCATCTGCAGCGGCGTCTTTTGACACGCCGACTTAATCAACCGCAGCCGCTCCCACGGATTCTCCCGCAAGAAGCGCAGGCACACGTCAAACGTCGCGCCGCCCCAACACTCCAACGAATAATACCCCGCTTGATCCACCGTTTGGGCAATCCCCAAAATATCCTCAGTCCGCATGCGGGTAGCCCAGAGGGACTGATGCGCATCGCGCAACGACGTATCAGTAAAACGAATAACAGGTTTGGACGAAGAAGCCATTTTCAGCAAATCCTTAAACACGAAATTACGAGGTATATTTTAGCAAAAAACAGGCCATTTGTCACTCGTTTTTGTCCACTGCGCCCCACTCACACCACCTTTAAACACCCGTTGAAACAGGGAACAGCGCGGGGAGGAGGATGTTTCACGCGCAGACGCGGAAGCACGCAGAGAGAAAAGCAGCCAGAAGAATGCCTCCCCCATTGCCCCCCCTTCTATCGGACTCCGATCACACCTACGATCGAACCCTCATTCCCTTTACGATGCGCAGCTCATCCTCTCTACGATGGAAGTCCCATCCTCTCTACGATGCGACTCCCATCCTAGAGGCACTCCAGCCCATTCCTGAAAAGACCCACTCGGAACGCATAAAACGCCGTCTTTATGGAGGATTTAGTCTGTTGAAAAAGAGGGGCTAAAACTGATAGTCTCGCTTCAACTTATAGATTTGCCGCAAATCGGCTTTAATCGCTTCACGCAGAGGCTGGTTGGATTTCAGGTCGGCATCAATTAAAAACAAGTAGAGACATAGCAACTCATCCGCCGCATTGTAAACATCCAGCATGCTCGTCTGATTCTCTTGGGCTTTTTCTTGTAACACCGCGACGCTTAACGCAGTTTGTACCTTTTTCAAAGTATACGCGCTGTTCCTCCGATTCTCGTGGCCTCTGGCTGAATACCTGATAGACTGATCTTTTAAGAGAGGTTTCAGCCAAACCTCATTGCTCGAGGTAAGGTAATCAGTCACATCGTCGGCTGTGGCAATCGGCGGGTCAATGGCCACTACATCCGCAGCCGCAGGAGACCGCGAGGTCGGAGGAAAGTTGGTCACGGCTGGACGATGCGAGTGCGGATTCTCTAACGATACCCAAACGCCTCCACACATCGGCCGATTCTCAATGTCAGCGACAGCAGGGAGGTGAGGTGATTTATCGATGTCTTCCCGCTCCCGCCAAAACGGAACCCCACGCCAGAGTAACGAGTCTTTAAAGTAACCGTCTGTCAATTCCTCCGGGGATGGCTTGCTGGTGAGCGGGCTGTATTCTATCAAGTTCATGCGTTCACCTTCACGCACACGCAACCGTCTGGCGTAACGGAGAGCCAACCCCTGAGTGCTGAAAGGAATCTCGTCAGAATACGCCGACACTGACAATACGCCCGAGAAACTGATAATCGCCCGAAGAGGATCGCCTTTCCGTTCACACGTAACCATTCCTCTCACACCACGTTGCCAAGCATCCTGCAGATTGAATTTCGCAAAGATATTGTTTCCCATGCCAAAGTTCAGGGTGTAACCAACGGGAGTGGAAGAATTCAGTCTATGCAGATTAAGCTTCCAATGCTGCAAAAGGTTATAACCCTTCCACCTTCGTGTCGGCTCAGAGGATCCGATTATGATGAAGTCAACCGCAGTCAGTTCCTCCTGCCGCGCCTCAAGTGGATCCGATCTTAGCAGTCTTACATATTGACGCTTGAGTTTTTGGATGCCGGCAAGGTCGGTTTCAATTGCGCACGCCAAAGGCACATTGCCGTCTGTGGGCTCAATCAAAAACAAATACAGCAGCAACAGCTCCTCCGTAATGCCCAACAACTCATCAGAAGGCGCTGTGTTGATTACAGGATCCTCCTGCACGCAATGTGTTAATATCTCTTGTTGCTTGTGGAGCAGTTGCCTGTAGTGCTGGTCTTTGCCACTGTCGGCAAAGACTTGCCACGGCAACGCCGGCTTATCCCAAGCTTGATTGGTCGAAGCCACATACTCTTCAACAGTGGTGGAGCTCACTGCATTCGCAATAGCCGATAGCACACACGCAAAAAAGCATCCTATACAAAGTATGATTCTATTCATTGATTATCCTCCTAGGATCCGCCTGTATCATCTGCAACAGATCAACTCATTTCTGACTATCCTTCTCTGTGTTGATGGTGGATGTTGAAACCACCCCTCCACAATACAACGCCCCTTTTTTGCTATTAAAATAGATGCCTGTGCTGAAGGTGTGATTCATCAAATAAGGCATTGTTTCCCGCAGGACATCTCGATTCAATGAAAATGCCAAGTGCATATCGTTCTGTCCCTCCTCCACATTGCCTCCATGCTCTTTCATGACGGCTACGAACGTTAAGCGATAAGGATTCTCTCCGTAAACAATGGTAGTAGAGCCCGGTGAAACCATAAACGGAATACGCGTCCATGCAATGCTAACACCCTTCACGACGGCAGTCCCATTTGTTGCAACAAACTGCTCCGGATTATCGCGCAATAACTCGAACGTATTCCGCAACAACGGCGGATACACCTCCGGTGGAGTCCAGTCATCCGCCTCTTGTTTTGCCTTGGCATTCACCTCAGCCGCTGTTTGAATCTTCTTTGCAAAACTCAGATCCTCCGCCTTATGCGTAAAGCCAATATCCGCCTCCGGCACATTTCTCGCTTCAAACGAAAAATAGTCAAACATATAATACGTTGGAACCTCCGGATTCAGCGGCAACACCCGACAGAAAGAATACGTGGTTTTCGTTTCCTTCGCTTCCGCCGTTTGCGCCTCCTCCGCAGTCGACACAAACCCGCACATCAAACAATACACTAACCCAAGCATTATCCTGCTCATATACCCCTCCCTTCGTTTCCTTGTATGAAGTGTCCTTTACGGCACTTTATTTTTGCGCATCTGCCCGAGCCTCACTTTCCGTGCGAGACTTTAGAAATCCGCCGTGGGGGCAAAACCTGCCGCTTGTTAGATCAAAACCTATCTGGGTATTAATGCCTCGTTTATCTTTTAACGGCACGCCATGGACAATCTTTCCGGTTGCATACTCTCTCTTGAATTCAATACCTACACCAATGGAATCCGGAGGACGGTTTTTTGATTCAATTGTAATCGACATCGTTATTGGTTCCGGCTCTTCGCGATAGGTGACAGAGGTCGTCCCTTCTGAAACAATGAGAGGGTAACGCTCCCACTTCACATTAACACCATCAATAACGGTTGTGCCATTCGGCGCGCCAAATGTCCAGGGGCTGTTACGCACAGCCTCTAAGACACACCCCTCTTTTTCGCCAAGGAAGATCGTTGGGTCGAAGATTTGAGGTTTGCTTGTAGCATCCTCCTTCGGAGTCCACTCCGTCACAAGGCAAAGGAAGTCGAAAAGATAAAAGCCTGAAGTTCCCGAGCCGAACGGCAACACGCGGTGCAGATAGTATTCGACTCTAATCTCCAGTTTTTCTGCTGCCTTCACTTCCTCCGCTGCCGATAGCCACCCGCATGCCAAACAGCATACAAGGCCAAGAATTAATTTACGCATAATATCCTCCTGCTGGATAGGTAGTGCTAGATGTTACTATCGCTCCTCCATTCTACTTGCATGCTGGAAACGCGGAACCCCAGACTCTATTACTCCGACTGTCGAAACAGTACTGCCCTCTTTTTTGAAAGCGGATGAGAGTGAGATATTTCTATTAGACCAAAGCGGGCGTCCGTCTGGTAAAAACCGTGTTATCTTCCGCCATTTAAAGTCGAGATTAAAACTCATGCGGTCCCACTCGGGATTTTCCTTGTCCAACGTGATGGAAAGTGATACAGGATTGGGATCCTTACTATAAGTGACAGTGGTCGTCCCCTCGGAAATCATAATGGGATAACGTTCCCAGTCCACACTGACTCCATCAATGATGGTTGTCCCCTTGGGGGTTACAAACTTATCAGGCGCGCTACGCAATAGTTCTGAAATTTTATCTGCCAGTGGTGGAAACTTCATGCTTGCGGTGGGTAGCCCTTCTTTTCTCGCTTCAAACAGAAAGACGTTAAACACATAATACCCCGGCGCCTCAAGACCCAGCGGAGTCACGCGATAAAAACGCATGTCCAATTTAGTTTCATGCTCCACCATCTCTTGAACCTTCTCCGTTGGTTCAGGCAATGAGCTGCACCCAAGACAACAAGCCAACCCTAATATCACTGCCGGTCTGAATAATACTTTGTACATATTTTCTCTCCTTTTGAATGCGTCATTAGAACGAAGAGTTCTAAAAGAATAACCAACAGAGTCCAGCCCTTAACCATTGTAAGACACAAAAGAATATCTCGACCACAATGACATATCCGATAACAGCGATACAGGCTCCCGCCCAAATACGTAACCATCGTGAATGTATCCGAGGGTACAGGTATAAAACCAATAGCCCTAGCTGGGCAAAAATAAAGAATTTGATTGCAAACTTGAAGAATCCCCGTACCCGCAGAGCATTCGCTTGAAGAAGTGCATCAATGTCTGAGTTTACAATATCATCAAATCCATTATGTGTCAGCTTAATAAACGTGATCTCTCCATTATTTGCAACTATCCGAATGCGTGCAATATCCGACATTGAACCAGATATCCCCCAGACAAGAGAGTTTGTGACCACACCTTGCGCTTCGCGTGTTTCCGGCTCCAAATAAACAGGCACGTTGATAGATTTTATAGCATTGCGTAAGTTCGGCATCGCATTGCCCACTTTGAGCTCGCTTTGCATGAATTGAAACATTTGTGACTCAGAGTAAATGAGTATCCCGCAGGATGTCATGATAAATACTAACAATCCCTCCAAAAGAACTAACCACTGCCATTTCATGTGCACCTCCGAGATTTGTTGGAACCTCTATGGAATCTTAATCCCAAATATGCCTATTTCGATATCATCATCAACCATCTTGACCGTTTCATCCGGCAGTATCACAATGATGACCCGTCCGATATATTCAGCTTCATAATAGCCATCTGTATGGGAGAGTATAGTTTTGTCAGACCTCGTAGCATTGAGCGTCAGGGAAGACTCGCCTCCGAATTTGGCACTGCGGAACTTTGCCTGTCGAACAGACCGTGGTGTTAGCTTGGAGAACTTTACACAAGATTCTTTCCGTGTCAACACCTCAACCTCTTCAAATGTTGTTGGCGATAGATTGATGACTTCAACTTCCATTTTAGCACACCCGCATAAGCAGAGCGTCAGAATCAAACAGGCTAGCAGTCTCATAAAACTCCTATGATGATGTAGAAAGATAATTAAGGCTCCCGCGCAATACCGACAAAGAGCAGCGTGTCGTCGGGAGCGGAGAGGGTGAAGACAAAGGGGTGGTCGGCAATGAAGGAAATTGGCTGGGGTTCATCGGTGTCACGTGCCCCGCCGAAGGGGCCCATGCCGGTTGCGGCGGCGGCTTCAACACCGAGTTCTGTAATGGCTAGCATGGCGCCTTGGAGGACGTAACTGATGCCGAAGGTTTTGTCGTCGAAGATGGGGGAGAAGTCGGCGGCATTGGGTGTAAAGGCGTCGTGGATGCCGAGTTCTTTAAAGATGGACAGAAGATTGAATGTTTTAGTAATTCGAAATTTAGGGATGGCGAGCGCTACGTCTGTCGGTTGCATTTGTTGGCGGAGGTTTTGGTGCAGGAGCGCTAGAGCAGGAGCAAGATCCATTTCGCGCGGGAGGTAGACTGTCATATAGTAATACTCTTTGCCGAGGCCGGCGAGTTCGATGATTTGCACATTATTGGTTTCGATGTAGCTGAAGTTTTCGTTCAGGTGCATCGTTTTGAGTTTGCAGACTGTGCCGGAGGCTGAGGTGAATGTTCGATAGTGCGTTCTGTTTTCCGGGAAGGGATGCTTCCAGGACTTGGAGCAGTAGAGGGCATTGACGAGTATCAGGCGGTCTGTTGGCTTGACGCTGCCGGGTTGGAAAATGTCGCGGATGTGGTTGCGTGTTTGCTGGGCAATCAAGCTATTGATTTGTTGGCGGACAAGTTCAGGATTAATGGTGAAGTCTACTGCATGAAAGGATGCGTTAAACTTTTCTTTGAGTTGTTGGGAATAGTTTGTTTGAAGCGTAGCAGACTTGTCATAAAAACCATAGTTGACATAGTAGAGGTATTTTGGCGGTTCGCGGACGGTTGTGAGTGCGCCGAGCGCGGCATCGATTTCGGCGAGGGTGTTGCCTGCCGCGCCGAGTTGTGCCATTTGCATCGCGGTGATGGCGCTGTAGGGTGAGAAGACGATGTTGCCGCGATTGCCATTGCGGGCATCGAGCAGTTCAAAGAGTTTGAGCCCGGGGTTGTCGGCGTCTGGATGGGATGTCACGCGGAGGCGCGGAGTCGCGGAGGGGGGTGTGGTATCGGGCACTTCATCCGATGCAAATAATCGGAGGCTGGTTACTATTACCGCGAGTAGGGTGAGTTTGGTTATCATTGAGCATCCTTTGCAGAGGAGGCTGCCCTCCACGCAGTGAGTTTATATTTGAGCCGTGTGCGCCAAGGGAGTTCGGCCAGCGGCACTACACCAAAAGCGCCGATGTGGGTGCGTCCGTTGGTATCTGTCAGTGGAAGCCCGTCGAGCCCCGACAGCAGATTGGTAAAACCGGCATCACCGGCACCAACGCAGGGGGAGTCTGGTAAAAGGCGGTAATCGCCTGCGGCGGCATTGACGAATTGAGGGGGTTGTGAAATGCAGTTGGTGATTCGAAGGCCATTGCGATGTTCTTCTGATGTTTGAAAGCAGGAGTTGACGACGCGCACCCAATGACTTTCCGCGGCGACATCCTTGGCATCGTTTGTGTTGGCATGTACCCACACGATGGTGTTGTGTAGAGAACCGCACCTTACACTGTTGGCCCTATCTCCTGTGGGATGAGTGCTGACGACGGTGCAGTTGGTCAGCTCGCAGGAGTAGGCACCGTTATCCTTCAGCAATGAGTTTTGGAGTGTCGACCACATGGCGCCATTGCCGTTAGCGGCTTGGTTGCCAATCAACGTACAGCGGATCAATTCGCACTTCTTGGCCCCTCCGCCAAAATTCTCCGCCACGTTATTGATAAGCTTACAATCAAACAATCGTGATTCCGAGGCACCGCCCCCGCCGCCATCAAATCCGCTGAGTCCGCAAGTGCGGCGTTTGATGCGTGCAATGACTTCGGGGGAGGGGTTCTTGAGTGCCTGCTCTGCGCGATTGGCGATGAGTACGCAGTTGCTGAGCGTGCCGCCACTGGCACCACCACCGGCGGGGTCGTCGCAGTAAGTTGCGTGGGCGTTGCCGTTGGTGAGGGTGAATCCGCAGAGCGTGGTGTTATGCTGAGGAGGGTGGGCTTCGAGAGTGCCGAGAATGGCGCAGGTGTTGGTGTCGCCGCCATCGATAATCGTCACAGCGGGACCATTGACGCTTTCAATACGGATTGAGCGGTTGTTGGCCACGATTGGCGTGTAGGTGCCGTTGGTGACAATGATTTCATCACCGGCTTGCGTGGCTTCGATAGCGGCTTGGATGGTTTGCTTTGCGCACCGCCACAGCAACCCGGTATCAGCATCGTTTCCGCATGGACTGACGTAAAGCGTCACTCCCTGTGCGCCCATTATCAACCCTGCCGTACTCCCCGCTAAAAGCAACAACCTCATTTGATCTCCCCCTGCGGAAGCAATTAGCCGTCCCTGCCAAACAAGCTAGTGGAACAGCTACCCTCAATCAATTAAATCAGTATAACACATCCCTTGGAGGCAGTGCAAGCTTAAAGGGGGTGGAAAAAGTAATCAGATGGAAGAGAAGCGAGGTAGTAAATAATTTCAGGCTAGCGCGGTGAAGAGTGCGTCTGGGTGGGCGGGAAATAAAAATGTTGCTTAATGGCGGTAAATGATGTACACTGTACGCGTTGTGTTTGGTGTGTGTGGTGGCGGTGGTGTTTGTGTGTGTGGGACAGGGGTGGTTGCGGGAGAGAGGTAAGGGGGTAGGGGGCTGGCGCACACGTGGGGGTGTGGGGATGGTTCGCGTGGAGGCGCGGAGAGTGGGGCGTGTGGGAGAGGGTTGTAGTGAATGAGAGAAATGTGTATGTGATGAGTCGCGGGTGTTGGCTTATGACCTGTTATTTCTTGCTGATTACTTGATTCTTTGGGAGGTGTTATGCAGCTGTCTGATGGAATTGTGAGGGAGGCGGATTGGCTGGCGAAGGTGGGGCCGTTGAGGGGTAGGGCGCAGTGGAAGGTGGGCTCGAGTATGAGGGAGTTTGCCCGGCTGGTGTTGGCTGAACCGTTTGAGGGGGATGTGCAGGCGAATATTTTGGATCAGATCGCGCCGGGGTTGAGGGTGGCGCATGCAACGGCGTCGGAGGTGACGCAGTTTGATGGGTATCGGGGCGGGAAGCGTCAGCACGATTTGGCGTTGTGGGCGGATAGTGGGACTGAGCGGGTGGCGGTGTCTTTTGAGGCGAAGGTGACGGAGGAGTTCGGAGCGGTGATCCGGTTGAAGCTGAAGGATGCGGTAAGGGATAATTCGGATATTTGCATGCGGCTGCAGCTGATTACGAATGAGTTGTGGCCGCGGCGGAGTTTGAATTTTATTTATGATGTGCGGTATCAGTTTTTTACGGGGCTGTATGGGACGATCCGGTATGCGGAGGATCTGGGGATTAATAAGTGCGTGTTTTGCATCTATCAGATCGATGTGCCGGGGAAGGTGAAGGTGGATCGGTATAAGCGGGATATTAATGCGCTGCTGCGGCTGTTTGGCAGGGATGAGGAGGATATGTCGCAGGGATTGTTTAAGTATATTTGTAAGACGCGTGGTGGAGTTGATGTTTATCTTTCGTACTTGCAGCGGCCGATGTTGCCGGAAGCAGAGGCCAAGTAATAAGTAAGGACACTTCTAATAATTCACTTCGACGACGAATGCAAAGAAGGCTCACGCGGAGACGCGGAGGCGCGGAAGGAAACTGACACGGTTGTTGGGTAGGGCGTGTTTCGCCGAAACCGCCGAGCGGGGTAATAGTTGTGCTCGTGTTGTGGGCAACTGTATGAGTGTGGCTAAACGCGGTGCGGCGGTCTCGGCGAGACCTGCCCTACCTTTTGAAACAGCAATTATTAGAGGTGCCCATTACTTCTTGCTTTCTCTTTCGCCCAAGGGGCAGTCGGCGCAGGTGTCGTGGACGCGGCAGTGGTCGCCGATGAGTTGGAGGAGGCCTTGCTGCAGGAGTCCGGAGCGGGCGTAGAGGTCGGGTGAGTGGTTGGCACCGAAGAGGCGCGCGGCCATTTCGTGCTGAGGGTCGGAGAGGTCTTCCGGCGGGAGCTGCACGAGGAGCGCTTCGGGCAATATATTTTCCGCGATGAAGAAGGGGACTATGGCGTTGGTGATGAGTGCACCGATGCGGCCTTTGCCAAGGAGCTTGACTGGTTTGCCGGGCGTGCCGGTGAGCGAGAGGCGTCTTTCCCAGAAGTCCCACGCGCTGGTGCGTTCGAGGAAGTCCGCGACTTGTCCATACCATGCGCCTGTTTGGCAAGGGATGGTGTTGAAGAGTTCGAGCATGAAGCTGCCGCCATCGCTGAAGAGTGCCGCCGCTGCGGCTAGGCGGCGCCAAGGGGCGTTTTGCGGACGGGATGAGCCGTGCGTCTTCACGCTGACGACTGGAGTCTCTCCGCTCTTGTTCCAGAGTGTTTTAAGTGTATCGAGGGCGGCTTGTGTTTCGGGATCGGCGGTGGCTTTGGCTTCAGCCGGAAAAAGATCCGCAGCACCGAGCAAGCGGGCGTAGAAGGCTTCGCGGGTTTCTTGGGGTAAAGGTTTGATGGTGCGGGCAATCAGGCGGAAAGCAGCAGCGTGGTGTTTGTAGCCGAGCGCGGCGAGACAGGCTTCGTAGAGGACGTGGGCGTCTTTCTCGGCGGATTGGAGTTGGCGGCAGATGCGGCGGGCTTTGAGCTGAATGCGGTAACTGCCGGCGGCGGCGAGCAGATCGAGCGCTTCGACGGTGTTGGCAAAGCGTTGTGAGCAGGGGGTGGGATTGACGCTGAAAACGGCGTAGGGGTAAGAGGATACGTCGATATCGTCGAGCGAGAAGGATTGATTGAGCTCGCACGCGGCGCGGAGAGCGATGGAAAGCGTGCCGGGGGGCAACGTCGCAGGCGGTGTGCCGGGGAACCATGTGACGTGTGCGATGATATTACTGTAAGATGGATTATCCGCGTGGCGGTGGGCCGTCCAATCGCTGGGGCGGATGTGGATTTCCACATCGCCGCGCAGAATTTTACCGGAAGGTTCGATCTGGAGTACGGCGCTGCGGAAATCGGGGCCGCCTTCGCCGTTCCATTTGCCGGGGTTGAGTATGCGCAAGGTGCCGCCGTCAAAGGGGATGAGCGTGGGGCGCAGTGTGGCATCGGCCCAGATGGCTTGGAGATGGCGTTCCGTACCGCCGAACACATTGCCCCAACGGTGACAGGGCGCGGCTTGTGCGGTTTGAAAATCGGCACAGGGTTCGTGGAGCAAGTTTTCTGCCTGCGGTACGCGCCAGCGCCGGTACGCATCGGCTGCCATGAAGGAGGGATAAGCAGGCGTCGCGGAATAAGGCGGAAAGGTCATAGCGCTTAACGGAAGCCCGCGAGTTTGTGGACTTGCAGGGAGAGCTGCCAGAGGGGTTGAGGATTATCTTTGTTCAACTCGCCCAGGAGTTCAAGTGCTTCTTCGTAACAGAAGTGTCCTTGCCGATCGCACGGTGAAATGAAGTAGTGCTCCGCACGAATAGTGTTGCGCAGCGTGCGGCAACGTTCTGACGTGAGGACGCCATCAGCGACAAGGCGCACTTCGTTTGCGCGCGTGAGCAGCGGCGGCGTTTTGGGCGAGGTGGCGATGTAGTCGAACAAGGCGGCTTCGTCCGGTGTGAGCGCGAAGGTTCCGTTGGTTTCGAGGCCGAGCCAGAGTCCGGCGCTTTTGAAAAGCTGTGCCAGCTCACGCCATGCCGTGGAAGCGAGGGGTTCACCACCGGTGAGGATGACGGAGTCGAGGTTATAGCTTTTGACTTCGTCGAAGATTTCTTGGGCGGTGGGGGTGCGTGTGGCTTGGAAGTCAGTGTCGCACCAGCCGCAGGCGAGATTGCATCCGGCCAGGCGGACGAAGACTACGGAACGGCCGACCTGTGCGCCTTCACCCTGCCGCGAGGCAAATATCTCTGCGATGGGGATGGCGGTGGTTTGCACGCGGTTATTCCGTGTAGGTGGCGGCGTTGTCGGACGTCTCGCAGACGGTGACGCTGCTGACGGGGATATCGGCGGCCAGCAGCTTGAAGAAGTGACGCGCTAAGTTCTCAGAGGTTGTACGGAAGGCGAGCGGAACGATCTTGCAACCGTGCTTTTTGAGCACGGCGGCGACTTCACTCTCGGCGGCGCCGGATTCGTCGTACATGAAGGCATGGTCGAACACGTCGGTGATGCGTTCGCGCATGAGCGCTTTGAGGTCTTTGAAGTCGATCACCATATCCGCAGGCGAACCGGGCGTCTTGGGGCTGGAGCCGACCTCGACCGTCACCCTGTACGTATGGCCGTGCAGGTTCTTGCATTGACCGGAGTGTCCGGCGAGCAAGTGCGCGGCGTCAAACGTACAGGATTTGGAGACGGTGAGCATTAGAACTTCGCAGTTTTCATCCAAGCCCCGACGTCAAAGGGCTTTTGGTGCCAGATTTCGTCGGCGTATTCTTGAATGGTGCGGTCGGAGGAGAACTTGCCGGCGCAGGCGACGTTCATCAGTGCGCGGCGGTTCCACTCGGTTGGCTTGCGGTAGAGCTGGTTGACCTTCTCCTGCGTTTCGATGTAGTTGCGCAGGTCGGCGAGCAGCATGTAATGGTCGTTATGGTCAAGCAAGGTCTGCACGATCGGTGCGAAGAGTCCCGGCGACATGAGGCTGAAGACGTTCTTCTGGATCATATCGAGCGCACGCTTGATTTCTGGGTCGCTCTCGTAGATGGCACGCGAGGAGTAGGTGGGGCGCAGCTGGGCGACTTCGTCTGTGCGCAGGCCGAAGATGAAGATGTTGTCGTCGCCGACTTCTTCATGAATTTCGACATTGGCGCCGTCCATCGTGCCGATGGTGATCGCGCCGTTGAGCATGAGCTTCATGTTGCCGGTGCCGGAGGCCTCTGTGCCTGCGAGCGAGATCTGTTCGCTGAGGTTGGCCGCCGGGATGATCTTCTCGGCGAGGGAGACGCGGTAATCGGGCAGGAAGACTACGGAGAGCTTCTTGCCGATGATCGGGTGGTTGTTGACCACTTCGCCGATGGCGTGAATGAAACGGATAATCAGCTTGGCCAGGTAGTAACCGGGTGCCGCCTTGGCCGCGAAGATGAACACGCGCGGCGGGACGTCCAAGTTCGGGTTGTCCACGAGGCGGTTGAACATGATGATAATGTACAGTGCCAGCAGCAGCTGGCGTTTGTATTCGTGCAGGCGCTTGATTTGTACGTCGAAGATGGCGTCCGGCGAAACCTGCAGGCGCAGCGTGTTGAAGATCACGTTGGCGAGGATTTCTTTATTGGCGCGCTTGATCTTGGCGAACTGCGTCAGAAACGCGGTGTCCTTGGTGTACTTCTCGAGCTTGTGCAGCTGCGAAAGGTCGGTCACCCATTTGTTGCCGATTGCCGAGGTGATGAGCTCGGAGAGGCGCGGGTTGGCTTTGAGGAGCCAGCGGCGCGGCGTGATGCCATTGGTCTTGTTGCTGAAGTGGTCGGGATACATTTCGTAGAAGTCACGGAAGAGCGACTCTTCCAAAATCTTCGTATGAAGCGCTGCCACGCCGTTGACCGCGGAGGAGCCGACGATGGCGAGATTGGCCATGCGGACGTAACGGTCGCCGTTCTCTTCGATCAGGCTCATGCGTTTCAGGCGGTCGGTATCGCCGGGGTAAGCGGCGGAGACTTGGCGGAGGAAACGGGCGTTGATTTCATAAATGATCTGCAGGTGGCGCGGCAGGATGCGCGCGAAGAGCGAGACCGGCCACTTCTCCAGCGCCTCGGGCAGGATGGTGTGGTTGGTGTAGCCGCAGCAGGTGCGGGTGATGTTCCATGCCGTGTCCCAATCGACGCGCTCCTTGTCCACAAGGATGTGCATCAGCTCGGGAATGACGAGCGCGGGGTGGGTTTCATTGAGGTGGATGAACACCTTCTTGGGCATGTCCGTCCAGTTGGCGTTCTCTTCACGGAAGCGGCGCAGGATGTCGCGCGTCGAAGCGCAGACAAAGAAGTATTGCTGACGCAGGCGGAGCTCTTTACCGGCGGTGATGTTGTCGTTCGGGTAGAGCACCTTGGTGAGGTTTTCGGCCAGTACCTTGTGTTCAACGGCGGCAATGTAGGAGCCGCGGTTGAAGTCTTCGAAATTGAATTCATTGGTCGCTTCGGCCGACCACAAGCGCAAGGTGTTCACGCACTTGCCGCCGTAGCCGACGATGGGCAGATCATACGGTACTGCGAGCACGTGCACCGCCGGGGCCCAGAACCATTCTTCGTGTCCGTCCGGCGCAGTGCGGACATTGACGGAGCCGCCAAAGCCGACCATCGTTGTATGCTCAGGGCGTTGGAGTTCCCAAGGGTAACCGTACTTCAGCCAGTTGTCCGGTTCTTCGCGTTGTTCGCCGTTGACGATGTGTTGGCGGAAGATGCCGTAATTGTAGCGCAAGCCGTACCCCATGCAGGGCAGGTTGAGCGTGGAAAGCGAATCGAGGAAGCACGCGGCCAGACGTCCCAAACCGCCGTTGCCGAGGCCGGCATCGATTTCATAATCGCGCAGGCGGTTCCAGTCCAGTCCGAGCGATTCCATCGCTTCGCGGCAGGTGTGCTCCATCTGCAACGCACAAACGTTGTTGCCGAGCAGGCGGCCGATCAGGAATTCGAGCGATAGGTAATAGACGCGGCGCACTTTGGCATCGCGAAAGGCCGCTTGGCTCTCTACCCAGCCGTCGACAATCCGGTCACGCACGCTCAGGGCGAATGCGTGATAATGGTCGCGCTCGGTGGCGCGGTGATCCATCTTTGCGAGGGTGTAGTGCAGGTGGTGGAGGAAAGATTCGCGGAGGCTTTCGGCTGTCTTCGGAATGCGGCGGTCGCCTTTTTTGAGGGTGACCTTGTCTTTACGTTTATCGCTGGCCATCGTATTGCTCCATAACACCACAGACCGGACGGGCGTCCGGCTGCGGCAGTTGTTTTATAAATTCCTAATACCTGCGAAGATTAATCGTCTTCGCGGTCGGTCTTGTTGCGCGCCTCGTTCACGCGCAATTTGCGGCCCAGCACATCGGCGTCGTGGAGGGCTTTGATGGCGGCCTCCGCCTCGGAGCGGTCGGGCATTTCGACGAAGCCGAAGCCCTTGGACTTGTTGCTGGTGCGGTTGGTGATGATGCGTGCGGATTTGACGTTGCCGTAGCGCTCAAACTCTTTGCGCAGGCGGGGCTCGGTCATATCGTAGCTGAGGTTGCCGACGTAAATCTCGACACAGTTGCCGGAGGAGGTGTAGCCCCCATGGCTATGGCTGCTGCCGCACCCGCAGGAGGTGGGGGCAAAGCGTCCGAGCAGCCAGCCTGCGACCAAGCCTAACAGACCCGCCAGCACGGCTACGACAGCGTAATTCGCCGGTGAATCTTTGATTGACGCTACAAGTAAATTGAAATCCATTCTTCTTCTCTCTAACTAGTTATACAAAAAACCTACCTCGTTTCGAGGAAACCTTCCAGCTTGCGCTGGCGGGTAGGGTGGCGGAGCTTGCGCAAAGCCTTTGCTTCGATCTGGCGGATGCGCTCCCGCGTGACGTTAAACTCTTTACCGACTTCTTCCAGCGTGCGGGAGTACCCGTCCGTCAGGCCAAAGCGGTAATCCAATACCTGGCGTTCGCGCTCCGAGAGCGTCATCAGCACTTCGCCGAGACGCTCCTTGAGCATGGCGTAGGCCGTCATTTCGGACGGGCTTTCCGCCGTCTTGTCTTCGATGAAATCGCCGAAGTGCGCATCGTCGCCGTCGCCGACGGGACTCTGGAGCGAGATCGGCTGCTGCGCCATGCGGAACACCGCACGGACACGATCAACCGGCATGCTCATTTCCTCGGCGGCCTCCTCGGGGGTAGGCTCACGGCCGAGCTCTTGGACAAGCTTTTTCTGAACGCGCAGAAGTTTGTTGATGGTTTCGATCATATGCACCGGGATACGGATCGTCCGCGCCTGGTCTGCAATGGCGCGAGTCGCCGCTTGGCGGATCCACCACGTTGCATAGGTGCTGAACTTGTAGCCCCGGTGATACTCAAACTTCTCAACAGCCTTCATGAGCCCCGTGTTGCCCTCTTGGATCAAGTCCAAGAACGACAGCCCGCGGTTCATATACTTCTTCACGATGCTGATTACGAGGCGAAGGTTAGCCTCGACCATCTCCGTCCGCGCTTTCTGCCCGCTACGCAGGCCATCGCGCAAAACTTCAAACTTGGAAATGAAGTCGGTCGCATCCATGCCGAACTCATTTTCCAACGCCGTGATGCGCGCCAAGCAGGTTGCCAAGCGTTGGTCACGGGCTTTAGACGGATGTTGTTTTTTGAGCTTCGTACGCTCGAGCTTCGCCATGCGGTAAGGGCGGAAGATTTTCTCATCCGATTCCGAACACAGCGTCTCCAGCATCTTCTGCTTGAAATTCAATTGCTCATAAATGTTGACCATCTCGACATACAGCACGTCAAGCGCCTTCTGCGCCTTTTCATGCTGGGGCGAACCCTTCTTCGACAGGCGCAAACGCTGATACCCGGCCAATAGTTTGCCGTGTATCGTCTTGAGCTTGCCCTTCACAGGAATCATCACCTCTTCAATATAAGCTTCACGGCTGTCGACGTACTTATCGGTCACCACGCGGTCAAAACGCTCGGCGCAATCCTCAAGCTTCTTCAGTACATCCATGTACATCTTCGGCGCGAAGGCAAACTGATTGAACAGCTCCTTCGTCAGCTTCTCGGAAATCTCAATACGCTTGCAGATCTCCACTTCCTGATCACGCGACAGCAACGGCACCTGCCCCATCTGGTGCAGATACATGCGGATCGGGTCGTCAAAGAAGTCAAGGCGGTTCGTGCGGGCCTTGCGCTGTTCGATGTCATGCTCGATCTTATACTTCTCGACCTCGTGCGCCTCGATGATTTCGATCTCCATGCTGCGCAGAATGCCCAAGTAAGACTCGATATCGGTATCCTTAATCACCGACTCCGGCAGCATCTCATTGATATCATCGTAGGTCAGATAGCCGCCTTGCTCTTCAGAACGGCGGATCAATTCCTTCAAGCGCTCCGTGCACTCCTCGCGGTTGACCTTGTAACGCATGTCATCATGACCCAGCGTCAACGTGTGCGCTGCCTCAAAATCATCCGTGCTCTCGGTGCCGATCACATTCTCCAGCTCATCCGGCTCCTCAGTCGAAGCACGGTTCAACGAGTTCGGCATGTTCGGCATATAACGGGTATCCAATTGATAGTACCCATCCTCATCAATCTCGCCGAAATCGCTGTCATCATCAATCACGACTGTCTCATCCGCCGCCAGCATCTCATTGATACTCTCGGGGGACACGTCCGCAGCGGAAAACTCATCTACGTCATACCCTGCGCCCGAAGCCGGCGGCTGCGCCTGCTGCAAATCCTCTTCCTGCGACTCCTCCTGCTCCTGCTTGCGCTTCTTCTCGATGGCCGACATCTGGTCTTTTTGAATAGCCGCATTCTTACGGATCAATGCCCGCAGCTTACGCTTATCCTTTTCAATGACCTTCTTCTCCGTCACCCGCACCAACCGCGGCGTCCGGACCGTATCTTCAGCCGGTGCAGCCTTTACAGTTTTTTCAACCGCCGTGGTAGAGCTCTTCTTCGAAATAACCGGCTTAACCGCTGCTGCGGTCTTCTTCTTCGCCGTTGTGTCTTTTGCTGCTGCAGCCTTCTTCGTCACCGGAGACTTCGTCTGCTTTTTGACGGTGACTGATTTGGATCCGCCAACTTTTTTTGCCATATTTCATTACCTCGCTTTTGTTATGCCGATGCGGACCGATTCCAAATACCCCGATCCCCTACCTGTTAGATAGAAGCGCGGATTATGACAAAAACCATCAGATTTGTAAAGACTAAAGGCCTGATTTCCCAAAACAACGTTAGCGAGATGCTCTCAACACCCAAAACGCACCTTTTGTTCGTGCTAAACAAAAAGGCCGACGGGATAACCCCATCGGCCTCTTTACAAACGCTGCGCTTCGCCTTACGATGCAGGCGAAAACTCCACAACATTCCTGCGGGAACGGGCGCGAGCACGTGCACGAGCTGATTTCTTACGGTCCTTTTCGCAAGGTTTCTCGTAATAGCGGGTATTCCGGAGGTGTTTGACAATGCCCTCGCGATCCATAACCTTCTTCAAACGCTTCAAGCCGCGTTCAACGGATTCGCCTTTTTTCAAACGGATAATAATCATGCTATTCACCTCCCAATTCCACGCCCCGGCCAAGCTTTTACACCCAGCCGCTCAGGCAAAACAGGCGCATAGAATAACAAAATTAACCCCCACAGTCAATCAACAACCACCCAAAACCCACACTTTCTCGCCAGAAGGCCTCAACACTCCCTGACTCGAAATATGCCAAACACTCGTATGGTGGAATACTCGCAATCGATTGGATAAATCATAGTCAAGAACTGCCCCTTCAGACACAGCTGGTCATTAAGCAGTTGTAAGGTCGAATTCATCCATCTAAATTGAAGTCCCCTGTTCTCATGAAAAACAATCCTGCGGGTTTTCTTCAATACGCCCCATATGCCCAAACCCTGCAATTGGAAATATCTTATTCATGTCGATAATCCTTTACCGTTAAGCCATTATGCACTCAATTCAATAGCTCTATTCCTCATAGGTGAACACTCCATCTCCCATCGAACGAACCTTCCATGAATCAGACCGGGGAACATCTTTAACGTCTACATGATCGTCGGCGTTGACCGTCACGAGATATCCTGCGTGATAGAATCCGCCGCTTGTTTGGATGTCATACATCATTACCGGACCATACGAATTTAAAGATACAAACTGTGGCCGCAACGAACGCAACGCGCAATGCTCCGGTAACTCGTCATGCTTAAACATATCACTATTTGTCTCCACTCGATCTTTCGGGTCAGGCCACACTTCTTCACACGCCTTTCGCAACTCTTTTGCCCCGCCCATTTCCGCCAGCTTTTCCTCCAGCCGCAAATCCGGCCCGCAGGCGGATAATAGAACTGCACAGCAAGCGGAACCCACAG
The DNA here is from genome assembly GCA_031552845.1 of Kiritimatiellia bacterium. GTDB lineage: Bacteria > Verrucomicrobiota > Kiritimatiellia > RFP12 > DVOR01 > JAVBMC01. Next base: position 36,167 of record JAVBMC010000031.1, read on the forward strand.
CTAACACACAATCACCTATTCGCATGACTTACTCCTTTCGCTCCCGTTCGATATCTTTGCGTTGAGATATTTGTTGCTGATAATAGGCATCCCAATACTTAGTCCACTGCACCTTAAACGGGAGCAGCTGAGAAAGATCGCCGCCAAAGCTTTTACAATGCTCTGCGAAGTCATTCTCATTGGGAATAAAAACTGTTTTGCCTGTAGTCGGATTAAACGTAAAATAACGGTGCTCATCTGTCGCATAGAAATGCGCTATGTCACACTCGCCATACACAATTCCGTTTGTCTGCGCGAAGCGGGTGATGTTGTGTACGGCTCCATCAGTCCCACTCATACTACGGGGACCTTTTCCGCGATGCTCTTTCCAATTGCCGATATGAAAGACATATTGATGCTCAATGATTTCAAACGGGTATACCAGCGGAATCCTTTTCGCCGAATTATTGCAATGCCCTATTGTAAGAAAGCCAATTGACTCATCCCGCTCGTCGATGTTCGCTTCTTCTTGGAGAGAGCCGCTCAATATCCGAGATGCGGCAGAAATCAGTAGTTGCGAGAGTGCATTCCGTTTTTTCATGCATGAGCCATCTCCAGTATCCACCTGCGATGTTGAAACAGTCGCATTGGTGTTAATTTGACTCGGAGTACTTTTTTGTTGCCGGTAGGGGTGCCAATAATTCGTCCACTGGACATCAAAGGTACGCGTTTGTGAAAAATCCCCGCCAAAGCTTTTACAATGCTCGGCGAAATCATTTTTGTTAGTGATAAAGACTATGTTACTCGTTGCCGGATTAAATGAAAAATAACGCCGCTCACCCGTTGGATTCACCCACCCGGTATCGCACGCCCCAAAAACAATTCCATTAGTTTGCGAAAATCGAATGATCCGGTGTATGTATTTATCTGTATCGACAGGCTCTCGGGGGCCTTTCTTATCCCAATGCTCCCAATTTTCCACTGCAGCATCTCCCCGCCACCACCCAACAATTTCAAATGGGTAGACCAGCGGAATCCGCTTCCAGTCGTAGAGATAATCAGCCGTGGAAAAATCAAGGGGAATCCCTTGTTCGTCAAGCACTTCCCTCTGAGCCATTCCAGTCAACATCAGGCATGCGGCACAAATCAGTATTGGTGAAAAGATCTTCATTTTTCTCATGTTCAGCAACGCCATCACAACCTCCCCTACCCACAGTTTCAGAGCAATAACAAGCTCAAGAACATGATTAGATACTACTCCTATTCCACAAGGAAAGCAAGCCCTATCAACGGCTTTCAAAAAGTATTTGCCAAACAGGGTAGACCAACAAGGATTTGCGCACAAGAGTGTGGTGGTGTACGATGAAACATTCGTGCGTACGGCGCGGGGAATGCTTTTGTGTACGTTTGTGCATTGAGTTTAGTACGTTCAAGGGTTCGTGCGTACTGTCTTGGGGGCACAGTTGTGTACGGAGGTGTATTGAATCGTGTACGATCAAACATTTGTGCGTACTGTCTCGCGGGTGTGGGAGAGCTGTTTCACGGGTTCGTGCGTACTGACACGAAGGTGTGTGTGAGTTGTTACACGGGTGTGAAAGTACCGTTTTGCGGGTTTGTGCGTACTGTCACACGGGTGGCAAACAAATGTCACACGGGTGTGTGAGGTTTGTCACAAAGGTGGCAGATGGGGGCCTAAATGGCACAAAAAAGACGGCGGAGTGTTTACAAATCGCGCCGTTAAGGAAAAGCGTGAGGCAGCATTAGGCTGCCGCGAACAATAATTGATTGGCCAGATCAGGCGGATCTGTCGGATTACAAGATTCCAGCGCGAATGCTGAAGGGAAGATGCAGGTGGATGGGCTGGCGCACATAGGGGGTGGAAAAAGCTCACGCGCAGACGCGGAGGCGCGGAGAGTGGAAGCATGAATCTGACGGCGGAGACAGCTGCGTTTTCGAAAGCCGTATGCGACTTCAGCGATCTTCGCCGGTTTCACCGACAATGCGGACAGGAATGTCCGCGCTCCCAGGGGAGCGAAAAGCAACGCAAAGGCAAGAGTAATAGCAATAGCAAATAAAGTAAACATGATAAAAGAGTCCTTTTGGATTTTGAGTGGGACTGTCCGCCGACCAACGGGCTTGTCGTAGGTTGATGGCTCCTTGGAGCTTGGGTTCCTGATTACGGATATCGTCGGCAAGCCGTTGCGGTTCTCGTGAGAGCAGGTCACCCAATGGGGTCAACGGGGTGCAGTTTAGCAAAACCAAAGAATAAGTCAAGCGGGAAACCGCGGCTTTGTCGATTTCAACAATGTTGTTGAGTTGTACTATCAGTCTACAGCGGCGGATTTCATTCCCGGCGCGGGTAATGGGGGGCTTTTTTCAGCTTGGGGTAATCATTGTGTCTGATGTGGTACTGTTTTTCGACAGCTTCAAACTCTTTGCGGCGTCTGGCGGCTTCTTGATTTTCGTCATAGAGGACGATAATCAGCAGAGAGAAAAAAACAACCATGACGACACAGGGGCAGATCATGAAAATACAGGCGGACATATGCGCGCAAAAACACATGTAAACCATCCTTTCTATATCAAGCGCCGCAAGCAGCGCTCCGTTCTATTTATATTGTATTCATACGGCAAGCACGCGTTTGGACAGCTGTTAACTGCCAACGTGCGTTCAGTGACGGTTGAATGCTAAATATACAAGACAAACGCCCGCTGTCAGGAGTGCTACGGAGGTGACTGCGCATTGGATGGTCATGCTGCCTGAGGTGTTCAGGCCGAGGAGCGTATCTAAAAAGGTGGTCAATGTTTGCATACCCGCTCCCGTGAATCAAGTAAATATTGTTGGGTGTCAGGATTACGCTCTCCGGCAGTGCTCGGAGAGCCATAATCAGGTGTGATGGGTTTATTCCTTTTTGGCATCTCGACTCCTTCATTTGCCTATGTTGTGGTGAAGGAATACGCCCTAGGCAATAAAAAGGCGCACTCTCTAAGCCATATTTCATTCGAGGTATCGCCAAACACCTATGCGGAATACGAAATAGAGAGTACGCCACGTGTCACAAACACGCGCCATACCTTCCTATTCAGCTCCGCATTGAGAATTGGCGATTTTCAAATGAAGCTCGAATAAGCAGGTTTGCTTATTTTTGCCGCGCTCCCGGAAAGGGGCGCGCGTGACAATGGAAAAGATCGTGCAGGGGGATAGATTCCCTGCAATTCGTTTGCATGATACTGCATTTGAGAGAATATTGCAAGCGCAAACTTTCAGGGAATATGCTGGATCGCGAAAAAGTCCCGCTATGAGCCGCAGTGCGTGAATATTTGCCCTTGCAGCCGCGGTGTAAAAACATTTCGGCGCAACAGGCTGTGCCCATTGCGCCGAAATATTTGTTTGATGTTTAGGCGGTAGCCGGGTTATTCGGCAGCTGCGATTAGCCGGAAGCGTTCGGAGCGCTTGGTCTTAATCGGCTTCTCGGCGGGGATGACGTCCGGCACAAGGTAGAAGCCTAGGCCGGCGGTTTCTTCCGCTTCGACCAGTCCGGGGGTTAGGATGCCGTAGAGTTTGTAGGCTGTCTTGACATCGGTCTCGTTGAAGCTGCCGCTGAAGAGCCCTGTCTTGGGTGTGAGGGTCAGCTTGACGTTGTAGGCGTTGTTGGTGCGCGGCAGTGCATCGACGCCGGTGCCTTTGGTGTTGAAGGCGAGGGAGACGTCGTTGGTGATGACCTCTGCATCGACGCCCACGCGGTAGGGACTTTCGACATTGTAGATGGCGTAGAGGTCGGTCAGTTGGCTATACCATTTGCCAACGGGCAGGGGGGCGCGTTCAAATGGCCCGTCGGAACTGGAAGTGGTGACGGTGTTGACCCAGCTGGCGGGCGCGGCGCTTTCGATGTAAGGTGGCGTGCCTTGCACAAAGCGTACGTTGAGGTAGAACTCGCCGCCTTTGTAGGCGCTGGGGTTCAACGCAATCACGGTCGATGCTTCGGTGCCGGTCACAAGCAGCACGCCGCTGCCGGAGGCGGATGTGCCATCGGCGAGTTTTCCGGAGACCCTCACGGAGCCTTTGGCGTCGACGGTGAGCGTGACATAGCCATTGCCATACGAGTCATCCGCTGAGCGTAAGGCCACAGTGTAGTAACCTCTTGCCCATACGAGTTCGTTGGAGCGTACGGTGTTGACTGGCCTATCTTTCCAGCCGTTGCGCACGGCCCAGCCTTGGGTATCGGCATCTTCCTCAACGGGCGATTCGACTGCAAAGACGCCGAAGCCGACACTGTTGGTGCTGATAGTCAGGCTGACGCTGTTGGTGAGTTTGGGGCTTGTGCAGATGAAAGCGGCGTTGGTGATGAACATCGTTTCGTCTGCGTAGTCAATCGTATCAAAGGCATCGGCCTTGATGGAGTGTTTCTTGCCACCGAGGTTGATGCTGCCGGAGAGCTTGCCGGTCTTTGCTACAGTGAGCGTGAGTGCGCTATGTTTGGCAATGCCGTTGGTAATGACTGTGCAGGCGCCGTTGAAGGTGCCGATGTATTCCGGCAACAGGGGGCCAACCGTAAACTCAACAGGCAGCAACGCTCCAAGGGTCTTGCCTTCAATCGCCTGCAGTGTCGCAGGAAAGGCGCCGACCTTGGTCGGGATGCCCGCGAGGTAAACGCCATCTGGGCGTACCGCCAGCTTCAAGCCCGTGGGCAGCTTGCCGCTCTTGAGCTTGGCGGATGTGGCGTTTGGTGCGAGGGGCAGGGGCCCCAGCTCGGCACGCAGGCCTACACGCAGGCCGGTCCAGTTGAGTTGTCCGGCCGCGTCATCCCAAGCGCCATCGCTGCTGTTGGGGTCGGTAGCGTTCGCCAGTTCATCGGCATCAAATGCGGGTGCATACGCACACTCGACATCGACAATCAGGGGATCGTCTTCCGGACCGATAGGGAGCGTGATCTTCAGTGTTTTCGGCGGAATCCATTTGCTGTCGGGCGAGCGGAAGTAGAGCGTATAGGCTTTGGCGGTGAGGCGTTGTGAATCTTCGGCATCCATCCACGTCCGATTATCCACACTCCACTGTACGCCGCTGACAGTCTGCTCAGGCGTGTCGGAGAGGAAGTTTACTTTCAACGAGCCGGGGCTCTTGATGTAGACTGCAGTGATGGTGACGGCCTTGTCCGGCATAACGACATTGTTGGTCGGCTCAAAGATATCAAATTCTTCGCCGAGGTCGGCGTTGCTTGGCGAGAGCGTCCACTTCTGGAACTCCTGCGCTACGGGTGCAGGGTTGGCCTTCACGGTACAAGTGGCGCGTGTGAGGAGTGATGTCGAGGCGGTGCCTTCAAGCGTGGTGCCTTTGTTGATTGTCAGCTTCCACAAGCGGAGCCATTGCGCATAGAGGTTGACGGTGGCGTTGGTGCCGGGGACGATTGTTTCTTCGGTGACTTCATCAAGGGTTCCGTTTTTGTCGGGGGTCCACTTGTCGAACAGATAACTCGTCCGCTTGGGTGTGGGCAGCGTGCCGAAGGGATCACCGACGGTCATGATCTTGCTGGTTGGCGAGACCGTGCCGCCATTTCCGTTGTAGTTGACCGTCACCACGGCACCTTCATAAGCGCCCATGTCGACGACTTCGTTACGGATGCGCATCAGTCCCGCAAGGTCGAGCGCGCTGTTAACGAATTCATTGGTGCCGGTGTCGATGCAGGGGGAGGACGCTTTCAAACGATAGTCGGCGCCGGTTGCGTTGGCAAACTGCGGGTTGGTCTTGGTGTTGCCGGTGCCGCTGATGGTGTCCGGCGAGCAGTTGTTGAAACCGATCGTACTGTAAGCGTTGGTGTGAAGGGTGACGGTGGCAACGGGGGTGTTCGTATCGGTCGAGGCCGCGGGCGTCGGCACGGTGTTGTCCCATACGATGCAATTGTAGAGCGTGGATGAGGCAACCCCGGCACCGTTGCTGGCGGTATTGCTGACGAATGTGCAGTTCCTTGCAATGGAGTCTCCGGAGGTACCGCCGCCGATGGCGGTGACGGCTTTGTTGCCGGTGACGAGGCAGTCATCTAAGAGACAATGATAGGTGCCTGCGCCATCAAGCGTCGAGGTGTTGCCGGTGACGAGACAGTGCGACAGCGTGCTGTCCTTTGCGCCGCCGCCGCTACCCGCGGTGGAGTTGTTGGAGAGCGTGCAATTGATTAAACTACAGTTGTAAGCGCCGCCGCCTCGGACTGTCGCAGAGTTCGCCGTGAGAATGCAGCTGATCAGCATGCCATAGGCCGCGCCGCCGCCGTCATCTGCTTTACCGCGGGTGAGGGTGAAGCCCATCAAGGTGGTGTCGGTTTCATCATACCATTCGCCTAACGTCGCACAGCGGGTATTGCCGCTGCCGTTAATGGTTGTAACGTCCGCACCATTAACGCTGGTGATGAGGATATTCTTGTTGGAAGTCGTGATAGGGGTGTAGGTGCCATTGGTGACGGTAACCGTATCAGACGCCTCGGCTAAATCGATAGCAGCTTGAATCGTCTTCTTGGCCGTTGCCCAAGTGAACCCATCGCCGGTATCATCTGTCTTGACGGCGCTGACATAAAGAGACTTTGTCCCTATGGGATATTCATACGCGCCCATATCGTTGCGGCCATCACGGATGCGGGATTTGCCTTCGAAATCGGTGCTGACTAACGTGACATCATTGGTCCCCGCATTTTTGCACGGCGAGGTTTCCACCAAGCGGTAATTACCCTCAGCCGTATTCGCAAACAACGGGTTCGATGTGATGTTCCCCTCGGCATCCGGCGCGTCTGATGCGCAAGAGTAAGTCACGCTGCCGGTGCCGACAAACACATCGTCTCCGTTATCAGTCGCGACATTGTCCCAGAGAATACTATTGATGACTGTGCCGCTATTGGCGCCCCCGCCGATCGCGGCGATATTGGCGGCATAAGTACAGCTGTTCTGATTGCCGCCGTAAGTGCCTCCGCCGTTCGCCGTAGCGGTATTATACAACACGATGCAACAGTTCAATGTCGAAGCCGCCGCACCGCCTCCATTCTGAGCTTCGTTATCCCGCAACAAACAATTACGCAAAGTGCTGCTCAATACCCCGCCGCCATCACCCGTAGCGGTATTGCCGATGATGACGCAATTGTTCAAAACCGCATCAGCCGCGCCGCCCCCGTGTGGAGCGCGGTTATCGACCAACACGCAACCCTCAAGCGTGCCCGCGTAGACGCCGCCACCCGTCGCCTCCGAAAAACCATTCGTCAATGTAAACCCGGAAAGCACCGTCCGGGTTGAACCATTCGTGATGCCCAACGTCGCACAGCGAGCCGCCCCCGCACCATCAATAAATGTAAACTCCGGCCCATTCATGCTGCTAATCGTTAACTGACGGTTCGTCGAAACAATCGTCTCGTACGTGCCATTCGTCACCAGAATCGTATCATTTACCCCCGAAGCATTGATTGCGGCCTGAATCGTCTTCTTCGCTGTGCCCCACGACTTACCCGTGCCCGAATCATTCGCCTTCCCGCCATTCACATACCACGTAGCTGCGGTACAATTACAAACAACCCACGCACACGAAAACAACAGTATCTTCTTCATCATAATCAAAACCTCCCTACATCACATATGGGACAAAAAATCTCACTAAAAGCATTGTACATTATTTAACACTCAGATTCAAGTGTAAAGTGTAAAATATCTTTTCCCTGCAGATGGGGGTGCCCGGGCACGCTCTCTTTCAGGGGAGCCCCCCATGGGGGGCGCGAAAATCTAACCGCCGGTTGAGACGTTTAGTGTTCCATCGGCGGGCCGGTTTTCGTATCATTTCATCATCACATCAAACAACCGAAAGGAACCGCCGATGGAACGCCGCCAGCATACAAAACCCCGCCGTAAGAATCAACCCTTAACTCAGCTTGACCGCCAGCGTCTTGAACAATGGCACGCAGAAGCCCGCAAGCAAGCTCTCGGACGCCGGGTACAAGTTGCTGCGTTCTGCAAAGAAATGGCCGTGCGTTTGTGCTGCTGCACACGCACAATCCGCAATGAACTCAAACGGGGATACTACGCTCATCAGCTTTCGGACTTAACAACAGTTC
>JAVBMC010000001.1:0-71999 GCA_031552845.1 Kiritimatiellia bacterium
AGCCACCGCGAACTGGCCGAAGGCGTCGCCTTCATCAACCGGCTCCCTCGCAAGATCTTTGACGGGCAAAGCGCTCTTGAGCTCTGGAATGCCGCCTTGAAAAAAGTCGCCAGAAAGTGAAATCATTTATTGCAATGAACCTGCCGGAATCGTATTACGGAAGATAGGGGAAGTTGATTGGAGGAGGGCTGGTGTGGTTTATTCTTGCTTTTGCGTGGCGCGGGGCTTATACTACGGAAACGTTTATTTATGGGCAGGGGATTATGGCTAATGTGACAGATATGTTTGTCACCTCGTTGTTGCGTAAGACGGGGTTTTTCAGCGATTTTCAAATTGAACAGATTCTGACGGCGGATCGATCGGATGGGTTGGGGATTACGGGGGTAATCGTTCGGCTGCAGATGGTGCGCGAGGATGTGTTTCTGCAGGAGATGGCGAAGCTGTTGGGGTTGGAGTATACGGATCTGTCTGAGATACGTCCGGATGATGATGCGATCCTGGCATTGCCGGCGCGGGCGGTGTATCAATATACTGTAATGCCGGTGAAGTTTGAGGATGGCATCTTGCGGGTGGCGTCGTCTGATCCGTTTAATATCGGAATGGTGGATGGGCTGCGGCTGGCTTCGGGGCGGCCGGTGCGGATGACGCTGTGTGTGCGCGCGGAGATTGATAAGGCGATCCGTAAGTATTATGGTGTGGGCGCGGATGCGGTCGAGAAGATGTTGGAGGATGGCCGCTTTGAGGTGGATGCGGATACGACGTCGATCTCGAAGATTGATGTGAATGAGATGGGGCAGGAGGCGTCGATCGTGCGCTTCGTGAATCAAATTATCGCTGAAGCGGACCGGCAGGGCGCGACGGATATTCACTTTGAGCCGATGGAGGATGAGCTGCGCATCCGGTATCGTATTGACGGAATGTTGCACAAGGTGGATGTGCCGCCGCAGATCAATCGGTTGAAGGCGGCGATTATTTCGCGCTTGAAGGTGATGGCGAATTTGGATATCGCCGAGAAGCGTATGCCGATGGACGGGCGTATCGGTATCCGGTTGAATAATGAGGATATCGATATCCGTGTTTCGACGTGTCCGATTGCGTATGGCGAGAGCGTGAGCTTGCGCTTGCTGCAGAAGTCGGGGAACTTTGTGAAGCTGGGCGACTTGGGGATGAGCGAGCGGGACTTTGGCGTCATCGACAAGTTGATCAACCGTCCCAATGGCATTGTGCTGGTGACGGGACCGACAGGTTCGGGTAAGTCAACGTCGCTGTATGCGTTCTTGCACGAGATCAACCGCATGGATGTGCGTATCCTGACGGCGGAAGACCCGATTGAATATGAGATGCAGGGGATTAACCAAGTATTGGTGCGGTCGGATATCGGCCTGACGTTTGCACGTGCGTTGCGTGCGTTTTTGCGTCAAGACCCGGACATTATCATGGTGGGTGAAATTCGTGACGGCGAGACGGCGGAAATTGCAATTAACGCTTCGCTTACCGGTCACTTGGTGTTCAGCACGTTGCATACGAATGACGCGGCGGGTGCGTTTGCGCGTTTGATTGATATGGGCGCGGAGCCGTTCTTGGTGGCGTCGGCAGTGGCGGGCGTGCTGGCGCAACGTTTGGCGCGCCGGTTGTGTCCCAAATGCCGTGCACAGAAGCCGCTGGATATGTCGTGGTGGGATCAGCCCGAGCCGCCGCCGCAGGATTTTATCTACGAGCCGATTGGCTGCGAGAATTGCACGAAGACGGGTTATCGCGGCCGCGGCGCAATCTTTGAGCTGCTGCAGGTGAGTGAGTCTTTGCAGTCGCTGATTATCGGACGGCACTCCTCCGACGAAATCCGCAAGATGTCCATGCGCGAGGGTATGACTACCCTGCGTCAAGATGGCTGGCGTAAAGTTTTTAACGGGTTCACCTCTTTGGAAGAATTGATGCGGGTCACGGAAGACGCCAAGTCTTAATTGTCTGGCGCAACGCTTTGTCACTATCAGATGCACTTATGAAAAAGAAACCAGTTTCCTTCGATCAGTTGCCGCCGGTAATCGCGCAGATGCTGCGCCGTTCCGTTTCGCGGATTCAACGTATCTTGTTCATGCGCGGTTTGTTTGCTACGGCGGCTACGGGCGTTGCGGCATTGTTGGCGATTATGGCGATCGATGCGACGGTGACGATTTATGATGCGTCGGTGCGCTGGGTGATGACGCTGACCGGGTTTGCTGTGACGTGTGCGTCGGGCTGGTTCTTTTGGTGGCGTCCGCTGTCGAAGCCGTGGACGCCCTCACGCATTGCGGCAGTAATTGAGCAACGCCATCCGGAGCTTGAAGAACGTCTATCGACGGTGGTGGAATTGCTGTCGATGCCTGATGCCGCCGCGCGCGGGTCGGAGCAGTTGATGGCGGTATTGCAAGGTGCTGCCGAGGCGGATGCGCGTGACGTATCGCCCGAGCGGGAGTTTACCGTGCGTACTGTGAAGCCGAAGCTGATTGCGGCGGGCGTGGGCATTGGTATCTTGGCTGCGCTGGCGTTGCTGTGGCCGGTGCATACGGGACGCCTCTTGCTGCGCGCAGTTGCTCCGGCAGCTGAGGTGAGCAATGTGTATGCCGATAATATCTCCGTTGAACCGGGAGACATTGTCATGCTGGCGGGCGAGACGCTGGAGATCAATTTGACTGTGCGTGGCGGATTCCCGGGGCAAGCCTACGTGCTGCGCGAAATGTCCGCAACCCCGGCAGCTACGAATAAGTCGGACGATGTTGAGTATACTGATGCTGAAGCCGGTGAAGAGTCGGCGGATGAGGGTGGCTTGTTCTCGATGTTCAAACGCTCGCCCAAGCGCGAGGTCTCCGAACGTATGCGCCAAATTGAGGCGTCTTCAGAGTCTGCCGAACCCGCTGAATCTAAGGAGGAGGAAGGTGAAGCCGAGGCCAATGTCCGTGTGTTCCGTCAAGTGCTGCCGAATGTGGAAAGCGGATTCCGTTACCGCGTTTCGTGCGGGCATGCGCTGACGCGTTATTATATGGTGACGGTGGTCAATCCGCCCGACGCCTCTGCATTGAGCGTGACGTATAAGCTCCCCGCCTATACAGGACAAGCGCCGATTACGTTGACTAACGGTATTTCAGAGATCAGTGCTGTGCCAGGAACGACGGTGGAACTGCACCGCAGTGAGCGGAAAGGTAAGGGCGTTCCCTCCAAGCTGGTGCAGTCGGTGTTGTTGACTGAGGGCAATCTGGCTGTCGATGGAAATCCGGCTGACACCAATCGTACAGCATGGACGTTTGCAATAGAGACCAACACCAGCGGACGTTGTGCGCTGATGTTGCAGGATTCGTTTGGCTTTACCAATACGCCGGCGTTTTTGTCGGTGCGTCCGGCGATTGATCAACCGCCGACGCTGACACTGCTACGGCCGATTGAGCTGCGGGTGAAACTGGCGCCTGATGCGCGGGTAAATTTGGAAGTCGAGGCGGCGGATGATTTCGGTTTGGCGCCAATTGAAGTGCTGCGTGCGTTGGACAGCGGTGAGTTTGAGGTGGAGTCTTCCGTGAAGCTGTCGGAGGAAGGCTCCGGCGCGCAAATCAAGGCGAGTGGTACGCTGTCGTTGGGGCAGATGGATTTGGGCAACGCCCGCCGCGTGCGAGTGAAGGTACGTGTCTCTGATAAGCGTCCTGATGAGTTTGGTGGGGCACAATGGGCGGAGTCGCCCGTGATTGATATTGAGTTGGATAAGGAGGCTCTCTCTCTTGAACGCCAATTGATTGAGCAGCAGGCAAAGACGGTAGATGAGGCGTTGAAGGATTTGGTGGAGAAGCTCAAGACGGCCGAGCAGGAAATCAAGCCGTTGGATGATAAACTGCAGAAGGGCGAGAAGCTCAACGAGCAGGATATGCAGAAGCTGGAGCAGGCCCGCAAGGATGCCGCCGAGGCGGAACAACAGGCGCGTGACTTGACCGAGCAGGCAAAGGAAACGGCCTTTGACCCGATTGCCAAGCAGGTGGAAAAGATGCAGCAGGAAGATATCACTCCGGCGCGTGAGAAGGTGGAGGAGGCTCAGCTGGATTCCTCCGCCGCCAAACAGAAGGATGCCGTGCATAAAGCCGAAGAGAATTTGAAGGATGCGATTGCCCAAGCCGAGCAAGCCATAAAGGATAATCAGGCATTGGCCGAGAAGCTGGATCAATTGGCGCAGATGGAAGAGATGGCCGCGAATGAACAAGCGCTGGCCGACTCCGCCGCGCAGGAGATGACGCCTGAGGAGTTAAAGGCTTGGCAGGAGGCGCAGGAAGCATTGATGGAGCAGTTGAAGCAGGACATCGCGCAGGATCCGACTGCATTGCAGGAGGCGTTGAAGAATCAGACCAACGCATTGAATAATTTGATGCAGGAGGCTAAGAATCTGGCTCAGCAGCAGGAACAGCTGAAGAATGACCAAACGAAGAGCAACGAGCAGAAGGCTCAGGAGCAACAGGCATTGGCAGATAAGGCTGATGAGCTTGGACAGAAGGCCGAGCAGATGGCTGAGGACTTGAAGGATTTTGGCGAGCAGCAGACGGCAGATGCGATGAAAGATGCCGCTCAGCAGTTGGATAAGGCTGAAGAGCAAGGCGATAAGGCGGCTGAGCAGTTGCAGCAGAATCAAGACCCCAAGAATGCGCAGGAGCAGGCCAAAGAGGCATTGGATAAGGCCGCCGGGGCGATGGAGAAAGCCCAGCAGCAATTGGGCGAGAAACTGGAGGAGCTTGCCAAGCAGGCTGAGGCCGCTCAGCAGGAACAGGCTGAGGCGATGAATGAAGCGTTGGATGCGATGCAGCAGGCCGCTGACCAAGCCAAGCCGGAAGGCGGCGACAAGCAGAAGCAACAGCAGCAGGCGCAGAAGGCCGCGGATCAACTGCAGCAGGCCGCCAAGCAGGAGGCTCAAGAAATTGGCGTGCCTCTGCCATCGGCGATGCCGGGCATGAAGCCGCCGAAGAAGGCGCAGAGCGTTCCGCAGAACGGTATCCCAGAGCAGTTCCGCGCGCAGATGAATGATGAGGATTGGTTCCGTATTAAAGGTGCGGCAAAGTCGGGTTCGTTGGAGGATGCGTTACGGCGCGTGCCGGCGGAGTATCGCGAATTGGTGCGTCAGTACTTTAGTGAGTTGTCGCGTCGGGAGAATTAAGATGAAGTATTTGTATTTCACGATGGCGGCGTTGGCTTGCCTGAGCGTGCAGGCTCAATTGGAAGATCCTGCACTGCGTGACCGCGTGGAGAAGTCAATTGACCGCGGGTTGGAGTATTTGGCGCTCAACCAGTTGGCCGACGGTTCCTTTACCGAGCAATATGGCAAGACGACAGCGATTCCGTCGCTGGCGGGTATGGCATTTTTGGCAAAGGGACATGTGCCGGGCGAGGGACGTTATGGGACGGCTATCAACCGCTCAATTGACTATGTGCTGGCGAACGCGACGACGAATGGTTACTTCGGTGTGCCGGAGTCAGGTCGGATGTATGCGCATAGCATTGCCACGCTGTTCCTGTCGGAAGTCTCCGGCATGGTCGACGCTGCCCGCCAAAAGAAGATTGATGCTGTTCTCCCGAAGTCTACGCAGATTCTGTTGGACGCACAGGCGATTAAGAAGAACGATCAGCACCGCGGCGGCTGGCGGTATGAGCCGAAGTCCAACGACTCGGATATGAGCTGCAGCGGGTGGTGCTTGATGGCGTTGCGTTCTTCTAAGTTGAATGGTGCGCCGGTGCCGGCATCTTCGATTGCTTCGGCGGTGGCGTATGTGAAACGTCACCATAACGCCAACCAGGGTTCATTCGGTTATCAGAACGGTGACGCTCATGCGGAGACGCTGACGGGGGCGGGCATTCTGTGCTTGGAGCTGTGCGGGCAGCATAACGATCCGTCGTCCTTGCGCGGCGCGAAGTATTTGATGAAGTCGTATAAGAAGCTGGAGAATACCGGCAACGCTTTTTATGGAATGTATTATACGGCGCAAGGGCTATTCCAATTGGGTGGTTCGGATTGGAAAACGTTCTCGAATTGGATGTACTCCACTTGGATTCCGAAGCAGCTTCCCGACGGTTCGTGGAACCGCGGTGAGGTGAGTTCGTTCTATCAGACGGCGATGTGTATTTTGGCATTCACCGTGCCTTACCGTCAGCTGCCGATTTACCAGCGCGACGAGACGGTGGACGAGAGCTAGTCTTCTAACGGCGGGTTATGATAAATGTAGCTGTTGTTGAGGATGATGCCGTCTTGCGGGCGTCTTTCGTCGAGATTATCGACAGCTCGGAGGATTGCCGTTGCGTGGGTGCATTTGCCTCGGGTGAGGAGGCCGTTGGACGTATTCCTAAGCTCAAGCCAAATGTTGTTGTGATGGACATCAATCTGCCGAACATGGATGGCATTGATTGCGTGCGCCAGCTTTCACCACAGTTGCCGGAAGTGCAGATTATCATGGTAACTGTGTATCAGGATACTGGCAGTCTCTTCAAGGCTTTGGCTGCGGGAGCGAGCGGTTATCTGGTGAAGCCTGTGCGCGGGGCTGAGCTGTTGCGGGCAATCCGCGACTTGTATCAGGGCGGGGCACCGATGACGGGGGCTTTGGCGCGGCAGGTGATTGAGGCGTTCCGGGTGCGCGAGGTTGCACCGCCACAGCCGTCCGATGCCGCAATGAACGAGCTTGCCGCCCGCGAGCGCGAGGTGCTGGAGCTGATTGCGCAGGGGTATTCGTATAAAGAGATTGCCGACAAGATCAGCGTTTCCTATTCGACGGTACATACGTACGTCCTGCGGATTTATAAGAAGCTGCACGTGCGTTCAAAGAACGCGGCTGTGGCACGGTGGCTGGGTTATACCAAGCCTTAATACTAGAGGGCACCTCTAATATTTCAGGGCATTAAAAGAATCATTTTCGCCGCAAGTCCGGTTAAAGCTCACGCGCACCTTTTTCGCATGTCCATGGGGTGCTCCCCAATAACGATTCGGAAATTAGACAACCCAACATTACTAAGCAGTCGCTCATGGATTACGAGACTGTAGAGGCGGTGACAGCTACCTGTCCAAAGTCTGACAGCCAGCTGTCACAATTGTGAGAGCTCCCCTTCAGAACCGTGACAGGCACCTGTCACAAATCAAACAGGTTGCAATCTCGCTCCGTCTCCGTGGCCCCCGCATGATTTTTGTCAGCGAAAAGTATTAGAGGTGCCCTAGAATGAGCGTCTGGCTAGCCCGGGGGACAACACCCTCGGGCGTTTTTATTTAGCACGCTAATATTCCCCTAACATTCATTTGGTTTAATAGCGGCGTTCCGAGGTTAATTCTCTAGGAGGCTATTGTGGAACGTGAGGCATCGGGTTTATTAGTGGGCGAGAGCGCGTTGCGCCGGCGTATCTTTTTCAGACGTTTGGGTGAGGGCGGTTTGCTGTTGGCGGCATCGGTAGCTGTGTTTGCCGTTGCGTTTATCGTGTGGTTCGTGGTGAAGGGGGCGTGGCCGTACTTCTGGGAGCGGGGCGTTGCTGAACTTTTCACCGGGCGCACGTGGCTGCCTGCCGCATCGAAGCCATCATTCGGCGGCGTGCCCTTGTTTGTGGGGTCGTTATATGTGACGGTTGGGGCATGTTTGGTGGCGGTGCCGTTGGGTGTCGGTGCCGCTGTCTGTTTGTGCGATATGGTGCCACCAACGTGGCGGCATAGCGTGAAGTCGGTGGTGGAGGTGCTGGCCGCAGTGCCGTCGGTGGTGTATGGCGTGTTTGCGGTGTGCGTGCTGGCACCGCTGTTGGAAGGCTGGGGTGCGCCGAGCGGAATGAATGTGCTGTCGGTCTCGCTGGTGCTGGGCGTGATGGCTTTGCCGACAGTGGTGAGCGTGGCGGAGGATGCGTTACAAGCGGTGCCGCGTGATTTGCGCGAGGCGAGTTATGCGCTGGGAGCGACGCGGGCAGAGACATTACTGCGTGTGGTGATTCCGGCGGCGAGCAGCGGGATTTTGGCGGGCGTGCTGTTGGGGATCATGCGGGCGTTGGGCGAGACGATGGTGGTGTGGATGGCGGCGGGTAATTCACCGCAGATTCCGGAACCGTGGTATAATGTGCTGGCATCAGTACGCACGCTGACGGCGACGATTGCGGGTGAGATGGGTGAAGCCGATCAATCCACGGGCGCGTTGCGGTTTCATGTGCTGTTTGCATTGGCGTTTTGCCTGTTAGTGATTTCCTTCGCGCTCAATGGCATGGGTGAATGGGTGGTGCGGCGTCAGCGTAAAAGATTGTCGGGGGAGGGCTAAGCGATGATGAGGTTGAAGCTGAGGCGGTTTGTGGATAAAGCGTTCTCCGTCGGCGGATGGAGCGCATTGGGGGTAGTCGCGATTTCCCTGATGATCATTCTGGGGCCGGTACTGTGGCGCGGCGCGGGTGCAGTATTTTTTAAAGGTACAAGCGAACATCGGCGGATGCTATTTGAGGAGTTCAACGTCGGTGATGAAGATGCCGTTCATGCTGAGACTAAGGCGCGTGAGCGGACGTTGGCCCCCGTTTGGGCGGCGTTGAAGGAGTTTGAAGAGGTCGATCTGAAACAGGCGAAGGGCGCGGAGCGTAAACGGTTGCGGGAGGATGTTGCGGAGTTCAAACGCTTGCTGCGTAAGGTGGTTGGTCCATTGCCGGGTGAGGCTGTGCCGGTGCTGGCGCGTGAACGTTTCGGGCAGGCGCGGTGGGATGGTGCACAGCGGGCGATTCATGATTTGCTGAATGTGGAGGAGTGGGTGTATCCGACCGACGAGGCGGGGAATCCGTTGCCGGGCGTGTTGAAGGTGACGCCGCGTAAGGCTGTGTTTGAGGGGACGTCGCTGGCGGCGGTCTTTGATACGTTGGAGGCGGATGTGGTGAAGGCGCTGCAGCCAGAGTTCACGGTGTTTTGGCGTTTTTTTACGTTGGAGTCGCGGGATTCACACTTCTTCGGCGGCATTGCGGCGGAGCTGATGGGAACGTTGTGGCTGGCAATTGGGGCGTTGTTAGTGGCGGTGCCAATTGGGGTGCTGGCGGCGGTTTATTTGGCGATATTCGCGAAGGATGGGTGGATTGTGGGGACGATCCGGCTCTGCATCGGGGCATTGGCAGGGGTGCCGAGTATTGTGTTTGGTTTATTTGGACTGGCGTTCTTTGTGATGACGATGCGGGTGTCGGAGGGACGCAGCGTGCTGGCTGGTGCTTTGACGTTGGGGGTGTTGGTGCTGCCAACTGTGATTCGTACAGCGGAGGAGGCGGTTCGGGCGGTTCCGCATGGATATGTGGAGGCAGCGCTGAGTTTGGGAGCTTCGCGCTGGCGGGCGGTTTGGTCGGTGGTAGTGCCGGCAGCGTTGCCGGGTATCTTGACGGGCGTGGTGATTGGATTGGGGCGTGCTGCGGGTGAGACGGCGCCGATCATCTTTACGGCGGCGGTGAGCTTGGGGGGATTAGTGGGGATTACAGAGGTGCTGTCGCGTCCGACGCCGGCGCTGTCGTGGGGGATTTATAATTTGGTGAGCGAACACGAGGCGGCAACCGCAGTGGCGCATGTACAATATGGAATGGCTGCTTCGTTGGTTCTGCTGGTTCTGCTTTTGAATCTCGGCGCGGTTTGGCTGCGTGCGCGGGTGGGGCGCCGTCTGCGAGGGTAGAGGGTGTCGCTTACGGGTTTTCAGGGAGAAGGAGGCTTAGAGTGGTTTTCTCTGTTAAGGGAGGAACGTTTTTGTTATAATCAAGCTTTCCAGTGTAACGGATAGGTGGGTGTTATGGCGGGCGAGAAGTTTATCGAGGCGTTTGCGTTTGGCGAGAATGTGTTTAGCATCAAGGTGATGCGGAGTTATTTGTCGGATCGGGCGTTTGCGTCGTTGTCGTCGGCGATTCTCAGAGGTGAGACGATCGATGTATCGCTGGCGGACGAAATTGCCGAAGCGATGAAGACTTGGGCGCTTGAGCGCGGCGCAACGCACTATACTCACTGGTTCCAACCCCTGACGGGCACCACCGCCGAAAAGCACGACTCCTTTCTAATGCCGGATCAGGAGGGCGGAATGATTGCGTCGTTCTCGGGGACGGCACTCTCGCAAGGCGAGCCGGATGCGTCGAGCTTCCCCTCCGGCGGACTGCGCGCGACGTTTGAAGCGCGGGGGTATACCGCATGGGATCCGTCGAGCCCCGTGTTCTTAAAGGTCATTGACGGGGTGAGCGTTCTGTGTATCCCTACGATTTTCTGCGGCTATCACGGCGAGGCGCTGGATAAGAAGACGCCTTTGTTACGCTCTCACGTCGCGCTCATTGGACAGGTCAACCGCATGGCGGGACTGTTCGGGATTGATCCGGCAGTGAGACCTTTCGCGACATTGGGCGTGGAGCAGGAGTACTTTCTGGTCGATAGCGAAGACTACTTCCGCCGTCAAGATTTGATGCTCACAGGGCGGACATTGTTCGGCTGCCGGCCGACGCGGCACCAGCAGATGTCGGATCACTACTTTGGGCGTATCCGTCCGCGGATTCTCAACTTCATGGCCGAGCTGGATGCGGAGCTTTGGAAGCTCGGCGTACCGGCTAAGACGCGCCATAACGAGGCGGCACCGGGGCAGTTCGAGATTGCGGCGGTGTTTGAAGACCAGAACCTCGCCATTGATCATAACATGGTGTGCATGCAAGTGCTGCAAGAGGTGGCCGAGCGTCATGGCCTTGTCTGCCTGTTGCACGAGAAACCTTTTAGCGGTGTGAACGGGTCGGGCAAGCATAACAATTTCTCCATCACCGGCCCTGATGGTAAGAATTGGCTCTCGCCAGGCAGTACCCCGCACGATAATGCGAAGTTCCTGATGACGCTGTGCGCCATCGTCAAGGCAGTCGATGTGTGGGCGGATTTACTGCGGGCGACTGTGGCCAGCGCGGGCAATGAGCACCGCTTGGGCGGACACGAAGCACCGCCGCCGATCCTTTCGATTTACCTCGGCGCGCAGTTGACGGATTTGGTGCAACAGATCATTGCCAACGGCAGTGCTACCAGTACCAAGGTCGCCGCGGCGTTGCAGTTCGGCGTGCCGATGATTCCACCACTGTCGCGCGAAGCGACTGACCGCAACCGTACCTCGCCCTTTGCGTATACCGGCAATAAGTTCGAGTTCCGCGCGGTCGGCTCCAGCCAAAGCTGCTCCACGCCCAACGTCATTCTTAACACCACCATTGCTTGGGCGATTGATGAGCTCTGCACCGCGGTGGAGAAACGTACGGCCAAGGGTGAATCTTTCCCGACGGCACTGCGCAAGGTGCTCAGCGACAACTTCAAGAAGCACAGCCGCATCCTCTTTGATGGGGATAACTACTCGGTATCGTGGCGCAAGGAGGCCGCCAAGCGCGGACTTTCTTCCACGGCTTCGACTGTGGAGGCGTTGAAGGCTTTCATCACACCGGAGAGCTTCAAGCTGTTTGCCAAGTATAACGTGTTCTCCATGCGCGAACTAGTGTCACGTCAGGAAATCTACACCGAGCTTTATTGCAAGTCAATCGCAATTGAGGCAGGTTGCGGACTTGATATGGCACGTACGCAGTTCCTCCCGGCGGCGGTGGCGTATGCCGACGAGTGGGCCGAGTCGCCCACAGTAAAAAAGAGTCCTACGCTGAAGAAGATGGCAGGGCGGGTCTCTCAACTGGCGGGGGATTTGGGCATGGCAATCGTGGCGTTGGAAAAGGCGGCGGATGAACCCGATTCCTCCTATGCGGCACGGTTGAAGGCGTTGGAACGTACGCGTGAAATCATTGACGAGCTTGAAGCGCTGATGCCTGCGGCCACGTGGCCGGTGCCGACCTATACGGAGATGTTCTTCATGCTGTAGAGGCAAAGTGACGCAACTATCTGAACAAGAGCCCGGGAGGTTAAGCTTCCCGGGCTCTTTGTTTGCTGAGGTTTACTCTTGCTTTGCGGGCCGTTTTCTGCTTTAATAGTCAGAATTGTTGAGGCATAGGAGAGGATACGGCTATGTTAGAGTTCTTTGGGTTTGTTATTACGATCGTGCTGGTGGTGCGGGTATTGAAACGCGTACAAGAATTGACGAAGGAGATTGATGGGCAGAAGATATTGCTGCATCAGTTGCTTGGAGAATTCCGTCGGAGAGATGCGAAGAAAGAAAAGCCGGCGCCGATTATAGAGGAAGGGCCTGCGCCGCAGGGTACGCCGCCATCCGCCTTGGACGTTGAGGGTGACGTTGTGCCGTGGCAAAAACCGGTGGGAACATTTGTAAATCCGCCGGTAGGAACATGCGAGCCGATAGAGCCCAAACTTGTGCGGCCAACGCCTGAACCAATTGCCGCTATGCCGGTGGAGCCGGAGAAACCGAAAGTGCCGGAGCCGGTGCGCGAAGAGCCGAAGGTCGCTCAGCCGTATCAGGAGTATCGGGAGCCAGTACGGCCATTGACGTTTGACGATATGCCACAGCCGACACCTTTGGAGGTGTTTATGCAGAAGGCGCTTGCACAGGCGCGGGCATTCTTGTTTAAGGAGGGGGTGCTGTGGGTGATGTTGGGGAGCGGGGTGCTGTTGTTCGGTATTGTGTTTTTGATTCACTACAGTATCTCGCAGGGGTGGATATCGATGGAGAGGCGCTTGATGGGCTCTGCGGCGTTGGGATTGGCACTGGCAGGGTTGGGGATTTGGCTGCGTCCGCGGCGGCGGCTCTATGCCCTGTTATTGCAGGGGTGCGGTTTGAGCGTGGTGTATTTGACGACGGTTGCGGCGGCGCGGGTGGAGCCGGTGCTGTTGGGGTCGGTCACGGCATTGTCGGTGCTGTCGGTGCTGGTGGTGGTAACGGCGGGGTTGGCGGTGTGGCAGAATGCACGGGTTGTGGCGCATGTGGCGGTGACGGCGGGATTCTTTGCGCCGTTACTGGTGTCACAGGGGAGCAAGGATTTCGTGGGGCTGTTCGCCTTCTATCTGCTGCTGAATCTCGGTATCCTCGCGGTGACGTATGTGAAGCCGTGGCGGCGCTTATGCATCACAGGATTCTCGCTGACGTTCGGTTTGTTCGCCATGTGGGTGATTAAGGATTATCAGGCGGTGCCGGAGATTTTCAACCGAAGTTTTGCGTTCCTGTGCGCGTACTATGGATTGTATGTGTTCATGGGGGCGCGGTCGCTGCCGCCGGAGAGCGAGGGAAAGGAAGGGCGTATTTCGACGGACGTCACACTGACACTGCTGGCACCGTTGTGCTTCCTGTCGCTGGCGTGTAAGATGGTGTATACGCCGCACTTGCTGACGGCACTGTTCATGAGTTGCGGCGCACTGTATGCGATGTTGAGCTGGGTGCTGCGCGGGCGGGGGCAGGGCTTTGTAATGCTGCTGCGGGCGCAGGCGATCGTGTGCTTGAATATCGGTGGCATACTGCTGTTGCGTGATGTTGACCCGACTGTGCTGAAGATGCGGGTGATTGTGGCGATGGTGTGGGCTGTTGAAG
Source organism: Kiritimatiellia bacterium (assembly GCA_031552845.1). GTDB lineage: Bacteria > Verrucomicrobiota > Kiritimatiellia > RFP12 > DVOR01 > JAVBMC01. Next base: position 13,446 of record JAVBMC010000001.1, read on the forward strand.
GAGCTGTGCTGTACGTCACGGGTCGGCGCCTGGGCCGGGTGGAGACGTGGGGCTTCGGCGTGCTCGCATGGATAATTGCGGGAGGCTTGTGCGTCTGGAATATGGCGATGGGATTCTTCTCGGCGCCGCTGTACTACTCGCCGGAGTTTCTTGTCTGCTTAGTGCTGGCGGGCAGTTTGATGGGCGCGGCGGCATTGAGTCCGGAGGAACGTCAGCCTAAGGATGTGCTGAAGGACTTTGGCTTGCCGGTGCCGTTGGTGGTGTGCGGGCTCTGGGTGATAGGGTTGTCGCTCGCGGCGGAGTTTGTGATTGTGTTTAACCGTGAAGGTTTCACGACCGCAGGGTATTGGCTATTGATTGCTTCAAGCGCATTGGTATTGATCTCGGCGGTGGCGTGCAAGTGCGTGCCGAAGTTAGGGCGGTTGACGCTGTCCGGCAAGGAGGACGAGCCTGCGCTGGTGAGCTTTGCGATGCTGCCGGCGTTTGCGGCAGCAGTGTTGGTGGTACGGTTCTTTGCGGGCAACCTGCTGATGTTGGAGGCTGGGGGTTATGGAATGGCAGGGACGGCCGGAGAGTTGTGGTCAGTTGCGATATTTCTCGCGGCGACAGGGCTGTTATTCGTGCCGCAAGTGGCACAACTATTCTCGCAACCGACCTGTTTAACGCATGGAACGTTTAACGTGTGGCTGCGGCGGATATGGACGGCCGTGGCGTTTGCCTTTGCGGGCAACCTTTTGGGACTGCTCAGCAGTGACATGGTCACCTTCGGGGTGTTGATACGTGCTCCGGTGGTATTGTTAGCACTGACTGTGATGTGCTATCCCGCAGTGTTGGAACGGGTGCCGTTCTGGCGCGAGCGCACGGCGGGCGATGTGGTGATGCCGCTGCTGGCGGCGGGTACGCTGTTGCAGATTCCGTCCTTGTTGGTGTCGGATGGCGGCATTCAAGGTTTCTATTGGCCGCTGATCAGTCCCGTGGATTGCATGGGCATCGTGGTCATCTGCATGCCGATGTTGTATTACTATAAACTCAAGACCGCAGAGGAGCCGGGGAGCGGAAGCAAGCTGGCGGCGGGCTTGGGCGTGCTGCTCTTTGTGCTGCTCAATGTGATTGTCGCACGTTGCGTTCACGCCTTCGCGGACGTGTGGTTTACATTGGATGACATGTTCGCCAGCGGAATATTCCAGACGGCAGCAGCAGTGACATGGGGTGTGGTCGGCATCGGCACGATGGTCATTGCCTACCGCTTGAAGAACCGCCTGCCGTGGATTATGGGTGCAGTACTCGTCATCGCGGATGTGTTGAAGCTCTTCCTCATTGACCTTTCAAAGACAGGCACGCTTGAACGGATTGTCTCCTTCGTTATTGTCGGCTTGCTGTTGATTGGCGTGGGTTACTTTGCTCCGTTGCCACCGCGCAAGCGGACGGAGGAGGATAGCGCTGAACCTTCTTAATGAGGATTGCAGATGGAGGGGCCTCGCGGGTAACCGCGGGGCTTTTCTATTGGATTGACGCGAGGGGTGGGTTTTGCTAGACTGTGTGGATATTATTGGCGTAGTGTAATGCAGTTTGTTTTTCTACTTTGTTTGTTCTTGGGCGCGGGCGTGATTGCTTTCGGGCGGGGCGGTGGCGTACGCGCGAAGCGCGGGGTGTGGGCTGTACGGGTGTTGGCGTTGTTGTTGGCGGCGGGGTTCGTGGGGGTGTGTTTGGCGCAGGCACAGTGGCAGGTGTGGGGCTTCCGCGATGTGCGGTTTGTGCGGTTCTACAGCCGGTATAATAAGCGGGTGGAATCGAATGCGCCGAGGGTGGTGCGGGGGGCGATTTTGGATTGGCGGGGGCGGGTGTTGGTGGCGCCGGATTTGAATGATGATTGGAATCGGCGGTCGTTGCTGGGGATTGCGGGGGTACATCCGATTGGGTACTTCAACCGGCAGTATGGGTTGTCAGGGGTGGAGCGGGTGTTGGATGTGAGGCTTTTGACAGTGCCGCAGGGGGTGAGCGCGGGGGTGGGGAAGAAGCTGTTGGAAGCGGAGTCGGTGTCGTTGTCGTTGGATGCGCGGCTGCAGGGGTTTGCGTATGATTGTTTGGAGGGGCGCAGGGGGGCGGTGGTGGTAGCGAGGCCACAGACGGGGGAGTTGTTGGCGTTGGTGAGTTCGCCGGGGTTTGATCCGGGGGATGTGAAGGGGGCTTGGCGCGATGATGCGGAGGGTGCGGCGTTTAATCGGGCGTTGCAGGGGCTGTATCCGCCGGGGTCGGCGTTCAAGGTATTTGTCGCGGCGTTGGCGGCGGAGCAGGGGAAGAGTTGGTCGTTTGCGTGTCCGGGCGAGGGGTGGCGGGTGAATGCGAGTTCGCCGTGGATTCGGGATAGTGAGTTTTATGCGGCACAAAGGGAGGGGCGGAGCTGGAAGGGTTGGGGGCGGATTGGTTTGGAGGATGCGTTGGTGCATTCGTCGAATGTGTTCTTTGCACAGTTGGGGGTGGCGTTGGGGGGTGATGTGGTGGCGTCGGCGGCGGAGAGGTTGTTTGCGCCGTTTGTGGTACTGGCGTGCGGGGAGGCTTCAATGGGAACGGCGCGCCCGGTGTTGCCGGATTTTCGGGCGAAGCCGGGGCAGTTGGCTTATGGGGCGATCGGGCAGGGTGAGGTGTTGCTGACGCCGTTGCATGTGGCGTTGTTGACGGGGGCGGTGGCGAATGGCGGGGTGTTGCAGCCGCCGTCGTTGGAGCCGGTGAAGAGGGGTGAAAAGCAGAATGGGGTGAGGTTGTTTTCGGAGGCGGCGGCACGGAAGGTGGCGGGGTATATGCGGCAGGCGGTGGTGCGGGGGACGGGGCGCGGGGCGGATGTGGCGGGATTATCGGTGTGCGGGAAGACGGGGACAGCGCAGACGAAGGGGGAGGATCATGCGTGGTTTACGTGTTTCGCGCCGGAGAGGAATCCGCAGCTGGTGGTGACGGTGTTGGTGGAGCATGGGGGTTTTGGCGCGGCGGCGGCGGTGCCGGTGGCGAAGAAGGTGTTGGTTGAGGCGAAGCGGTTGAAGTTGGTGGATTGATGAAGCGGCTGTTTTTATTTTTGTGCGTGCCGGCTGTGTGTTTCGCGGCGGGGTTGGGGGTGCTGTTGGCGTCGATGCCGCGGGTGTCGGATGGGATTGATGCGGGGTGGGGGATTCCGGCGTTAATCTTTGTGGGGTCGCTGCTGGGGGTGTTGGTTGTGTTGCTGGTCGGACGCTGGAGGGGTGATGCGGCGTTGCTGGCGGGGGTATTTCTGCTGGCGGGGTTGGGGTTGTTGGTGCAGGCGCGGATGGTGTCGGAGGTGTATTCGTTTGAGAACTTGAAGCCCTTCCTGCCGTATGGGTTGGGGGTGGTTGGGTTTGCGTTGGCGGCGGTGTGTTTGGAACGGGGACGGTGCGGAGGACTGCGGGTGTTGTCGTGGCCGTCGTATGGGTTGATGTTGGCGGTGTTGGCGGGGATGTTGGTGGTAGGGCAGCGGTTCCGGGGGGGGCTGTATGTGCAAGGGTTTTTGTCGCCGACTGAGGTGGTGAAGCCGTTGGCGGCATTGTTCTTGGCGGGTTTTTTGAGTAAGGGTAAAGGCGCACCGTCGTGGCGGGAGCTGTTGGTGTTGGGGTGTTTGTGGGTCCCGGTGAATGGGCTGGTGCTGTTGCATCGGGACTTTGGTTTGTTGGTGGTGCTGGATGTGTTGTTTGTGGCGGCGGTATTTGCGGCGTCGGGGCAGGTGCGGTGGTTGGTGTTGGGGGCGGTGGGGATTTGTGCCGCGTCGGTGGCGGTACCGTTGATGGCGTCGCATGCGGCGGTACGGTTTGAGATTTGGCGCGATCCGTTTGGCGATCCAACGGGGAAGGGGTGGCAGTTGTTGCAGGGGCTGTCGGCGATGTATGCAGGGGGATTGTTCGGCGCGGGACTGGGGGGAGGCTCGCCGCAGTTTGTGCCGATTGTGACATCGGACTTTGTGTATGCGGCGTTGGCGGAGGAGGTGGGTTTTGCCGGATGCGTTGGGGTGTTGGCCGTTTATGCGGCGGTGGCTTGGCGGGGGTTGGCGGCGGCCGCGGCGCAGAAGGTGACGTTTGTGCGGTTGTTTGGAGTGGGGCTAGTGACGGTGTTTGCGGGGCAGGCGTTGTTGAATATCGGGGGCGTGGTGAAGGCGATTCCGATGACGGGGATTACGTTGCCGTTGATCAGTCACGGGGGGAGCAGTTTGGTGGTGTCGTTTGTGCTGCTGGGGATTATCGCCGCAATGAGCGATGAATAGGGGCGTGGTATTTATTGCCTCAGGTCGGAATATTTTTTCATTTGAGTCGCGCAGATGTATGCAACCCGTAATAGGAATGTGAGTAACGTTACTGTGGCTTTTTAGTAACGTTACTTTCGGCTGTCAGTAACATTACTCACAGTTCGGAGTAACATTACTTCCACCGCTGAGTAACGTTACTGTCATTTGGAAGTAACATTGCCTCCTGTCACGCGACGTGAGTGAAAATTCTATTTTACGGAGCCGGAATATAGGTCACGCGGCCATCGGGGTGGCGGCGGAGGACTTCTTGAACGGTGCCGTTGCGGGTGAATTGCAGGTGTTCAAAGTGGCAATCACCGTCGGCATCAATCTCGACGAAGGCGTAGCCGTCTTTGAGAGGGTAGGTGCGGGTGGTGGATGAACCGTTGGTTTGGATGTCGAGGATGAGGATTCCATTGCGGCTGATCTGTTTGCCGTCGGCACTGCGGGTGATGGTGGGGTCGTTGGGGTCGGTTAACGGAATATCTTTCGTGACAGCGTTGATGATGTCCGAGACTTGCTGACTGTTTGTTGTCTTTGGCAGTTCATCCCATTCGCGACATTTTTGGAGTAGGATTGAATTGGCGGGATTAATCTCGTTGGAGCCGTTGCTTCCGCTTATAAATCCATCAATCATAAAACCAGATTTGTCGCATAGGGCAATGAAGTAGACGTCTCTGCAACAACGGAGATCAAATGCGTAGGCATCGCAGTAGAAGGTCATGCCCCAAGGATTCCAATAATCATCTTGTGAATAGTAACGGTAAAGGATTAGCTGATCGTTACAATCCAGTTGAGCGTGTGTTGCGTACGGCGTACGAGAGGCACCCTTGACTTTGTAGGAGGTCCAAATACGTTCGGTTCGCTTGGGGTCATTATCGGAGCGAAAACCTATCGCTGTCGTTTTCTTAACAACATGCTTGTTGAGGAGATGAAAGGGCTCTGGAAGTGCCGTCTGAAGGTCGGGCAGCGGAGTGAGTACAACTGTCGAATCGTCTCTTTTGGATGCGGCTTCAACCAGTGCATAATGGATGGCAATATGCAGTCCCAACATGAGTGATTTTCTGCTCAGGCTTGCCAGATGGTGCGGCAGCCTTGGGTGGTGGTGGCGAGGAGGATGGCGAGGAGGATGAGGATGGCGGGGAGGATGAGTTTGCGGCGTTCGCAGATGACCCAGCCGCTGAGGGCGAGGTAGGCGGCCCAAAGGGTGAAGTAGAGGGTTTTGCCGGGGGTGCTGTCCCAGTCGATTTGGAGTTCTTTGCCGGTGCAGGCGGCGGCGAGTTTGCCGAGCCAGGAGGCTTCGAGTCCGTAGACGTAGGTTTGGATGAGTTTGAGGGTATCGGTGAAGGATTTGGCGCTTTCGAACATGCCTTTGATGTGCTCGAGGTTGAGGCAGGCGATGAGCGCGATGATCCACATGAGCACTACGATGAGCAGGCGTTTGGACCAGCTGAGGAGGGGGGATTTTTTCTTGGCCATGGCGGGGTCTCCTGAGTGTTGGCGGGTTTAGCGGGTGCGTTTGAGCCAGCCGCTGCGCCAGCCGTTGATGAGGCGGTTTTGGACTTCGTGGAAGCCTTGGGCTTGGTAGGCGGCGAGGACGGCGGGATATTGTTCGTCGAGGATGCCGGAGATGATGAGGTCGCTCTTGGCGGCACGGGTGACGGGGGCGGCGTAGGTGATGAGTACAGGCGCGAGGATGTTGGCGACGGCGATGTCAGCAGCGTCGGCAGTCTCAGCGAGGTCGCCGGTAGTGAAGGAGATTTGGACGTGGTTGAGGGCGGCGTTTTCGAGGGCGATCTTGACGGCGTCGGGGTCGTTATCGAAGCCGTTGACGGGGTTGAAGCCGAGGAGGGCGGCGCCGATGGCGAGGATGCCTGAGCCGCAGCCGATGTCGAGGACGGAGCGGTTGAGGGGGCCGTCGTTGGCGATTTGGTCGAGGAAGTAGAGGCAGGCTTGGGTGGTGCCGTGTTGGCCGGTGCCGAAGCTCATGCCGGGGTCGAGGGTGATGACGCGGTCGTCGGGTTCGGGGGAGAAGTCTTCCCAGGAGGGGCGCACGACGAGGCGGCGGGAAACGCGCATGACGTGGAAGAAACGTTTGAAGGCTTCTTGCCAGTCTTCATCGCGCAGGGAGGAGATGGTGGGGGTGAGGGGGAGTTCGAGGATGCTGGCGGCGTCGGTGAGTGCGGTGAGCACGGGTTGGACGGTATTGGGGTCTTCGAGAAAGACGTCGAGGCGGGTCTGGCCGGTTTCGACGTTTTCCCAGATGGTGGGGGTAAAGAGTTCGCTGTCGAGCACTTCGAGGAAGGGGTCGGCGGATTCGCGGGGGATGAAGCAGGAGATGACTTTGAGTTCGGCGCCCATGGATGCTTTCCTTTGTTGCCCACAGTATAGCAGAATGGGGCATCGGTCACAAGATTTTCCGCTGATGAGCATTTGATACTTGCAAAAATCGCGTAACATGTTAAACTATCGGCCTTTCAAAAGACTTGAGGCTTATTATGAAGAAGGACATTCATCCTAATTACGACACCGCGACAATTTCCTGCGCGTGTGGCAATACTATTGAAACCCGCTCGACCGTCAAAACTATGAGCGTGAATACGTGTTCCGCTTGCCACCCTTACTTCACGGGGCAGAATACGATGATGGATACTGAGGGCCGCGTTGATTTGTTCATGAAGCGCTACGGCAAGAAAAAAGCGTAAGCGATTTCTTCGGACGTTACGGAGGGACCGGCCGTGCACATGTTCTGTGCGAGCCGGTCTTTTCATTTTAAGATTGAGGGAATGCCTGCGGGCGTGTAAATCATATGAACTTTTCCCGTGAACAATTGGATAAGCGGCTGGCTGAATTGCCGGCTTTGGAGGCGGCGCTGTCGGATGCCGCCGTCTTGGGCAATGCAAAACTTTATAAGGAGACCGTGCGCAGGCATTCCGAGCTGAAACGTTTGGAGGCGACGGTCAACAACTACTTTAATACGCAAGAGGAGTTAGAGGCCGGACGTAAGTTGCTGGCGGATTCTGCCGATGATCCCGATATGGCGCAGATGGCCGCGGATGAAGTGGCGCGCTTGGAGCCTCTCTTGGTGGAGTATGAGCAAAAGCTGATGGCTGGGCTGTTGCCGCAGGATCCGTTGGAGGGCCGTCCGGCGATGCTTGAAATCCGTGCAGGAACGGGCGGGGATGAAGCGGCGTTGTTTGCGGCAGTGCTCTTCCGGATGTATTCGCGTTACTGTGACGAGAATAATTACACGATCTCGGTACTGGATGCAAGCCCGACGGAGATTGGCGGGTATAAGGAAATCATCTTCAGCATCACCGGCGAGAATGCGTATGGACGGTTTCAGTTTGAGAGCGGCGGGCATCGCGTACAGCGCGTGCCGGTGACAGAGGCGCAGGGGCGTATTCATACCTCTGCCGCGACGGTGATTGCTTTGCCGGAGGCCGATGAAGAGGATGATTTGGTCATTCCGGAGTCGGAGCTGCGCATCGACATTTTCTGTGCAGGCGGGCATGGCGGGCAGGGCGTGAATACGACCTATTCGGCAATCCGCATCACGCACTTGCCGACGGGATTGGTGGCGCAGTGTCAGGACGAGCGCTCGCAGCATAAGAACAAGGCGAAGGCGATGAAGGTGCTGCGTTCACGTATTTTGGAACAACGGCGCAGTGCGGCAAACGAGCAGGCAGGGGCGACGCGTCTCGACCTACGCGGGTCGGGCGACCGATCGCAGCGTATCCGTACGTACAACTTTCCGCAGAACCGCTTGACGGATCACCGTATCAATTTGACGCTCTACTCGCTCGACCGTATTGTTGAGGGCGAGTTGGGCGAGCTGCTGGATGCGCTGTATGCGTATGACTTGAATCAACGGTTGGAACAACAAGTCAATAATTGAGCCGGAGCCTGTTATGCTGACGCAAGATACCCGCAAGCTTAAACCCGGCGATACTTATATTGCACTGCGCGGCGAGCGTCTCGACGGGCATGATTATGTGAGGCTGGCCTTTGAGTTGGGCGCGGCGGAAGCGTGGGTCTGTGCGGATTGGCAAGTGCCGCCTGAATTGATCGGGCGCAAATTTCGCGTGTTTGAAGATACGCGCAAGGCGTTGTTCACCGAGGCGGCGGCCTATCGCCAGCAGCTGAACTGTTTTACGCTAGGCGTGACGGGCAGTGCCGGCAAGACAACGACGAAAGAACTGGCGGCGGCGGTGTTCTCTGCGGCTGGAGTCACGGGTGCGACGCAGGGCAATTACAACAATGACATTGGCTTGCCGTTGACTATCTTGAATCTGCCAAGGGATGTCCGCTACGCCATGATTGAGGCGGGGACCAATCATCCGGGCGAGATTGCTCCGCTGGCAGCATGCATGCTGCCAGCGGCGGCGATTATCACTTGTATTGCGCCGGTGCACATTGAGTACTTTGGCTCGGTCGAAGCGATTGCCGACGAAAAGGCGGAGCTTTTCCGTGCGGTGCCATCAAACGGGTACTGTGTGGCATTGTTGGATGACCCGATGTTCCCGCGTTTAGCCGCAGCGGCAAAGGGGCGCGTGGTGAGCGTCTCGCTTGCGGATGAGCGGGCAGACTATACGGCCTCCAAGCTGGATTTGCCGGATGTCGGTTTGCCCGGGCAGCATAATAAGATAGATTTATTGCTGGTCTATGCGGCAGCACGTGAGGCTGGCCTCTCCCATGAGTTGATTTGTAAAGGCTTGGCCGGGTTCACGCCGCCGGCAATGCGTTGGGAGCGAACCAAACACGGTGAAGTCGAAGTCATCAATGATGCCTATAACGCGAATCCTTTGAGTATGACGTGCGCCTTGCGGACTTTTGCCGACACACCCGCGCAGTCGCGTGTGGCTGTTGTGGGGGATATGCTTGAGTTGGGTGCTTTTTCGATGGAGTTGCATTATCGGGTCGGCAAAGAGGCTGGAAATGGCCCGTGGCGGTTGCTGGTAATTGTCGGTGAAGCCGCTAAAGAACTTGCGCGTGGGGCGATGGAAGCCGGGTATCCTGGCGATCGTGTTCTTTATTTCCCGGACTCGGCTACTGCTGCTGCAAGGAACAGAGAATTCGTGCGGGCAGGGGACACAGTATTGCTAAAAGCGTCGCGTAGCATAAAACTTGAACACGTGCTTAAAAGCCTCCAATAAAAAGGCTTTTCTTCCGTTTATCCTACGCAGGAGAACGCGTCATGAAGATATTGCCTCTTTGCTTTTTGCTGATTGCAACCTGTTGTTTTGCTCAAGAACAGCATAGGTCTTCAGTGCCTTCCAACATGCCTCGCCCACTTGGCACTTCCCGTATGGATTCACCCCATGCCGGACCTAATCAACGGCTGGTGCAATTTTTACTGCGTCCGGAAGTGGCTAAGGATGTCGGCGTCAGCGATGCGACGCTCGCTACGATTCAGGCAGAATATGATAAGCTTGCGCCTGAGCAAGAGAAGTTACGCAATGAGCTGCGCGAAAAAATGAAGAGTAACTATCAGTTGGCAATTAATACGCTGACGACAAAGACGGCAGACCTCAAGCCGTTGGTTGATGAAACAAAAGTGATTGGAGAGCTACGCACGGCTATTGCTGTATTGGACGTTAAAAAGATCGCTATCCTCCGTGACAACCTGACCCCGGCGCAAATTACAAAGCTGTTGGCCTTAATCAAAGAAAAGATGCCTCCGCCGCCCATGGGTGCGCTGCCTGCGCCTGTCGTGCCAGTCAAAAAATAACATTCTCGCGGGCTTTGTGTGACTGTAAAAGATATTCCGGCAGTGCATCGTGCTTTGATGCGGGCGTTCACAACGCATCCTGCGCCGGTGATTGATTTGGTGGCTGCCCAGACACATGATGTCTTTAAAATATTGGTGGGTACAATTCTCAGCGCACGAACAAAAGATGCTACTACTGCCGCCGCCTGCAGGAGATTGTTTGATAAAGTGGATGTGCCTAAGGATCTGACGGCATTGCCTGTAAAGACATTAGAGGAACTTATTTATCCGGTCGGGTTCTATCGCGAGAAAGCAAAACATCTAAAAGCGTTGCCTGCTGTGCTGGATGAGAAGTTTGATGGTGTGTTGCCTGATACCGTTGAGGCATTGTGTGAATTGCCGGGAGTCGGGCGCAAAACCGCTAATCTGGTGGTGGCGTTGGGCTTTGATAAACCGGCTATTTGTGTTGATGTGCATGTTCACCGCATTACCAACCGCTTGGGACTTGTTCAGACGAAGACTCCGCTTGAAACTGAAATGACACTTCGTAAAATCCTGCCTGTTAAATATTGGAAGAGCTGGAACTCGGTGTTGGTGGCATTCGGTCAAACCCGCTGCGGGCCACGTAATCCCGTTTGCGCCGATTGCCCAATCCGCGCTTATTGCCCCTCTGCTACGCAGTAGGGGGCGTGTCGAATTGCAACGCTTGCCAAACCCGCTCTGCGCGTTTGCGCCAATCCCATACCTCAAGAATCAACGACAACGCTTCCTCGGCATATTGCTCGTAGAATGCCTTGTCGGTCAAGAGACGTAAGATTGCATCGGCGAATTGCTGTTCATCGTAGCAAGGTATCTTTACCATGCCTTTGGGGTAGTAGGTTTTGAGTGCCTCTAAGTCAAACGATACTCCCGGCAACCGCCAAGCCATACCTTCTGCCGCTGCCATGCCACCGCTGTCGTAAGTCGAAGGATGCACCATGAGCTTGCTTTGTTTGAAGACTTCGAACTTGCGCTCACCATCCAAGAACCCGAGCATCTCGACATTATCCTGCAACCCTAACGCTATTATTTTGTCACGTACTTCATTCTTTAGGTGCCCATCGCCAATCATGGCAAGCTTTGCCTTTGGGCGTACGTTGCAGAGCAGATGCCAGATGTCCAATATGATTAGCACACCCTTTTGATAATGCAGGCGCCCAATGAAACAGGCATCATAGTGACGCTTTTCAATTGGAGTGATATTGCCGCTGGCTAGATAGCGTTGAGGTGCGGTAATATCGACGCCGCCTTGAATAATCAGTACGTTGTCACGAGACCGCCGCTTCGTCACGAAACATTGCACATCCGGCTCACTCGTGACAAAGACTTTATCGGCATATCGTTTGACTAAGAAATACGAAGGCCGCTGCATCAACCAACTGATGAGTCCCCGCAGGCGTTGCTTTCCTTTGTAAGGGGTTTCTTTGCTCCAGGGGGCAGGGGTGAAAAGATAGTAGCCTGCAATCCAGCAGATATCCGGTCTGCGGCGTTTCAATACAAGTGCAGGCAGAAAGTCCGGCCAAAAATCAGAAACAGAATAAACGGCATCGACATTCTGCAGTTCATTTGAATATGTTTTGAGAGCTTGGATGCCTGCTTTTATTCTCCGCCATGTATGCGTTAAGAGAGAGAAAAGACCACATTGCGGATTGGGGTTGAGGGGGGCTGATTGCAGGAATGTAACGTCAACACCGTTTCGGCGGGAGATGGTGATGGCTTCTTCTGAGCCGAGGAGCATCATTTCCGCATGCGGCTTCCAGCCTTTTAACAGCTCGGTGAAGATGCGGTCACCGCCACTGAATCCTAAGCCGATATTGTTGTTGGAAAAGAAACAAATCTTCTTCATATTACCCGCTTCAGAAGACATTTAGTCAAAGCTTGTAATGCGGCGGGTTCTTTCGTAAAAGCGTTGAGCTGGTCAAGTGCGGTTTGCGTATGACGCGCGGCGAGTGCTTGAGCTTCTGCTACGCTCATCAGGTTCAGGATGGAGAGTTCCTTCTGCGTCTTTCCATCCGATGCGTCTAATAGATCGTCGACGATTTGAAACGCAATGCCTAGCAAATAACCAAACACGCCTGCGGCTCTCAGAGCCTTGGAGGGCATGCGCGCACCTGCCGCATAGACGCCCAAAAGCGTTGATAGAAAGAAAAGGTTAGCTGTTTTGTTTTGATGGATGTAATCCAACTGCTCACGTGTCGCCTGTTTGTTATAAAGCAGATCTTCCACTTGTCCTTTGATCACGCTGTTGTCAGAAAAGAGTGCTAGAATCGTTTGAGCGCGTTTGGATTCATTCAAGGCCAGCACGCGAAACGCCAACTGCTGCAATGCATCGCCGGCAAGTACCGCCTGCCATTCGCCGAACTGTTTGTGTACGGCTGGTTCGCCTCGGCGCATGGCATCATTATCCATACAGGGCAGGTCGTCATGCACCAGCGTGTAATTGTGGAAAAGTTCTAACGCCACTGCAGCAGGTTCGGCGGCTTCGTCGCTGCCGGAAAATGCTTTGGCCAACATCAGGCACAAGATCGGACGCAAACGCTTGCCGCCACCACCTGCGAAAACCGCATAACGCATTGCCTGCGAGAGTAGCTCCGGGCGTTCATTGGCCTTGGGCAATGCCGCGTCCAGCAGACGGTCTACACGTTTCTTTTCTTTTGCCAGATACTGCTGCAGAGCACGTTCGGTCATGACGCCTATTCCTCGGTGTTTGTTTGAGTCTTAATACGGGGGGCTGGCTGTTGATTGTAAACAGTCGCGCCGGGAGGAACCGAATGCACGAGCCAGACATTGCCGCCGATGACAGCACCTTTGCCGATAACGGTATCGCCGCCCAAGATAGTTGCGCCTGCGTAGATGACTACATTGTCTTCGACATTGGGATGCCGTTTGACGCCCTTGACCAAATGGCCCTCGGCATCCTTCTCAAAGCTGAGTGCGCCGAGCGTGACGCCTTGGTAAAGCTTGACGTTTGTGCCGATGGTGCAGGTCTCGCCGATTACCACGCCAGTGCCGTGATCGATGAAGAATCCCGGGCCGATTGTAGCTCCCGGATGGATGTCAATGCCGGTGCGCGAATGCGCCTCTTCGCTCATCACGCGCGGAATCAGCGGCACCTTTTGTGCATAGAGGGCATGTGCTAAACGATGGACCGCAATGGCATACAGCCCCGGATAGCTCATGACCACTTCCATGGCCGAGCGTGCTGCGGGGTCACCCTCATATGCGGCTTGAATATCTTGGTGCAATATTTCACGGATGGCCGGCAAATGCTCTAGGAATGCTGCGACGGCTTCATTGGCGGCTTTACGGCAATCGCCGCAATCGATACAACGGTCGTATTTACACTGGTAGACAAAAACGCGGCGGGTTTGATCTTGCAGCGCAGTGGCGATGGTGCGCAGGCTGGTTTTGAGCTGTGCCTCACATGTTTCGTGTGCGATGGGCGCGTGTCCGTGACAGCCCGGAAAGAGAACGCTCATCAGGTCGTCCAAAACAGCCACAACAGCCTTGCGCCCGGGCAAGTCCACCTCACGCGCGGTATTGGCTATTGCGGCGCATTCACGGCAAGGCGACAACGCCGCCGTCAGTTCATCAAGCCGTTTATCTAGCCAGTCATTCATGCGTTTATCCTTTTGCAATGCGCACAATCACACGTTCCGATGCGAGATTCTTCAAGCCGAGTTTAATCGCTAACCGCGAAAGGGGGCGGTTGGCATGACAGTGTAAATCGCGGATGATAATTCCTTTCTCCTTGCACATCTTCCGGAAGTCGGCGAGCGTAAACAAGTGGATGTTCGGCGTGTTATACCATTCGTAAGGAATATGGCGTCCCTTTGGCATGGTGCCACGCACCGCCAAATGCAAACGCACGCCCCAGTAGCCGAAGTTCGGAAACGAAATTACACCTTCCTTCGCAATGCGCAGCAACTGGTTAATCACATACTCCGGCTGATCCACCACCTGCAGGGTCTCGCTCAAGATAGCCACATCATACGCCTGACTCGGAATCGATTCCAACCCTTCATCCATATCAGCACGCAGCACATCCTGCCCGATGTGAATCGCATGCACCACATCGCCCAAGTTGATCTCAAGCCCTAAGCCGGCCACCTGCCGTCGCACTTTCAACAACGCCAGCAACTCGCCGTTGCCGCAACCCAAATCCAAAACCCGCGCACCCTGCGGCACCATGCTGACGATCGACTCATGTTCAGGCGTCGGTTTTTCCGGCGTATGCGGATAACGGTGTGCCGGCATAAATGCCCGCACGACAATCTTCAACTCCTTCGTGTGCGTCAAAAACGCATCATGCCCCGCAGGCGCATCCAGCTGGCAGTACGACACATGCTTATGCTGCGCCAACAACGCGCCCACCAATTCCTCCGCCTGTTCCGCCGTAAACAGCCAATCTCCGCTCAATGCAATCAACATCACGCGCGAGTCAATACGCTTCATCGCCTTCTCCAGGCTGCCATACTTCTCCGCGAGGTCAAACTCATCCATCGCCCGCGTAATATGCAGGTAAGAGTTCGCATCAAACCGGCGGATAAACTTCTCGCCCTGATGCTCAAGATAGCTCTCAACCTGAAAATACGAGCGGAACATCTTGCGGGCAGACGCATGGAAGGACTCATCGCGCTCGATCCACTCCTTCTGCTTGGCGCGTCCAAACTTATCCTTCATCATGTCTTGCGACAGATAGGTAATATGCGCCAGTTTCCGCGCGCGCGCCAAACCCGCATCCGGACTCTCGCTCGCATAATAATCGCCATTACCCCAGTTCGGATCCTGCACAATCGCCTGCCGCCCGATGATATCAAAAGCCAACGCCTGCGAACTCAAACTCGCTGCCGCCGCAACCACAATCGTATTCCCGCACGATTCCGGATACCGCACCGCCCACTCCAACGCCTGCATTCCGCCGAAGCTGCCGCCGATCACCGCGCAAATCTTTTCAAACCCCAGCTGCCGCAGCAGCAACACATGCACATCGACAATATCGCCAACCGTAATCTCCGGAAACGCGGAACCATACGGCTTGCCCGTCTCAGGATTCACTGACGCCGGTCCCGTCGTGCCGGAACACCCCCCCAGCACATTCGCGCAAATCACATGATAATGCTCCGTATCAATCCCCAACCCGGAGCCGATTACATCATTCCACCACCCCGTCGGATGCCCCTCCGGATCATCACCCGGACGAAACCCCGTCACATGCGCATCACCCGTCAAAGCATGACAGACAAACACCACGTTGCTCCTATCCGGCGCCAATACGCCCGACCGTTCATACGCAACGGTGACCTCCCGCAGCACGCCCCCTTTTTCAAGACACAAACCCTCGGACGGAAGCTCAAGACGCAACGTTTGAGTTTCCACAACATCCACCGGTTTATGTGACTTATCCTGCATGACCTCCATTATAACAAACTCCCCCCATTCCATCAAGCAGAGAATAACCGCGCGCCCACAGCAGGGTTCTTATTGTAAAGTGTAAGATATTATTTCCCTGCAGGTTGCGGTGCTATTATTCAGTGGTGGTTTCGGTGAAAGTGCCAATAGACATCTTCATGTCTTACCCTTTGGAAGTGGGGCGAGGGTTGTGTTCGCCAAGCACGTTGTGTAGGGTAAATATGTGTTGGAGATAATCGATGATGCTTGCTTTGTCTGAATGAAAGGAGTACTATTTATCCACATTTTTGAAACAAGATCAAAATGTAGATGTAGGGAAGGTTTCATATGAAAAAGCAATTCGTCATATTTTGGAATACTATTCATCGACAGTTCTCCTTGAGAATTAGCGTTGCTGTTTCGGAGTTAAGCGGGCGTAATGGTAGTTTAAGGGAGGGTGATGGTGAAGTGGTCGGGTGAGCGTTTTTTGGAGTTGGTGCAGGAGATTAACTCGGGGAAGGGGTATGCGCTGGAGGGGGTGTTGCCGTCGGAGGAGTATCCTCATTATGATATTAGCGGGGCACCGGCGGTTTGGGTGGCGGAGTCGGTTTTTGATGGGTGTTCGGAGGCGGAGTGTCGGGAGGTGTTGGAGGCGTTTATTTCGGGGGAATTGCCGTGCGGTACGGAGTTGGGTGGGGAACTGGCGAAGTTGTTAGCGAAGCGTGGGCATTGTGTGGCGGAGTTGGTTGAGCCGTTGATTGCCGGGCGCGATTGGAGCAGCTTCGAGAATGATTTCTTTCTGTTGGGATATCTGGCTTGTATGTCGGGCGGTGATGTGGCAGTGTGCCGTCTTGTGGAGGTGGTGCCGGAGGATTTTAGGGATGGTTTGTTTGTCGCGGCTTTGGCAATGGATTCGGAGCGGGTGGATGATTGTTTGGCGAATAAGTTTTTGGAGTGGAACCGGGATCGGTTGTGGACACCGACGGCTACCGGTGAGTTGGGTTGGCTGGGGGCGTTCTTGAAGAAGTGGCTGAGGGTTTATGGCTGTCATGGTCCGCGGGTGCAGGAGTTGGTGAAGGTTTATTTTGAGTGTTTGTAAGTGAGGAGGTTGTATGTTGGTGCATGAAGTGGATGGGTTGCGGTTTGTGGCGTTGGCGGGGGATGAGGCACGGGAGTATGCGGGGGATTTGATGCGGTTGCGGATTGAGAATTTTGCGGAGTATCCGTATTTGTATCAGGGGTGTGTGGAGGATGAGGAGAAGTATTTTGAGACGTATTTTGCCTCAAAGAACTTTCGCGTGTTGGTTGTGTTTGATGGGGAGAGGGTGTGTGGGATGTGTACGTTTATTCCGTTGAGGGATGAGGCGGAGTATATGAAGGCGCCGTTTGTGAAGCAGGGGTTGAGGGTGGAGGATTATCTATATATTGGTGAGGCGATTCTGGAGAAGGAATATAGGGGGAAGGGGTTGTTTCCACATTTCTTTGACTATGCATTGGGATTGTTGAAGGAGTTTGGTTTGCCGAGGATGTCGGTGATGACGATTCGAACGGAGGCGGATTCGCCGTATCGGCCGGAGGGGTATTTGTCGACGGATTCGTTGTTAGTGAAGTATGGGTTTAAGAAAATCGAGGGGATTGTGGTGAAGTTGTCGTATCGGAGCGTGGTGTCGGGGGTGGATGAGCCGCATGTGTTGGACTTTTGGGAGCGGTGAGTGTTTTGGGCTGATAGGGGTGGATTTTGGCTTTTGTTTAGGCGGTGGGTGTGGTATACTCGGGGAAGTTTGTGTTTGCGGAGGTTGTAATGAAGAGTGTAATGGTTGCTGTGGTGTTGGGGGCTTTGGGGCTTCAAGCGGAGGTTGTGATGGATTTGTCAGGCGTATGGCAGGCGCGGCCGACGGATAAGTCGAAGGGCGCGGTTGAGATGGTGGTGCCGGGCGATGTGCAGTCGGCATTGCTGGCGGCGAAGGAGATTCCGGATCCGTATTATGCGCGTAATGAGGAGCAGGCGCAGTGGATCGGCCAGACGGAGTGGACGGTGGAGCGGACGTTTGAGGTTTCGCCGAAGCTGCTGGCTTGTAAGGCGATCAATCTGCGGCTGGAGCATGTGGATACGTTTGCGACGGTGTTTGTGAATGATCAGAAGCTCGGAGAGATGGGGAACCGTTTCCGCCGGTATGATTATGATGTGAAGCCGCTGTTGAAGGTGGGGGCGAATAAAATCCGCTTTGAGTTCAAGAGCGCGGAGAAGATCGGCGAGGAGCTTTCGAAGAAGATTCCGTATAAGATTCCGTCGAACTGTTTCCGCTTTAGTCAGTTTATCCGTAAGCCGGCGTGTAACGGCGGCTGGGACTGGGGCATTTCGTTGATGTCGGTAGGGTTGTGTGGTAAGGTGGAGCTGTGCGGTACTGAGAGTGCGCGGATTGATTATGTGTATTCGGATCAGGTGCATGGCAAGGACCGTTGCGAAGTCACTGTGACGGTGGATGCGACGGTTGCCGAGGATTGCGAGGTTCCGCTGAAGGTGAAGATCGGCGATAAGGAAGTTACGCAGAAGGTTACGCTGAAGAAGGGCTGCAACAAAGTGACGGCGCCGGTGGTGGCGATTGAGAAGCCGCAGCTGTGGTGGCCGGCCGGTATGGGTGATCAGCATTTGTATGATATGTCGGTGAGCCTCGGCGACAGCACGCTGGCGCGCAAAATCGGTTTGCGGACGATTGAAGTTGTGAACAAGCCCGACGAGGGCGACAAGCGTGCGCGTCCGGGAATGAGCATGACGTTCCGTATCAACGGCATTGATCTGTTCTGCAAGGGCGCGAACTGGATTCCGTGCGATGCGCTGCAGACCCGCCAGACGCCTGAGCGTTACCGCGATTTGCTGGAGTCGGCCAAGGCTGCGAATATGAACATGATCCGTGTCTGGGGCGGCGGGCAGTTCGAGGCTGATTGCTTCTATGAGCTCTGTGATGAGTTGGGCTTATTGATCTGGCACGACTTCATGTTCTCCTGCTCGCTGTATCCGGCGACGAAGGAGTTCTTTGACGAGGTGGATGCCGAGCTGGCGCATCAGCTGCGCCGCCTGCGTGATTATGCCTCGATTGCGATCTGGTGCGGCGATAACGAATGCATCGGCGCGTTGACTTGGTATGAAGAGAGCCGCAAGAACCGCGACTTGTATCTGGTGAACTATGACCGCCTGAGCCGCGTGCTGTTTGGCGCGATTACTAAATATGACAACTCCCGCACTTATTGGCCATCCTCTCCGTGCGCGGGGCCCGGGGACTTCAGCGACGGCTGGCACGATGACGACCGCGGTGATATGCACTATTGGACGGTGTGGCATGAAAATAAGGATTTTGATGCCTATTACGACGTACGTCCGCGTTTCTGCTCTGAGTTCGGCTTCCAGTCGTTCTCGTCGATGGATGTGGTGAAGACGTTCTGTCCGCCGGACCAGATGAATCCGACTGCGCCGGACTTCGAGCATCATCAGAAGGACAAGGGCGGCAATGCACGTATCATGGGAACGATGGCGCGTTACTTCCGCTATCCCGTCGGCTTTGAGAACACGCTGTATCTGTCGCAGGTGCAGCAGGCGCTTGCGATTAAGACGGCTGTGGAATGGTGGCGGACGCTGCAACCGCGCTGTATGGGTACGATCTACTGGCAGTTGAATGATGTGTGGCCGGTGGCGTCGTGGTCGAGCGTGGAATATACGGGCAAGTGGAAACATCTGCACTATCACGCCAAGCGTTTCTTCCAGCCGCTGACAGTGCTGGCAGTGCCGAGTGACAAGAAGGCCGAGCAGCTTGATGTCTCTGACTCCACTTCTTTCGTTGCGCCGTCGGATGAACAGCATGCCAGTCAAATCCTTGTTTATTCCATCAATGACAGCGCTAAGGATGTTACTGCTAAGATCACGGTAACTGCGCGTACGTTTGATGGCGCGGTCGCTAAGGAGGTGAAGCTGCCCGAAACCGTTGTTCCGGCACGCAGCGCCAAGCTGATCAAGACATTGACGGCCGATGAGTTCGGTGATGCTGATGCGCGCGCCAAGCTGTTTCTGACGTTGGAGCAGAAGGGCAAGTCCGGCACAGAGGCAGTTGAGACGGTCTGCAATGACTTGTTCTTCACCCACTACAAGATGTGCGACTTGGGTGATGCGAATGTGACGGCTCTCGCGCAGAAGCAGACGGACGGCACATGGGAAGTGACTGTGCGCACTGACAAGCCGGCGTTCTTCGTGTGGTTGAATGCATCCGGTATTGCAGGTGAGTTCTCTGACAACAGCTTCACGCTGCTGCCGGGCACTGTTAAGACAGTAACCTTCAAGCCGAAGGGACAGGGAGATTTCATTGCGTTCAAGAAAGCGCTTGAGATTAAGCACCTGCGTCAAACCTATTGATCGTGTGACCGAGTGAAGAACGATCCAGTGAATACGCAAGCTGCCGTCCGATTCAAATTCGGGCGGCAGTCTGTTTTAATCCAAGCGCCGCCGGATATCGATCCGCTCTTGGAGGAGTGTATTGAACGCTCGCCGAATGATGTCGACTCCATTCCCTACTACGCCTTTTTGTGGCCGGCGGCGCAAGGGCTGGCGCGCTATATTCACGCCAAGCGTACGCGCGTTGCGGGTAAGCGGGTGATTGAATTGGGGTGCGGATTGGGGTTGCCCTCCATCGTCGCGGCACAGCGTGGTGCGCAGGTGCTGGCAACAGATTTTCACGCCGGTACCGAGTCATGGCTGCAACGCAATGCGCAGGCTAATGACGTTGAGCTGGCATTCCACACATATGATTGGAACGAAGCGTTTGAGGGCGTGTCGTTTGAGTCGGCGGAGATTGTGTTGGGGAGTGATTTGCTGTACGAGAAGCGGCATATCCCGGCGCTCGTCTGCTCGATTGAACGTTTGACGTTGCTGGGGGGAGAAGCGTGGATTGCTGACCCTGGCCGTGAGGGCTTGGAGATTTTTGAACGGACGATGGTTAAAGCCGGTTGGAAGTGTGAGCTGGCGCCGGATGATGATATTTTTATTTTGAGATGTAGAAGGAGCAAGAAGTGACCTTTAAAGAACTGATGGATTTGTCAACGGGATATTGGCGGTCGGCGGCGTTGAACGCTGCGGTCTCGTTGGGGGTATTTGAACGTTTACCGTGCGCGGCGGCTGATTTGGGTTTGTCGGAATCAGCAGGGGATTTGCTGGATGCTTTAACAGGCATGGGACTGTTGGAAAAGAAGGACGGTGTTTATTCTGTGGCGCCGGAGTGTGCTGTTTTCTTGGATGCGAAGAGTCCACACAATATGCTGGGGGCATTGCGGTATAATGTGGATTTGTATCCGACGTGGGGGAAACTGGCGGAGACAGTGCGTTCTGGTCAGCCGGCGATTTCACCGCAAGCACACTTAGGCAATGACCCGGAGCGGACGCGCCGCTTTGTGTTGGGTATGGACAGCCGTGCGGCCGGGTTAGCGCCGGAGCTATTGCCAGCGTTGGGCACGGTGGAGGGGAGCTTGTTGGATTTGGCGTGCGGTGGCGGAACGTTCAGCCGCTTGCTGGCGCAACGGAATCCAAACTTACAGGTGACGCAATTTGATTTGCCGGATGTGCTGGCTGTGGCAAAAGAGCTGGCGGGCGGGAATCCTGCCATCCGCTTTGTCCCGGGAGATTATCGGCGCGATGTATTGCCGGGAGTGTTTGACCATGTGTTGTATTCCGGTGCGCTGCATCAGGAGAATGATGAAACGGCGCTAGCGCTGTTCAAGACTTTGCGGGCTGCGGTGCGTGAGGGTGGTACAGCGTATGTGTTTGATTTGATGACTTCTGCAGATGGTACGCAACCATTGTTTGCGCGATTGTTCTCGTTGAATATGCGGTTGACATCGGCTTATGGGCGGGTGTTCACCGTGGAGCAGGCGGAGAGGCTTTTGTACGAGGCAGGCTTCACGCAAGTGCAGTCGGCGTTCATGCCGAGCATTCCGTATGCGTTGATCAAGGCAGTTTAAGCGGGGGCGGTGCGCGATGGCGCTGATTTCTTTACATGAAGTGACGGTGTCGTTCGGCGGGGCGCGGGTGCTGGACAATGTGAGTGTGAGCGTACAGCCCGGTAACAGGGCTTGCGTGACCGGACGTAACGGCGAAGGCAAATCGACGTTATTGAAAGTCATGGCGGGAACGCTGGAACCTGACAGCGGTGAGATTGTGCGTCCGGCTGATTTGCGTGTAGCCTATCTGGCGCAAGATGTGCCGGACGGTTTGCATGGTACGGTGGAGGAGATTGTTTCTGCTGCCGTGCCGCATGATGACTTCCATCACCCGGGCGCGGCGCTGTTTATGACGGAGTTGAAGTTGGAACCGTCGGCACAATTTGAATCGCTCTCCGGCGGCATGCGCAGGCGGGTGTTCTTGGCGCGGGCTTTGGCGTCTGATCCGCATTTGCTGTTGTTGGATGAACCGACGAACCATTTGGATATTGAAAGCATTGAATGGTTGGAGCGGTACTTGTCGAATGCAAAGTTTGCAGTACTATTCATCACGCATGACCGGGCTTTTCTGCGGCGCGTGGCGGCACAGGTGTTTGATTTAGATCGCGGACAGCTCTCGGGCTGGACGTGCGATTATGATACGTTTGTGCGGCGCAAGCAAGAGCTGCTTGCCGACGAAGAGGTGTATTGGGCGCGCAAGCAGCGGCTGTTGACGAAGGAAGAAGCATGGCTGCGGCGTGGCGTCAAAGCGCGGACGACACGCAACGAAGGCCGCGTGCAAGCGTTGTTGAAACTGCGGAATGAGTTTGCGGCGCGGCGCCTGCGCTCTGGCACCAGCACGTTGAGTTTGAAGGCGGATGATGCGTCAGGCGTTCAGGTTGTGAAGGTCGAGAATGTGTCCTTTGCCTATGGGGATGCCCCGGCGGTGATTAAGGACTTCTCGACGCGCATTACCCGAGGGGAACGTATCGGTATTATCGGCCCTAACGGTTCCGGCAAGACGACGTTGCTGCGGTTGTTATGCGGTGAGCTGCAGCCGACGTCGGGCAAGATTACGATGGGCACGCGGGTGGAGTTTGCTTACTTCGACCAGTTACGCAACACGTTGCGGCTAGAGGATTCGGTGCTGGATAACTTGGCCGAGGGCAAGGAAGAGGTGTCGGTCGGTGGCGTGCGCAAGCATGCGTTCGGATATCTGCAGGACTTTCTTTTCACTCCGGAGCGGGTGCGGACACCTGTTGGTGCGCTGTCGGGCGGAGAACGGGCGCGCTTGCTGTTGGCGAAGCTGTTTTTGAATCCGGGCAACTTGTTGATCTTGGACGAACCAACGAATGATCTGGATATTGAGACGCTGGATTTGCTGGAGGAGCAGTTGGCGGAATACAAGGGAACTATTCTGTTGGTGAGTCATGACCGCGCGTTCTTGGATGAGGTGGTGACTTCGACGCTGGTGCTGGAAGGCGATGGGCGCGTGGCGGAGTATCCGGGCGGCTATCGTGAGGTGCAAGCGGCGCACGCGGTGGCAGAAGCAAAAGCAAAACCTGCGCCTACGGTTAAAGCGGCTTTCCCACGTGTACGGCAAGGCGAGGGCAGGCGATTCGGTTTTAAGGAACAGCGGGAACTGGCAGCGTTGCCGGAACAGATTACGGCGTTGGAGCAGGAGCTGGCGGATTTGACGGCGGCGATGACGAAGCCCGAGGTTTATCAGAATGCCGCTGAGAGCGTGCGGGTGCATAAGCGTTTGGAAGAGCTGGGACTATTGCTGGAGCGGACGATGGAGCGCTGGATGGAGTTGGAGGAGATCAAAACCGAGGCCGGAGGTTGAGATGCGCGCATTGAATGAGATTCTGGATGAGGTGCAGGGAAAAATTATCGCGGCGTGTGTGCGAAGCGGGCGTGATGCACAAGCTGTGCAGATTATTGGTGTGACAAAAACCCATGGGCCGGATGTGGTACGTGAGGCGTTGGAAGCCGGGTTGAATGTGCTTGGCGAGAACAAGGTCCAGGAAGCCGCTTGGAAAGTGCCAGAGTGTCCGGGACAGGCGCAGTGGCATTTGATCGGACACTTGCAACGGAATAAAGTGCGGGCGGCATTGGAGTTGTTTTCGGTGATTCATTCGGTGGATTCGTTGCGGCTGCTGGAGGAGATTGAACGGTGCGCGGAGGCGTGCGGTGCGCGGCCTGAGATTTTACTCGAAGTGAATACTTCCGGCGAGGCGAGCAAGTTCGGACTTGCGCCGGAAGCTGTGCCGGAGGTGGTAGAGCGGGCGTTGGAGTGCAGGCAGATCACATTGACAGGATTGATGACGATGGCGCCTTTTACGTTGGAGCCGGAGTCGGTGCGGCCCTGTTTCCGAGCGTTGCGCGAATTGCGTGATGAGCTGGAATCGTTGTACGGTATTTCACTGCCCAACCTATCAATGGGGATGAGCGGCGACTATGAAATAGCCGTCGAAGAAGGAGCCAGCTGGCTACGCCTCGGGACGGTGCTATTCGGCGAACGGCCTAAATATAAGCGGCCGCTGCCGGATGTTGCTGATGATTTCTAAGCTGCGCAAAGCTGCGGCAGCTTAGGCGTCGATGTAGGTGACTTTCTTGTGGCCGGGGGCGATCTTACCGATAACCACAGGACGTTCCTTGGCGGCTTCAAGAATCTTCATGGTCTTGGTGAGATCGGCGGCGCGTACGATGATGACGTAGCCGATGCCCATGTTGAACACGCGGTACATTTCTTCAGTATCGACTTTGCCTTCGTGCTGGAGGAAGGTGAACAGCGGCGGGATTTTCCAAGAACTGCGGTCGATGATGGCGTTGAGGTTCTTGGGGAGCACACGCGGGATGTTGTCTGTAAAGCCACCACCGGTGATGTGCGCCATGCCGCGGATCTTGACCTTCTTCATGAGCGCAACGATGGGCTTGAGGAAGCTCTTGTGTGTGGCGAGCAGGAGTTCACCGAAGGTAAAGCGGGTGCCGGGGAGGGTGTCTTTGAGAGAGAAAACGCATTGATCCAGCACGATGCGGCGGGCGAGGGAGTAGCCGTTGGTTTGGAGACCGCCCGAAGGGAGGCCGATGATGACGTCGCCGGATTTAATGTCTGCGCCGGTGATAAGGTCTTTCTTGGCGACGGTGCCGACGATGGTGCCGACGAGGTCGTATTCGCCTTCGGGATAGAGCCCGGGCATTTCAGCGGTTTCGCCGCCGAGGAGTGCGCAGCCGTTTTCGGTGCAGGCTTTGCAGAGGCCGGAGATCACGGCGTTGAAGACGGGCGTCTCGAACTTGGAGGCGCCGATGTAGTCAAGGAAGAAGAGAGGCAGGGCGCCTTGCACAAGGATATCGTTGACGCAATGGTTGACGATGTCTTGGCCGACGGTGTCGTGCTTGCCCATGAGCGCGGCGATTTTGAGCTTGGTGCCGACGCCGTCTGTACTGGCGACGAGGATGGAGTCTTTGCCCGGCGATGCGAAGAGTCCGCCGAAACTGCCGATGCCGCCCAGAACGCCTTTTGTTTTGGTTGCGCCGACCATTTTCTTGATGGTCTCGATGCCGCTCATTTTACTGTCGATATCAACCCCGGCAGCGGCATAGGCCGACTTCTTTTCGGGAGTCTTTGCGACAGGTTTGGCTTTCTTAGCCACAGGCTTGGCACTCTTGGCAGCAGGCGTCTTCTTCATAACAGTCCTTAAAATCGGATTGAAAACGGCGTCAAAATAGCATAAAGAGGTCAAAAAAGCAACATTATAATGCGAAATCGACTCACAATAAGCAGTGAGCGCTTGAAAGAGACGATGAATTACAGGCGAATTTCACCGCGGATAAAAACGCTTGACTCTTTCTATGAATCTGCTAAACTGCGTCCTGTTGACCCCATTGGGTGGCTCGTCACTAACGCTTTGCGCATACGAAAACCCAAGCTCCAAGGAGCCATTAACTTACGACAAGCCCGTTGGCCGGCGAGCAGTCCACTGGAAACACAAAAGGACTTTTTTATCATGCTCACACTATTTTCTATTGCTGGTGCCCTTGCTATTGCGCTGTTTTTCACTTCGGTGAGGCCGTTGAGGTCGATGAGATCGCGTACTGTTGCCGGAGCTTTTCTGGGGGCGCAGGCGCCCTCGCTGGTATTGTCTATGAGGTCGATGAAATCGACGAAGTTGTGTACGGTTGTATTGACGCGATTGTTGGGTCGGGCGTACGCGCTGAGCGTGCCTTGTGGGGTAATGGCGCCCTCGCCGAACCTACCATAGTGATTTGTACCGCTATTTAAGGCTTGTGAGGCAAGTGCACCGCGGCATTTGCCTTTTTTTCTGTCTTTCAGGCCTCCATCTGCCACCCGTGTCACATTTGTTTCACACCCGTGTGACAGTACGCACACACCCGCAAAACAGTCCTTTCACACCCGTGTAACAGTACGCACACATCCTTGATCGTACTGTTTCGCACCCGCAATCGTACACAACTATTCCCCCAAGACAGTACGCACGAACGTTTGAACGTACGAAACTCGACACACAATCGTACATAAAAGCATTCCCCGCGCCGTACGCACGAACGTTTGTTTTTTTATCGCGCAAATGATGTGTCTGTGAGTCGTGAACTCGCTACAAACGGAGAGCGATACAAGGATAAATATCGAGTTTTGAAGGAATAAGCTTTGTCTGTAATGAGGGTGTTTGGGGATGAAAGTGGGGCTTTTGTGTTGACTTGCGATGGGGTTTGGGGTAGACTTTTCCGCTTCATTACAACACAGGAGGTAGGGTTATGAGCGATCATGCTATGTTTTGTTTCCAGTGTGAGCAGACTTTCGGCGGCAAGGGGTGCACCGTTAAGGGAGTATGCGGGAAGTTGCCGGATGTGGCGGCGTTGCAGAATGAGATTACTGTGGCGTTGATTGCGTTGGCGAAAGCTTTGAAGGGCGAAGCGCCCGATGCGGCGACGCGGTCGCTGTTCCTCGATGGCCTGTTCATGACAATCACGAATGTGAACTTTGACGGCCCGGCTCTGCAAGCGCAGATTGATAAGATTTTGGCAGCGGTGAAGGCGGATGGCGGCGGCGAGGTGATGCCGCAAGATCAGCTGTTTGTTGGCGATACGGATATTGTCTCCCTGCGCTCGACGCTGTTGTTCGGACTGCGCGGTACTGCGGCGTATGCGCACCATGCGGCAATCTTGGGCAAGACCGACGCAGCGTTGGATGCATGGTTCGTCCGTGCCATGGCGGCTCTGGGCGCTGAGCATTCGGTGGAAGAGTGGCTGGGCTTGATTATGGAGTGCGGCCAGCAGAACTTGACGGCGATGGGATTGTTGGATGCCGGTAATAACGAGCATTTCGGCGCACCGTCTCCTGTTCAGGTGAGCAGGACGATTGAAGGCGGCCGCCCATTTGTCGTGGTGACGGGGCATGACCTGTTGGATTTGTTGCAGCTCCTGCAACAGACGGACGGGCAGGGCGTTGATATTTATACGCATGGCGAAATGCTCCCGGCGCATGGCTATCCCAAGCTGCGCGCGTTCAAGCATTTGAAGGGGCACTTTGGCACGGCGTGGCAGAACCAGCAGCGTGAGTTTGACGGTCTGCCCGGCGCGGTGCTCTACACAACGAACTGCCTGATGCCGCCGAAGCCGACTTATCAAGGCGCATTGTTCACAACTGCGGTGGTGGGTTATCCGGAGCTCGTGCACATTGCGGCCGATGCTAATGGCAAGAAGGATTTCTCTGCGCTGATTGCGAAGGCACGTGAGTTGGGCGGTTATAAGGCCGATATGAAGATGGGCGATCCGCTGATGACGGGCTTTGGCCATGTGGCGGTACTGTCGGTGGCGGATAAGGTGGTCGATGCAGTGAAGAGCGGTGCACTCAAGCACATCTTCCTCGTGGGTGGATGCGACGGCGCGAAGTCGGGCCGCAACTACTATACCGAGTTCGTCGAGAAGACCCCGAAAGACACGTTGGTGCTCACGCTGGCGTGCGGCAAGTTCCGCTTCAACCACCTGCAAGGTCAGCTGGGAGACATTGGCGGTATTCCGCGCTTGCTGGATATGGGGCAGTGCAATGATGCCTACTCCGCAATCCAAGTGGCGGTTGCGCTGGCGAAGGTGTTCAACTGCGGTGTGAATGATTTGCCGCTGTCGTTGGTGCTGTCGTGGTACGAGCAGAAGGCTGTCTGCATCCTGCTGACGCTGCTGTCGCTGGGAATCAAAGACATCCGCCTTGGACCGTCCCTGCCGGCGTTCGTCTCGCCGACGGTGTTGAATGTGCTGGTGGAGAAGTTCGGCATCCGCCCAATCACTACACCCGATGAGGACCTTGCGGCTATCTTGAAGAAGTAACCGTTCTGGCGTTTATAAACAAAAGAGCCGGCCCTGTGATGGAGCCGGCTCTTTTGTTTGTCATGGGCAGGAATCAGCGCACGGGCTTGACGAGCTCATCGCCGACGTAGACGTTATAGTCCTTAATCCAGCCGCGCGAATCATCTTGGCGCGGAACATAGCGGATGCCGCTGATGGTCTGCACCGCACCCAAGTCCACCGCAAGCCGGTGCGGATGTTTGGGCGCACCCTTATACCATTTGGAATGCCAGTAGTTGGCGGTCTGCCCATCCAATGCATTCTCCGCCGAACCATCGCTTGCCAGAATCTCTTCGCTCGTGATTGCGGCCACCGTCCATCCATCGTGATTGATGGGCTGCCCGTTGGCGTCAAGGAAGTCAAGCTCGGCAATGGCCGCATAGTCATGCCCCTGATAGGAAGATGTGGTCTCGATACAGACTTGCCGCCCCTTAACGGGCTTATCGAATTGGACAGTCTGTACGTCTTTGCCCTCTGCGAAGGCGCCTGTCTTCGCTGGCGAACCTAGGTGCCACGTCACCTCCGGACGCTTCAACTGTGTAAAGTCGCATTCGGGACGCAGCTTGTCCAGCACAGGTGTCTTCGTGCTGCTCAGGGTCAGATTGCTGGGCGGAATGATGCTCCAGATGATAAAAGTATTCTGCCCCTTCTTCAACCAGCAGCCCGGCACATAGGCCGTCTGCGTGGGACCGATATTCCAGAAACGCGCCAGTGGCGTGCCATTAATCCACACCATGCCCTTGCCCCAGTCGGAGAGGTCGAGGAAAGTGTCAGCGGGATTCTCAATATCAACCGTGACCCGCCAAAACGCCGGGGTGGAGGGCATTTCATAAGCTCCAAGGACAATGATAGGATTGTACTTAAGCTGTTCGACATTATTCATCGGCAGGTTGAACACCTCCCAGCCCTTCAACTCCGTTCCGCCCAAGGTGACGGGAGCCGTCAATCCCTTGCGGTCGAGCATACCTTGCCCGAAGTTCACGCGCCCCATCGGTTCAACGAGGATATCGAGTTGAGCTTCCTTATCACGCGCAGGGACCGTCAGCGCGGCGGTGCGTCCGGGGAAACGGCGGTCCATAATGCCAATCAGCTTTTGGTTGAGGTACACATACCCAAAGTCCCTTGCACCTGTGGCACGCAGCTGCGTATTTGAACCGGCGGGGATTTTCGTGCGGTAGAGAATACAGCCGAATCCTTGGTCATAGGCCTCCATATTACGTGGGGTCTCTTCGCGGCGAGGTGTGGGGAGATTGTCAAAGAGCGAGGCGCTTGCTTGTGCCAGCACGGGTTTGAACGTCATGACCGGGTTGGCGGCGGGAGGTTCCGGAAAGGTCTCGCCGGGGAGAAGATATTTGGCGAACAGCTCACGCGTCTTGGTGAACTTCTCTGTCACCCAGCCTGCTTCGCTGATCGGTGCAGAGTAGTCGTAGCTCGAAGTGTCAGGGCGGAAGGGAGCGTCGCAGCCCGGCCAAAAACCAAACGTCGTACCGCCATGCGCCATGTAGATACTGAAGGAGGCGTTCATCTTGAGCATGATTTCGAGATCGCGCAGATAGGTGTCGATTGCTCCGACATGGTGGGGCTGTCCCCAGGTATCAAACCAGCCGGGATAGAACTCGCCGCACATGAGCGGACCCTTGGGCTGAATCTCTCGCAGACGTTCAAAGCCATACTTAGGGTCGCTGCCAAAGTTGACGACGTGGAACAGATCATCGCGCTTGCCGTTCTTCAGCTGTCCGGCGGGGTTGCAATCAAACAGCGGTACATCGAAGCCCGCATCAATTAACGCTTGGCGGATTTCGCCCATATAGGCGGCGTCGCTGCCATAGAAGCCGTATTCATTCTCCACCTGCACCATCAGGATGGGGCCGCCGCGTGTGACTTGCAACGGTGCGAGTATGCGTCCCATCTCTTTGAGGTAAGCTTTGGCGGGTTCAAGGTACTTCGGGTCGCGCGTGCGTAGGGTGATGTTGTCGTTCTTAAGCAGCCACCACGGCGTGCCGCCCATTTCCCACTCGGCGCAGGAATAAGGCCCCGGGCGCAGGATGACCCATAACCCTTCTTCTTGAGCGATACGACAGAACTGCGCGGCATCGGCTTGACCTTCCCAGTTAAACTTGCCGGGGGTGGGCTCATGCTGATTCCAGAACAAATAGGCGCAGACGGTGTTCAGTCCCATCGCTTTACACATTTGCAAACGCTGGCGCCAATATGCTGCGGGCACACGTGCGGCGTGAATCTCGCCGCAGCGGATCTGCAGGCGCTTGCCATCCAGCAGAAAGTCGGTCTCGCCAATCTCAAAGGTATGTCCGAGGACAAGTTGCGAAGCGAGGGCGCAGATGAGCAGTAGTTTCTTCATGTGATTCTGTAACCTTTCAATTAGATTCCGATGATTTCACGCACGTCATCCCACGAGAGCGCTTCCATGACTTGGTGGTCAGTGCTGCCGACGGTGGCGTCGATGACTTTTTGCTTGCGCTGCTGGAGAGCAAGGACTTTCTCTTCGACGGTGTGCTCGGTGATGAGCTTGATGGCGTAGACTTTCTTCTTCTGTCCGATGCGGTGGGCGCGGTCTGTGGCTTGGTCTTCAACGGCGGGATTCCACCATGGGTCGAAGTGCACGACGGTGTCGGCACCAGTGAGGTTGAGCCCCGTGCCGCCGGCTTTGAGGCTGATAAGGAAGACGGGAATTCCGGGGTCTTGGTTGAAAGTAGAGCAAATGCCGAGGCGGTCTTTGGTCGAGCCGTCGAGGTAACAGTGGCGGATGTTACGGGCATTGAGCTCGTCGCGCAGGATAGCGAGCATGGAGGTGAACTGACTGAAGACGAGCATGCGGCTGCCGTTGTCGATCGTCTCGTCCAAGAGTTCGAGGAACTGCTCGAGCTTGGCGCTGGGCTGTTCGCCGGGTTTGGGGCGATGGCCTTTCAACAGGGAGAGATGACAGCATGTCTGCCGGAGCTTCATGAGCACGGCGAGAATTTGCAGGCGCGCAGCATTGAAGCCCTTCTCCTTGACGAGGTCGCCGATCTGCTGCTTGGACTCGGCAAGGAGCTTGTTGTAGACGCGTTCTTGGTCGGGCGACATGCGGCAGTAGGAGACCTTGCGGATCTTGTCTGGGAGATCTTTGGCGACTTCCTTTTTCAAACGGCGCAGGAGGAAGGGGTTGAGTTTGCGGCGGAGTTTGAGCTGCGCCTCAGCGGCTTCGTTGGCACCAGAGGCAATGGGCTGTTCGTAGTGGAGCTTGAAGGATTCGTAGTCGCCCAAGTAACCGGGCATGAGAAAGTCCATGATCGACCAGAGGTCCGCCACGCTGTTCTCAACGGGCGTGCCGGAGAGGACGAGTTTGTTAGAGGCGGAGAGCTGCTTGGCGGCGACTGCGTTTTGCGTACTGCGGTTCTTGATGTGCTGGGCTTCGTCGAGCACGGCGACAGCAAAGCGGTGGGCAAGGTAGGCTTCGATGTCCCGGCGGAGCAAGGCGTAGGAGGTGATGACAAGGTCGGCCTCAGGGATGAGCCCAAAGCACTCTTCACGCCGTGCGCCGGATATGACGAGGCGTTTGAGGTGAGGCACGAACTTCTCTGCTTCGCGATTCCAATTCTCGACCAAGCTGGTGGGGCAGACAATGAGCGCAGGGGCGTTTTGAGCGTCGGTGTTGATGCGTTGGAGCGATATCCATGTGAGCGTCTGGAGGGTTTTGCCAAGCCCCATCTCGTCGGCGAGGAGTCCGCAGAAACCGCCGCTCTCAAGGAAGCGTAGCCAATAGACGCCTTCCTTCTGGTAAGGACGTAGGGTGTCTTCCAACGCGCCAAGGGGAACAGGCATGAGACGTTCGTTGCGGTTCTGCTGGGCGGCGCGTTCGCGCCAGTCCGGCGGGTCTTCGACGTCGATTCCTTCCAACGCGGCAATGGAGGATTGAACGAAGGGCGCGTAAACTTTTGGGAGTTGGAAGTGTCCGGGGGCGGCGCCGCGGGTGCGGGTGGGGCAGTCTTCAAACACGCTGCGCATGGATTGAACGGCGCGGGTGTCGAGCAGGTAGGTGTTGCCGTCGTGGCAGACGAAGGACTCGCCTTTTTGCAGGGCGCGTTGGACTTCGGTGACGGGGATGGCGGTATTGCGGTCAGTCTCAAAGGTGTAGGAGACGTCGAACCAGCCGTCCTTCTCTTCTTCAATTTTGACGACGGGAACGATGGTGCGGGCATCGTTATAGACATCCTGCAAAGGCCCATTGACTGTGACATGCCAACCGTTGCGGCGCATTTCGGGGATGGCGCTCCCGAGGAAGTTGAGGACGTTGCGGGCACCGATGATGGGTTCAAGCTGGTCGCCTTGTTCGCCAGTGATGCCGTAACGGACGAGCTGACGGAGGGCGGCCTTCTCGGCGGCAAAGGAACGGACACGGAAGACGTATGGGTCTTCGGGGTCGGGTTCGCAGAAGTCGCCGGTTAACGCGCAAGCGGTATAGGTGCTGCCGGAGTAGTTGGCGGCGAGCTCGACTTTGAGGGAGACTTGGCTGCCGGTGATGGTGGCGGCGAACTTGGGCTCCTTGGGTACTGCAGTGAAAGCGTCTGCCGTGAGGGAGTCGATTTGCAGGTCGTAGTCTTTGCAGAGCTGCGTGAACTCTTTGCGGAGAAAGGAGAGGGTGTCGCGGCGCGGGATGATGACGGGGGCGTCGTACATGGCGTGATACGGCGCGGGAAGGACTTGCGCGAGCTTGTAGAAGGTACGCCCGCTGAGGACGAAGCCTTTACGTCCGCTGACGAAGTAACGGAGCGGCTGCGGGAGTTTGGTCTCGACGGTGACGAAGAGGTTAAAGGTGTCGGCCTCGAGATCGGCGTAGAGCGCGGAGCGGGGCGGCTTGAGGACAACGGCGTGGGATTCGATGGCGCCATGCTCGGAGAGTTCAAGGATGTTGATGAGGTCGGGGAGGGTGACGGTGAAGGTTTCGCTTGGGGGGCCTTCGCAGATGTCTTCCAATACGCCAAGGAGGTTGTCGTCGAAATGGCTGAGGGCGATCGGGAAGGTCACATCCTCGGGTGAACAGTAAACACCATCGACATCAAAGCGGAGTTCAAAGGAGAGGGTGTCGAGGTCGAGCGTGAGCTCAAGGCGGGCTTTGCGGCCTTGGGGGGAACGTTGGATGTAGACATCGTCGCTGACTTCAGCAAGGCGTTGAGCGCGGCGTTGTTCTTCAGCGTAGCGGCGCTGGCGCTCGGGGTCGGTCTGGCGGAGCATGATGGCGATGGCAAGCGCAGCGGCATGGACGCAGACGCCGCCATTGCGCGAATCCATGCAGGAACACTCGTTGAGGGGAAGGCGCGCGGGGTTAAGGGAGTTGAGTTTGAGGGCGAGGTGACGGGAGCCGCCGTGGTCGGACATAAACTCGCCTTCAATGCGCGGAGGGATGAAGTCGGCGCGCAGGACTTTGCCGGCGGCAACGGCTTGCTCAGCCAGCCCGAAGATGCGCGGTTCGCACCAGCTTTCAATCATCTTGCGGGTGAGCTGCAGGTTCATTAGCGCGTCCAGTCGAGGAGCATTTTGATTTCATCCGCCCAGAGGGTTTCATCCGGTGTTTCGAGGATGAGGGGGATGTTCTCAAAGCGGGGGTCGCGCATGATGGTGCGGAAGACTTCCTTGCCGATGTAGCCCTTGCCGAGGGTTTCATGGCGGTCGACGTGCTTGCCGAAGTCGGTCTTGGAGTCGTTGAGGTGCAGGCCGGAGAGATAGCGGATGCCGACGGCGCGGTCGAATTCGTCCATGACTTTGAGGAAGTCTTTCTCGGTGCGGACATCGATGCCGGACTCAAAGGTGTGGGCGGTATCGAGGCAGAAGCCGAGGCGGGATTTGTCGTTGACGCCTTGTGCGATCCATGCGAGCTCTTCAAAGGTACGTCCGATACAGCCGCCTTGCCCGGCGGTGTTTTCGATGACGACCTTGATCTTGGGGATTTGCTTGATGGCGGTGTTGATGGACTCTGCCACGCGCTCGCAGGCGGCTTGGGGTGTGAGCAGCTTGAGGTGGCTGCCCGGATGGATATTCACGCGGTAAATACCGAGCTCATTGGCGCGCTTGAGTTCGTCGATGAAGGCGGCCATGGATTTTGCGTGGGCTTCTTCACCGGGGTTGGCTAAATTGATGAGGTAGCCTGCGTGGGGCAGGACGGCGGCCTCGGGGTAGTCGCCCATGGCTTTGCGGAAGGCTTCTGCGATGCCGGGGGCGTAGTCGGGGCAGACCCACTGTTTTTGGTTCTTGAGGAACATGCCAAAGCCGGTTGCGCCGAGTTCGCGGGCGGCTGTTGGGGCATTGAATACGCCCCCGTTGACGGATACGTGCGGGCCTACGTAGTACATGTTCGCTCCTGAGTAAAAGCACTGCCACGGGATGACCTGCCGGCGGCGCGAGCCTCCAAGCATGTGCATCCCTAGGCGGGCTTATGGCTGTTTAGGCCTCGATGAATTCGCTCTTCGGCACGCCGCAATCAGGGCAGCACCAATCCGCCGGCAGGTCGGCAAATTCGACTCCGCCATTTTCGGCAGGGTCATAGATGTAGCCGCAAACGTTACAAACATACTTTTTCATAACTGCTCCTCTGTGTATCTGGCCGGACGTGCCGGGCCTATTTCTTTTGGAATGCGCTGCTCCCGATGGGCAACCCTTGCCCGCGGAATATCAGCTCGAAATCGGTTTGTTCTTCCGGTGTGCGCTCCATGGGGGCGACTTCGGTAAAGCGCGGGTCGGCGCGGAAGATGGTGACCATCTCTTCGTGGTAGGGAATGTGATCGGTCGCCATTTGGAGGATGCCGCCTTGTTTGAGGCGGCTGTGGACGAGGTCGGTAAAGCTTTCGGAGACGAGGCGACGCTTGTGGTGGCGTTTCTTCGGCCACGGGTCGGGGAAGAAAAGGTAGAAGGTTTGAATACGGCCTTCGGGGAGCATCCACGCGAGGCTATAGGCGGCTTCGAGGCGGAGCACACGGACGTTTTGGAGGCCGTTGTTACGGGCTTTCTTGTCGACGCGGCGGACGCGGTCGAGCTGGCGCTCGATGCCGAGGTATTGCATGTCCGGATTGGTTTTGGCGCGTGCGATGAGGAAGCGTCCTTTGCCGCAGCCGATGTCGACTTCCACTGGACGCGCGGGGTCGAAGATGCCATCAAAGGGCAAAGGTTCCGCGATGTTGTCCGGGGCAATGATAAAGCTTGTTTGTGTCTCCGTCATATGGGCAAAGGATAGCACAACCGCCGAGCAAAGGCAACTTTAAAGAGTTGACGTAAATAAAAGCAAAAAGGCCGCCGGAGTGGACAGCCTTTTTGACGTTGTGCACAGCCGGTGCACACGGTATTGCGGGGAGATTAGAACTTGAAGTTCAGCTCAGCACGCAGGAAGTAGCCCTGGTCGGGGTAGTCCTGTCCCTCGTAGTAACCGCCGTAGGCCATGTGTTCGGCAAGGAGCTTGCCCTTGAGCTCGCCACGGTTGTTGTAGAGTTTGCTGAGGATGGGGAACTCGTAGTAAGCGATGGTGTACCAGCCACGGTAGAGGGAGTTTTCTCCGACGAGGTCGTCTTCAGCTGCATACATGGGCCCGGAGGCGACTTGGATCTTGTGCTTCTTGACGGGCTCAAATCCAAATTCGAGGTTGGGCCATGCCAAGTTGCTCCAGCGGTAGCTCGATCCGTACATCTTAACGGGCAGATCGCCGAGGTAGGTGTAACGGGCGAAGACCGGATCCCAGCCAGTTACGGTATCAGTCGGGCCGCCGACTTTATCGTAGGCGCTGTTTTCATCGTCGCCGGAGAGGTAAAGGACGGAGGCCGTCAGCTTGGGCTTCCACGACAGGTCCGGGTGTTTCGCGGTCAAGCCAAGGTAAAACATGTAAGCGTTGATGTCTTCGCCATTATCTGTTTCTCCGAACTGGTAGGCGCCTTCGGCTTCGCCACTGAACCAGTCGTTGAACTTGGGCATCAGGCGGGCGCCGAGCGTGAAGAAGTCACGGCCCGGGACACGTGAACCGTTGGCACCTTTCTTATTCCAGCTCGACTCATCTTTCCAGATCAAGTAGAACTCCATCGGGAGGCTCTCAAGCTCATTCACCGTCCAGTAAGTGGCGATGCCGCTTTCAGTCATGCCATCATCGTAGTCTTGACCCGAGAAGCTCGTGGTGTAATAGTCGGGCTGGCCGATCGTGAGGGGGTCGTCCGGGTTTTGATAGACGCCGAAGACGTCGAAGGAGGTCTTCTCCGTCACACGTGTGGTCAGTTTGGCGGCGTTGAAGTAAGCGGAACGGCTGCCATCGCTGGCGGTACCATCAGCAATCACGCGGCCTTGCCCGTACTTCATATCCTGCCGACCGAAGCGTAGGTTCATGATTCCGAAAATCTCCTTCCAGTCGAAATAGAGATTATCCACAAAGAGCTCATCCGGGAACTCGTTTTTGCTCTGCGCATTGTCGTAGCCGCGGAACTCGTTTGCGAGACGGGCGTAGATACCGAAGTTCTCATACTCAAACTTGGCCCATGGGCGGGTACGCAAGCGATAGTAGGAGGTATAATCGGGCTTGACCGCGCCGCCGGAATTCGGTAGGTTATCCAGCCACTCATAACGGAAACGGATATCCAACCCTGCGTCAAAGTAAGAAGCCACACGCGAGACCGTGCTTGTGACGGTAGGGGGTGACGGTTCGGCTACCGCAGCTGCGGAAGGCGTGACGTTAGTCTGCGCCCACGCCGCTCCCGCTGTCGCAAGCGTCAGCGCGGCGAAGAAACATGAACGATGCATAAAGAAAACTCCTTTAATGTTTTAAGATGTCGATAGTCTAACAAGCCAACGTTAGAGTTGGATTAGCACAACAAAAAACTTTCGAGACTATACCCGAAAACTCCCTGACCCGCAAGAGCAAACTTCCCAGATGCTCTTAAAACACACTATTAAAGTTTGGAAAATATCATTTCCCTACGTGGAGAGGATTGTCTGTGGTCTTTCTTCGGGAGATGCCCCGCATGAGGGACTGCAAAATTTGAAATTTATGGGAGCGGCCGGTGGTAAGGAGTATGGAGGGGGACTTCGCCGGAGCCGTATTTTGCGGCTTGACTTATTCTGTGGTTCTGCTAAACTGCGCTCCGTTGACCCCATTGGGCGACCGGTCCCTGACACGATGTTGCATACCGGAACCCAAGCTCCAAGGAGCCATCAACTTACGACAAGCCCGTTGGCCGGCGGACAGTCCCACTCAAAATCCAAAAGGACTCTCTGATCATGTTCACACTATTTGCCATTGCTATTACTCTTGCTGTTGCGTTGCTTTTCACGTCGATGAGGCCGTTGAGGTCGATGAGATCGCGTACTGTTGCCGTAACTTTGCCAGGAGCACTCTGCAGAAAATCCTTGCAGGCCTTGTCGATGAAGTCGAAGCATTCGACGAAGCCGCGTACTGTTGGGCTGACGCGGTTGTTGTGGAGGATATATAAAGGTGCCTGCGGCACCTCGCCGAAACTATTGCAATGATTGTTGCTGATATTCCGGACTTCTGAGGTAAGTGCCACCGTAGCATTTGCCTTTTTTGATGCCTTTTAGTCCTCCATCTGCCACTTTTGTCACAACTGTTTCACACCCGCGTCACAACTCTGACACACCCGCGAAACAGTACTTTCACACCCGTGTCACAACTGTTTCACACCCGCGGAACAGTACGAACACGTTCGCAAAACCACACTTTCACACCCGTGTGACAACTCTCCCACACCCGCGAGACAGTACGCACAAATGTTTGATCGTACACGATTCAATACACCTATGTACACAACTGTGCCCCCAAGACAGTACGCACGAACGTTTGAACGTACTAAACTCGATATACAATCGTACACAAAAGCATTCCCCGCGCCGTACGCACGAATGTTTGTTTTTAACCGCGTCAACGGGTCAGGCGGGGGTGCTGAGTGCGCTTCATTCTTCTCTCTATTGTTCTTGTGCGTTGCCTGTTTCTCATTGTTTTTGTTTTTTGCGGTAACTTTGGGCTTGCAACATCAGCAGAAAAGGAGTAATATCCGGGGTGCGAATCAGTACCTTTTTAATACAGAGTGGTTATTTGGGAGGAGAGTTATGCCCAATAAATACAAAGTGAGTATCACTGCGTTAATCTGCTGTGCTTGTTTGACTCATCTTTGGCTGTCGGCAATGTGCTCACGCCAAGTTGCCCCTATCCCTGTCGAGGCTTTGCCGTTCTCTCGTGCAACTCTTTCTTGGGAGCTCATCAATTGGCAGTATTTTTGTGAAGATGAGGTTTCGGGCTCCGTTGTTCCGCGCTTAACGTCAAATCGACGGATGCGATCTATGTGCATCACCAATGTTTTCCACGCTTTAACGGCGAAGGGTTACACGCTCAAGAATTATAATCCTCCAAAACCAAATAGCGACCTTCCGGGACTTTTCTATCAAACTGCCGAGTATTCTAACTCTGCCGATGGCACTAGGTATGATATTCAATATGTGACTTCGAGAGATGTCCAATTAGGAGGGCAAATGGGCTTAATGGACTTGACTCGATATTTTGGCAACATGTTTCGACCACCGCTTAAAGTGCAATATGCAAAAGGTCCCGGAAATATTTGTCTCTTGGAGTCGAGGTATGTGGGGGAGAGTTCCGCTGCGTTTGGCCGCATTGCCTTCAGTCGAGATAATGTTGCTGTACAAGTGGAGAAATACAGTGAAAATGGAAACGTCCTTGAGTTTGCACAGTTGCTTGATGCGGAGATTCTCGCTTCAAAGTCTCCACCGCCTGAGCCGAAGCAGTCCCTTGAGTCTATTGATTGGAGCTGGGACACTTTCCGTAAAAAGCATATTCAGGGTGAAGTGAAGTTTCCCGTGCGTTCAGAGTGGGTTTTGCGGGATACTCCATCCACCAATACCTTTTATGCTGCAACAACGAACAGGCAGGTTAAGTCATATCCCCCTAGCCATTTTTTGCGCAGTTTTACGCTAAGAAATTATTTACCACCTCAACGTTGTGAGGTTCCCGGGCTTACATTTCAGTACTTGACCTTTGCACGTAAGGGGGAGATGGAACGATCGTTTAGTATTGAATGGACCACCTCAAATGATCCGATTAACGGCGGACGGCAAGGACTCGTGTATTTAGCCAAAGATTATTGTGAAAGTTGGGAGAGAACGCTTAAACAAGTTACTGAAGGTGCCGGAGATATTTGCTTGATTGATACAGAGAGGGGACATCCTAATCCCACAGTCACCTTGTTCTTTTGCCGAGATAATATTGCTGTCCGTGTACACACTTGGAGCTATATAGACATTGAAGATGCGCATTTGATTGACGCATGCCTGCTTAGCGCGCCTATCATTAGAAAAGTTTCCGCTCTTTTGGAAGCGCCGTAAGAAATCATATCCGGGCTATTGTCCGCCTTCGCAGAGGATTGGGAGAGGGGGTTTATCCTTGAATCGTTGGGGGGATTGGTGTACAATGCCGAGGTAATGCGACGATTGTTTTTAGATGTAAATGTTCCGCTGGTGCAGGCTGTGGCCGAGCGGCTGCTGGCCTATGCCCGTAAGACGGAGTTGGGCGTGGTGTCGCTGGAGCATGTGTTGGTGGTGGTGCCGACACGGCAGGCGGGACGGCGTTTGCGGCAGATGCTGGCGGAGCGCACGGGCGCATGTATTCCGCCGGAGGTGTTGCTGCCGAGTGCGTTGGTGGATTCGCGGCAGTCGAAGCAGGTGCTGACTCCGGCGGAGAGTTTGGGGGTGTTGGCGCAGATGTTGTCGGCATCGGCACCGGATGAGTTCCCCGCGTTGTTCCCGGAGGAGCAGCATGGCGAGGGGAGGGGCATTACCTTTGGCGTGGCGTTGGAGTTTTCCCGGCAGCTGCATGATTTGTGGAGGCTGTTGGGCGAGTGTTCGCTGTTGATGGCGGATGTGGCGGCGCGTATCGATAAGCTGCTCCCGGATACTTTTACCGCAGCGGATGAGGAGGTTGCGCGTTGGCAGGATTTGGCGAAGATTGAACAGCGTTTCTTTGCGCGTGCGGCGGAGTTGGGGCGCGTGGCAGTACCTGCGGCAGAGCGTGCTGGTTGGGCGGCTGCCGAGCCACCGGCGGGGATTGAACGTGTTGTACTGCCGGCGTTATTGGATGCGCCTGCGTGTTTCTTTGGCGTAGTGGAGCGCTGGGCACAGCAGGGGCTGCCAGTGGAGATTTGGACGCAAGCACCGGCCGATGAGGCGGGGCGTTTTGATGCGTGGGGGCGTCCGTTGCCGGAGCAGTGGATTGAGTCCGCCGCGCCGTTGCTGCCGATTGGCGAAGAACAGATTATTTTGCACGAGGATCCGTTGGGGTTGGCGGAGGGTGTGGCGGATCAGTTTGCCGCCGTGGCGCCGGATGATGAGCTGCCGGGACTGGGGATGGCGGATGATGCGCTGTTCAGCGAGCTGCAGGCGGCGTTTGCTTTGCGCGATCTGCCGTTGCATGATCCGGCGGATCAGCGGCTGGAGAAGTCGGCTTTGGGGCGGGTGATGCAGCAGGTGGCGGCTTTTGAGGATGGTAAGGAACCGGACTATCCGCAGGTCTCCGCTTTCTTAAGAGAGGCGGACGTGCAGCGTTGGCTGGGACAGACGGCGGCGATTGATTTAGGCGCGGTGCTGTCGGGCTTGGATGAGGCGCAGAATCAGGTGCTGCCGCGGACGTTGGCCGATGTACGGAAGTTTGCGGAGCACGAGGCGGCCAACGCAACGCATGAGCGTCAGAAGTTCGAACAGGGCGAAGTGGTCAAGGCTTTGGATGCGTTGTGTGCCTGGCTGGAGCTCTCGACCGCGTTGGAGAAGCTGCGGGCACTGTTCATGCCGCGTGTGCTGGATTTGAGCCTGCCGCGTGACCGTGACCTTGCCGTCGCGGTGCAGACGGCCTATGCGCAGTTTGAGGCATTGGAGTCCGAGTTGCTGGGGCGGGGCTTTACCGATGCACAGCGGATGCAAATGCTGAGCGTGCTGCTGGCGGAGGCGTCATATCAATTGGAGTCGGCCGATCCCGATGCAATCGCCGCGGAGGGGTGGTTGGAGATTCAGTGGAGTCCGAAGACGGAGATTTGGTTTGCGGGATTCCATGAGGGTGCCATTCCGGCTGCGCCGAGCCGTCATGTGTTCCTGCCGGACTCCGTGCGCAAGCAGTTGGGTTTGATGTGCAATGAGCGCCGCTTGGCGCGCGATACGTGTTTGCTGTTGGCGTTGCTGCGGTCGCGCCCGGCTGAGGCGGTGCGGTTTTATTTGGAGCGCGCGGATGCACAGGGGAATGTGTTGAAGCCGTCGCGCCTGCTGTTCTTGTGTGATGGAGCCGTCTTGCCGGTGCGGGTGTTGAGGCTGTTCAGTGATGCGGAGTTTTCACGTAAGGTGTATCCCTCTTCATTGCCGGATTCTTGGCGGTTGAGATTGCCTGAGCCATCGGCTCCGCCAGCTAAACTTTCGGTGACGATGCTGAAGGCTTATCTGACGTGTCCGTTTACGTTTTACTTGCAGACGATTCTGGACATGGGGCGTCAGTCTGACCGCGCGGAGGAGTTGGACGTGCTGGCGTTTGGCACGTTGATTCATGGCGTGTTGAATGAGTTCGCAGAGTCGGACGTGGCGGCATCTGCAGATGCGGGTGCGATTGAGACGTGGCTGAACGCGCGTTGCGATGAGTTGTTTGCGGCGCGGTATGGCGGGGAGCTTTCGGCCATCTTGCGATTGCAGTTGATGTCGTTGCGACGGCATTTGTCGTGCTTTGCGGTGGAGCAGGCGAAGCTGGCGGCGGACGGGTGGCGTATTCATCAACATGAGGTGAAGTTTGCGCGGATGTTGAATGGAATCAATATCACCGGCGTGTTGGATCGGGTGGATTATAATGCGCGGCTCGGCGTTTATCGCATCATGGATTATAAGACGTGGAAGAGTGCTAATCCGGAGGCGCTCGTGCGGCGGATTGTGACGGATAATGCCGCGAGCGTGCTGGAAGCGCGTGAAGCGGGACGTCCTGTGTTGGAGTTTGGCGGAGAGGTTTGCGTGTGGATCGATTTGCAGCTTCCGCTTTACCATTGGCTGGCAGCGGGCGGTGGATTGTTTGATGATGGCAAGGTGGAGTGCGGCTATTTTGTTTTGGGCGGCGTAGCGGAAGATACCAAGTTTATCGGCTGGGAGTTCACACGGGAGCAATTGGACACGGCTGTCGAAACGGCGCAATGGATTTGCAGGCGCGTGAATCACGGGGTGTACTGGCCGATTCAAGCACTGGGCGAAGAGTTTGCCGCTTTGTTCCCGCCTGTGCCTGAGGATGGAATTGCGCCGGAATGGATTAATGGTCAGCTCTGCCGTCTCGCGGAAGTGCAGGGGGGCTAACGTATGCAGAATACAATTATTACAGCCTCGGCAGGAACCGGCAAAACATTTGCATTGGCAACGCGCTTGATCGGACTCATGGTTTTGGGCGCGAAGCCGGAGTGTATCGTGGCGCTGACGTTCTCACGCGCTGCCGCCGGTGAAATCTTTGCTCGCGTGGCGCAACGGCTGGCAGAAGCCGCCACTGATGAAGCTATGGCGGCCAAGGAATCCGCGAATCTGCTGCGCGGGGAGGGACTCCCGAAACACTGGCAGGAGGCTTTGGCTGGACACTATCCGGAGGGAGTGCCGCAAGCGGTGTTCTCACAGTTGCTGCGTACGTTTATCGAACGTCAGCAGATGTGTTTGATTGGGACGATCGATTCGTTCATGGGGCGGATTTTGGGGTTCTTTCCGTTTGAGCTGGGGCTCCATGGTTCCGTGCAAATGATGGATGACTTTTTCGAACGCCAGACGCAGACGGCGGTACTGCGGGAGTTGTTCGGACAGGCGGGGCTGCCGGAGAGTTTCTTTAAGGGCTTTCAGTTGGCGTTGGCGGGGCGTGAGAGCAAGACGTTCTCCGACATGTTGCGGGTGTATGTGGACAGCTGGCATGAGATTTTCCTAGACCATCCCCGTGCGGATGCATGGGGGCAGTGTGAAGTGATTTGGCCTGAGGGTACGCCCTTTGAGGTGCAGGGGGATTTGCCAGCGTTGGCGGATCGGTTGGCGAGTGAGATTACGCCTTTGCTGACGACCGAAAAACAGCTCGTGGCTTGGGAGGCTTTTGTTGTGTTCGTGCGTGGGTTCAACGGCTCGTGGAGCGATAAGCCGCGCGTGTTTACGAATCTGGTGGGGGCGTATCAGCCGAAGTCGGATGCGTATGAGTTCAATTGCGGTGGTAAAAAGGTTTCGCTGGCCGGAACGCTGGCTGTGTTGGTGCGTACGGCTGTCGAGGCGGTGTTTGCCGTGACGCTGGATAAGCTGTGTGAACGTACGCAGGGGATTTATTGCTTGCTGAAGGAGTATGAGCAGATCTATGCGCGTAGGACGCGGCAGCGGGGGTATCTTGTCTTTTCGGATGTGCCGCGGCTGATTGCTGAGATGAATCCGGTAGTACGGCAGAATATTGAATATCGTTTCGATACGCGCTTGCAGCATTGGGCGTTGGATGAGTTTCAGGATACATCGCACGCGCAATGGAATGTCATCAACAATCTCACAGAGGAAGTGCTGCAGTCGGCAGAGGGCGACCGTTCGCTGTTGGTTGTTGGCGATTTGAAACAAGCCATCTATGGCTGGCGGGGCGGGGACATTGATATCTTTAAGCGTGAGATTACATCGGGCAAATATCAGTTGCAGAGCTTGGTGGAGTCTTACCGTTATGGACCTTGCATTACGAAGTTAGTGAATACGATTTTTGATGGTGAGGCGTTAGGGGCGTTCGTCGAGCAGGAAGGCGTGCCGGAAGCTGCCGAGGCTTGGCGGGGATTGTGGCAGCCGCATCGTACGGCTTTGTCGCGTAGTGATTATGTGTCTATCCTCCAACTACCAAAGTCAAGTGCGCGTGCGGTTGGGGATGCCGAGAAATGGAAACCTTATTTTGATCCCACTATTGCGTATTTGAAACGCGTGCAGCCATGGCTGCGGGGGATTTCCTGCGCGGTGTTGGTCAACCGCAATCGGGAGGGGCTGGCTTTTGCGGATGCGCTGCGCGCGGCGGATATCCCGGTGGTCTGGGAAGGTGAGAGTGCGGTTTCTGATACGCCGGTTGTGATGGCACTGTTGAACTTGCTCTTGCTGGCAGAGCATCCGGGGGATACCTTGGCATGGAAACACTTGCAGGCTACGCCGCTGCCGGCGGTATTGTTCCCGCAGGCGTCGCGTGTACAGATTGCGCGTGTGGTGTCCGAAAGCATTTCCCGCG
The DNA here is from genome assembly GCA_031552845.1 of Kiritimatiellia bacterium. Taxonomy (GTDB): domain Bacteria; phylum Verrucomicrobiota; class Kiritimatiellia; order RFP12; family DVOR01; genus JAVBMC01. Next base: position 57,456 of record JAVBMC010000001.1, read on the forward strand.
CCGGATTGCCGGAGACGCTGCGGGCGTATTGTAAGGCGATTGCGGAAAAGACGTTGGTTGCCGAAGATGCTTTTGTGCAGGGACGGCTGGATGCGTTGGTGCGGGCTGCGGTAACTTTTGCGGCAGAGGCCCTGCCGGGTGAAACGTTGACAGACTTCGTTGATTTTGTTGTCGCCTCGCGCAGCCGTGATACAACCGATACCACACGCGTGCGGGTGCTGACCGTTCACCGCAGTAAGGGGCTTGGTTTTGATTGTGTGATTCTTCCGCTGATTCCGGCGCGTTCGTTAGTGGCGTTGCCGCAACAGGATGCGATCTTCAATCCTGACGGTAAGTGGCTGCTGGTCACGCCACCAAAGGATTTGATTCAGCACTGCCTGGAGCTCAATAAGGCGTATGAAAAGACGCTCGCCAAAAACACCTTTGAGAATATCTGTGCAGCCTATGTGGCGATGACGCGAGCCAAGCATGCGCTCATTGCGCTGGTGCCGACGCATTCGACTCCCACGCCTTACTTCACGAAGTATTTGACCGACCGTTTAGCACCTGAACCGCACGATGGTCCGTTGTATGAAGCAGGCGATCCAGCATGGTATCTGACTGTGGCGAAAGATTTGAAGGCTGTGGAAAGAGCGCAAGCTGTTTCCACACCGCGCTCGTTTACACGAGCGCCCCGTAAGAGTTTGAGGCAGTATGCGCCATCCGATGTGCTTATGCAGGGGCGGCGTGCCGGTGAGCTGTTTGTGGCGCAACGGGCTATTCAGCGCGGTATTGATTTGCACGCGCGTTTGCAGGCGATTGATTGGGTTGAGCCGGAGCGATGGGATTATGGGCTGACTTGTTTGGATGAAGGCACGCCGTTCCGGCAGGCGTTCCTCAAGCCGGAGGGCTTTGCCGAGCTCTGGCGTGAGCGGGCGTTTGAATGGTTTGATGATAGTACGCGCAGCTGGTATTCGGGCAACTTTGACCGCGTTGTGTTTCGGCGTGATGATGACGGTTTGGCGGCTGTGATTTATGATTATAAATCCTCTTCTCCACGGGTGGGAGAGATGGCGGAGGCTTTTGAGCTGCGTCAGCAAAAACATTATGCACCACAGTTAAGCATTTATCGCCGTGCCTTGGCGCAGTTGGCCGGGATTCCAGAGGGACGTATCGAAACAGTGTTGTTGTTGACGGAGACAGGCGCGGCGGTGACGGTTCCGTTAGAGACTGGAAGCGGCGGATAGGCTGGAGCGTTGAGAATTGATTTGCGCATTTAAATATGGTATTCTAAGCACGTGAGTGATGTAAAAACTAGTTCAACCGGTTTACGGCGTTTATTGTGGTGGGGACGCAGCGATACGGCGTATTCCCGCAATAGCATGGTGCGAAGTCTCCTCGCTAAGTTGGGCTGGAGCTGTGTGGACTTTGCGCCTCGGGTCTCGTGTCTTGGTGATTGGGAGGCGGCGTTTCGGAGGCTTCCTCCTGTTGAAGCGGTGTGGGTGCCATGTTTCCGTCAGCGTGATTTGGTCGCGGCCGCACGTTATGCCAAGCGTAAAGACATTCCGTTGATTTTTGATCCGCTAATCAGCAGTTACGATAAGCTGGTGTTTGAACGGCGCAAGGTGGAGGAACATTCCGTACAAGCCGAACGGTTGCGGCAGGATGAGGCCGCTCTCTTTGCGCTGGCCGATGTTGTTGTGGCGGACACAATCTGTCACAGGCGGTTTTTCTGTGAGAGCCTAGAAGTGCCCGAATCGAAGGTGCATGTTGTTTATGTCGGGGCTGAGGAGATGTTTAAACCGTTGCCGCATCAGCCAAACGATGTGCCGGAGGTATTATTCTATGGCAGCTTCATTCCTTTACAAGGCACGCAGATAATTGTTGAGGCGGCAAAGCTGTATCAAGGGCCGCCTGTGCGTTGGACATTGTTGGGAGAAGGGCCTCTAAAAAGTATTTGCGAAGCCGCCGCGAAGGGATGCCCGAACATTTCGTTTGAGCCGTATGTTCCTTATGACCAATTACCTGAACGGATCAGCCGCGCTGATATTCTGTTGGGAGTATTCGGCGAAACGCCAAAGGCGGTGCGTGTGATTCCTAATAAAGTCTTTCAAGCCTTAGCCTGCGGACGCCCGGTGGTGACGAGCGCTTCAAGTGCCTATCCGACAACAGCGGCGGAAGCCACTGGGTTAACCTTCGTCCAACAGGCAGATGCCGGTGCGCTGGTGTCTGCTATTGCACGATTGGCGGAAAAGTCTACAGAGTTGCCGATGTTGGGCAAACAGGCACGTCACTACTTTGACAGTTATTTCAGTGCGGCGGTTGTTCAGCAGCAATTGGCACGCGTATTGCAGCTTGCTGGAGTATGACTAACATTGCATTTGATATGGTTTGTAAAACGTAATGAAAAAACGCTTGACTATTGTTGCTATTGCATATGATTTAACTTCGTTCGCTGCCTTAAGAAGTGAATGTGAACAAATCGCTGCTGCATGTGACACGGGGTTTGCCTTCTTGGCTCATTATGGCGGCGATGATCTGTGTCATAACACTGGATGTTTGCCCGCCTTTCCAGAAGATACTGAATGGGTGTATTTCTGCCAAAGTTTCTATGAAGCCTTACCCAACCGTGTTTTGCAGAAAATGGTTTCTGTTTTAGAGACCCATGAACAGTGGCCTTTCCTTATTGCAGAAACAGGTGCGGAAGCTATCCTGTGTGATTCGGTTTTGCCTACTCCGTTGCCGTCTTTGAGTCACTGTGTCATCCGCAAAAGTGCTTTAGTAGAATTTACTTTCCGCAATGATTTTATTGGAGATTTCCCTTGGCTGAATTTGTTGTTTTTTTCACAGTTTTCATCGTTCCCAACGCTTCGAGTTGATCTTTTAGAATTGAAAAGACCTCCAACTCCCATGAGCGTTTGTTGGCTGCGCAAATACACATTGTTTTTACAAGTCAGTATGAGTCGACTTGCGGCTGGTGATAGCAACCGTATTAAAACGATGTTTGCGCTGGACGCATCCCAACGTGTATTGGAGTGGAGAGACCGGGGAGACGCATCTCTTTTGGTGTGTCTCTGTGATGTGGTAAAAGAATGGAAGAAAATGGGTTGGCTGGCGTATTTGTCAAAAGAATCCTGCCGTTTCTCCACGCGTCTCTTACGGAAAGATAAGTTCAGAAAAAAATTGACACAAGCGTCTGTTTTTGGCACTGAAATTGTAAATATTGTTCGATTGTTTTTGCCAAAGCGAGCTGCTCCTCGATGCATCGCAGGGCTATCTGATCCGCAAGTCATTTTTCATTATCACTACTCCGGTTACTACAGTACGTCAAATCTTGGTGATTATATTCAAACACTTGCAACTCGTTCCGCTTTACGGACTTTGTTTCCCCATGCGTCGTTTGTGTCTCATGAGCGTGATCATTTGAGCAGTTATAGTGGTGGGCCCGCTTTGGTGGTATTACAAGGATGGTTTGCCAACACATTTGGATTCCTGCCCAATAAAGAGAAACTTCTCCCGGTGTTCTTAGGGGCTCATTTTTGTAAACGTGTAAAGTTTTTTTTACGTATTGCTCAAAAGGCCGGATATTTTAAAGATGAGGAAGTTGGCTGTCGCGATCTTGCGACATTAAAGTTTTGCAACACTGTCGGGATTCCAGCCTATTATTCCCGTTGCTTAACCCTAACGTTTCCACGCCGTAGTCATCCGCCAGCTGCCGGAAAAGTTTTTTTTGTCGATGTACCTCCTGAGTATCTGGCAGGCTTTCCTGATGAGTTAATCCGAGACGCGGTCATTGTTTGGCAACGAAAAATATTTTCGCCGATCAAGAATGAGTACGGTGCATTGCTTGAGCATGCAGAGATGATGTTGCAAAAGTATGCAACGGAGGCACGGCTTGTCGTAACCACGGCATTACATTGTGCATCACCATGTTTAGCCATGGGCATTCCTGTTTTGTTATTCCAAGCGAACACTGAGATGGGCGGACGGTTTGGTTCGCTGACAGGCATATTAAAAACATATACGTTGCAGGATCTACAGAGCGGAAACGTCCCATTGACCGGTGATATGCCCGATATTACAGAGTTAAAAAATGCCATATTGGACAATTTGAGGCAATCTGTTTATCGAAAAACAGATGTCACGTGCAATGCGGCAGAATTATTAGATGCACGTAAGCGGATTGCCAGCAGTGCCGTAACTACATAAGGAGAATGGAAGGGGATGGTTTCGTGAAACTTATGGTTGTTAAAGATCGAAATGTGCTGAATACTTGGTTCTTGGCACAATTTGTCAATGATTTGGCATATGCCGGTATGAATGTCTGCCTAGTTGCAAGTACATTTTCAAAAGAGGGGCATGGTGTTGCACTCGATTCTCGTATCAGGTACATAAATCTTTGCGGAGGGGCAAAGCATTTCTTTTCAAAGACATTTTACTTTTTATTGGACCATCTTGGCCTAACATTTTTGCTGTATCGCCGTTTGATTGCGATCGAACGTCCGGATGTGATTATTTGTTATTTTCCAGTTGATGCCGTTAACGTTCTGTTATTTGCTAAGCACGCTGTTCCTGTCGTTCAAATGATGCATGGATGCCCCAAGATGTTGCTGTCATCCGTATTTTACAAAAACAATATTAATCGGATGTTGCAACGGCGGATTCTGCCACGTGTCACATGTTTTCAAGTATTACACAACTCATTTCGTCCGATGGTGCGTGAATTCTTTCCTCAAGCAAATGTTTGTGTGATTCCTAATGCCGTCGTTCAGCCTCCTGAGCGTGATGTTCGTGATCTGACGCAATGTAATTACACTGTTATTTATGTCGCAAGAATTGAACGTGAAGGGAAAAGGCAGCATCTTGCAATTCAAGCTTTTGCACAAATCGCGTCACGGCACCCGCAGTGGAGTTTAGAGTTCTGGGGCTTGGACAAGTATCCTGCCTATCATGCGGAACTTGAGCAAATGATTCAAGAGCATAATTTGAAAGATCGCATCTGTATTAAGGGATATTCAAAAAAGATCCGCAGTGTTTATCAGGCTGCCGACATCCATTTGTTCCCTAGCGCGCACGAAGGATTCAGTTTGGCGCTGGCAGATGGCATGGCTATGGGACTTCCTTCAATTGGGTTTTATGATGCGCCATCAATAAATGAGTTGATTGTGAATGGCGAAAATGGATTTCTTGTGCACAATGTGGATGAATTAAGTCATGCTCTTGATTGTTTGATGAGTAATCAATCTTTGCGTGTGTCTATGGGACATAAAGCTCGGTTATCTGTCAGGCAATATGCCCCCGAACATGTGATTGCTGCTTGGCATCGCGAGTTGCAGTCTATTGCATTGAGATAACGTCACATGCGAAATACATTGATTGAGTGGTGGTGGCGGTTTTTTTGCGAGGCGGCGTATCGGTGTTGTGTTTACGTGAAGTTCTGGCTGGCTGGAAGGCGGTATCTCGTCAAGGATACGCCTGCCGAGCAGGTGCAAAAGATTCTAGCGGAGCAGCTGCCTGCCGGGTATGCGCCGATTGTGCTGAAGCAATTTCAACAAGCATCTAATTTGACTGTTGAGCTTGAGGGAGGCTGGGTTGTCAAGTTCCCACGGAATAAGACGGTTGCCTATCGTATGAAGAAGGAAGCCCGTCTGTTGAAGGCGATCAAGGAACAGTTGGGAGATGCAGTGCCGTTCTGTGAGTTCTTTGAAATGTCTTATCCGTTCTCTATTTACCAGAAGATGCCGGGAAGGCCTTTGCGGGATATTTACGAAAAAGAGTGGCAGGGGCAGATGCCACTGGCGGCGTGGGAGGAGTTAGGACGTCTTGTCGGTGCGTTGCATATGGTTCGCCTACGTGGGTGGAACCGGCGGAGCATGCGCTGGTATTCAATTATCCGTTGTTTTAAGGCGTTGCTGTATGTGCCGGCCTGCAAGCGTCATTTGTCTGCCGAGGAGTATCGCCTGTTGAAGAAATGCGGCTGGCGTGCATTTTGCCAGTCACTGGATATCCCGCATTGGCGGATCAATCACGGTGATTTACATGGCGGAAATGTTCTCTATAGTGAAGACGGCAAATTGTCGCTGATTGATTTTATTGATACGACTTATCGTCCTGTTTATTTGGATATCCGTAAATTGTTATCCTCGGAGGTGCGGGTGCGGGAGTTTTTCACGGCCTACTCTCAAATTCGCAAGGGGGTGATCATGAGTGATTTCTGGGCTATGTGTATTATCACCGATTTGCGTACGGATTTGAGTCGCGGCCTTCCAACGGCACAAGTATATGCGAAGTTATGCACTAATCTGGACCACTGTCGCGAGGCGGTTGCAGAGGAAGAATCCTCCGGCAAGCTGGCTTGGTTTCGCAAGAAGGCTCTCTATGAGCGGTATCGGCGGTTGCTCTCATTTATATGTTGTACAATGCTGGGGACTGTGTTGCTGTTTGGGCGCAGCAAGTGGGAGTTGGGACATCCATTAATTGAGGAAGGCCTCATGGCAGGCGGCTGCTTTTTGGCGGGGATAGGGGCATTTGGACGAATTTGGTCTGCATTGTACATCGCCGGGTATAAGAACCGAACGTTGGTGCAAGACGGGCCTTATTCGCTTTGTCGCAATCCTCTTTATCTCTTCAGCCTGATTGGTGCGTTGGGGGTAGGTTTGGTGTCGGAGACAGTCACCATTCCGCTGTGTGTTTTGGCCGCATTCATCTGTTATTATCCGGTGGTGATTCGGCGTGAAGAGTCGCGCTTGTTTGAACGCTTCGGGCAAGATTATCGCGATTATCAGGAAGGGGTACCTGCTTTCTGGCCGCGTCTGAAAGCGGTTTTCAACCTGAGTCAGCCGGAATCTTATGTTGTGCGCCCGAGGGTTTTCTTTTTACGGATTATTGATGCGTTATGGTTCTTTTGGTTAATTGGTATATTAGAGTTCCTTGAGGCATTGCACGAGAAGGGGCTTGTGCCGATTTACTTCAATCTCTTTTAAACTGCGTGCGGCATATCAGATTTGTTTAATATTTGCAATTTGTTTGGCGCGCTAACATTGCGCTAACAGAAGTTTGGTTTAATAGCGGCGTTGTGAGTTTGAAGGAGTTGGCATGCAGACAGCAGTCAAGGAATCAGTAGAGGCGCATTTGGAGGCTCGGAACTTTTCCGTTTATTATGGGGATCATGAGGCGGTGAAGGGGGTTTCGATGGGGTTTAACCGCGGCGAGGTTACGGCGATTATCGGGCCGAGCGGCTGCGGGAAGAGTACGTTCTTGCGGGCGATCAATCGGATGAATGATTTGAATCCGGCGTGCAGCACGCGGGGGGAGTTGGTTTTCGACGGGGTGAATATCTATGATCGGCGCGTGGATGAGGTGACGCTACGGCAGCGGATCGGGATGGTGTTTCAGAAGTCGAATCCGTTCCCGAAGAGCATTTATGAGAATGTGGCGTATGGGCCGCGGCTGGCGGGGATCCGTTCGCGTTCGGAGTTGGATGGAATTATCGAGCAGAGTTTGCGGCGGGCGAGTTTGTGGGATGAGGTGAAGGATCGTTTGCAGCGGAATGCGTTGGGGTTGTCGGGGGGACAGCAGCAGCGGCTGTGTCTGGCGCGGGCCTTATCGGGGAAGCCTGAGATTCTGCTGATGGATGAGCCGACTTCGGCATTGGATCCGCGGTCGACGGCGCGTATTGAGGATTTGATTGGCGAGCTTAAGGGGGACTATACGATTATCATCGTGACGCATAACATGCAGCAGGCTGCGCGGGTGTCGCAGTTTACGGCGTTTATGTATGAGGGTTTGTTGGTGGAGTTTGGCGAGACGGGGAGTCTGTTCACCCGTCCGCAGGAGAAGCGCACGGAAGATTATATTACCGGGCGTTTTGGTTAAGTGTCGACAGTTAAGCCGGAAAGTGATAGGATAGTGCTATGAAGCTTTTGCAAGCAGAGATTCGGAAGTTGCAACAGAAGGCGTTGCGCCTGAGCGCGTTGACGGAGGAGGCGGTGCGTCAATCGATTTATGCCGCCGAGAAGGGCGATGCCGCGCTGGCGCGGAGCGTGATTCTGGGCGATAGGAAGATTGACGAGGCCGAGGTGGAGCTGGAGGAGGATTGCCTGAAGGTGCTGGCGCTGTATCAGCCTGTGGCGGTGGATCTGCGGATATTGGTGGCGTTGTTGAAAATCAACAATGACTTGGAGCGCATTGGCGATTATAGCGTGAGCATCGCGAAGCGGGCGGTGCGTTTGGCGGACTTTGCGGTGGCGCCGGGTGATGTGCATCCGAACTTTTCGCCGTTGGTGAATATGGTGCTGACGAGTTTCCGCAAGGCATTGGATGCGTTCATCGCCATGGATTCGGATGCGGCGCGCGTGATCTGCCGCAGCGAGGATGAGATCGAGGCGGTGCGCAAGAGCGTGACGAAGGATTTGACAGAGGCGATCCGTTTGAGCAGCGATCAGACGGTGATTGATACGGCGTTGGAGTATCTGCGGATTGCGCGTTCGTTGGAGCGCATCAGCGAGCACGCGATCAACATCGCCGAGGATATTGTTTATATGGTGGATGGCGTGGTGATCCGCCATCAGAAAGTCTAGGCGCCATGAAGAAACAGAAAATACTTGTGGCTGAAGATGAGATGGATATTCAGGAGCTGGTGCGTTATAACCTGCAGAAGAGCGGGTATGATGTGGAGAGCGCTTTGGACGGCGAGGCAGCCTTGCTGAAGGCGCGCACGACTGCACCGGATCTGATTCTGTTGGACATCATGATGCCCAAGCTGGATGGGATTACGGTGTGCAAGCGGCTGAAGGCGGACTCGGTGACGTCGGGCATTCCCGTCATCATGCTGACGGCACGCGTAGGCGAAAAGGATATTGTGACGGGGCTGGAGAGTGGGGCGTCGGATTATATTACGAAGCCGTTCAGCATGCCGGTGCTCAATGCCCGCGTGCGGGCTTGTCTGCGCAAGGCGTATGGTTCGCCGGACGCGGTACTGCCGGTGGTGAAGTACCGCGCGATGGAGATTGACCCGCAGGCACATCTGGCGCGTGTGCGTAATGAACGCATTGATTTGACGGCGACGGAGTTCCGTTTGATTTACTTCCTAGCACAGAACCCGGGGCGTGTGTATTCGCGTGACCAACTGCTCGACGCCGTGCGGGGCGATGATTGCGCTGTGACGGAGCGGGCGGTGGATGTGCAAGTCGTCGGACTGCGCAAGAAGCTCGGCGAGTATGGCAGCTATGTGGAGACCGTGCGGGGATTTGGTTACCGCTTGAAAGAGGTTTGAGGATATGACGATGCACCGTTACCGTAATTCGGGGTTGTTCAGCAAGATGTTCAGCGGGCTGGCGCTGTCATCCGCGGCGGCCATCTTGATCATCATTCTGGTGCTGGGGCGGATGATGCTGGAGCGGGCGCAGCATCAGTTTGAACGCGAATTGGTGTATGCCGCCAAGACGACGGCGGTGGGGTTGAGCGATACGCTGCAAACGCCAACGGATATCATCAAGTCCAGCATGCGGCTGTTGAATACGCCGGGACTGCGGCTGACGGTTGTCGCGGCGGACGGACATGTGCTGGCGGATTCGGAGCAGGATGACCCGACGGTGAATCATGCCGACCGTCCGGAGATCATTCAGATTCTGCGCGAGCACAAAGATGTGGGTAAGGCCGAGCGGTTCAGCCAGTCGTTGAACACGCACATGCTGTACATCGCGGTGCCGGTGTTTGGTGCGGATGGAAAGGTTTCCGGGGCATGCCGCGTGTCGCGGTCGTTGAAGTCGATGCATAATGAACGCGGGGAGATCATCCACCGGCTGGTGTTGATTGGCATCGTCGCGACGGCGTTGTGCTGGGGCGTGGGTTGGTTTATAAGCCGGCGCGTGGTGCAGTCGGTGCGTAAGTTCATCAGCACGCTGCGAAAAATCCGCAGCGGTGACTTCGATGCACAGGTGCGTTTGACGGGGGCGGCGGAGACGGTTGAGCTGTCGGAGGAGTTCGCCAACATGATGAACGACATCCGCTTGAAGACGGATGAGCTGTCACGCGGACGGGCACGCTTTGGGGCGGTGCTGGATGGAATGACGGATGGCATCTTGGTGCTGGATGATGCGGGGATGATGGTGATTTCCAACGAACATGCCCGGACTGTATTGGGCGTGCCGGAGCCGGAAGGACGCAGCGTGTTTGAAGTTCTGCGCATCCCTGCGCTGACGAATGTGATTGAAGCGGCGTTGAATGATCAAAAGGCGCAGGAGCGTGACGCGGTTATTCCGCCGCGTGAAGCAGGCGGTGAGGAGCGTACGGTGCTGGTGCGTACGTATCCGAACGTGGCGAACGGCATCTTGGTGGTGCTGACGGATGTGACGCGCTTGAAGCGGTTGGAGAATCTGCGCAGCGAGTTCACGGCCAATGTGTCGCACGAGCTGCGCACGCCGGTGACTGCTATCTCGGGCTTTGTCGAGACGCTGCTGGATGGTGCGGTGGATGATCCGGATAATGCGCGGCGGTTCTTGAAGATCATCCATGCGCATACGTATCGGCTGGGTGCGCTGATTAAGGATTTGATGGCGCTGTCGCGGCTCGAGCGGGCGGATGCCACAGGGACGAATGCTTTTGAAGAGCTGCCACTGGCGCCGTTCATTTTGCAAGTGGAGGACTTGGCGCGGGAGCGTGCGGCGGAGAAGGGCGTTACGCTAATGGCGCACTGTGCGGATGATCTGCAAGCGACGATCAACAGCGGGCTATTCACGCAGGCGGTATCGAACTTGATTGAGAATGCTATTGTCTATAGTTCCGCCGGGGGCGCCATCACGGTAACGGGCGAGCGGAAGGGCGACGAGGTGCTGGTGCGCGTGCATGACCGCGGCTGCGGGATTCCACCAGAGCACTTGGAGCGTATCTTTGAGCGCTTCTATACGATCGACCCGGCACGCAGCCGGGCGAGCGGCGGGACGGGCTTGGGACTGGCGATTGTCAAACACGTGATGCAGGTGCATGGCGGCAAGGTGACGGTGGAGAGCCAGGTGGGGCGAGGGTCTACATTTACGCTTCATTTTCCTGCTTGACTTTAGGCGCTGTTTAAGCGATAATTTGGCACCCCTTTTTAGGGGTGTTTGTGTTTTATTATCGGGCGCTAAAATAGAGTGCGCCCTCAATGCTTGGAAAGAGAAATGAAGACTTATTCGATTGCGGTTGTAGCGGGTGACGGAACAGGGCCTGAGGTGATTGCCGAGGGATGCAAGGTGCTGAATGCTGCAGCGGATAAGTTTGGGTTCAAGCTCAACTTCAACAAACAGGATATCGGCGGCGAGCGTTATCTGCGTACAGGCGAAGTGCTGCCGCAAACGGTGGTGGATGAACTGAAGGCCTCGCAAGCGATTTACTTGGGGGCGATCGGGCACGTGGATGTGAAGCCGGGTATCTTGGAGCAGGGCATCCTGCTGAAGCTGCGCTTTGACTTGGATCAATATATCAACCTGCGTCCCGCGAAGCTGTTCCCCGGTGTTGAGACGCCGCTGAAGAATAAGACCTGCAAGGATATCGACTACACCATCATCCGTGAGAACAGCGGCGGGCTGTATACGGGCATGGGCGGACTCTCGCGCCGTGGCACAAAGGATGAGGTGGCTATCCAGAATATGACTTACACCTATGCGCAGGTGGAGCGCTGTTTGCGTTTTGCGTTTGAGTATGCGCGGGCGCACGGCAAGAAGGCGCGCGGCATCGGCCCGAACAACACGCTGGCACTGGTGGGCAAATCGAACGTTTTGACGTATATGTATGAGCTGTGGAACCGCGTGTTTGCCGAAGTGGGCGCGGAGTTCCCGGATGTGAAGCGCGAGTATTATCATGTCGATGCGACGTGCTTGTACATGGTGGCTTCGCCGGAGATGTTTGACATTGTTGTGACAGAGAATATGTTCGGCGACATCATCACCGACCTTGCGGCGATTACGCAGGGCGGGCTGGGCGTCGCGGCGGGCGGTAACATCAATCCGCAGGGCGTGAGCATGTTTGAGCCGATTGGCGGTACAGCTCCGATGTGGACGGGCAAGAACGCCATCAACCCGATTGCCGCAATCGGCGCGGGTGCGATGATGCTGGCGCAGTTGGGCGAGACGGCCGCCGCGCAGGCAGTTGAGGAGGCGATCATCAAGGTGACGCCGACAATGAAGAGCCAGATGGCGGATCAGATGGGGATGACGACAACACAGGTCGGCGATAAGATTGCCGGGAACCTTTAATACTAAACAGCACGGGAGAGATAGAGATGGCGATTGACTGGAACAACCTTGGGTTTAAGTATATGGACACCAACAGCCATATCCGCTATACGTGGCGCAATGGCAGCTGGGACGAGGGTGTGCTGGTCAATGATCCGCACATCACCTTGCATATTGCCGCGGCGGCGCTGCACTATGGACAGGCGGCGTTTGAGGGGATGAAGGCATTCCGCCAGAAGGGCGGCGATCTCGTGCTGTTCCGTCCGCAGGACAACGCCACGCGCATGGCGCGCACTGCGGTGCGTACGTGTATGGCGCCTGTGCCGGAGGAGATGTTTATCGATGCGTGCCGCCGGGTGATCAAGGCGAATGAGGAGTTCGTCCCGCCGTATGGTACGGGTGGTTCGCTGTATATCCGTCCTCTGTTGATTGGGTCGGGCGCGCAGATCGGCGTGGGCCCTGCGGATGAGTATACGTTCCTGGTGCTGGTGGTGCCGGTGGGGCCGTATTACAAGGGCGGGCTGAAGCCGGTGAAGGCGATGGTGTATGATGAGTACGACCGCGCGGCGCCATTGGGCGTGGGCGATGTGAAGGTGGCGGGCAACTATGCCGCGAGCTTGTATGCGCATGAGAAGGCGAAGAAGGCGGGCTTCCCTGTGGAACTGTATTTGGATGCGAAGGAGCACAAGTATATTGAGGAGTTTGCGACGTCGAACTTCTTGGCGATTACGAAGGATGGGAAGTACTTGACGACAAAGTCGACGTCGATCCTGCCGAGCGTGACGAACATGACGCTGCAGCAGATTGCGAAGGACTTGGGCATCACGGTGGAGGTACGTCCGGTGGAGTTCACCGAGATCGACACGTTTGCCGAAGTGGGTGCTTGCGGTACGGCTGTGGTAGTGACGCCGGTGTCGTCCGTGACGCGTGGCGACAAGACCTATGTGACCGGACCGGAAGATGGCTGCGGGCCGGTGCTGCAGAAGCTGTATGAACACGTGCAGGGCATTCAGTATGGCGAACTGCCGGATACGCACGGCTGGTGCGTAAAAGTGTAATGCCTGAGCTGAGCTTGTTGAAAGGGTGTGCGGTTGGTTCCGCGCACCCTTTTTATTTGGCGATGAGGTCTTTGACGAGCGGTACGAGGATGCCGATGGCGATGGCGGCGAGCACGAGCGCGGATATGTAATGCATCGCAGTGTTGAAGGTTTGGGAATGGCGGAAGAACCCGCCGATGGAACCTGCAAACCAGGCAACACCGGAGAAGAGAATCACGCCTTGCACGAAGAAGACGCTGCCGAGCAGTATTAGCTGTACGCGCGCGGAGATATCGGAGTCCGGCACGACGAAGGTGGGGAGGAAGATGATGAAGAAGAAGAGGACTTTAGGATTCAGCAGATTCATCAGCACGCCGCGCCGGAAGGCAGTGCCAAAGGGGATTTCTGTGTCGGTTACGGCTGTGACGTCTGCATCGGGGGCGCCATGAGCTTTGGGGGCGCGCAGGGTGGCGTAGGTGAGGTAAAAGAGGTATGCGGCGCCGAAAACCTGCAGCAGGTGCTTGACGATGGGGTAGCGGGTGCAGAGGGCGGAGACGCCGAATGCGACGGCGAAGGTGTGCACCCAGCATCCGCTGCACATGCCCCACGCGGTGGCGATGGCGGTTTTACGTCCGTTTTCGAGGCCTTTGGTGATGACGTAGAGGATGTCCGGGCCGGGGGCGAGGGTGAGAACGACGCAGGCTGCCAAATAAAATAAGAAGTGTGCCACCTTGAATTACGCCGGGAATGTTGTACCCCAGCGAGTCAATTGAATGGAGCGGGCGATGGGAATCGAACCCACGTAAGAAGCTTGGGAAGCTCCTATTCTGCCATTGAATTACGCCCGCTCAAGAAAGGCAGTAGGATAGCATGGAGTGGGTAAAATGTCGAGCGTAAAGGATTGGCGGGGGCGGTTTTCTGCGGGTAGAAGAGCTCACGCGGAGACGCGAAGCCGCGGAGAGAGTGGGGGAGAGTGTGTCCGTAGATTTCACAGATGGGGAGAGGGAAGTGCCTGACGCACTGAGACCGATGATGTCCGTCTCATTTTTGGACAAAACGCCAGCTATTTTGAATATTTATCCTTTTAGTAAACAATTCGCGCTATTACGCTTGACTCATGCGCGTGGTTTTGCTAAACTTAAGCCCGTCAAGACGCGAAAGGCTCCGTCAGCGGCGAGTGCCGTTGATTTTTAATGTGAGAGCTCGAGCGAATCGTTGACCGAAAACAGCAGCGCCGCCCCGGAAGATTTTACGGCTGGTTTTTGTAACAGGGGGGCGGCCAAAAGGAAAAAATGGCGATTCAGTATCAAAAGCGT
>JAVBMC010000060.1:0-12492 GCA_031552845.1 Kiritimatiellia bacterium
AAAACCAACAACCCCTACAACGTTAAACTCACCCTCACACCCAAGACAGGGCTATTCAGCGGCAGCTTCAACGAAACAGGCATCAAAACCGCCTACAAACTCTACGGCATCCTGACTCCCTACCTCGTGACCGACACCGACGACACCGCAGGCCTCGGGTTTTATAGCATCCCGATGGTCGTGCCCAAGACGCAGAGGTCTGAGTTGTTCAGACTCACAACTGAAGCAGTGGAGGAGTAAAGAAGCTCACGCGGAGACGCGGAGGTGCGGAGAGAATGCCGGCGGGGACGCCGGCGCTCCCAGGGGAAGAGGATGGGTTGACGCGGTGCGGCGGTTTCGGCGAAACGCGCCCTACCTTTTAAGAGCAGGGCTGACGCGGTGGGGAAGCTCACGCGGAGACGCGGAGGCGCGGAAAGTGAGAGAGAAGTGCCGGCGGGGACGCCGGTGCTCCCAAAAACAAGAAGGGCGCGGATAGTCCGCGCCCTTCTTGTATCTGCTTCACTGCTAGATGAACAAGCCCTTGGGGGATTTTTCGTTGTCGTCCCACCAGCGGGGTTTGCTGGAATCGACCTTGGAGATGTCCTTGGAGGTCATTTGAATACCACGGGTGGAGGCTGAGCGTAGAGCGACATCACCGGGAGCGAATGCCTGTTGGTTGACGCGCTGGTGTTTGACCGGCTTATACTTGACGTAAATGGTCTCAGGCGTGCCTTCCTGCAGGTGGCGGACGGTACTCTTTTCAGGCGCAAGGCGGTATTCTTTATTGAAGATCGCGCCGCCGATGGTGAAGCGTTTGATGTAGGTGAAGCCGTGCTGGGACTCGGTGTAGACGAGGGTATACTCGCGGTCACGGTCATACTTGGCGCAGTAGATGAGGTCCTTGTCCACGAAAAGTTTGTCCGGCGGTGGCATGACTTTGTATCGGCCATCGTTCCAGATAAGGAGGAGGCGGTCGAGTGAGGAGCACTTGAAGATTTCGTCGCCGCCTTTGATTTCGTAACCGAGGTAACCGTCGTCCTGATTGTGGCGGACGGAGAGTTCGGAGGCGGTGAGGGTGCGCAGTTCGATTTCGCCGAAAGTGGTGATTTTAGTGAGGCGGGGATAGACGTCTTTATACTGCTTGATGAGTCCCTTGAGGTAACCGACGGCATAGCGCTTGAGGTTGGCGAGGTTGTCGTTGATCTCGGACTGTTCCTTGCGGTTGGCAGCAATTTCTTCTTTGTTGCGATTGATGTCGAACAAGGAGATGCGGCGGATGCGGATCTGCAGGAGGTGTTCGATGTCGTCTTCGCTGAGGTCGCGGATGAATTCGGCACGGAAGGGCTCAAGGCCGCTGCGGACGGCTTCGCGGACGGCATCGGCAGTGGTCATCTTTTCGATGCGTTTGTAGATGCGTTCTTCAATGAAAATACGTTCCAGCGTGCGGGTATGAATGGCCTCGCTGAGTTCAGCGAGGCGGATTTCAAACTCACGGCGCAGGAGATCGAGCAGCTGTTCGACGTTGATTTGGAGAATCTCGGGCACCGTAGTGAGAACAGGGCGGCTGTCTTTGAGGACGATGATGCGGCTGCTGCAGTAGCTTTCGCACTCGGTAAAGGCGTAGAGGGCCTTGATGACTTTATCGGGGTCTGCACCGACGGAGAGGGCGAGTTCGATGTTGACGTTCTCGGCGGTGAGATCGGTGATTTGTTTGACAGCGACTTTCTTGGCCGTGATGTTCTTCTCGATGGAGGCGATGAGGCTCTCGGTGGTCTTGCCGTAGGGAAGGCCGGTGATGTAGAGCTTGCCTTTTTCTTTGGGGCGCTGTTCGATGATGGCGCGGACCTTGACGCGGCCGCGGCCTTCGTCGTATTCAGATGGATCCATCAGGCCGCCGGAAAGAAAGTCGGGGAGGACTTTAAAAGGTTTCTTTTGGAGGATGGCGATCTCGGCTTCGAGCAGCTCGATGAAGTTGTGGGGGAGGATGTCGGTGGAGAGGCCGACAGCGATGCCGCTGGCACCGAGCATGAGCAGCAGGGGGAGCTTGGAGGGGAGCAGGACGGGCTCTTGGTTGCGGCCGTCGTAGCTGGGGATGTAGGCAGTAGTCTTGGGATTAAAAATCTCTTTGCGGGCGAGCTCGGTGAGTCGGCACTCGATGTAACGCATGGCGGCTGCGGAGTCGCCGGTGAGGGGGTTGCCGAAGTTTCCTTGGCCTTCAATGAGGTAGCGTTTGTTGGCGAGGTTGACGAGCGCGTCGCCGATGGAGGCGTCACCATGCGGATGGTATTGCATGGTGTGACCGACGATGTTGGCGACTTTTGTGAAGCGGCCGTCGTCTTTTTCCCCGAGGGAGTGCATGTTGCGGCGTTGGACGGGCTTGAGGCCGTCTTCGACCGTAGGAATGGAGCGGTTGCAAATGACGTACGAGGCGTAGGGGAGGTAGCTGCTTTGCATCAGGCAGCTGAGGGGGCCGCGCTCACCGGGGGTGAGATTTTGGTCGTCGGAGCCGAGGCGGGCGCTTTGGGTGGCGCCACCGTCGTCATCATCGTCAGTTTGAGCTGAAGGCGGAGGTTGTTCGAGGGCGTCTTGGCCGGGCGTGGAGTCGAGGTCGAATAAAAAATTCTCGAGTTGTACCGGGGGGATATTTTCGGGTGAATCGCCTTTTTTCTTCTTTTTGCTCATGGGGTGTATTATAGTAAACGTCTGCGAATGTGGCAAGTTTTAATTTGTGGGCAAGGGGAATGGGTGTCTGTTTTAAGGCGTCGAAGGGCGCGGGAATGCGTCTTTGATTGCTATATAGATGGTTTTATGGTAAGATTGACGACTACTTTGGAGAGTGTTTGTGGAAGAAAAAATCGAGAATACCCGTAATTTTTGCATTATCGCGCATATCGACCATGGCAAGACGACGCTGTCAGACCGCATTTTGGAGGCGACTAAAGCGATTGAGCTGAGGCAGCTGCGCGAACAGACGTTGGATGCGATGGATTTGGAGCGCGAGCGCGGGATTACGATTAAGTGCCACCCGGTGTCGATGCTGTATACGGCGAAGAATGGAAAGACGTATCGGTTTAATCTGATCGACACGCCCGGGCATGTGGACTTTACCTATGAGGTGTCGCGGAGCATGGGTGCGTGCGAGGGTGCAATTTTGGTAGTAGATGCCGCACAGGGTGTCGAAGCACAGACTGTGGCGAATACGTATTTGGCGGTTGAGAATAATTTGGAAATCATCCCCGTATTAAATAAGGTGGATTTGCCGAGCGCGGATGTGCCGGAGGTGGTGCGCCAGATTGAAGAGGTGTTGGGGATTCCTGTTGAAGAACCGTTGTTGATGAGCGCGAAGACGGGGCAGGGGATTGAGGATGTGCTGGAGGCGATTGTGCATCGGCTGCATCCGCCGATGACACGCGGGGCCAATGCGCCGTTGCGGGCATTGGTGTTCGACAGCGTCTTTGATGTGTTCCGTGGCGTGATTACTTATGTGCGCGTGGTGGACGGCTGTTTGAAGCCGGGGATGAATATTAAATTCATGTCCAATGGCGTCAGCACGCAGGTGAAGGAAGTTGGCATTTTCAGCCCGTCGCAAAAGCCTGTGGATATGCTTGAGCCGGGGCAGGTGGGGTATCTCGTCGGCACGGTGAAGGATCCGTCTGAAATTAAGATCGGCGATACCGTCACGACGGTTAAAGAGGGCAGTGACGAGAAGCTGCCGGGCTTCAAGGATGTTCAGCCGATGGTGTTCAGCGGCGTCTATCCTGTCAGCACCGACGAGTTTGAAAAGGTGCGCTCAGGACTTGAGAAGCTGCATTTGAATGATTCGGCTTTCTCATTTCACAGCGAGAGTTCTGTGGCATTGGGCTTTGGTTTCCGTTGCGGGTTCTTGGGGCTGTTGCACATGGAAGTGGTGTTGGAGCGCCTGCGCCGTGAGTTCAACCTCGACATCATCAGTACGCATCCGTCGGTGGTGTATAAAATCTTTATGACCGATGGCACGGAGCTGGAGATTGATAACCCCGTGCAACTGCCGGACTTGATGAAGATCGACCACATTGAAGAGCCGTATATCAAGGCCACCATTATTTGCCCTAGTGAGTATATCGGCGACATCATGCGGCTGGTGATGGAGCGGCGCGGTGAAATGCGTGCGACGGAATCGATTGACGCAGTGCGTGTGCTGTTGACGTTTGAGATTCCGTTGAACGAAATCCTGATCGACTTCCACGATACGCTCAAGAGCATCAGCCGCGGGTACGCATCAATGGACTATGAGCCGTTGGGTTACCGCCCCGGCAACATCGTGAAAATGGATATCCTGCTCAACGCCGAGCCGGTGGATGCGTTCTCCTGCTTGGTGCATAAAGACCGTGCTATTTACCGCGGGCGTCAAATCTGCAAGGCGCTGGCTGACAGCATTCCGCCGCACATGTTTAAGATTCCTGTGCAGGCTGCCATCAATAAAACAATCATTGCACGTGAGGATATCCGCCCGTTCCGTAAGGACGTTACAGCCAAGCTTTACGGCGGTGACGTGACGCGCAAGCAAAAGCTCTTGAAGAAGCAGGCCGAGGGCAAAAAACGGATGAAGGAATTCGGCACCGTTAATGTGCCGCAGTCCGCATTCATCGCCGTGCTGCGCGGTACTTCCGACGACGGCTAATCCAGCGTGCCGCGCCAGATAACAGGTTCGCGGTTGACCTTGCGCCAGTCGAATAACGGCAATAGTTCTTTGGGGCTAATTGGACGGGGTGTCGGAATCAATCCGGCGCTTGCTGCCAGCCAGCCGACTAATTGCTCCGCCTTAACACCGGCTTCACGGAAAGCAGAAATACGCGTATCACCGTGACGTTTGGCTAAGCGGCGTCCGTCTGTACCCGTGACAAGCGGGACATGATAGAACTGAGGCGGCGTATAACCGAGCGCTTCATAGACAAGCAACTGGCAGGGGGTTGCCGCCAGCAGGTCATCTGCCCGTACAACCTCTGTGATGCCCATCACGGCGTCATCGGTCACAACGGCCACGGGGTAGGCCGCACCATCGCGATCGCGGGCAATGGCGAAGTCGCCAAATTGTTCAGCCACGTTAAACTCATGCACGCCGGAGAAGGAGTCGTTGACTGTGGTGATGGTGTTGGCCGGTGCTTTAAACCGCCAGCAGGGAATCAGCAGCTGCCGCTTGGGGTCATCGAGTTCCTCTGATGGATTGAGAAATGCAAAGGCGTCGTCCCATGTTCCGAAGCGTCCACGGCAGGTGCCCGAATAGTGGAGCATTTCGCCCGCATGGGGAGCGGATTGGACTGACTCGATATCTTTGCGTGAACAGACGCAAGGGTATTTGGGTAGACGTTCCAGTGCATCCTTGTAGAGGGATTTACGCTCGGACTGAATAACGGGCTCACCATCCCAATCTAAGCCGAGCCAGCGTAGGTCGTCCAAGATGGCTTGCGTGGCGCCGGGCTTGACCTTGGGGTGGTCGAGATCCTCAATCCGCATGAACATGGTGCCGCCGCGCGAACGGATGCTGAGCCAGCCAAGGAGGAAGGTGCGGGCGTTGCCGATGTGCAGGGCGCCTGTGGGGCTTGGTGCTAACCGCCCGCGGGGAGTATCGCTGTTCATCGTGCGATGCTCCATTTGTTATTCATCGAGGCTGAGGGTCGTTAAATCTATTTCGCCGGTAAAGATGATCTTGGCGGGGCCGGTCAGCGTCAGGAATGTACAACGTCCCGCACGCCAATCGCCGTCGACAACAAGTTCAAAACCGCTGGGCGTGCGTACATGCACGGGTAACGTGAGGCCTAGCTTCTCGACCGCCACCAATGCGCAGGCAACAGCGCCGGTTCCGCATGCGCCGGATTCGTCTTCGACGCCGCGCTCATATGTGCGCATGGTCAGGCGGTTGCCGGGGCGGATGGCCATGAAGTCGACGTTGGTGCCCTCAGGTTCAAATGCCGTGTGGAGCCTTAACTTGCGTCCAAGGTCAATGACTTCGACGTTGTGTACTTCCGGCACCTGAATCACGAAGTGAGGAACGCCTGTGTTGACGAAGTCGCCGTCAATGACCGTCTTGCCGTCATCAAGCGTGAGCTTGAGTCCGAAGTTCTTCTTTTGCGGTTCGGGCATCCAGACGCGGACGCCTGAGTTGGTGATTTCGGCATCAAGCAGGCCGCAGCTCGTTTCCATCGTCATGGTCTTCTTGGTGACGGCACCGATGTGGTGAGCGAAGGCGGCTGCACAGCGGGCGCCATTGCCGCACATTTCAACCTCGGAGCCATCGGGGTTGAGGAAGCGCATGCGGAAGTCTGCACGTTCGGATTGCTGGATGAGGATGATACCTTCCGCGCCGACGCCGGTACGGCGTGCGGACAGGGCTGCCATGAGGAAGTGGTCTTCCCAGGGGACGAGTCCTTCACGGTCATCAATCATGATGAAGTCATTTGACGCACCGTGCATTTTTGTGAATGAGAGTTTCATGGTGACCTCCTGTTCAAGGGCGGAAAATACGCAGCATCCGGTTGCGGAGCGAGTCGCCTTCGGTGAAGACGGTGCCTCCGCAAAGGGTGGTGTAGTCGGCGAGAATGCGGAATGCTTCTTCTAAGACGATGTCGCTGCCTTTCTTCTTTTTGGCGTCAACAACGTTATCGAGTTCTTCATCTTCCTCGGTTTCGAGCTCCTTGCGCGTTTCACGTTCGCTGCGCATGAGTTCGCGGCGGGCGTTGATCTCGAGCGGCAGAGCCTTCTTGTCGTTCATCTTCTCGGCTTCACGAAGCAGGCGGGTATGGCGCAGGTATTTGGGGTTCTTGGCTAAGCGCTCAGCGCTCTTTTCTTTGAGAGCCGGGATATAGGTAGATGTATCGGACAGGCGCGTATACTCGGCGGGGTCGATTTGCGACCAAGGCAGGGCATTGGGGATTTTGTTCTCGCCTATGTCCATCTGCTCGAAGATGGAGGGGAGGGTGATGTCGGAGCGCACGCCCTTGATTTGGGTGGAAGCGCCGGTGATGCGGTAGAAGCTTGCGGTGGTGACTTTCACGGAGCCGGTTTCGGGTTTGTTCAGGGGCAGTACCGTTTGTACTGTGCCTTTGCCGTGTGTCTGCGTGTCGCCGATGATGATGGCGCGTCCGTAGTCCTGGAGGGCGCCTGCGACGATCTCTGACGCTGATGCGCTGAGGTGGTCGATGAGTACGACGAGAGGCTTGCGCATGGGAACCGTGGCACCCATGACGGGCAGGGCGGTACAGCGGTTGCGTTCACGGACTTGAACGATGGGGCCGCTTTGCACGAATACACCGGACATGTTGATTGCTTCCGGGAGGAGGCCGCCGCCGTTGCCGCGCAGGTCGAGGATGAAGCCTTCGACATCTTGAGCGTTGAACTCAGTGACTTTGGTGTGTACGTCGTACGTCACGCTACGGAAGTCGGGGTGGTTCTTAGAGGCGCGGTTGCCGCTGCCGTAGAAGGAGGGGACTTTGATATAGCCGAGCTTCATGACTACGCCGTTGGGCAGGGTGACGCGTTCGACGCGGCCGGTGACGGCGGAGTCTTCGAGCTTGATTTCGTCACGCAGGAGGTCGACGAGCTTGGTGGTGCTGCCGCTGGGGTCGGAGGCAGGGATGACGGAGAGGACGACTTTGGTCCCTTTCTCTCCGCGGATCTTGCGCACGGCACGGTTGAGGGACATGTGGATGATGTCTTCAATGGCGCCGTCGCCTTGGCCAACGCCGATGATCTTATCGCCGGGGACGAGACGGATGTCCCGCGTGTCGCGTGCGGCGGGGCCTCCGGGAATGATTTCCATAATTCTGGCCATGCCGTCTTCAGCCCGCAGTTGAGCACCGATGCCGACGAGTTTGAGGTTCATCTCCATCGCGAAGTCTTCCTCACGCATGGGCGAGAGGTAGTCGGTGTGGGGGTCGTAAGCGGTGCAGACGGCAGAGGCGTAGCGTTGGAAGATGGTTTCTTCATCCATGTCCTGCATAAGATGGGAGAGCTGGCGGTAGCGCTTGATGATGTTCTCTTCCGTAGTGAGTATGGGCGCAGCATTGGTGACAACGGCGGTTTCGTTGGTGGCTGTCACAGCCGTATTGGTGGAGGCAGCCGGCGCGTTTGTTTTGGCGACGGCGCTTTCTTTGGCGAACTCTTTATTTAAGGTGCCGACGAGGTAGTCATTCTTCAGGCGTTTGCGCCAGAGCTCGGCTTGCTCCGCTTTGTTTTTGGGCCAGGGGGCGTCTTTGCGTTCCCACTCGAACATTTCGTCTGCGCTGACGTCGATTGTCTGCGCGAGCGCGTTGGTGACGTAGTTGAAGCGGTCGTCGAGACGGGCACAGAAACGTTCATAAACCTCAAAGCCGAACTTGACGTCGCCTGCTTTGAACTTGTTGCAGATCTGCAGGCGCATGGGCTCGAAGGAGGCGATGTCTTCCTGTGTAAAGTAGGTGCGGTCGGGATCGTAGGAGGTGATGAGATTTGTCCAAGCGACGGCGGAGACGGTCTCGTCAAACGGCTTTTGCAACAGGTGCGCCCTCGGCAGGCGTACTGCCAGCTCGACACCGACCATGCCATATTCCGGCTTGGGCATTTTGACCGCTTGGGCGGTTAAGGCGCCTGCCGCGATGATGATCCCTAAAAGTCCTACGTAACGTCTCATTGTCTATTCCCTGAAATATTGAGCACAGAAGTATACCACAAATCCCGCGCACAAACAAGCCGGAAACTGTCCGCAGCCGGCTGGTGCATTCTCCCCCATCTATCCTTTGCTTGCCATCACGCTGAGCAGCAACGGCGCTACGTCGGTGATGGATTTTGCATTTCGAAGCAGGATATCGGCCCCCGGCCCCAAGGCGACGAGGGGGATGGGGTTACGCGTATGTCCGCGTGTGCCTAAGTCCTCAATGTTGCCGTGGTCGCTCGTCAGGATGAACAACACCCGCTTCTCTAAAATGGTTGGCAGCAGCGCCCCGATGAAGGTATCCAAGCTGGAGAGTACGGCGGCGGCCTGATCGTAGTTTTGAGAATGTCCGGCGAGATCGCTGATGAAGAACTCAAACAGGGTGAAGTCGTGCGAGAGGGTGATGTGCAGCAGATGGTCCGCGGCATCGGTCGGGGTAATTACGGGGCCTGTATAACCCTTTGAGACGATGCTCTGGCGGGTCAAGTCATGAAAGACCGCCTGATTGCTCAGCATCTCGGGCGTTAAGCGCAGTATCGACGGCTCCGTGAGTCCCATCACCGTGGTGACAGATTTGAACCGCCAGCTGCGGATATCCTCCACCTCGTCCGCGTAATACGCATCGGCAAAGCAACAGTTCAACCCCCGGCGCACGAGGGTTTTCATGATGTTGTCCGTCTCGACAACCGCGCGCAGGGTAGGGCCCGGGAACCCTTCCATATGCCGGCCCATGTGACGTGCCGCATTGACGCCGGTGTAGAGTGCGGCTTGACCTGTTGCACTTTGCGGCAGGCCGGGCATATCCATGTTTGGATCAAGCGCCACGGCGGATTCTTGGAGCAACCGATAAAGCACAGGGCAAACCCGCTCATTCACCGGATTGTTCGGTCCTGGCGCCGTCAGCCCGACGCCATCCACAAATAGAAACAACACCTTCATTCGCCATAGGATATAACACATTTCATCTATTAACAAGCGGAAACCTTCAATGCTAAGAAATAATAGCAGGATTTGGTGGTAAAGCAGGTCTGCCGCTTGACTTCTTTTCCCAAACATCTAGGACAGCCCCTTCTATTATGTTCATGTTGTTCACCATTGTTTTTGATCTTGCTATGGCGCTGCGTTGTGCTTCGCGAGAGCTTCGCCGTCTTTTTGTGTCTTTTGCGCGTCCATCTCTCACCCGTGTGGATGGAGAAATGTGGGAGGTAAAAGAGAATGGGGCTAAACGCGCTGGGGAGTTTCGCCAGGGACTTTTGGCGGCTTATACCCGTTTGAGGAACGGGCATGTACAAACACGCATTGATCCGTCCCATGCCACAGGCGTGTCCGTACCATGGACACACCTGTGTCCTTACCCTGGACACGCCTGTGTCCGTACCGTGGATACAGGCGTGTTTTGGTTTGGTGGTGGGTGGGGTGGGTTAAATGTATTGCAGTTGTAGGGGTTCTCTGGTATACTTTGGGTCATGAGGCAGATTAAAAAAGTCGGCGTGGTATTGGGTAGCGGCGGTGCGCGGGGGTGGGCGCATATTGCGGCGTTGGAGAGGCTGGTGGAGCTGGGGATTAAGCCGTATTGCGTGGTGGGCACGAGTATCGGGTCGATCATCGGCGGGTTGTATTGCGCGGGGCATCTGGCGAATGGGCGTAAGTTGGTGGAGTCGTTCGATTGGCGGGATTTGGCGCAGTGGTTTTTTGAGATGAAGCTGTTGAAGGCGGGGTTGCTGCGCGGTGATAATATTGTGAAGCTGCTGCGGCAGGCGGATTTGATTGGCGAGGGGCGGCTGTGTGATTTGCAGACGCCGTTTGCAGCGGTGGCGACGGATTTGTTTACGGAGAAGCCGGTGTTGTTGGAGGGGGAGCTGGATGCGGTGGATGCGATCCGCGCATCGATTGCGATCCCGGGGATTTTTACGCCGCAGAAGATCGGCAAGCGGACGTTTGTGGATGGAGGGCTGACGAATCCGCTGGCGATTAACTATTGCCGCGATATGGGGGCGGATGTGGTGATTGCGGTGGATGTGAACCTGCGGCCGCCGGAGAAGGCGAAGCGGGCACAGCAGCGGCAGAGCAGTCCGAATGTGTTTGATGTGGTGATGCGGTCGGTACGGGTGTTGGAGAATGTGGTGACGCGGAACATCATCGCGAAGTATCCGCCGGATGTGTTGATTCAACCGGCGGTGGGGCATGTGAATATTCTGGATTTTTATGAGGGGCGGGATTGTCTCTCGGCAGGGCGCACGGCGGTGGATGAAAAGCTGGATGAGCTGCGGGCGTTGGGGTTGAAATTGAAGAATGTGTCTAAAACTAAGTAAGGGGATGGGTATGAAGTTCAGAGGGGCAGTGTTGTTTGGGATTCTGGCGGCGGTGTGTTTGCAGGCGTCGCCGTGGTCGGATCAGCTGAATGGGTTTGTCGAGGATGGTACGCTGGTGGGCGCGATTACGGCGGTGGTGAGCGCGGATAAGGTGCTGGCGGTGGATGTCGCGGGGTATGCGGATGTGGCGTCGAAGCGGCCGATGGCGGAGGATGCGTTGTTTTGGATTGCTTCGCAGACGAAGATGTTTACCGGCGTGGCGGTGATGATGATGGTGGATGAGGGGAAAATTTCGCTGGATGATCCGATTACGAA
Organism: Kiritimatiellia bacterium; assembly: GCA_031552845.1. Classification (GTDB taxonomy): domain Bacteria; phylum Verrucomicrobiota; class Kiritimatiellia; order RFP12; family DVOR01; genus JAVBMC01. The sequence goes on from JAVBMC010000060.1 coordinate 11,272, forward strand.
GTATCTGCCGCAGTTTAATGAGATGTGGGTGGAGGTGAAGCAGAAGGACGGGCAGGCGCCTGCCGCAGCGAACTTGATTGGCTTGGGCACGCAGCTTGAAGAGGTTAAGGCGGAGGATGTGAAGGTGCTGGTGAAGTCGAAGACGCCGATTACCGTGCGGATGGCGATGTCGCATACGGTGGGCTTCCCCTTCCTCAACCGTTTGGAGTCGGGCAAGATCGATACTCTGTCGCAGGCGGAGCGGATGTTGGTGTATGCGGCGTCGCCGTTGCAGTTCGAGCCGGGGACGGCCTACCGCTATTCGCAGGCAGGCATCAACATCGGCGGACGCATTGTGGAGATTGCGAGCGGGATGACGTATGATGAGTTTTTGAAGAAGCGCATCTTCGAACCGCTTGGGATGAAAGATACGACCTTCTGGCCGACAGAGGAGCAGATGACCCGGTTGGCGACGTGCTATAATAAGGCGGATGGCTCTAAGGAATGGAAGCCGCGGCCGATCTGGGCGTTCACACAGCCCTATACCGACAAGACCAAGCGCTTTGCCGAACCCGGCGGCGGTTTGTTTTCAACCGTGGGCGATGTGTCGAAGTTCTGCCAGATGCTGCTGCGCGGCGGAACGGCCCCGGATGGGAAGAGGTTGATTTCGGAGGAGTCGATCAAGGTGATGTCCTCGAAGCAGACGCCGGAGAAAGTTCAGGCGGGGTATGGCATCGGTACCGGTTTAGACCCGGACGGCTTCCAACACGGTGGCGCGTTGCAGACGTTGATGAAGATCAAACCGGGCAAGGGCTTGGCCATGGTGTGGCTGGTGCAGCGCGAGGGTGACGGCAAGGGCAACAGCGCCGCGCAGGCGAAGTTCTTTAACTGGGCCGAACAGCAGAAGCCGTAAGGACGCCTCTAATATTCCTGACTCCAAAAGGTAGGGTCGAGAGGGTGCCTGCGGCACTTTTGGCGAAAGTTGCCCTACCTTTTGCGTGTTTGTATCTTTAGTAAACAATTCTCCCTATTACGCTTGACTCACGCATAGGCTTTTGCTAGAATGGAGCCCGTCAAGACGCGAAAGGCTCCGTCAGCGGTGAGTGCCGTTGATTTTTAATGTGAGAGCTCGAGCGAATCGTTGACCGAAAACAGCAGCGCCGCCCCGGAAGATTTTACGGCTGGTTTTTGTAACAGGGGGGCGGCCAAAAGGAAAAAATGGCGATTCAGTATCAAAAGCGT
>JAVBMC010000072.1:0-29271 GCA_031552845.1 Kiritimatiellia bacterium
GCACATCGTCTCCATCACCGATGCCGCCACCGGTTCGCGAAACGACCAGCTCACTCCCGGCAACATGGTTGCGATCGACGGGTACAACCTGAAGATTCACCCCATGGTTGCCACGGAAGGTGTGTTTTTCACATCCGTCGACGGAGGAGGCACGCTCAAATCGTTACGCATTCTGGACAACACCCCCACGCGCCTCACCGCGCAAGTACCCGCCGAGCTCGTCTCCGGCAATGCTTACACGGTTGAAGTCCGCAACTGCAACAAAGGGTGCAAGACTCTGCGCAGATCTGACTTCCCAATCATCTTCACTGTCGCCTAACGGCGGCTAGCGCGAGATTGACAGACAGTATCCACCCCCTCCCAACGGTGGACAACAAAGACTCAAACGGGGGCTGCCACACGGCGGCCCCTTTTTTGTGCCCCAATCCCGCCCGCAGGCGCAACCCTCCCGCCGCGTGGGGGCTAGCCCCCCGGCTCACGGTACACCACGCCCTCGGATTCAGGCACCCCCCTACACATACTAAAGCCTCCAACAACAACAGCAAGAGTATTGCAAAAAAGACTCCATTGCGCTATAATACGCCCCTTCATGCGAAACCTCCTGACCAGACTTTTAATCCTCTTTACCCTCCCCCTTGCGGCACTTGCTGAGGATCTCACCGTCCGCGCAACCGCCAACCGCAGCAAAATCTACTGGGGCGAAACCTTCAACCTCACCATCGAAGTCAGCGGAGCCGACCGCGACCTGCTCCAACCCGCCCTCGCCATCGACAAAGCCGCCGCCACCACCGAATACCTCGGCTCCCAAAGCCAATCCCGCTCCTCCATCACCGTCGTCAACGGCAAAGTCACCCGCGACGTCCGCCAAGGCCGCGCCTTCACCTACCGCATCAAACCCGCCCAAGCCGGCACCTTCGACGTCGGCACCATCCGCGTCGCCACCCCCACCGCACAAACCCAAACCCCCGGCCCCGCCATCGAAGTCACCGGCCTGCAAGCCCAATCCAACGTCCTCGCGCAAATCACCGTCACCTCCACCGAAGTCCTCGTCGACGAACGCATCCGCCTCACCCTCACCCTCGACCTCCAAGCCCTCAACGGCAAATACGCCCAAGTCGAACCCATCCTCCCCGACCAGCCCCCCACCCTCACCGCCGACTTCCTCGAAATCGCCTACGCCCCCGATGGCCTCAAAACGCCCGACCTCCAAACCTACCTTAACCAACACGTCCAACAAAACGGCACCCGCGCCCCCGCCTTCTACCTCAACGACTACAAAACCCAAGGCTTCTCCAGCTTCTTCGACTTCGGCGACCCCTTCCAAGGCCGCCCCATCCGCTTCCGCATCGACCCCGAGAAAACCGACATCGACGCCCGCCGCTACTACCGCTACAAAATCGAACTCGACTACACCCCCACCCAGCTCGGCTCCTACACCTTCGGTCCCCTCACCTTCAAAGGCCCCGTCGTCACCGGCGTAACCGAACAAGGCCGCCCCACCCTCACCGACATCTTCACCATCGCCCCCGCCGTCACCGTGCGCGTCATCCCCCCCCCCGAAGAAAACCGCCCCGCCACCTTCGTCGGCGCCGTCGGCCGCGACATGCGCGCCACTGCCGAACTCGACACCGCCACCTGCAAAGTCGGCGACCCCCTCAACCTCACCCTCACCCTCACCGGCGACGTCAACACCACCGGCATCACCGCCCCCGACCTCTCCACCCTCCCCATCAAACCCCACTTCCGCCTCTACGAAGAAAGCCTCAAAACCAAAACCCACCCCAACGGCCGCAGCTTCACCTACCGCATCCGCCCCCACCAACCCGGCACCCTCGAAGTCCCCCCCATCCCCGTCAGCTACTTCAACACCGCCACCCGCACCTACCAAACCATTGCCACCGACCCCATCCCCCTCCAAGTACAAGCCACCACCCAAATCGCTGCCGATGCCCAAGACACCCTCACCCTCACCCAAAACGGCATCAAAGCCCTCCCCGCCGCCATCACCCACACCCCTGGCCCCGGCATGACCGCTCCCCACATATCCAGACTCCAACTCCTCCTCCCCCTCAACTTATTACCTATCACTTATTACCTATTACTTACTCTCCTCCCTCCCCTCCTCTACCTCCTCACCCGCCTCATCCCCGCGCTCCGCCGCAAAATCACCACCCACCTCCAACACACCCAACCCCGCCGCCAAGCCGCCGCCGCCGCGCGCGCCATCCGCCGCGCCAAAACCCCCGAACAACTCCGCGCCGCCATCACCCGCCGCCTCGCCCACCCCATCACCCTCACCCCCGAACAAACCACCCGCCTCAACCACATCCTCTACTCCGGCCAAAACACCGACATCACCACCCTCCGCCAACAAATCGCCAACATCCCCTTCCAACCCCAATAATATACGGCAGGGTCTTCTTTCGGTCTACTAAATACGTCTGTTGAGGTATATCTACTCATGATTACGCCTGTAATCACATACGACTACGCGTATAATCATCCACGATCACGCCCGTGATCGCGCGCAACTACGCCTGTAATCGTGCGGAATTCTCTCCACATTTCAATAGAACGCCAAAGCATCCTCCTTTCTGCACCGGTTAGGTGGATTGTTTTGCCTTGTGAATCCCCCGCGCACGGTGTATAATTGCCTGATATGAGGAGCGTACCATGCGCAAGCGTAGGAACTTAAATAACGGACTGCCGGATGAGGCTTGGTTTGCTGCATCGGGTGACGAGGACGACGAGGAACCCTCGGTGGAGCTGTCGGGCGAATCTGCCGAGTTGCCGGTGGATGCGGATGCGCCATGCAATCAGAAGGAGGCGGTGCCTCTGCAGGCGTTTATCGCACAGGCACTGTCAAACTTGGGCAAGCGGCAGGATTCGCTCACCGCCAAACTCGCCCGCGATTGGGATGTGTTGCTGCCGCGCAGCATTGCGCTGGTCACGCGCCCGGGCAATTATGACAACGGCGTGGTCTACGTGCACGTACGTACAAACATGCACTTGTATCAGGTGCGGCAGAACTATCTCAATGCTATTTTCAAGGCGCTCATGCCCCTCGGCACGCCTGAAGAACCTATCCGCCGTGTGCAATTGCAGATCAAGCCGGCCTCATTTGATGGTCTGCACGAAAACCGACAATAAATGAGACGCCCTGTCGTTATACATTCAGTGAAGTATTTATTATTATTGTCCGCCGCAATGTTATCCGCGGCGGGTTGCAGTACGATACGCGACGCCCGGCAAGCGCAGCGTGACGAATTGCCCCCACGCCCCTTCTACGAGTTCACCGAAACCAACCGCCTGACGTTAACGGCGGCGGAGACGATCTCGCTCGACTGGCATCCGGACTTGATTACCGCAACGCAGGACATCGTCCGCGCCGAAATCAGCCTCCATCAAGCCGGCGTGAACATGCGCCCGATACTCACCTCCTCGGTCGGTTACGGCGGCGGCACGAGCGGCAGCTCTAGGAATGATTGGACGTTCCATTCATCCGACGACACGCTTACGGTGGGGCTGGGGTTGAGCTGGGTGCTCTACGACTTCGGCCGCACGAGCGCCAACCAGCGTCAAGCCACGGCGAATCTCATCTCCTCCTGCGAGAGTTACCGCAACACCATCATTCAGCGGTTCTATCAAGTGCGCAGTGCATTTTTCATCTTGGCTGAAGCCCGCGAGCAGTGCAGCGTGGCCGAGGAGAACTTGGCACAGTATGACCTGCTCCTGCGCGAAGCCGAAGAACGCTTAAATGCCGGCAAAGGCATCAAGTATGACGTGAGCAAAGCGCGCACCTCCCGCGCCAGCGCATTCAACACCCTCATTACGGCATCGAACGCCATCTACACGGCACAGGCCGAGCTGGTCAAGCAGCTCTCCATTGAAACCGACGCCCCTATCTTCCAAGAGAACGCCGAGCTGCCCAGTCCGCCTGAAGAACTCTCTCGGCTGATTGACATGGCGATGACCAACCAGCCCACCTTGCGCGTCCTACGCGAGAAGGTCAGCGCGGCATCAGCAGGCGTTGATTACGCGATTGCCGACCTCTATCCTGAACTCGCCATCTCCGTCGATCCGCGGTTCTCCGCGACGAGTGCGGCTGAAATGCTGAACATCTCGTGGGGCGCGTCACTCGCACAAAGCCTCTTCCGCGGCTGGATGAAGGAGGACAACCTCAAGCAGGCCAAGGCCCAGCTCTGGCAGGCCAAGGCGGCCCTCGTCGAACAGGAGCAGCAGGTGCGTTCGGACATCGTCTCCGCGCTGGCCGATTTGCAAAGCTACCGCACGCTGGTGCAGGCCGCCGGCGAGATGGTCGTCGAAGCGAAGGAGAACTTCGACATCGTCAAAGAGTCCCTCGATGTCGGCGTCAGTTCAATCCTCGCCCTGACCGATGCGCAGGTTTACTATGTGCGGGCGCGCGTGGAGCATGTGGCCGCAGTGTATAACGTGGAGAAGTCGAAGGCGCGTCTCTTCTCAATCCTTGGAGTCATTCAATGAGAACACTAATCATCTTGATTTGCAGCGTAGCGCTCCTCGGCGCAGGCGGCTTCTTCGGCTATAAACACTTCACCGATGAGAAAGCCCCAACCGCCGACCAATGGAAAACGCAGACCATCACCCGCGGCGAACTCGTGCATGAAGTCAACGCCACCGGCACCATCGAGCCTATCCTCACCATCTCCGTCGGCACGCAAGTCAACGGTCCCATCAAGAAGCTCTACGTCGACTACAATGACGAAGTCAAAGAGGGACAGTTGATTGCACAGATCGACCCCATCACCTACCAAGCCGCCGTCTCGCAGAACGAAGCACAGCTCGCCTCCAACAAAGCCAACGTCGAACAGATCGAAGTCAAGCTCGCGCTTGCCGAGAAGGAACTCGTACGCTCCGCCAAGCTGGCTGAGAAGCAGATGGTCTCGCAATCCGCTTACGACACAACGCTCGCTGAGCGCGATACCCTCACAGCTTCGCTCAAGATTGCCAAAGCCTCCGTCGCGCAATCCGAAGCCTCCCTCCTGCTCGCCCGCGCCAACTTGGGTTACACCACCATCTGCTCGCCTGTTGATGGCGTCGTCATCCAGCGTAACGTCGATGAAGGACAGACGGTCGTATCGAGCATGAGCGCGCAGGAACTCTTCTCCATCGGCACTGACCTCTCGCACATTCAGATCAACGCCAGCATCTCCGAGTCCGACGTCGGCGTGATCAAGTCCGGGCAGACAGTGACCTTTAAAGTCGACGCCTACCGCACCACCTTCACCGGTGAAGTCGTACAAGTCCGCATGGCCTCCACCACCGTGCAGAACGTCGTCACCTTCCCCGTCATCATCCGTGCGCCCAACCCCGGCAAGACGCTCTTTCCCGGTATGACGGCCAACTTGTACATCGAAACAGGCCGTCTCAAAGACGTGATCAAAGTACCGTTGGCCGCACTGCGTTACACCCCTGAATCCGAAACCGGCGAAGGCAAGCCCTTCTTCCGGCCCGGCTCCGGCGTATGGATCGTCGGCAATGACAACAAACCCATGCGCGTGGACATCAAGCAGCTGCTATCCGACGGCACCTATGCCGCGGTGGAAAGTGAAGAACCCCTCGAGAACAAAGCTGTCATCCTCGGCGTGAATATGCAGAAGGCGAGCAAGGACAAGCAGACCGAGAATCCATTCGCATTCAAGCCGCCGGGAAGCAAGAGCGGCGGAGCTCCCAAGAGATAACGGCATGCTGATCAAAGTGACAGACCTGAAGCGCGGATACTTCCTCGGCACCGAGGAAGAGATTTGGGCTTTGGATGGCGTCGACATTGAGGTGGCGCGCGGAGACTTCGTCGCCATCATGGGCGCAAGCGGTTCCGGCAAAAGCACCCTCTTGAATGTACTGGGATGCTTAGACTCACCCACCAGCGGCAGTTATTGGCTGGATGGAATCGAAGTTGCCAAAATGAACCGCAGCGAGCTCGCCCGTGTGCGCAACCAGAAGATCGGCTTCGTCTTTCAGAACTTCAACCTTTTGCCGCGCACCTCAGCGCGGGAGAATGTTGAGCTGCCCGTCCTCTACAGCCACGCCAGCCATCATGCCCATATGCACGAACGTGCCGAAGAATTGCTCAAACAGGTGGGGCTCGGCGAGCGGATGTTCCACACCCCCGCTCAGCTCTCAGGCGGACAGCAGCAGCGCGTGGCCATTGCCCGTGCTTTGATGAACAAGCCCCCCCTCTTGCTCGCCGACGAACCGACCGGCAACTTGGACTCGCACTCGACTAAAGACATCATGGAGTTCTTCAAGTCGCTCAACGAAGCCGGACAGACCATCGTCATGGTGACGCATGAAGAAGACGTGGCCGCCTACGCCAAACGCCGCATCATCATGCGCGACGGCAAGGAGGTCAAATGAGCTGGAGCATGATCTTCCGTGTAGCTCTGCGCGCCTTGCTGCGTAATAAAGTCCGCTCACTGCTGACCTCGCTCGGCATCATCGTTGGCATCGCCGCGGTGATTGCAGTGGTGGCCGTGGGCGAAGGCGCCTCGGTCAGCATGAAAAACCAAATCAGCTCCATGGGCGATAACCTTGTCATGGTGTTTGGCGGCAGTATGAAGACCGGCGGCGTGCATGGCGGCGCAGGCGGCGTGCAGACGCTCATGGCGGAGGACGGCGAAGCAATGCGCCGGGACTTCCCCGAGCTCATCAAAGCCTACACCCCGCTCGTGCGCAGCGGCGGCCAAGCGGTCTCCGCCAACAATAATTGGTATACGCAGTTCCAAGGCGTCACGCCAGAGTTCCTGATCGTCCGTAAGTGGAGCGTGGCGCAAGGCAACTTTTTCACCGACTCCGACACGCGCAATGCCGCGCGGGTTTGCGTGATCGGTCAGACCATCGCCGACAATCTCTTCCCTTACGAAGACCCCATCGGCCAAACGTTCCGCATCCGTAACATTCCCTTCAAGATTCTCGGCATCTTGGAGAGGAAGGGCACCAACTCGATGGGGCAGGATCAGGACGACCTGATTGTTCTGCCCTTCACGACTGTCCGCAAAGTGCTACGTCGGGGCGCATTCAACAACGTCGATCAGCTTTTGTTCAGCCTCTACGACCTTGACCAAATCCCCGAGGCCAAGCGGCAACTGGAGTCCCTCCTGCGTCAACGCCACAAGCTCGCGGCAAAGGTCGAGAATGACTTCACCGTCGTCGACATGACGGAAATCACCGAGATGGCCACCAGCATTTCCAGCTTGATGACCGTGCTCATGGCGGTAGTCGCATCGATCTCATTGTTTGTCGGCGGCATCGGCATCATGAACATCATGCTTGTGTCAGTAACAGAACGTACGCGGGAGATTGGCTTACGCATGGCGATTGGTGCCACCCCCGCAGCGATCCTTGCGCAGTTCTTGACGGAATCCGCCGTGCTCTCAACCCTGGGCGGCATGATTGGCATCGGCTTCGGCGTTGCGGGAGCAACCGCAGTTGGCGAGCTCAACAACTGGCCGATCTACATCACACCTAGCTCGGTTGTCATTTCATTTGCGTTCAGTGCCGCCGTCGGATTGTTCTTCGGATTCTATCCCGCGTTGAGGGCTTCACGTCTTAACCCAATCGACTGTTTGCGGTATGAATAAATTCCGCCTCTGGCTGACCATTCTAATCGGCGCATTATCAATGCCGCTCTTGGCCATTGAACGTTTCCCCCGTCCGCAGTTTGATGGCGCCTACGTCACTCCGGTCACTTGTAATCCCATGCCCGGCTTTGCATTACCTGCTTGGGGCGAGGCCGCGTTGTTACTGGCGGTCATGTGTGTAATGACGTGGCTGGTGCTGCGCGTCCGTCGCCGTTGGACAATTGTCGTCCTCTCGCTTCTCTGTCTTGCGTGGTACGGTTTCATCCGCAGAGGTTGCATCTGCCCCGTCGGCGCAACACAAAGCACCATCGCCGCCCTGACCGGCATTCAAGTGGTGGACTGGCTCAGCGTCTTCTTCTGCATGCTGCCGCTGGCATTTGCACTGCTGTTCGGACGCATCTTCTGCGCTGGCGTCTGTCCGCTGGGAGCGTTGCAAGACATCTTCATACTCAAGCCCATCCAACTGCCGCACTGGCTCGATCGTGCGCTGCGGATGATTCCGGTGATTGTCTTGATTGCTGCGGTTGTCTGCGTATTAAACGATGCCGGCTGGCTGATTTGCCGGACCGATCCGTTTGTCGGATTCTTCCGCCGCTGCGGCACGCCGTTGATGCTCTCCATTGGTATTGGTCTGTTGTTGCTGGGCACGGTTATCGCCCGCCCTTATTGCCGCTACTTCTGTCCCTATGGTGTTTTGCTCTCGTGGGCGACGTTCTTTGCCTGGCACAAGCCCGTCATTACCGAACGCGAGTGTATCAACTGCAACCTCTGCAAACAAACCTGCCCGACCGATGCCATCATTCCATCTGCAGCCCCCGTCCAATCCAAACACTTTGCGAAGCTGTTCCGCACCTTTGTATTTCAGTTAGTGTTATTGCCCTTTGTGATTCTCCTCTGCGGCCTCGCCGGTTATGCATGGGCATCGGTAACAGCACAACAGATTCCTGCTGTAGCGATTGGCCTTGCCGCCGAGAACCCTTCGCCTGAAATGCAGCCCGAAATCGATGCCTTGATTGCCGCTGGCATCACGCCGCAGGAAGCACAGACCGCCGGACTCCAAGCGCGCAACAAATTTGTCAAGCACGGTGCTGTTGGCGGCTTGCTCGTTGGTCTTATTTTTGGCATACGGTTGGTTCTGTTGGCACGTACGCCCAAACGGCCTCATTATTCTATCGACCACTCGCTGTGCACGGCGTGCGGTAGATGCTACTCCGGATGTCCGTTAAACCGCAGCTCTCCAAAGGTGAAGGCGAATGTTTGACCGCCTTCAAACGGAATACCTGCACTTCCGCCAACAGCCCCGGAACTTTCAGGCGCTGCTGGCCGCGATGGCTGTCTTCTCGCTCATCCTGCCGATCAACAACGTTTTTCTCAACGCCTATGTGATGCGGACATCGCAGAACGACGTTGGACTGACCTTGCTCTTTCAGCTGGCGGTCTACACAGCCGTTCCCTTCACCTCTGTCCTCAACGGCTATCTGCTGCGGCACGTCAAATGCATACGCCTTTACCAAGCAGGCATGCTGATGAGCAGTCTCGGCATGTTGGTGATGACCTCCCTGCCCCAACTCTCCTCCACCGGCATCATCGTCGCCGGACTCATCAACGGCTTTTCCGTGGGAATGTTCTGGCCGAACCGTAACCTGCTGACACAGGAGAGTACGGCGGACGAGAACCGCACCTATTTCTATGGCGTAGAGATGTTCCTCCAAACCGCGAGCTGCGTTATCATGCCCGCCATCGTCGGTTTCTTCATCGCTCGCACCGGACTGGCGGGTTACAAATCTATTGCGCTCGTAACGCTGGCACTGACATTGATTGCGGCGGTCATCATTCAAGTCCGCTTTAACTCCACCACACCCGCGCAGCGGCAGCAAACCAAGGAACTCCCTTTCTCCATCCGGCACTTATTCGGACTGCCGCCGCTCTGGATTAAAATCCTCCAGCTCTCCGCGCTCAAAGGCACCGTGCAAGGTTTCATCTTTACAGTCCCCATGCTCTTGACCTTCGCCGTGTTGGGCGGCAAAGAAGACTTGGTCGGTGGCATTCAAAGCATCGGCACGCTGGTGACTGCATTTACGCTCTATCTGCTCGGACGCCTGACACATGCCCGCCACCGTATTGCAATCTTCCGCTTGGCGGTCTGGCTGTTTGCTGTCGGCGCATTGGTCAACGCGGGTGCTTACAACAAAATAGGCGCATTGGTGTTCATCGTACTGGTGTTAATCTCACAGCCTTTGCTGGACTTCGCTTACTTCCCCATTCAGATGCGCGTCATGGACGCACTGCATGAAAACACGGGATTAAAGCGGCATTGCCTTTACACCTATATCTGCTCGCACGAATTCGGCCTCTACTGGGGACGCTTGGCCAGCTGCTCATTCTTTATCGCCTGCGCTTATTACGGCAAGGCAGAAGCCGCATTCCGCATCGCCCTGCCAATCATCGGCCTAGTGCAAGTGCTCTCAATCCCCCTTGCACGCCGTATCCTGCGGTCAATGGAACCCGAATCGGCTCCGGCTACTTAACCGCCTGAGCGATTGCGCGGATATGCGCAGGGGTCGTTCCACAACAGCCGCCAAGAATCTGTGCGCCGTGTGCGATCAATAATTTAGCCGCACCGGCCATTTCTTCAGGCGTCTCTTTAAAATGCGTCTCGCCGTTTTCAACCACCGGCATACCGGCATTGGGCATCGCCAAGATCGGCACGGACATCGGAGCCGCCGTACGTAGCTCCTTAATAATCTCCAACATATGAGCCGGGCCAAGTCCGCAGTTAGCACCGATGACCTGCGCCCCGGCAGCAATCGCCGCTTGTGCGAACTCAGCCGGACGCACGCCCATCATTGAGGCATACGAACCATCGGGCTGCGGGTCAAACGTGAAACTGGCAACAGCCGTGAGCCGGGTGTTTTCACGGATAGCTTTGATAGCCACGCAGCACTCTTCAATCGCCATCATCGTCTCGGCAATCGCCGCATCCGCACCGCCCTCTTGAAACGCCAAAGCCTGTTCTTTGAACGCTTCGTAGAATTGCTCATCCGTCTCCTCACCATACGGTTCCATAAAAGCCCCGGTGGGGCCCATGCTGGCAAGCACGTACTGCGTATCGCCGGCCACCTCACGGGCAATCGCCGCACCGGCTCGGTTGATTTCAAAAGCGCGTGCTTCTAAACCATAATGTTTGAGCTTATAGTTGGAACCGCCAAAAGTATTCGTCTCGACAATGTCGCTGCCGGCTTCGCGGTAGGCCTGATGAATGGCTTTGACTTGATCAGGCTGTTCAATACACCAAAGCTCCGGACACGTCCCCGGCACAAGTCCCCGCTGCTGCAGCTGGGTTCCCATGCCGCCATCACAAATCAACACCCGCTTCAATGCCGCCAGCTCTAACCGTTCCATTACGCCTGCTCCTCAAAAATACAGCCCAGCCCGAACAGCGTCAATGTCGGGTCAACTTTAAAATCCATCCCGCTGCCCGTTAACGCCCACTTGGCATAACCGCCGGTTGCAATCAGTTTGAAATCCTGCCGCAGATTCTCATGCAAATAGGCGGAGATCTCCCGCACCATGCCACGGTAACCGATCTGTGCGCCAACGCGGATCGCCTCCTCCGTACTGCGGCCGACTTTCGGACACTTGCCAGTCAGCTCAACCTTTGGCAACAACGCGGTCTTTTCAAACAGATAGTCAGTCATCAGGGGAATGCCAGGGGTAATTACGCCACCGATGTAAACGGCCTTCTCAGTCACAACGTCGAACGTCAACGCGGTGCCAAAGTCCGCGACGACCACTGGTGCGCCATACCGCTTCACCGCTCCGGCGGCATTGGCCAAACGGTCAGGGCCGATGCGGTCAGGCTTCGGATAATCAATCGTGATATTCATCGGCACGCCGGCGCGGACAAACAACGGCTCGCATCCAAGCAGGCGTTTCGACAATGCACGCCACTTGGGGTTCACCGTCGGAACGACCGATGCAATCGCCACGCCATTCACACCGCCCTTAGCCGCGGCTGCGAATGCGTCCTCGCACGTCTTTGCAGCAAGCCGGATGCCGCCTTTGATGTGCTGCACGCGGGAGATTTTACCATTCACATACAAAGCAACAGCCGACGAGGTGTTGCCAATGTCAACTACAACGCAACGCATTTACGCCACCGCCCATTCTAGAGATAAATCTACCGATGGAGCAGAATGCGTCAGGCAGCCCAAGGAGATGGCATCGACGCCTGTCGCGGCGACTTCACGCGCCCGCGCCAACGTGATGCCGCCGGAGGCTTCCAGCAACGACACTTTATTCGTAATGCGCACCGCTTCGGCCATCATGTCACAGCTCATGTTATCCAACATGATCCATTCCGGCTTGGCACGCAATGCACTGCGCAGTTCATCCAGCGTCTCGACTTCGATCTCCACTGCAATGTTCGGATAGGTTTTACGCGCTGCCTCAACCGCCAGATCCAAACGGTTCGGATCGCCGCCCTTCCACAACTTGCGATGATTATCCTTCATGAGCACACGGTCAAAGAGTCCGAAGCGATGATTGGTGCCGCCGCCGCAGACAACCGCGTACTTTTCAAACACGCGCAAGCCGGGCGTGGTCTTGCGCGTATCTAGAATCATGGTGCCGAATTCCTGTACCGCCGCCACAAACTCCGCGGTCAATGTGGCAATGCCCGACATCCGCTGCATGAAGTTCAACGCCGTACGTTCGGCCGTGAGGATGGACGCCGCAGGCCCTTTGAAGGTGAGGATTGTGCCGCCCTTGGCGACATCTTTCCCATCAGCGACCTTGACATCGCAAACGATAGACGCATCTACGGCCTTCAACACCGCAGCGGCAACATTGCCACCCGCAACCCGGCAAGCCGTACGAGCCAGAATCTCACCTGTGGCCATGATGCCAACGTCAACCAACGCCTTGGTCGTCACATCACCGCTGCCAATATCCTCATCCAACGCCAAGCGGATTGCCGCCTGCACGCGTGCATCTTGAATCAAATCAGTCATTCGTATTCCGCCTTACAGCACCGGGCCCAGTTTCGGATTCGTCGGCAGCGCCAACAGGGATGCCGTCAACAGCTGAATCACCTGTTCGACATCATCAAGCGACAGTACTTCGATTGGGCTGTGCATATAGCGCAACGGAATGCTCAACAAGGAGACCGCCGCGCCGGAACGTGTCATACGCATCGAGTAAGCATTTGTACCACCCGCACGGGCGCCGACCTGATGCTGGATTTTAATTTTATCTTTCGCGGCACACCGTTCAACATGCTTGCGCAGTTCCGGATTATAAAGAGGTCCTGTCGCGACGATTGCACCGGCGCCCAAGCGGATATCGCCCACCAGCTTCTTATCGCCCGGCGTAGCATCCGAGGCAAATCCCACATCGACACAGAACCCGATATCCGGATCAATATCATACGAGGTAGTCTTGCCGCCAATCAAGCCCAGCTCTTCCTGCACGCTGGCAACCATGTGCACCGCCACGTTCAGCTTCTTACCCGCCAAACGGCGCATGGTCTCGGCCACAATGAACGCGCCGATGCGGTCATCAAATCCGCGGCAGGCCACGCGGTCATTTGCCAGCGGCCGCCAGCCGGAATCAATCACAGCGGGTGCGCCCAGCTCAACCAGCTCAAGTGCTTCCTTCAAACTGGCCGCGCCGATATCCACAGCAATATCGTTCACTGACGATGGTGCAACTTTGTCACGGTCGGATGGCTTCATCAAATGCGGAGGACGCACTCCAAACACGCCATTGACAGGTCCCTTGCGTCCTTGAATAACAATGCGTTCGCCCGCCAGTGTTTGCGGCGTCACGCCGCCATCAGCGCACATATACAAAAAGCCTTGGTCGTCGATATACTGCACCAAGAAACCGATCTCGTCGCAGTGCCCTTCAATCATCACGCGCGTCTTGGCCTTTTCGTTGAGCGTCGCAATCAAGTTGCCATGCACATCAAACCGTGCACCGCCCACGCCATGCTTCTTCAAGTAACGGGCAATCAGCCGCATGCCATCCTGCTCAAAGCCGGACGGTGTCGGAATAGCGATCAGCTGTTTCAAAAACTCAAGAGATTGTTTATCCATATCAGACCTCACTTTAGTCCTTCGATTTTGTTTTGCAGAAACTTCACATCGGGCTCCAATGCAGCAGCCCGCCGCCAAAACTCTAATGCTTCCTCACGCTTGCCAATTGCATTGAGCGCATCACCGACATGCTCCAAAACTTCCGGGTTATCACGCAGCTGTTCGGCCGCAGACAGCAAATACTGCAATGATGCGTCAAACTGACCCTTACGGTAAAGCACCCACCCCAAGGTATCCAGATAAGCAGGATTTTCAGGCTCGGTTTTGACGGCATCACGGGCAAGCGTCTCGGCTTCCGGCAAGTTATTATTCTCAAGCGCATAGGTATACGCCAGCGAGTTTTTGATAGAGGGTGAATCAGGGTAATCCTTCAATGCCGCTTGCAATGCCTCCGTCGACAGTGCGCCGCGGTTCTGTTTCTGCAAAGACTCCGCATAAAGCTGATAGAGGATTTCGGCGGGCTTCAAATCTTTCTCACGACGAGCCACATCATAACGCTCAAAAAGCTTGTCAATGTCAGGACTCTCCGTACTCAACACCAACAAGCGCGTCCACAACACCCAGTCGCTCGAAGTACGCTCAACGTTCAGCATCAACGATTCCACCAATGTTGCATCGGCATCAATCCGGTTGATCATTGCTGCGAGCATCAGATTCTCCGGATCTTCCCGCAGTAAATCAGCAATAATCACCCGCGCTGCGGAATACTTCTGCTCCTGCAGCAAAAAGTCCGCCTCCAATGAACGCGCCGCCGTCAAAAGCCGCGGCGGCAGATTGGCTTGTTTTTTCAGAAGCGTTAAATACATCCGCGAGTCAACCGGCTCCTTTTGCTGGAAGGCTTGAATGGAAAATCCCAGCACCTTCATCAAAAAATCAGCGCGGACCTCTTCGGGTGCTGTCTCTGCAGCAGCCACCAGCTCCTTGGTTTTTTGCAAAGCAGGGTCATACAGTTTTTCCAACAATAAACAGCTGACCTCTGTTGCACCAAAATCGAGAGCTTGCTCAGGAAACATCTGCGCGGACTTCTGGGCGCACCGCACCGCTAACGGCCAGTTTTGCGTCAGCGCGGCCAATACGCGAATGGCTTGCAAAGCCTCCGCTGTGGCAGGGACGCCCTCTTCCAAATAAGGCGAGAGCATGCCCAACGCACGGACATATTCCCCGGCTTCAATTAAACTCTGAATCTGCTCGCCCTGTTCCTCCAAAGGATTAGGCGGAGCCGGCGGCACGATAGCACCCGCAGTGGTCGAAGCCAACAAAGCATTCGAAGCATCCGCCTCAGGCGCGGTAGTGGTGCCGCATCCTGCAAAAAGAACGGCAAAGGCAACAACAGCAACATTGATTTTCATCTTCGCCTCCATAAAAAAACAAAACCACCTTCGCGGCAATCCGCAAGCGGTGGTTTAAGTTTCGAGCCGGAGCCGATGCATTCCGCGGACAAACCCTGCGGCCATCCAAACGGCTCCCCAAGCTCCGCGACTTGCATTAGCCGTTCTTGTGACGGTTGCTCTTCAGGCGCTTGCGGTATTTGTGCTTAGCCATTTTTGCGCGGCGCTTTTTCTTGATCGAACCCACGTTTTTTCTCCTCGATGGTTTTAGTTAACGAACTATTTATTAGAAAATCACTTTATTCAGCGGCAGCTCAATAATCCCCTGCGCGCCGATCTGCTTCAACTGCGGGATGATCTCTCGCACAGTCTTCTCCTCGACAACCGTCTCGATAGCCACCCAGCCATCCTTCAACGGCAACACCGTCGGCGTATGCAACGCAGGCAGAATCTCGCACAGTGCCTCAACATGCGCCGCCTCGGCATTCAGCTTCAACAGCACGCGCGACTCAGCCGCCAGAGCACCCTGCAGCAGCAACGCGATCTGCTCAATCTTCGCCCGTTTGACCGGATCAGCCCACGCCTTCTTATTTGCGATGAAACGCGTGGTCGAAACCAGCACCTCATCCACAATCCGCAGCTTGTTGGCACGCAAAGAAGAACCCGTCTCCGTCAGCTCCACAATCGCATCCACCAGCTCAGGCGCCTTCACCTCAGTCGCGCCCCACGAAAATTCCACTTCGGCCTTCACGCCATGCGACGTCAAATAACGCTGCGTCAAACCCACAGCCTCCGTCGCAATCCGCTTGCCTTCCAAATCCTTCACCGACTGCACCGGCGAACTCTCCGGCACCGCGACTACCCAACGCACCGGACGCGAAGTCGCCTTAGAGTAACACATCTCCGAGACCTCATGCACATCCGAGCCATTCTCATAAATCCAATCATACCCCGTGATGCCGGCATCCAAAAGCCCCAGCTCCACATAACGGGAAATCTCCTGCGGACGGATCAAACGGCAGCTCAACTCGGCATCATCCACACTCGGCACATACGAACGCGACCCGCACGAAATGTTAAACCCGGCCTTCCTCAACATTCCAAACGTCGCATCCTGCAAACTGCCCTTCGGCAAACCAATCACAACCGCCATTACCAAACCTCAACAAAAACACCACAAACACGCGAACGGGTAGTTTACTCTAAAACATGCAAAAAATCAAGTCCAAACCACCCATAACGCTGAAATCACACATTTATCCCTAATAAGGAACTCCCTGCTAACTCTCAAAATCCGCACGCCAAACAATCGCTTTCCGCCCCTAATACGCCTCTTAACACAACCCGCCACAGGCATATCCATTTTCTGGGCTTGCAAGCCCACAACTGTGGGGTTCGAAGCCTTCAACTGTAGGCTTGCAAGCCTTCGTTTGTGGGGTTGTAAGCCTTCAATCGTGGGCTTGCAAGCCCGTGCGCATGTCATATACGTCTTCGTGTCTGGATATAGCCGATTCCGCGTTGTTTGATAGTAGATTGCGTTTTTCCGGGCTGAAATGTTTCAAAATGGCAGAGGTGCTTGCTCTTGACCTAGGGAGCGGGAAATGGTAAACTTTCGGCATGTTGTTCAGGCTTGAGTCAGGAATCACATGCGAGTATGTAAAGACCGGCGCTTTGTCCCCCTTTTTGTTACACAGTTCTTTGGGGCGTTTAATGATAATTTTTTGAAGAATGCTTTGGTGCTGTTGATCGTGCTGAATCCGGAGATTGTGGGCGGCGAGCAGCGGAGCGATATTTATATTAATGTGTTGTCGGCGGTGTTTATCGCGCCGTACTTTTTGTTTTCGATTATTTCAGGGCAACTGTCCGATAAGTATCCGCGTGATCGGATTGCCCGCCTGACAAAGGTGTGGGAGTTGCTGCTGATGGCGCTGGCCGGCATGGCGTTTTATATTCATAGTCCTTGGCCGATGGCAATTATCCTGTTTATGATGGGAATGCAATCGACGTTCTTCAGCCCGGCGAAGTATGCTATTTTGCCGCAGCTGTTGAATGAGAAGGAGCTGGTCAATGCCAACGCCATCTTGGAGGCGGGAACTTATCTGGCGATTATCGGCGGGACTCTCTGCGGATCGACTTTGATTAAAGGGGCGTTTGGCAAGGAACTGGTTTGGGGGTTGTTGTTTCTTTTCGCAATCGTTGGCTATCTGACCAGCCGCGGCATTCCAAAGCTGGCGCCGGTAGAGCCGGACTTGAAGCTGAATTTTAATCCGGTGCGCGGAGGGTGGGAGTTGATCAGTGAGGCGTACGCCTTGCCCGAAGTTTTCTTTGCTATCATAGCCGGTTCGTGGTTCTGGGTGGTGGGTGTGATTTTGTTGGCGCAGATTCCGTCGCTCTGCCGTAACGTCCTTCATATTGAAAGTGCCGTGCCGCTTCTGCTGATGACGTTTACGTTGGGCATTGGCATCGGCACATTTTTAGCGAGCCGCTTGATGCGGGGCATTGTGCAGACGACGCCTGTGCCGTTCGCCATGATGCTGATGATTGCATGTTTGGTGCCGCTGGCTGGATATTGTGAGTCCTTCAGCGAAATGTACGCAGGGCCGGGGACAATCAAAGAATTGTTCACTGCGCCGTTGGGACGCAGGATTTTGCTCTGTCTTTTGGGGGCTTCGACAGCGTGCGGTATTTTCATCGTGCCGCTGAATACGTTGATTCAATACGCCTCGCCGAAGAACCAAGTCGCGCGGATGATTGCCGCGAACAATATCGTCAACGCCTTGGCGATGACCGCCGCTTCGCTGTCGGTTGTGGTGTTATTGAATTGCGGACAGACCATTACGCAGGTTATCCGCTTCACGGGCTTTGCGGCGGTGGCGGTGTTGGCGGCACTGTTAATCAAACGGCCTGCCGACGTCATCCGCGGCACGATGCAAATCATCCTCGCGTTGCTCTACCGCGTCAAGATCAACGGTCACCATCATTACGAGACTCTGGACAAGCGGGCATTGCTTATCGCCAACCATGTTTCGTTGCTGGATGGTGTACTGCTGGCGGCCTTCCTGCCGGGACGATTGGGCTTTGCGATGGCTCCTGAATGGGAGGCTAAGTGGTATATCAACCTCGTCCGCCCGGTTGTCAACGTGTTTCCCATTGACCCGCACGGCGCATCGGCTTTGCGTGCGATGATCGCACAAGTTGACGCCGGTCCACCCTGCGTCATCTTCCCTGAAGGACGCATCACGACTGACGGCACCATGTCGCCTATCCAACCTGGTGCGGCATTCATCTCACAGCGCGCCAAGGCGGCAGTACTGCCGGTGGCGATTACGGGCGCACGGGAGACTTTCTTCGCCTACCGCACAACGGGACGCAAACTCTTCCCCACCATCGAGCTGGAGATATTCCCGGAGATTCCTTACAATGGCGAAACACGGGACGAGCGGCAAGAGCAAATCGTTAATGCCATGACGGCGATTCAGGCGTATGTCGAGAACGACAATAAGACAAAAGGGAGATAACATGAACACCAAAAGACGCATTGGTTTCTTGGGCATTATTCTGGAAGACCGCGAGCAATCCCATCAAGCGGTGAACGATGTGTTGTCCGCTCACCATGCCAACATTCTGGCGCGCATGGGACTTCCCCGGCAAGGCGGAACTGCGGCGGTGATTACGCTGGTGATTGAGGCGAGCACTGATGAACTGGGTGCGCTCTCAGGCAAGCTAGGCGCAATCCCCGGCATCAGCATCAAGAGCGGCCTCGCTCCGCATGAGACGAATTAAGGCGCAATGGTAATCTCACCGCCGCCCAGCAGTAAATCGCCGCGATAAAAGACGAGCGATTGTCCGGGTGTGATGGCACGGATAGGCTGTGTGAATTCAACCGTCACGCCAGCATCATCAGAACGTGTCACACGTGCCTCGACAGGCAGCTGTCGATAGCGCGTCTGCACGTGGTAAACATCACCGACGCGCAGCGGCTCGCTCAGCCACACGGGGTTCACGGCTGAACACGTTGTCGCCAGCAAATCATCCGGCTCAGTAGTAAGTGTAATATCACCGGTGACCGGATTGATCTGCGTCACTGCGGCAGGTTTGCCCAGCGCAATGCCCAAGCCTCTCCGTTGGCCGACTGTACACAAATGCACACCGCCATGCCTGCCTAATATCTTTCCGGCAACATCCACATAATTACCGGGCTGCACAGGCGCATCAAAGGTTTCACACAACAGTTCTGCAAAAGTCCGATCCGGCACGGCACAGCAGATGTCCTGACTCTCCGGGCGCGACACATTTGGGAGGTTCAACTGTTTCGCTTCTTCTCGCACGCATTCCTTTGTCAATTCGCCCAACGGGAACAGCAAGCGGTTGCGAATGGCTGCGGGTAGTGCATAGAGAAAGTAAGTTTGATCTTTGGTCTTATCGGCGCCTCTTGAAATCATTCCATCTTGAATGCGCGCGTAGTGTCCGGTTGCAATAAAGTCGGCACCTAATCGTTCTGCCCACTCCGCCAGCGCGGCAAACTTGACCGCCGGGTTGCATAGCACGCAAGGGTTCGGGGTGCGTCCGGAAGAATAGGCATCCCAACAACGTTGCAGCACCTGCTCTCGAAACTCGGTACGGTAATCGGCCACGTGGCATTCGATGCCCAAGGCCTCGGCCACACGCTTCGCGGCGTCAGCACCGGACTCGGATGATGCGGCTTCCAAGTCATGCATGACCAACGTCACACCGATAACGGTGCAACCTTCGGCCTTCAGGCGCGTGGCGGCAACAGCGGAATCAATTCCGCCGCTTAATCCGAGTATGACTTTCTTTCCCATGCAGATGAGGAGTTTTGGCTTGCAAAAACAGCTCCATATTAAGACAATATCACCTCATGGTCAACTTAATTCATAACTAGCGCATGAAAAACTGGGTCGCCCTCTATTTAAAGCCGAATTGCGAGAAGAAAATGTCGGAGCTTTGCCGCTCCCGCAAGTTCCCTTATTACCTGCCGCTGTGCACCCGCCGCCAACGGTACCAAGGACGGATGGTTGAAACAACGCTCCCGCTTTTTCAAGGTTATATCTTTGTTCAGTGGACTCCGGAAAACCAAGCCGACCTCCAGCGCTCAAGCCTCATTCTGCATGTACTCAAGCCCAAAAGTTCAATCCGCATGCTGCGCGAGCTCGTAACATTGCGCAAGGTGCTCAAGCAGTCGCCGGAGCTCGCGATCGGGCCGTTGATGAAGGAAGGCATGCCGGTGCGGGTTATCTCAGGACCGTTTATGGGCACGCAGGGACTCGTCGCGAAAAACAAAGCCCCCGGAAAAGTGATTATCAACATAGAAATGATCGGGCAGTCTGTCGCACTGCCGATCGAAAGCATCAACCTTGAGGTCTGCGATTAAGCTACGCGGCTAACTGCTCGCGCCATCATCGGCAGGAGGATTATCCTCAGCCGCGGGCTTGGCAGGCGCAGAAGCTTTTTTCTTAGTTGAGCGTGCTTTCTTGGGCTTAGGCTCCGCAGGTTTTTCTTTCTGCGTGAACACCAACTCCTGTCCGTCGGCATCCGGCACGGCTTCAATCACTCCATGCTGGATGGTGCCTTGCAAGAGTGCCTCAGCCAACGGATCTTCGATAAAACGTTCCACCGTACGACGAAGCGGACGCGCGCCAAATGCGGCATCACTGCCCTTCGAAATAATCAACTCCACTGCCTCAGTCGAGAGCTCCAGCTTGATGTCGCGAGATTCCAACCGTTGACGCACTTTACTCATTTCAACATTCAGAATCTTTTGAAGATCGGGGTGCGTCAACTGACGGAAGACGATAATCTCGTCAAAGCGGTTCAGCATCTCCGGCTTGAAGAAGTTCTTCGCCTCGTTCATCAGCTGGACTTTCAGACGCTCTTCGTCACGGACATCGACACCGTTGCTGGTGTCCGCAAATCCCAACCCGCTGCTCCGGCGTGCGAAGTCAAATCCGAGGTTGGAGGTCAGAATTACCACCGTGTTACGGAAGTCCACTGTATGCCCCAAACTGTCGGTCAACTTGCCTTCTTCCAGAATCTGCAGTAGCAGGTGCATCACTTCCGGGTGGGCTTTTTCCACCTCGTCGAACAGTACAACGCTATAGGGACGGCGGCGCACGCGTTCGGTCAGCTGCCCGCCTTCTTCATAGCCGACGTAGCCAGGAGCAGAGCCAATCAGGCGGCTGGAGGCAATCTTCTCGCCATACTCCGACATGTCGATCTGCACCAACGCCTTCTCGTCACCAAACATTTTCTCGGCCAGTACCTTTGCCAGCAGCGTTTTGCCCACGCCGGTCGGCCCTAAGAAAAGGAAGGTGCCGATGGGGCGTTTGGGGTCTTTCAAGTTAGCACGCGCGCGGCGCAGAGAACGGGCAATCGCATCAATCGCCTTGTCTTGGCCGATAACCGATTCCCGCAGTTCGGCGTCAATGCTGAGGATGCGCTTGCGCTCATCTTCCGTCATCTGCTTCAAGGGCACGCCGGTCATGTTGGCCAAAGTTTCCGCCACATCGTGCTCGTTAATCGTCACCGTCTTTTCGCCATTCTCTTTCCGCCAGGCGATTAAGGTTTCTTCATGCCGTTTGCTCAAGGCAAGCTCTTCGTCACGATAGCGGGCAGCATCATCAAAGTTCTGCTCTTCAATCGCCAGCTCTTTCTTAAGTTGAAGATCGGCAATCTCCTCTTCCTCCGCACGGAAAGTCGGCGGACGGATGGCGGTCTTCAAGCGGATGCGGGAGGCAGTTTCGTCAATCGCGTCAATCGCCTTATCCGGCAACTGGCGCCCGGGTTGATAAC
Organism: Kiritimatiellia bacterium; assembly: GCA_031552845.1. Classification (GTDB taxonomy): domain Bacteria; phylum Verrucomicrobiota; class Kiritimatiellia; order RFP12; family DVOR01; genus JAVBMC01. The sequence continues at coordinate 21,856 of JAVBMC010000072.1, forward strand.
GGGCGGTCAGCTCTGCTGCGGCACGTAGCGCCTCGATCGTGAATAGCACGTTATGATGTGTCTCGTAACGCGGAGCAATGCCTTTCAAAATGTTGACGGTTTCTGCAATGCTCGGCTCGCCGATCATCACTGTCTGGAAACGCCGTTCCATGGCGGCATCTTTCTCGATGCTCTTACGATATTCATTCAGCGTCGTCGCGCCGATGCACTGCAATTCGCCGCGTGCCAACGCAGGCTTGATGATGTTGGCGGCGTCCATGGAACCCTCGGCGCTGCCCGCGCCAACGATCGTGTGGAGTTCGTCGAGGAAGAGGATGATGTTGCCCTCGCGCTTGGTTTCATCCAGCAACGCCTTCAAACGCTCCTCAAACTGCCCGCGGTATTTGGTGCCGGCCACCATCAACGCCATATCAATCGTAATCACCCGTTTGCCATACATACGGTCAGGCACATTACCTGAGGCGATTGCCAAAGCAAGTCCCTCGGCCACAGCGGTTTTACCCACGCCGGCCTCACCCAACAGCACGGCATTGTTCTTGGTGCGCCGAGAAAGGATTTGAATCAAACGATCAAGCTCCTCACGCCGTCCAATAACGGGGTCCAGCTCGCCCTTCATCGCCAGTGCCGTCAAGTCGCGCCCGAAGGCATTCAGTGCGGGAGTCTTCCGCTTCTGCTTTTTGGTAGTCTTTACAGACGGCTCGGCTGACATCGACATGAAAGGTTCGCTTGGCATTCCATTCGGCGGCGATTCGGGGCCATTTTCGTTGAACTGATGATCCGGTGTTTCATCGTCAAACCGCATATCATCGTCGTCATCATCATCGTCGCCCCGCTTGTTTTCCGAACTGTACTGAGCTGCGATATACGGCATCACGTCTTCAAGCGTCATGCCAAACGATTTCAAAATCTGTGCGGCAATCCCTTCGCCCTCGCGTAGCAATGCCAACAGCAAATGCTCCGTTCCGGCCTGTTGCCGCTGCATGGCTTCGGCCTCTTTGATCGCCAGCTGAAACACCTTCTTGACGCGCGGCGTATACGGCAGGTCGCCCGAAGATTTCGCATTGCCGCCGCGGCCGACTAAGCGGCTGACCTCTGAACGCAGGCTCTCAATCTCAACGTTAAACATATCCAGAACCTCAGCGGCAGTGCCATTGCCCAACACGACCAGCCCTAGCAGCAAATGTTCTGTCCCGATGTAAGCGTGATTGAAATGCTCCGCTTCGTTCGAGGCTAACAGGATGGCTTTTTGCGCCACCTTATCAAACTTGTTAAAAATGTCCATAGGGGTATTCTAGCAGAAGCACATTTAAGAAGCAAGCCTTTATGCCCGTGCTTTACGGGCACGGCGAGCAGGCCGTTTTGCGCCCAAGCCCAGCGCCGCTTTCTGAGCCGTCAACAGCTGGCGGACGCCCGACCGTGCCAAATCTTTAAGTGCCGTCAACTGCTCATCCGAGAACGCCTCGCGCTCTGCCGTCCCCTGCAGCTCCACAAAGCGGAAGTCATCCGTCATCACGACGTTCAAGTCCACCTCGGCCGACGAGTCCAGCACATAGTTCAAATCCAAGCGCGGCTTCCCCTCGCAAATCCCGACGCTCACCGCCGCGATAAACTGACGGATAGGCGATGCCGCAATCATCTTCTTTTCCAGCATCCACTGCACGGCATCATACAAAGCCACCATGCCGCCCGTAATCGACGCACAGCGCGTGCCGCCATCGGCCTGCAACACATCGCAGTCGATCGTAATCGTATTTTCGCCCAACGCCTCCACATCCACCGCCGCACGCAATGCCCGCCCAATCAAACGGCTGATCTCCGTACCGCGTGCATCAGGCTTGCCCTTGCGGATTTCCCGCTCCTTGCGCTGGATTGTGCTGCGCGGCAGCATCGAATACTCTGCCGTGACCCACCCTTTGCCAGTGCCCCGCAAAAACGGCGGCACCTTATTCTCGACGCTGGCGGTGCAAAGCACCCAAGTGTTACCTTGCTTGATCAACACCGAACCTTCGGCATGCTGGGTGAAACAACGTTCAATTTGGAGGGGACGAATCTTCTGCATACTATTCCTTTACTCAATCAATCTGCGGGCGGATAACTCTTGACCAACTTACGGATGCGCCACCAGTCCGACACCAGCTGACGCAGCGGCAGCGGCTTGCTGCCCCGCGCACGGTTTGCTGCACCAATCTCAAAGAACAGCCTGCACTGCGCGAACAGCCACCGATACGCCTGCTTCAAATTGCCCTTCGGATCCCAAATCTCTACCGGCTCCCCACCGATGCCATTCACCTCAATCACGCGGAATCCTTCACCCTGCGCCAGCTTCTCCCACGACTCAAAACAGAAGTCAATCCGCCCATAATAAAAGTCCGGCGCTGTCCGCGCAAATGCATCGAAAGCCGCCGCCATTGCCTCTGTAATCCGCTCATCCACGCGCAGGAAAATCGTCCCCTGCCCATGATTGCCCGCAAAATTCAACATCACCTGCTCGCCCGTCGGCACCACTTGATCCAGCCGCGCATGCTGCTTGTGGAAATACAATGTCGAGAGCTGCAATCCACGCCGATCCGCAATAATCAACTGCCGTAGCGTGTGCTCGCCATCGCCGACAACCGTGACAAACTGCTTGTGAGTCAATGCCACAATCCGCCCCTTCTCCTCCGACGGCAGCCGCACATACAACGCCGCGCCTTCTTCCGGCAGCGTAATCAGCTCCTGCAGCAAAAACGTCTCCTTCATCGGAAATTGCGTGATATATTCTCGCAGCTCATACTCCGACGAAATCCGTTGCACGCCCACTCCGCGCTGACCGATGTCCGGCTTCGCCACCACCGGGAACATCAACCCCTCCAGCTGCATCAGCTCCAGCGACTTACGCAGCCGCTCTTCCGCCCAACCGCCAGACACTGGCGCCACTGCCACCAATGGCGCCACAACATCCCCCGTCACTTTCCGCGGGAACAGCTTATAAATATCCTGCTTGCGCTCGCCTGCAAACCCCGATGCATAGATTGACGGATTCACATTCAACCCCAGCGGCACGCACCGATGCTTCACCCCCAGCCATACATAATACAGCACCGGCACCAAGTTAAACCAAAACGGCGAGAGCGTCTCATACCACACAAACGGCGTATCGCGCTGCTGCGCCGGCACCGTCCGCTTGTCCACCTTCTTCTTAAAGAACGATCCCAGCAGCTTGTTCACCAGAAAGAACAACACCAACGCGCCGCCGATAATCAAAATCCGACTCGACGGATGCTCCTTCCACAGCACCTTCAAATGCGGGAGGAACTCCTCAATCACCCCCTTCGCCAGCACGATCACCAACCCCGCCTGAAACATCGACGACAAAAACGAAAAGAGCGTATACGACCAAAACGGCACCCGCAGCATCCCCGCCGCAATCAACGCCACCGTCCGTACCCCTGGCGTAAAGCGGATGATAAACATCGCCTTACCCACATGCCGGCTGAAGAACTCCTCAAAAAACTGAAGCCCCGCCCGGTTCCGTTCCATCCACTTCGTCTTATCCAGATAATCCATCGCATAGCGCCCCGGCAGATACAGCAGCAAGTCGCCCACGAACACCCCGATCGTCATCCCCACGAACGCCACATCCACCCGCATATCGCCCGACGCCACCAACACGCCGATGCCCGCGCACACCACGTTCTCAAATATAAACGTCGCACCCCCCGCAACCCACACCTGCACCGTCCACGGATGCGCATCCAAGTGCCGCACAAACTCCCAGAACCAGCTCCAGTCAATATCGAACATACGCTTCCCCTACTACCGCTGCGCCAAGAAAATCACCGTCGACGGAATCACCGCACACTCCCCGTCATCATCCTCCCACGCATCACTCGTATACGCCGGCACATCCGCCGCCGCAGGCTCGCGCAAATCCCTCACCGTGAACCCCGCCTCGCGCAGCCACCTGAACCACGTCTCAATCGGCCATGCCCGCGAATGCACCCGCACGCCGCCATAATCCTCACGCACATCATCCGGCGGTGCAAAATAACTAGGCAGGAACTTGCCAAAATGCCCGTTCTCATCCTCCACCCAAAACCCATTATACAACGGATGCACCGTCGAAATCAACAGCCACCCCTTCGGCAGCAGCGCGTCGTAGCATTTCTTAATCACCGTTGCCGGATTCTCCAAAAACTCAAACGCATGCGAACTGTGAATCAAATTAAAACGCTCACCCTTCACCCGCTTATCAAAATCCTCAATCCGCCCCCGCTTCAACACCGCCGGCACCTTCCGCTTCCGCGCCGTACGAATCTGCTCATCCGACACATCCATCGCCGTGCACGCCAAACCCTTCGCCGCCAGATACGCACTATTCTGCGCCGCGCCGCACCCCAGCTCCAAAGCCCTCCACCCCTTACGCAGACGCGGCAAAATCCTTAACACCCGCTCGCCCGCCAAACGCGGCCCATAATGAAAATCACCCCCATCAATCCGCGTCACCGCATGATACTCCGGCGCCAACTCATTCCAATACCGCCTCTGTGCGTCAGACTCCTTCACTCACAACTCCTCTTACTTCACTCTTCAACTTCTTACTTCTCTCTCGCGTCAGCCTCTTAACTTATTACCTATTACTTATTATTTTTTCTCTTATATAAAAGCCACGCCAGCAACGACTTCCCATCATGCAGCTCCCCCGATGCAATCGCCGCCTCAATCTCCTGCGACGACATCAACACCGGCTCCAAATTCTCATCCGAATCCGGCGACAGCTCCACCGGCTCAACCCCCACCCGCGCATAAAATAAATGATGCCGCTCCTCGCTCGTCCCCGGACACGGCAATACCGACGCCAACAACTCTAACGACTCCGCGCGATACCCCGTCTCCTCCAACAGCTCCCGCGCCGCGCCAACCGCCGGCTCCTCACCCACCTCCAAACAACCCGCCGGCACCTCCAGCAAAGCCTCCTGCACCGCCATCCGATACTGCCGGATGAACACAAACAACCCATCGCTCCGCTCAGCCAACATCACCGCCGCGCCCCGATGCCGCAACACCTCACGCGACGTACGCCGCCCATCCGGCAGAACAATCTGCAACTCATCCACCACCACCGCGCGCCCCTCAAACACCCGCCGCGCACTCTCAATCCGCTCCGTCAAATCCCGCATGGCAGCTCCTCTTCCTCACTCTCCTCCCCTCTACCTTTGGGAGAGGGGGCGGGGGTGAGGGGTGCGCAAAGCGCACTACTTATTACCTATTACTTCTTACTTATTACTTCTCTTCAAGTCCCTCGATGCTGATCTCGGCCTTATCGCGCAGCTCATTCACATACGCCTCCACCGCCGCACCACGCCGCGCATGACGCAAAAAGTCCCGCACCTTATCATGCACCGCATCAAAATCCGGCGCCTGCGCCAACTCCTCGGCCGACTTATAAATCAGGTGGAACCCAAACTGCGTCTCGATAATATCGCTCACCGTCTCCACATTCATCGAGAACACCGCATCATCAAACTCCGGCACCATCATCCCGCGGCTGAACCAACCCAAGCTCCCGCCCTCCTTACCGCTCGGACACTCCGAGTGCAACGCCGCCTCATCGCCGAACACCGCCTTACCCGCCTCCACGCGCTCCTTGATACCCAACAGCTTCTGCTTCGCCAGCTCACGCGCCGCCTCCGACTCATCCTCCGGCTTCACCAAAATATGCTGCGCCAACACCCGTGCGCCCTGCGTATACTCATCCTGATGCTCATTAAAATGCGCCTCAATCTCCGCCTCAGTCGGCTCCGGCACGCCCGCGGCGGCTTGGTCAACCAGCTTATCCACCTTACGGCCCTGCGCCAGCTCCTGCTTAAAATGCTCAACCGTCATATTCTGCTGCTTCAACAGCTCCTTCACGCGCTCCAAGCCACCCGCCTGCTCCACCAACTCATTAAACCGCGCATCCACCTCATCGCCATTCACCTGAATATCCAAACGTGCCGCCTCATCCACCAACAACTTCGCGCCAATCGCCTGCGACACCGCCCGCTCCCGCAACAACGGCAGCTGTGCCCGCAGCTGATCCGCCGGCATCCCATGCTCCTTATAAAACTGCAACAACCGCCCCAACTCAAAATCAATCGCCTGCTGCGGAATCACCACGCCATTCACCTTCACCACCAAAGCCTCGCTCATGCCACACTCCTCATATTAATAAGAAACTAAAAGCCCCATTATACACCAACCCCGCCCCCAATACAAACCAAAACCACCCCCACTCCCCCATCCCCCCACAAAAAAGACCCAAGCTCCCGCCCGTGCCTACATCCCACTTCGTTGCTACCTCCCCCTGGGAGCGCCGGCGTCCCCGCCGGCTGTACTTTAATCAATCTCGGCGACTTCGACGAAGCCGCCCTCAATATTCCCTCAACACGACTTCTTCGACTTTACCGACTTCGTCGAGGCTGTTGTCCCACCCACACATTACGGCATTGCCGCATGCCGTACCACATTCGTGATCTTGCAATATGAGCTCGGGAACGCCTTCATCAACCGCATAGCGCACAAAATCTTTGACGGCCAAAGCATCCTCGACCGCTGGAACACCGCCTTGAAAATTACCGCCTAAAAGTGAAAGAATATTGTACTGAACCTTCTGGCTGGGTTACTGCTTTGTCGCGATGGCGAAATAATCATGAGAAAACAAATTTATCAGCGGGATTCGCGTCAACAACTGATTCAACAAAAAGATGGGCCATCTTGGCAAAAAGTTCTCTGGCAACCACCCCTGCCAGCCTATCTTGTCGATGTCAAAACCGCTTTCAGCAAGAGACGCTTCCAGCATTGGTCGCGTGACAACCTCGTCTCCGTGCGTAGGCAAATTTAGGCATGCCGCCAATTTTTCTGCAAATGCAATCTTATTTACCGCACGAAACATGAACACTTTTCCGTGCGGCCGTAAAACACGTGCACACTCCTTCAGCAACGGAACTTTCTCGGGCACATGCTCTATCACCGCATACAGCAGAATGGCGTCGAACGATGCGTCCGCAAAAGGCAGCTTGTCCGGTTCACTCCATTTAAAAGGAATGTCGCTCAACTGCATCACCATTTCTACGAATTCGGGGTTTCCGCGCGAATCCAGATCGCAAGCGCTCATGCGAAAATATTTTGCAGCTTCCCGCGTTGGCATGCCTAACCCGCACCCCACATCCAACACCTCCGCTCCGTCTGGAACATATCGCCGCAACAACGCAATGTCACGACGCATCTCTAATCCAAAGGCCGTCGTCTCAAGACGGAGGTTCATTGCAATAAATGATTTCACTTTCAGACGACTTTTTGCAAAGCGGCATTCCAGAGCTCAAGAGCGCTTTGCCCGTCAAAGATCTTGCGGGGGAGCCGGTTGATGAAGGCAACGCCTTCGGCCAGTTCGCGGTG
>JAVBMC010000027.1:0-72231 GCA_031552845.1 Kiritimatiellia bacterium
CACCGCGAACTGGCCGAAGGCGTTGCCTTCATCAACCGGCTCCCCCGCAAGATCTTTGACGGGCAAAGCGCTCTTGAGCTCTGGAATGCCGCTTTGCAAAAAGTCGTCTGAAAGTGAAATCATTTATTGCAATGAACCTCCCCGTCCTTTAACAAATGCCCACACTGACCCTCATTCCGTCCTGCGCCGGACGGAGTTTCAAAGTCCATTATACAGGATGTGTAGACCCCGTAGATGCTACCACCAATACCTCGTCGATGGTAGCAGGCGTAGGGTATAAGTGGTAGGCCTCATAGAGGATAGGTGGTAGCAGACACGAGGTATTGGCGGTAGTATCGATAGGGTATTGGTGGTAGCGTCGGTGATTCGTGAGGCCTACCAGTCATGGTGCGATACTGATATGAGTAACGATGCGTTACACGTATGAGTACGGGAGTGTGAGTGGTAGCAGTCACAAAGCGGTACTCACGTGAGCATCGTTCCCGTATTGGGAGGGATTGCAGAGCGAGTGATTGCGCTAACTTGTTATATTACAGCGCGGAAGAGATATATTTGATTGATCAGTCAGATCCGACTGATCAGACGGATATTTTGATGAGGGCGGGGACGTCCGCTTTCTTGGAGAGTGAACTGCTCACGCGATGCAGCGATTTTGGCGCAACGCGCCCTATCTGCTGAGACGTGTAGCAGAGGAGCGGGAGAAAAGTAATGGCAAAAGCGGTGAGCATGGTTGAGTGGGGGTGGTGAGGGCAGTTTAGCAGATTGCCGGGGGATGTCAAGCGGGAAAGGTGGCGGTGCGCCTGAGAGGGGGCGACGGAATCGGTGAGGTCGGTGAAATCGAGCAACGGAGAAAGTGGAGGGTTGGGCGGGTTGTCTGTTTGGGCTTTTGTTTTCGGGGGGGGTCTGGTATAATGGCGCGCGTGAATGAGTTGCGTATTAGGGCTGTGGCGGAGGGTTTGGGCGTGTTGCTGGCGGGTGTGCCGGGGCAGGCTTTGGTGGATTTTGCCCGCGTGCATGGGAGCAGTTTGCCGGGTGGGTTTCGTAAGGAGCAGCCGGAATCGGTGCGGCTGGCGTTGGGGAATCTGTTGGCGCGGCGGCCGTCGGAGGAGTTTGACCCGGCTTTGCGGCGGCTGTTGAGTTCACCGACCGGGGTGTGTCAGGTAATCGCGCAGTGGGATGAGGAGGCTTTGCCGCGTTTGGTGGAGGGTGCCGCGGTGGTGGCGGGCGAGGGTTTTGTGTTGGCGTGTCTGTTGGTGGATGGGCGCGACGAGGTGCGGCAGTTTGCTTTGGCGCGGTTGGAGGGGGATGAGCCTTTGTTCGCGGCGGCGGGGAGCGTGTCGCAATTGATTCCGCCGAAGAGTTCTGCCCCGGCGTCTGCAGTGGATGAGAAGGCTGCGCGTAAGGCGGAACGTGCGGAGCGCGGCGCGGCGCAGAAGCTGGCGGTTGCGGAGGCGAAGCTGGCGCGGCTGTCGGAGGAGTCGGCCACGGCTTCAGCGGAGGTGCGGCGGCTGCGGGCGGAGTGCGAGGGTTTGCGGGTTGAATTGGCGCGTGAGCAGGGCGACCGCGAGGGGCGCGTGGCTTCGGCAGTGGAGGCACGGCTGGCGACGGAGTTCTTTGGTTGGATCGGCAAGGCGCAGACGGCCGTGGCAGAGGTTGAGCGGGGCACGGGCGAGGTGGAGGATTTTGCGCGGCTGGCTTTGGCGAAGCAGGCGGAGGCGGATCGTATGGCGGGGTCTCGGTTTGCGTTGGAGGAGCGGTTGCGGGGGTTGGAGGTTTTGCGCGGCGAGATTGGCGGAGTTTTGGCCGGGGCTTTGCGGCAGGTGCCGGAGCTGGCGGAGGCTCAGCGGCGGGTGATTGCAGAATGCGAGCGGCTGCGGAATGTGCTGGATACGCCGTTGGGCGATGCGGTGCAGGAGCCGTGGTTGAAGCGGCTGGCGGAGCGGATCGGCGGCGCGGCGGGCGATGAGTTGAGTGCGTTGCGGGTTTTGCCGGAGCGGCTGCATGCGTTGGGAATCATCGAGGCGCGGGCGGTGGAGAATCTGCAGGGGTTGTGGCGGCAGCGGGTGGCGGCGGTGCAAGCAACGGGCGGGTTTTTGGATAAGGATGCGCCGGAGGAAGAGCGTGCGCCAATCGTGGTGAAGCTGGAGCAGGCGTTGGCGGGGGCGTGTCCGGCGGCGGTGCTGTTGGATGGGCACAATGTGTTGTATGCGTTGCCGGGGCGGTATTCGCCGGGGCGCGGGAAGGCGCGGGCGGAGAGCGAGAAGCGCGATTTGGTGGTGAGGGATTTGGTGCGGGTGTTGGAGAATGCGCCTGCGGTGCGGGGTTGGGTGGTGTTTGACGGGGCGACGCGGTCGGATGCTTCGCCATCTGGGAATGTGCGGGTGAGTTATTCGGGCGGCGAGGGGGAGCATCGGGCGGATGGGGTGCTGTTGGATAAGATCCGCTTCTTCAGGGAGTCGGCGCCGGAGATGATTTTGTTTTTGGTGAGTAATGATAATGGACTGTGCGGCGCGGCGCGGAAGTTGGGCGCAGAGTCGATGGCGGTGCATTTGTTTGGTTCGTTTTTGCAGTGAGTGAGGGGTAGGAGGTTGATATGTGGGATTATTCTGAGAAGGTGATGGATCATTTCCGCAATCCGCGGAATGTGGGGAAGATTGAGAATCCGGATGGCACGGGGACGGTGGGGTCGCTGGCGTGCGGCGATGCGCTGACGCTGATGTTCAAGCTGGGCCAAGATGGGCGGATCTGCGACGTGAAGTTTCAGACGTTCGGTTGTGCGAGCGCGATTGCATCTTCGTCGGCTTTGACGGAGATGGTGATTGGCAAGACGGTCGAGGAGGCGGAGAAGGTGACTAATCAGGATATCGCGGAGTTCTTGGGCGGCTTGCCGAGCCAGAAGATGCATTGTTCGGTGATGGGGCGCGAGGCTTTGGAGGCGGCGATTCATAATTACCGCACGGGCGAGACGGGCATGGTGCAGTTGGATGAGACGATTATCTGCACGTGCTTTGGGGTGTCGGATAACGAAATCCTGCGGGTGGTGCGCGAGAATGGTTTGAACTCGGTGGAGGAGGTGACGAACTTCTCCAAGGCGGGCGGCGGCTGCGGGATGTGCCGGGATAAGATTCAGGAGCTGGTGAATATCGTCATGGGCGAGCGTCAGAACGCGGTGACGGCGGCAACAGCGGAGCAGGCTCCGGCAAAGAAGCGGATGACGAATATTCAGAAGCTCCGGCTGATTGAAGAGGTGATTGAGCGGGACATCCGGCCGGTATTGCAGCGCGACAATGGCGATGTGGAGCTGATTGATGTCGCGGGTAATGTGGTGACGATCGCGTTTCGGGGGCATTGCGTGAATTGCCGGTCGGCGGCGGTGACGCGCGATGATTTTATCGCGACGACGCTGCGGGCGTCGGTTGATCCGGCGATTGAGGTGGTTTTGGAGTCCGAGGGTAATTGAACGGAGAATCTATGAGCAGTGCTAAGCGGCTGGTGTATCTGGATAACAACGCGACGACGTGCGTGGCGCCAGAGGTGATTGCGGCGATGGAGCCCTTCTTTAAGGAACTGTGGGGGAATCCGTCGAGCATGCATCAATTCGGCGGGCAAGTCGCGGTGCCGATGGAAGAAGCGCGGACGAAGCTGGCGGCACTGCTGCATGCGAACCCCGGCGAGATCGTGTTTACGAGCTGCGGCACCGAGAGCGACAACATGGCGATCCGCGGCGCGGTGGATGTGCTGGGGCCGGCAACGCATGTGATTACTTCGCGGGTGGAGCATCCTGCTGTGTTGGGACCGTGCCGCTTTCTGCGCGAACGCGGGCATCGGGTGACGGAGATCGGCGTGGATGTGAACGGCCTGTTCGACATGGAGGGCTTTAAGCGTGCGCTGTCGTCGCCGGGGCCGCACTTTGTGACGATCATGTGGGCGAACAATGAGACAGGCGTGCTCTTTCCGATTGATGAAATTGCGCGGCTGACGAAGGCTGCGGGCGGCATCATGCATACCGACGCTGTGCAGGTAGTGGGCAAGATGCCGATTGATCTGCGGCAGACGCCGGTGGATCTGCTGTCCCTCGCCGGACACAAGCTGCATGCACCGAAGGGAATCGGCGCACTGTATATCCGGCGGGGCACGCGCTTGAAGCCGTTCATGCTCGGCGGACATCAGGAACATGGCCGGCGCGGCGGTACGGAGAACGTACCGTACATCGTGGGCTTGGGCGTGGCGGCGGAGCTGGCCGGTAACATGGTCGAAGAAGAGGCGCGGATTAAAGTACTGCGCGACCGTCTCGAGGCGGGGCTGTTGGCGTCGTGCCCGGATGCGCGTGTGAATGGCGACCGCGAACAGCGGCTGGCGAATACGTTGAATATCAGTTTTGAGTATATCGAAGGCGAGGCAATGCTGTATCACATGAGCGACTTGGGGATCTGCGCATCCTCGGGGTCGGCTTGTGCGGCGGGGTCGCTGGAGCCGTCGCATGTGATCCGCGCGATGGGCGTGCCGTTTACTGCGGTGCATGGGTCCATCCGCTTCAGTTTCAGCCGGTATAACACCGATGCGGATGTGGATGCGGTGTTGGAGCACATGCCGGGAATCGTGAAGAAGCTGCGGTCGATGTCGCCGTTCGTGCAATAAGCCCGCACCGCGTGGCGGCAGGTTTGTTCGGGCAGCGGGAACTTTTCTCTGTGTTGAGACGTTAGTACTTACGGAGGCGGTTATGAATCAAAAGCTCGAAGACTTGGATACGAAAGACCTGACTTACAGGCAACGGCTGAAGTCGATTATTGACGGCTATCTCGCACCGATGGAGTCGCGTGAACGGAAGATCGCAAAGATCGAACTGCAACGCCTCTCCGCGCCCATTGCCGCTATCCTGCTGCCAATCTTCCTCGTCATCGGGCTGATGATCTATACCGCGATGCGTCCCGAGCCGCCGGAGAAGGAGCAAATTATTGAAATACTTCCTGGCAATACAGAAGAGCCGCCACCGTTAAAGCCACCGGAGACACCCGTCGCACCGGAACCTCCTGCAGGCCCGGAAACGCCGATTCCTACGTTTCCAACACCTCCCATCACGCCCCCCTCCGGACTGGAAACCCCGCATGGGCCGGAAACTCCAAACGCACCGCCCCAAAAGCCTACCGGAGTGCCGGGCAATTTAGTGAAAGTTCCGGGCGGTGGACGCGGCTTTGGTGAAGGCGCAGGCATTGGCGTGGGCTTCGGCTCAGACACGCGCTACGAAGGCGATTTGACGGGAACCCTCTACGACCTCAAACGCGACGGCACCGGAAAGCCGCGGCAGTATAACTACTTCAAGGAGGCGAAGGAGATCGTCGAGCGGCGTTTGACCCCGGTGGCCTTTTCACCCTACTACAAAGTCGGCAAGCAGGTCTATCTCTCGCACCTCTTCGTGCCGCAAGCTCCGGCAGAGTCCGCCCCCGCAACATTCGGCGTGGACGGATTGATGGAGGCTCGCGGCTGGATTGCACACTACACCGGACAATTGCAACCCGCAGTCTCGGGCGAATATCGCTTCGTCGGACAGTTCGACGACTATATCTGCGTGCTCGTCGATGGCAAAGTCGTGATGGAAGCCACCTATGGCTCGGCCTGTGAGGGACGGCGCGAACTCGTCAGCGGCTGGGAGCCGTCGGACTCCGCGTTGCGCTGGAAACACCGCGCCCAACAAGGCGGACAGTTCCTGACCTACGGCGATTGGGTCAAGCTCGACCCCGCCAAGCCACGGCGCATCGACATCCTCTGCGGAGAGAACCCCGGCGGACTCGTCGGCGGCATCCTGCTCATCGAACAGAAAGGCAAAGCCTACCGCAAAGGTTCGGACGGACGCCCTATCCTGCCCATCTTCGCCACAGGACGCCTCTCCTTCGCCGAACGCGACCGGCTTGAAAAGTTCAAAGGCTACGAGTTCGAAATGACCGGCATCCCCTGGATGAACACCCTCGGCAAAGCCGACGCTCCCGGCACTCCAATCCGCGAAAAGAACGACATCACCGTTGACAGCAGCGGGCTGTAAGCCAATGCAGTGCCCAAGCAGTTGGTAAAAAGCTTGCTTCGAAAACTGATTATGGTACAATATCCCGCTTTGAGGGGAGACTGCAGATGCGCTTTTTGAACGAAATTGTCCGTGGTATATTTAAAGAGAATCCGATCTTCGTGCTGGTGTTGGGGATGTGCCCGACGCTGGCGGTGACGACGTCGCTGGAGAATGCGCTGGGGATGGGCGTGGCGTCAACGTTCGTGCTGATCGGGTCGAACATGGTGATTGCCGCGCTGCGTAAGGTGATTCCTTCGGCGGTGCGTATCCCGTGCTATATCGTGGTGATTGCTTCGTTTGTGACGATTGTCGACCTGCTCCTGCAGGCTTACCTCCCGGCGCTGGCCTCGAGCTTGGGCATCTTTATCCCGTTGATTGTGGTGAATTGCATCATCCTCGGTCGTGCAGAGGCGTTTGCCTCAAAGAATGGAATCTTCTACAGCATAGCCGATGCGATCGGCATGGGGCTGGGCTTTACGTTGGCGCTGTCGGTGATTGCCTCTATCCGCGAGATTGTCGGTAATGGCTCGCTGACGGTATGGGGCGACTTGGCCTTCCCTGTCCACAACAGCGGCATTCTGCTGTTCATCCTCCCGGCGGGCGGATTCATTACGCTGGGATTGATTCTGGCCGGCATCAACTGGACCAAGGCTTATTTGGCTGAACGCCGCGGCGAACCCGCGCCGTTGCCGATGGAGCTGGATTGCCGCCACTGCGTAATCTGCAAGCTCAGCAAATAAAGCGCCCGCCATGTTGCGTCGGCAGATTACATTTACACTGCGCACGCAACAGGCCGGTTTGGCGCTGATTGATTTCCTAACCGCCCGCTTCACCTATCGTACGCGCGAAGCTTGGCTGGAGTCAATTGCCAAAGGTGAACTCGCACTAGATGGACACACCTGTGACAATCCTTCAATTACATTGCAAGTCGGCATGGTGTTGGCATGGACGCCACCCGCGGTTGAAGAGCCGAAGGTCGATTGGAACTGCCCCATTGTCTTTGAAGATGAACACCTGTGCGCCGTCAACAAATCAGGCGACTTGCCGTGTCATCCCGGCGGACGGTATTTCAATCACACGCTGTGGGCGGTGTTGAAAGAACGGGGACTCGACGACCCGATCTTCGTCAACCGCCTCGACCGCGAAACCTCCGGCCTCGTTTTGGTGGCGCGTTCGCCCGAAGCCGCGAAGAACCTGCGCACGCAGTTTGCACATCATCAAGTTGAAAAGACCTACATTGCTTTTGTGGAGGATGCCTTCGCCAAGTCCATTACGGCGCGAGGTGAATTAGCGCCCGATGCAGACTCTGCCATCCGTAAGAAGCAGCTCTTCACACCCAGCGCAGAGGGAAAGGTCGTGACGCAGATTGATCCGGTTGCGGTGCATGGCGCCATCAGCGAAGTACGCGTCAAGCCGCTCACCGGCAAGCTGCATCAGATCCGTGCGACGTTGTTGGCGTTGGGTTATCCGATCGTCGGTGACAAACTCTATGGTACGGACGAGCTTCGCTTTTTACGATTCCTTGAGGACGGGTTGACGCCGCAGGATATGGCTGCATTGCGGATTGGCCGTCAGGCGTTACACGCGGCGGAACTGGAGTTCACTCATCCGCACACCAACGAACGTATGACTTTGTCCGCGCCATTGTCGCTTGACTTAGAGGGAGTGCGAAAAATAGCACCCCGCTCATGAAACTCTAACATAGAAATGGTGTACTAGAGGCGTTCCAAGTAACAACAAGAAAGGCTCTAGTATGAAAAAGATTCTAATGGCGGCAGCTCTCGCCGCAGCGGCATTTGTGCAAGCTGAAGAAATCAAAGTGGACGGCTCTACCACCGTCGGTCCGATCTTTAAAGCCATCGCGGAAACCTACATGAAGGAAAACCCGGAAGTGCGCGTGACGGTGAGTGAGTCCGGCTCCGGTAACGGCGCGAAGAGTTTGATTAACAAGGCGTGCGAGATTGCGATGCTCTCCCGCCCGTTGAAGATCGGTGAAACAAAGGCCGCGCTGGAAAAAAATATCCAGCCCTTCGCCACACCGATTGCGTATGACGCAGTCGTGATGATTACACACCCGTCGAATCCCGTCAAGAACCTGTCGGTTGAACAAGTGCGCGGCATCTACGCAGGAACGATCAAGAACTGGAAAGAAGTCGGCGGGGCCGATATGCCGATCTTGGTCATTACGCGCGATGCCAACAGCGGTACAGCAGAAACGTTCACACACTTGGTCATGGGCGAGACGCGCATCAGCTCCGCCGCCGAAGTGGTCGGTTCGAACGGCGCCGCCCGCCAGCGCATTCAAACCGCCAAGGGCGCGATTGCTTACATTGGCATCGGTTATATTGACCGCACGATCAAACCGCTGCAAATCGAAAGCGCGCCGCCGGAGGCCACGGCCATCCTGACGGGCGCTTACAAACTCAGCCGCCCGCTGTTCATCTACACAGCTGACTATCCGACGCTGGGCAGCCACCTGTTCCGCCTCTGCACGTATCACCTGACGCCCAAGGGGCAGGAGATCATCGAGGCGGTCGGCTTTATTCCCGTCACGCAGTACTAATCGAACCTGACGGCCAGCTTGAGCTCGCCGGAGTCCGGCACGGTCTCCTCAAACCACACGAGCGAGACACCGGGGTTCGGCGCATCCCACGACTTCAACAACGCATCCGTTGGCTCAACCTGCCAGCGGATGTTTTTGTTATGCAAGGCCGTGAGCATCATCTGCTTGCCGTTCTGCTTCAAGACCAGATTGCCGCCGCACTTGCAATACTCCTGCGATCCGGTGAAGGTATGCACCGGCGCACGAACCGCCACTTGCCAACGCACCTTGGTTCCAGCGGGCGCTTTGACTTCATCGCGCACTTCATAAGCGCCATCGCGGAACAAGACGCTTTTACGCACTACGCGTGATGCCACAGGGAAGAGCTTCGTCAGATCAACGCTGATCTCAGAAGTTCTGCCGTCATCCGTCACATCAATAATCTTGGCAACGCCTGTCGCACGCTGAGGCTCGTCATTGATGATCAGCATGTTGTGGCTCTTGTTCCCTAGGCGGAATATCTTCCAACGGTCGGAGCCTTGTTCAGTTCCCCACAGGTTCATCTGCAGCTGTTCAATGTTGTTGTATTCCTCCAAGCCAAGGTCATGCACCCAGCGCATACCGTAACGGTCGAGCACGAACGACCCGCAGTCCATATGCGCATGTGCCGACATCGGACGCCCCGCCTTGATGCCCGCGAAGGTGGAGTTCTCTTTATCCCACGAAGTACGATGCACGGCGGCCTCATTGCCATCGCCCGACCGCCACGCCAACGGTGCTTGAATCTCCGCGTTGGGAGGATAGGAACGATACCACAGCAAGACGAACGGAAACAGACGGTTCTTCATCTGATCAGACGCACAGTAACGGCGCAATGCCGCGAGCTCAAACGGCGCAACAATATCAGGACGGTTATACCGCTTGGCGAACCACCACATCGGCCCCGAAGTCTCACGCACAATTGGCCGCGCATCGGCATAACCGAATGGCAGCTCCGAAGGCCCCGTCATGACATTCAGATAATCGCCCGTCTGCTGGAAGCCCGGCAGTTTGCTCAAGCCGGAATCATTCCCCTGCGCCTGCTCCAACAAATCGAGCGCGAGCACATTGAAGTCCATTGCATATTCCCAATACATCGGTCCCTCCGGGAATCCGCCCTTCGGCGCAAAGGCACCCATCGCAATCGGCAGATTATCCACCGTCCGCTTGACGAGACGCTGCATCCGCTCGGGATCCTTCTCACGTAACAGAAGTGCGCCCGACAGCATGCCCGCATGGCAGACCTGCCCCCAATTGTTGTGCGCCTTAATCCACCAATGCTCCCCGGTCTCGGAGGCATCAAGCCCCTTCTTAATAATACCATCCAAGATCACCTCGCGGTCATCCGGCGTCAGTGCCTGATAGAGCCAATCATACCCAATCGCCAGCGCCAGCGTCATCTCCGCCGTGTCGAGAAAGTGCGAAGGATTCCAATTACTGAACGCCGCTGCCGCGCGCATTTCCTTAGCACCGCGTTCAGCATATACCTTATCACCGGTCAACTGATACGCCATGCCCAAATGCGACACGCGCCACAGCACTTCACGGGAGACGTACAGAATACGCCGTCCCTCCTGCTTGCGCTCGCAGACCGGCAAAGGCAACACCTCTTGCGCCGCGCGAATAATCTTATCTGCGGTTAGCTTCGCCAGTTCATCGCTTTTGGTCCGCTCGCGCACAGCGGCAAAGTCATCCGCCTTGCCAAAGAGGCGCGGATGCTCCTGCGCCCAACATACCGCGACACTCAGACAGCAGACAGCAAATGCAATCAGCTTTTTCATTTATCACTCTCTTTAGTAAAACGAACACAGAGGTCAAGCTTGCCGCTTGCGGGAACAACGGTTTCAAAGCTCAATACTTTGATGCCGGGGTTAGGAGAATCCCAATCCTGTATCAACTCTTCACTGCTGGCGAACTTCCAAACCGTCGGGAACGAGTGGGTCGGCGTTAGCATGATGTTCTTGCCATTCTCTCCGAGCCCGACCTTGTCATTGCAAACAGCGATGCTGGCTTTGGTCAGCATCTGCCATTTGACTTTCGTTCCGGCAGGCGCAACGATTTCATCACGCACCGTGAAGGAGCCATCCATCGACAAGTCGCCCGTGCGCACGACCTTCTGCGCCATGGGATAGCACTCGGTCAAATCAATCACGGTGATAAAGCCTTTGTCGGTCTGTTTGGCCTCCAGCACCTTGGCATGTCCCTTGACGTACATTTGTTCATCATTGAGCATCAGCACGCCATGGCCGTGGCTGTTGAGGCGGAAAATCTTCCAGCGCTCGGAGCCTTGATCCGGATTCCACAAATTCATCTTGCGCGATTCAATGCGGTTATAGTCCTCGCGCTCCAGATCGTGCGACCAGCGCACGCCCATCATATCCAGCACGAACGAACCGCAGTCCATCTGTCCGTGGTTGGCAACCGGCGTACCGGCCTTCATGCCGACGTAGGTGGCGGTCTTGTTATCCCATGAGGTGCGTTGCACCGTTACGGCATTTTCACCGCCGGGCGACCATTGCAGCGGCGAACGGATCGGCGTGTTGGCCGGCACGGGACGATACCACAACAGCGAGAAGGGGTAGAACATCTGATTGTCGCCGTAGTCATTCTCTCCGGCGCGGCGCAGGGCATCCACCTCATAATATGCGACGATGTCGGGGCGGTTGTAGCGTTTGGCAAACCACCATGATGCACAGCTCGTACCGCGGCGCGGAGCGGCATCGGCATAGTCAAAGAACTCGCCGGACGGCCCTGTCATCTGATTGAGGTAGTCGCCGGTCTGCTCAAAGCCCGGCATCTTGGTCAAGCCATGGTCAGTCCCCTCCATCCGTTCCAACAGCTCAATCGCCACGACGTTGAACTGCATGCCGTAGTTCCAATAGAGCGGTCCTTCGGGATAGCCGCCATTCGGCGCGAAAGCCTTCATCGAGTGAGGAAGCCCGGTGATGCACCGCTGCACAAAACGCTTGGTCAGCGCGGGGTCTTTTTCGCGGAAGAGCAATGCCCCCGCGAGAATGCCCGCATGGCAGACCTGTCCCCAGTTGTTGTTGATGTTGACCCAGTGGTTGTGCTTTTCGGAGGGCAGAAGACCTTTCTCATAAATCCCCTTGAGGATGAGCTCGCGGTCTTCGGGCGTGAGCGCGTCATAACACCAGTCATAACCTGTCGCCATGCCGAGCGTCATCATCGCCGTGTCGAGGAAGTGCGACGGATTCCAATCCTTATTCATCTCCACGCCGGCGCGCATTTCTGCAATTGCCCGCTTGGCATACTTCTGCTCGCGGGTGAGCTGATACGCCATGCTGAGGTAATGGATTCGCACGACTGCGCCACCGGTCTGCATGCGCCGTCCTTTAAAAATAATCGGCGCAGGCGGCGTGGCGATGTAACGGTCGGCCGTAGAAAGGATCTTTTTCCGGGTCAGTGCGGCAAGCTCATCTTTCTTGCAGCACTCCCGCAGGGCGGCAAAGTCCGCATCATCGGCAAACAGAATCGGGTGCGGCGGTGCCGCGTGAAGCGCAGTGACGGCAAGTCCCAGCGCCAAGCAAAGTAATACTCTCATAATCTGCAAAAACCTTTCGCGCCCGGCAAACGCGGGCACTGTTGATATTAGTGGAAACGGACGGCGTACTTCAATTCACCGCTGGCGGGGATGGTCTCTTCAAACCAAATGACACGGATGTCTTTGTTCGGCGAGTCCCACTCCTGGCGCAACTCTTTCTCTTCGGTTGACTGCCATTTCGTCTGCGGGTTGTGCAGTGCCGTCACGTTGAGGACTTTGCCTCTATCGCTCAGCACCAATGCTCCGGTGCGGTTCTCGCCCGGCTGTCCTTTAGTAAACATCTGCCAGCGCACCTTCGTCCCGGCGGGCGCTTTGATGACGTCGCGTATTTCATACGTGCCATCTGCCGACAAGATGCTCTCGCGCGTCACCTCTTTCGCGACAGGGAAGAATGAGCTTAAATCCAGCTTCGCGGTCGAGGCGCCATTCTTGCCCGCGACCGCCGAGAGAATCTTCGCTTCGCCTGTGGGGTCGTGCAATGCGCCATTGAGAATCAACGTGTTGTGCCCTTGGCTGCCGAGGCGAAGAATCTTCCAACGGTCGGAATCAATCTTCGAGGACCACAAGTTCATTTTGCGCGACTCGATGCGGTTGTAATCCTCCATCCCCAGCTCATACGCCCAGCGGATGCCGTAACGGTCGAGCACGAACGAGCCCGCATCCATCTGCGCGTGATTGGTGTTTTCGCGGCCGGCCTTGAAGCCGACGAACGTGGCCTTCTCATCATCCCAAGACGTGCGCTGCGTGATGATTGCATTCTCACCGCCCGGCGACCACAACAGCGGCGACTTCACCGGCGTATTGGCACGCATCGGCGAATACCACAACACGCAGAATGCAAACAGGCGGTTGCCGCCCTTCGTCCCATCGCAATACCGCTTGAATGAATCCAGCTCGAAATACGACACGATGTCCGGGCGGTTGTAGCGCTTGGCGAACCACCATGACGCACAGCCCGAGCCACGCCCTGAGCCGCTGTCCGCATAGTTGAACGTCATCCGTGAAGGACCTGTGACGAGGTTCATATAATCCCCCGTCGCCTCAAATCCCGGCAGCTTCGTCAGGCCGAAGTCCGAACCCTCCGAACGCTCCAGCAGCTCAATCGCCAGCAGGTTGAACTCCGTCCCATAGTGCCAATAACCGGGGCCTTCCGGATAGTTGCCACCGGGCGCAAACGCCGCCATCGCACGCGGCAATCCCTTCACCGCCTTGGGCGTGAACTCCTTGGCAAACTCCGGGCGGGTATCCTTCAAACAATAGGCGCCGGACAAAATACCGGCATGACAAACCTGCCCCCAATTGTTATTGGCATTGACCCACCAACCGCCCTTTTGCGCGGGCTTCATCGAATGCGTCACCAGCGTGTCAAGGATCAGCTGACGGTCGGCCTCGCTCATCGCGTCATAACACCAGTCATAACCGATTGCTACGGCCAACGTCATCTCTGCCACATCGAGAAAATGGCTCGGATTCCAATCCTTAAACGCCGCCACCGCCCGCATCTCCTCAATCGCGCGGTTGGCATAGACCTTATCGCCCGTCAACCGATACGCCAACGACAAGTGCGACACCCGTTCCAACACACGCCGCGAAATCGTCAACAGCCGCCGCCCCTCCATCACCCGCTCGCACGGTTTCTCCTTGAGCAGCTTCTGCGACTCTGCGACAACCTTCTTCAAACCCATCGTACAAAACGGATCGCTCTTGCAGCGTCCCTTTAATACGTCAAACTCCTTAGCCGTTGCAAACAGCCGCGGATGCACCTCCTGAGACTGCGCAAAAGCGACAGCCCCCCCCAGGAGACAGCATACAATACCGATTCCTAATTTCATATCCAACCCTTTCACCCTCAAAGAGTACCGCTTTTCAACAATAAAGTCAAGCCGTAACCGCCCCCCGCCACCAGTTGATTGCTTGTCTGACCCTCCTCAGCCCGTCCTCTCGCCCCAATCGCGCAATCCCCCCACGCCCCTGACAAAGTGGCACGCCGTCCATCGCATTTCCATGCGCAACGTAGCGCAGTGCTGTGAGTAATGTTACTTTCTGTTGGCAGCAATGTTACTGTGGGTTGCAAGTAACGTTACTCACACCGCGAAGCAATGTTACTGCCGGAGCTGAGTAACGTTACTCACGTTCCTGTTACGGGAGTGGAGGAACGGGTACAACCCCGCAACAATCTTTGAGCGCGAAAGCCGCTCCCCGGCACCAGACAAGATATCGGCACAAAAAGGGGGCGGCCCAGAGCGCTTGTGGGGGTTGCTCCAGACCGCCCCCGTGGGGTTTACGTATAATCAATGAATGCGTAGATATTAATAAATCGTAATCAACGGCTTAGTGCCGCCCACTATTAACACACCGCCACCAGATGAGTCCGATAACGATGCAGGCAGATCGGCCGCTGTATATTGTCCTAACCCAAGCTTTGTTCCATTGACGAATGCCGACACTGCCCGCAATCTTTTACCCGCAAGATCGAGCTTGGTGTTTTCATTGATAACAAGGCGTTCCAATGCAAAGCCCACCGTCAATTCGGCGATTGCCCTATTTTCTAAGACAAGCGTTGCATAGACTAAGGAGTTTGGAGTATCCCCTCCAACACCGAGTGCCGGCACTGGTGTCGTGAGAGGATTATTGGCATTGTTATCATTGCGGATGATGATCGTGCCCGCTCTTTCCTGTTGATTACCCGCCTGCAGGTAAATGGTCCCGGCAGAGGAACTGCCGGTTGCATAGCTGGAACTTTGAGAACGGGTACGCCCATTGGCAACAAAGGTCGGCACATCGCTGCCTTCAAACGTAGCTTCCGGATGCGTCAGGCGGATGGCTATACGCCCCCCCGCCGAAGCGCCGAGGTAGTTACCGGAGTATGCTAAGCTACCCATAACCGTCATGGAGCCCTTGCCGACAAGCCGACCTGCCGTGATATTGATTGAACCGGCAGAGCCGACGCAACGTTCTCCAGATACTCCTGCAGTACTGTTGTCCGCTGCCCCGCGGGCTGAAGCAATGCCATCAAGTTGCAAGGTGCCGGTGACGGTTGCCTTGATCAAGCCGCCTGCATAGGATGATGCATCCCATGATGCGCCATACATCAAAGGATTAAAGACTGAGTCATAAGTAATGGCCGAAGCCTTGGTATAACCGGACCGCCCACCATGTGCTGCGCCCCCATAGGTCGTATTGGGCAGCGTATGCAAAGCCTCTTCGACCGACAGGCAGCTGGTTGCATCTACATACAAATCGCCGTGGACGGTAATGTCTACCGTTCCAACGCCTGCGGCGAATGTTTGATATGTTTTTGGCAGACCGATACCGCCGCTTTCAACAACATCAACATCACCGTTAAAACTATAGGCACCTGCAGGATTAAACATCCACCCCGAACGAATGGTCTGTTTGCCGGGCGGCAATTGCAGCACGCCACCCTCTTCCACCCGGATGCTGCACATGCGGGCAGAATCCAGCGAACGTACCGATGCAAGACCGTTTGGCAAGGACAGCGTTGTCCCCGCCGGAACAGCAAGCCGTCCAACGCCACCGAGGATGACCGAATCAAACGTCCATGTCTCCCCTGGCATCACCGGCGTCAGCCCGGCCACGCCTCCCGGAGGATAAATCCCCGTGCCATAGTTGCGACTATTCAAAGGCGAGTTGACCACAAGCGTACCATAAGTCTGCGCACTTGACTTCAGGAATACCGTTCCCGCACCGGAAGATATTGTACTGGAGGCACTGACACCCTCACCATATGCCGTAATTTTCTCCACCGGCATCGTAAGGTCTTCAACTGTATAAACGGCAATTCGGCCTCCTGATCCTGCACCGGAGGGTCCGTCAGTCTTGCCTCCACGTGCGCCGTCAGCACTGATAGTCCCCGCGCCCGAGACTGATTTGGCGTTAATCCATACCGACCCGCCAGGCGCTGCAGCGTACGAAGAACCTCCTCCATTTGAATCGGAATCGATACTGCCATCTACCACCAAATCCCCCGCAACACTCAGCCGCACCGCGCCGCCCGCATAAAAATATTGTGAACCAAGGTATACCCACTGTGCACAATCTACAGGTTCCAACATGCTGCCAAAAGCAGAAGTGCGTGTCTCTTTCTCACAATACGCATAACCGCCATATGCGGCTAGATAAGGTCCTTGGCCATTGGTCGGATTCCCCTTTCGGCCATAGCCCTTGGTTGAAATCTTGGCGTTGCTCCCTACCGTCACATTGCCTCCCACCTCAACATAAAGGCGATAGGTGTTATCCGTAAAAGCCCTGTTGCTCATATGCGTCCAAACGCCGCCTTGCAAGTTCACATCACCCGTTACATTGAACTGCGTGAACGTTGCCCCGTCAACAGTAGGATACTGTGTGGCAAACACCACCGTGCCGGTAAACGATGATTGCTGATTCCATTCCGCCACCGTATCAGACAGCCCATTGACGCCCGCATTCCACACCAAGGAAGTGCACGGAGAATAGCCGCTCAGCCAAATCTTGTCTGTTGCCGCCGGAACCCGGCCAAAGCTCCACCCGTTCGCATCAGAGGCATCTCCCGTCAGCTCTTGCGAAATCCAGATATTATAATCGGCAGGATAGTCAAAATTATGAACAGTCACCTCGACAGCATCACCAGCAATAAAATAGGGACCTTCCATCAAGGCAACAGCTAATGTTGTGTCGTTTTGACTGTTACCATCAATAAGAGGTTCAACCTGTATCAACGCCGAAGTCTCGCCGGCAGGAATTGTGACTGTCCCAACAGGCGCAGCGTAATTCACTCCCTCCACAGCCGTCAACCCCGTAAAACTGTAAGTCACGCTGATCGCGCCACTGGCATTGGAGCGGCAAACCTGAACAGTCCCCGGTATTAATCCTTCTTCTTGGGCATCATTCACCCACTCCAGCCACACGTCTCCGGTATAAATGGTGCCTGCAAATTGCGTATCCTCCAGAATACCCTCCCGTGCTACAACCGTCACATTGTACGTCATATCGCTCTCCAGTCCCTCAAGAGCTCCGGTATAAGGCACGCCGGGAACAGCAGATGCCGTAATCTGACTTGTAATAACGGTTCCATCCTCAGCCTTGACAAGTGCCACCAATTCCCCCGTTCCTGCTGCCAACGTAGCGGTAACAAAGAAGCCGTCTGCATCTTTATTCACCGTCGCACTATCCAAGCGAAGTGCCTCCACGCCGGTTGGCAATACATCGAGCAATGATGTCGCAATCATAAACTCGTCAAAGTTTACAAGTTTATTTGCAGTGAGATAAACTCCACCAAAAATCGCATACGACAAGGTTGCCCCGCTTCCCAACAACTCACTTTCGGCAATCCCCTCCGTTCCAACGGTAGCGGCGTAGGGTGCGGTACCGGCCACGTAGTCAGCTGTCGGAATCGCAAATGCACGAACCCTCTCTTTTCCACCCGCGCCGGCAGCAATCTTGATTTCGGCTACACACAGATAAGTCGTACTGCCCTGTGCATTCGGTACCAGCACATAATCCGGATGATCCTTCACCCGCAATACGACAGCAAACCCACTGCCAGTGGCATCTTTCTTAAATGCAAAATAGAGGCCATCTCTTGTCAGGTTATAACCGGATCCATCTGCCAAGGTGTCGTTGTCTGCTCCACCATTCGTTGCACTGGGCTTAGTCTGTCCTAGGCCGACACCGTGATAACAGTTTGCCTTCAAAGCCCCAGACGCACCGGTTTCGGAACGAATTAAAACACGCACATACAACGTCCCCGCATCTACAGGCAATACGTCGGTCTCTAATGCACGATACTGCAAACGGCCATTGGACTCCAGATTTGAGCTGGCCGTTTTTAAACCCCAAGAACCGCCAATCGCCGTCGCGGTAAAACAATCCGGATAACTCAACCCTTCCGAAAAAGCCTTGACCGTGCCAGTGCCGGTATTTAAAAACTTACCGGTAAAACCAATCATGCTACTATCAGTTATAGATGCATACACCGCAAGATTCGACCCTGCGGCGATCGGCGTTCCATAAGCACTATCGCTTAACGGCACGCCATCATACACCAGTACATCAGCAGAAGCTGCAAATACCGCACACAGAGCCACAAGAAGAGCCCCCACTACTCTTTTTACTTTCATCGTAATCACATCACTCCATTTCAGCACCCACTCGACTTCAACTTATGTTACCAATAACATTTCATCTGACGAGTTCTTCACGTACTCTGTATTCTATCACATTTTGCACTCCTTGGCAAGAGGGGCATGCATGTTTCGCCCAAATATCGACGAAATGTCTCTTTTAAGGCCTCGGAGAGCTGATAAAAATGAGCGGTCTGGGACTTGATGTCTTTTGGAAACAGAGGAAAAGACAATGCGGCCGGAGAAAACACACCCGTCGATCAGACGCCCGTCTTGATTTAGCGGACGATGAGGCGCCACAGGTGGGGGAGAAATATAGCGGCTCCCGCGCCAATGGTGGCCAACGCGCAGATGAGCACTGCAGCGGCGGCAATATCTTTGACTTCACCGGCGATGGGGTGCCACTCCGGCGAGACTAAATCTACGAGGCGTTCTAGGGCTGTGTTGATGGCTTCAGCCGCGAGCACGAGTCCGAAGCAGAGCGCCAGAATCGCCCACTCCCAGCGGGCAATTCCAAAAAACAATCCCGCTGCAGTACAGAGGACTGCGGCGGTGATATGGATCCACGCGTTCGGCTCGCGCCGGACGAAGCTGTAGACGCCCTTGAGCGCAAAGCCGAAGCTTCGCAAACGGCTTGCAATCTTGAGCGTCTTTAGCATGGTTTACCGGTAGTGGAATTGTGCTGTTGCTACGCAGTCGGCATCCGCCGTGACGCGTGCCCAGTAGGCGGCGAACTCGCGCGGGAACAGATAGGTCGCAGGCTGTCCCGGCTGGAGCGTGAACTGCTTATAAGCCACCCATGTGCCCTGCCCGCTGATATCCAGCTCAAGCGTGACGGTCGTGACTTTGTCCGCCACGAGGAGCAGCTGTTTCTGGTCAAACCCGGTCATCAGGTACGGATCCGAGGGCTTGCCCTTCTTCACTTGCGTATCCTGCCACGGACCGCCCTCGCCGCGCGGCTTGCCAAATGCCCACAAGTCATCCACTGTGCCGACCCACACACCGCACTTGCCGTCAGCCGAGCGGATGATACGGTCATTCTGAGTCTCGGCATCCACGCCGCTCATTACCAGCAATCCGCGATAAGAGGCATAGTCATGGATGTTGCGGTTATGCGTTGCCACAGGACGCACCTTGATAAATCCGCCGGAGTTCTCCGCCGGCAGTTCGTAGAAGATGCCGCCCGCGTTGAACAAATCACGCTCGGTGCAGACTTCGCGGCAGATACGCCCCGCCACCGTCATGCCCGGCTTGCCACGCGGAATACGCCAACGGCCCTTCTCGTCTTCATAAATCAACGACGCCGCATCAGCAGTGATGATGTTCTGCGGAATTGGCGCTGCCGTGCGTACCGCCACAGCGGCCTCGGCGGCATTTTCCACCGGCACAAGCTTCAGGTCGCCCGTCAGCTCGTAGCAGGTCTTCTCATCCGGGGCGATGCGGATCGCCTTGGTGTTCATCTTATTGATGTGCAGCAGTCCCTTGCTGAACGGCTCTTCCTTCGCCAACCCATCAAACATCGGATGCGCCGCATCGCCACGACCATCGGTGTTGGAATAGTGAAAGAACGCGATGACCTTCGGCACATCGGCCTCACTGCGCAGGCGGATCCATGCACCCTTCTCGACCAGCTTAATCGCCTCGCCCCGTGCAACGGTCATGCGCCGGGCTTCCGTCCAAACGCCATTGCCCTCGCGGTCGACCTCGATCACAAACGTCACAGGCTCCTTGGCACCATGCGTCAGCCACAGCTGCTTGCGGTTATAGCCATCCAGCAGATACGCGTCCGAAACCTCGCCCGCCTTCACATCATCCTCCAGCCACACCGCACCGCGGCCGATTGCAGGACCGAAACTTCCCAACTGAGCAGGCTCAATGAACCACAAATTCGACTGCGACTGCGCTGGTGCTTGCAGTTTACCCTTCGCCTTACGCACGTTGGTGAACTCGTTACGCGCGCTGTCGTCACACGCCAACACCAGATTCCGGCCCCAACGGCAGAAGTCCGCCACCACCTTCAAATAGGTCGAACGTGGCGCAATGCCCGCGCTCTTGCCGGGTGCAAAGTCCGCCGGGAACCGCCAGAACGTCCCATGCATCGTCATCAACAGCTCATCGCTGCCATCAATCTCACGGATACGCGGCCACTCCGTATGCCAGCCATGCGCGCCATCATATGTATGCGACGCCTTCGGCAGGCGGAAGTATGTCCATACATTGTTCGTGTTGACACCCAAGATCAGCGAACGGAAATCCCAGCCAACCGCCCAGATCGGATTCTTATCCGGATGCTCGTTGCCATAGATGCCATCACGCGTCGTCACCTCGGTAAACTGATTCCGGCGGATCAAACGCCAATCCTTCTCGCCATCGTGCCAATCACCCAACGCGCCGCTCGGAATCTCCGGGTTCGTCATCACCTTCGGATGCTGGTCGCCATTGTTCGCATACACCACGCGCCCGAAACCGCTGCACAGCCCCTTGCCATGATACCCCGGCAAATCCGAATTCTGCGCCTGATCAAACCCGACCGGCCGCTCCTTCACCTTCTTATTGCCATCGCGGATCAGCGTATTCACCGCCAAGCTGCGCACATCCACCTCATACAGCCCCTCCTCCATCGTGGCATAATACACCTTGTCGGCAGGCGCACTCAAATGCCGCGCATTACCCGTCAACCGCCCCGGCATCACCGCCGGCTTCATCACCCGCACGTTACGCTTCTCATCAATCACATACGGTCCGATCAACAGCTGATTCGACTCCCGATGAATCATCCGATTCGCCGGCGTGCCCCCCACGCTCTCCGGACGCACGATCTGCTCCAGGTCAGGCGTAATCTCAAACAGCTTATCCGTCGACCCCATCGGCTCATGCGGCGCATACGTAATCGCCCACAGACGATCCGCAAACGGCACCACCGCGCCCGTCCCGCACTCATCCTGCAAATTATACATCGTCAAATGCGGATAAATTCCGCTCACGCACAACGGCTTCTCCGCCTGAACGCTCCCCGCCCAAACCGCCGCCAACAACCCCAGCGCACCACACCCCACCACCGACATTCTCCCCGCCATAACAACCTCCTATAATATCAATCGCTCCATTTTACCCAATCCCCGCCCCCGCGTCAATCCAAAACCACCCCACCACCCCGCAACTACTCCCACGCGCCTACACGCCGCACCACATTCACAATAACTTACGGAGCTGCCGGGCTCGGCTCCTGCGGCAAGGTTAACTTTTCTTCGCCTCCGCCAAATCCACCTCGCACGCGCCTCCACGTCCACCATTTATTATTACACCGCCAATACAAACGGGTCGTGAAAAGATCCGGCGTCTGCTGAAGCAACGGCGCCATCTGCTCCATCGTATAATTAGGCACACCCTCTTTTCTTCTAAAACTCCTTCCCGCAATCAACTGTACCGATTCGTCCGAGACTAATACCGCCTTTTGCTCCTCTGCCGTACCGCCATACTCCAAAAGCCACCCATCTCCTTCGCGGAACAGCACCGACTCCGCGCTGACGCACGGCAAATCCCCCAACTCCGACGCCAGCTTTTCCCTCGCAACCTTCAACGCATCCGCCAGCGGGAACACCGGCATCGCTAGGTTATTCAACACAATAAACCGCGCATCATCACCTTCACCTTTTCGTGCCCGCTCGACAAACTCCGCCAGCGCCACCTGTTGATTCTTAACACTTGCCCCCTCGGCCCAAGCAAACGTGCCCACCACCAACTCCGCAAACGATTTCGGGCACAGCGCACTTCGCTTCGACAAGTTAAACAAGAGCGTTACCGACAGCGGACCCTGATCCCCGCACAACTCCAAGACTCCACGTCCAAAGGCTCCTTCCGCCACCCCTCCATAGCCTCGGCAATCAGGGCCTTCAAAAATATACTGTTCATGTGGAAGACAGCTCACACACTTCAATTTCAACCACGCCAACCTCCTCATAAACTGCTCATGCGGCAAAAAGAACACCTCCCATAACGAGACAGGCAGAGTTGATTGCATCGCTATCATATCCTTTGCCCCCGTAGATATCGTCCGGTTTAACCCTTTGATGAACACTTCCTCAGCCACCCCGGCACGTGACAACACTACATTAAACTCCGTGCCACGGATTGCCAAATTAAAACACCAAGAAGAGACATTCGTCGAAGGAACTGCCTGCACCAAATACCACTCTTCCTTCGGGATACAAAATGACGCAAACCCAAGATCAACCCGTTGTAATCCTTCCAATGACTCCGGTTCGCTCCACGCCACACGCTCCGGCACCGATTTCGTGATACCATCCGAATCCCGCGCCATCTGCTCCACCTTATAAATCCGCCAACCGCAACGCGCACAACCCCAGAGCAACAAAAACCCAACTATCCCACAGACAACACCCCACCACAAAATCCGCTTAAATTGCCCCATAAAATACCTACGCCTTTCTTCCATCCCGTCCAATACAAAAGCCCACCGCAACTACTCCCACGAGCGCGCACACCGCACCACATTTGTGATCTTCGCATACGAGTCCGGAAACACCTTATTCAAAAGCATCTGCTGCGGAATAACAACAGAGGTAATATTATCACACCCTCCAAATGCATGCTCGCCAATGTTAGTGACACTCGTTGGGATCACCACACGCGCCAACCCCTCGCAGCCATAAAACGCCCATGGTTTAATATCCTTAACGCTGGGCGGAATGATTACCTCAGTCAACCCGGAGCAACGCCAAAACGCATCCTTCTCAATACTGCTGACACTGTCAGGAATACTATAAGCCCCCTGCTTCTCTTCCGGGTAGTAAAACAAACGGCTGATCGCTTTATCAAACACGATGCCATTAATCAACGAATAATGGGGTGTGTTAGGGTCAATTGTAACTACAGTCACATTGCGGCAACCGTTAAACGACCAATCCTCGATCTGCTCAACACTCGCAGGGATAGAAATGTCGCTTAAGCCCTTGCATTCGGAAAATGCATCATACTCAATGACTTTCACGCCGCCAGGCACTACATACGTACCTTGTTTGGTAGCCGGACACTTGATCAAGCGGGTGCCGTCTTTAGAAAACAAAACTCCATTTACAGACGCATAGCTTCGACTCTCCGGGTTCACGTAAATAGCCTCCAAGCTGGGACATCTGTCAAATGCACGACGAAAAAGGTTAGTCAGAGTTGCCGGGAAAACGACGGTCTTCAACTTCGGACAATAATCAAACGCCACGTACCCAACTGTTTCAACGCCCTCACCAATCACCACCGACGTCAGATTGGTACATCCCGCAAACGCCAACATCCCCACCTCCCGAACACTTCCGGGAAGCACGATCGAAGTCAACTCATGACAGTTTATAAACGCCCCACCCTCAATCTTCCGTACCGGACATCCCCCCAATACAGACGGAACCCTCAACACCCCCGGCGTATTCGTACAAATCGCAGGAATACGGTACGCCACCTGTCCTCGTACTTGACGCGGAAAACCAATCGTCGCAACACCATTGCTGATCGAGTAAGAATACGTCACCCCATCCACCGTCTCCGTCGGCAACACCACAGGCGTGCGGTCGTTCAATCCTCCACAGCAGGATACAATCCTAGCTCCTCTAATTACCGCTTGCCTCTCTTGCCAGACAGTGACATTCGTAATCGTTTGATAAGAGTCCGGAAACGTCTCTTGCAGGTTCGTCGCACACACTGGAACGACAACCGAGGCGATTTTAAAACATCCGTTAAAAGCTCTTTTGTGGATGTTAGTAACGGAGGCAGGAATTTCAACCGTGGTGAGATTCTCACACCATGCAAAGGCACTTGCCCGAATCGTGGTCACACCCTTCGGAATGGTAATGGAAGAAAGGTTGCCGCAGGCACGAAACGCTTCAGTCTCAATTGTATCAATCTTGCTGGAGAACGTCACCGACGTCAAACCGCTGCAATACGCAAACGCTTCCTTGCCAATTTCTTTGACGCTCTCAGGCATGACAACCTCCGTCAAGCCACTATGTCCCTCAAACGCATTTGCGCCAATACTCGTTACGCCATCCGGAATTGTGCATTTTCCGAGTCGCCCGGGTGTATAAAAAACCAATCGAGCATCTGCCCGATCAAGCAACATACCATCAACAGCCGAATAGGTGGCGTTGCTTGAGTCAACGGTGATTGAGCTCAAATTATCACACCTCATAAACGCATTAGACGCAACGTTCTCCACTCCGGCAGGAATCGCGACAGACGTCAAACGACTATCTTCATAGAAGGCAAGAGTTCCAATCCTTTTAAGACTCTGCGGAAGCGTCACCGAACCCAGCCGCGAACAAAGAGCAAAGGCCATATGTTCAATTGAACGAACCCCCTCCCCAACAACAATGGAGGTCACGTTGGTGTTTCCGCAAAGCAACCGCTTTCGAATGGTGCCGGCTCCTCCCGTAAGCGTAAGCTCGGTCAAATTATCACACTTGGTGAAGCTCACAATCTCACACCCACAACTGTTGGTGACACTCTCTGAGATCGTCAAAGCCGTCAAGCCGCGGCAGTTTTTAAACGTACCATGACAAACCGTATGGACGCTGGATGGAACCACAACCTCTGCCAATCCGTTACACTCGGCAAACGCGCCATCGCCCAGCCGCACCACAGGCAATCCCCCCAACGTTGTAGGAATATGCAAAACGCCCGACGTGTTCGTGCTAATCGCCGCCTCCGGAGACTCCCCTTCGCGCAACTCACCCCTCCCCATCATTACACCGCCATCGACTACACGATAGACATAAGTCACGCCATTCACCGTTTCCATCTGCAACGGCCCCACCTCCGATGTGCACGAAACAACACCAACCGTCGCACAAGCAATCACAAACAAAGCAATGAAGACACACACATACCCCCATTTACTTTTCCACATTACTCAGCTCCCCTAATTACAAGATGACAAACAGAGGGATTATCCCACTTCCCATCCCATAAGTCAAGGCCATTCCGGCACACCACAGATTCTCCAAAAAAACAACCGCCGCCCCAAAGCACTTTCCGTCAACTTACACTTGACTTTGCCGCCAAATCTGCTAAACTCCACCCCATGCAACGCACACAAAAACATACCTTTAAAAACCTCCCCAAGACGCACTTCGCGTCGATTTGGCAGGGGTTGGATGCGTGTGCAGATATTTCGGGCTGCGGAAATAAAACTGCGGGAAATATGGCGTCAGCTTAGCCGCTTACAGCACGATAAGTGCGCCCAAAAGTGAGCAGAGTGGAATATTCCCCCGTTTAAGGCTGCTGCCTCCCACCCGTCTCACAAATATCACACACCCGTGTCACATTTGTTTGCCACCCGTGCCACAGTACGCACACACCCGTGTGACAACTTTTTCACACCCGCGTCACAACTCTACCGAACTCGCAAAACAGTACTTTCACACTCGCGGAACAACTGTAACCCACTCGCGGGAGAGTACAAACACATCCGCAAAACCGTACTCTCCCACCTGTGTGACAACTGTCACCCACCTTTGTGCTGGAATGCCCTGTGGAATGGTTGTTGACTTCTGGTCTTTCGTAGGGTGGGTTAGGGTTTGACTCGCCTGTGGGGGTGTGCTAAAATGGTACGAATGGAGCTGGCAGGATGAACTTTTTGTTTTATGGGTTGATTGGCGGAATATTCGTCGTGGTGAAGTTGGCGTTGCGTTCGGCGGAGACGTCGGACTTGTTGTTTCTGCTGCGTCCGTTGGATTGGCTGGTGGGGTTGTTGACGGGCGTGTCGGGGGTGTATGTTGTGGGGCAGGGTTTTGTGCATGAGGGGCTCGGTGCGGTGATTGACAAGTCGTGCGCAGGGGCGAATTTTGCGTTGATTTGTTTTGTGATGCTGGCATGGCTCGGCGTAAGAGAATTGAAAAGCGGCTTGGGCAAAGCGGCTTCACTCGGCGTGGCGTTGGTGGTGGGTTATCTTACGGCAATTGTGACGAGCGCCGCGCGGATTTATGTAACGCTCACAGTTCATCGCCTGACCGTCAATCTTGTGCCTGCATCGTGGGAGCGTCCCCTGCACTTGGCGATGGGTACCGCTGTCTACCTCTTCTTTCTGATTGCAATCTACTGGCTGGCATTATGGTGTTTAAATAGGAGGATCAAAGATGAGAAACCTGCTTAACGCGAAGTGGCTTCTAGCCATCAACACTCTGCCCGTGATTGTGATGGGCATCTTTCTGCGGGGACAGTATAACGTTGTTAAGAGCTTGATGAGCACGGAGAATATTTCGCTCCTGTGCAATAACTTCGTGGCGCTGGGAGCTTTGACTGCATTGCTGGCATGTTATGCGGGCGTGATGATCGTCCGGCGCAAGCCTTTGCCGGGAGTGCTATTGGGATGCCTGATGATTGCGGCGTATACGACGTGGGGGTTCGTTTACTATCAGTATCTCGCTGATATGTTTCCGCAAGACCTGCCCGGATGGATGGGTTCACACATTTTCTTCACTTATCCGCTTTTGTTCCTGACGCCGACTGTGACGTATGGGGCGGTGTTGGTTGTGCTGGGCTCGACTCCACACGGCGGAGAGCATAAGGCGGCGGGGGACTGGAGCCGGGCAGCGTTGGTTCCTGTTGGGTGGTTTTGCCTTCTCGTGATTCTTCCAATAATCTTGATGTTGTTAGCGCGCATGGACTGGCTCAAACCGATATGGTGCGTGCTGGAGCCTGTAGGGGATACGCTCGGCAAGTTCATATCCGCGAAGATGGGTTTTTATATGTTCATGATTGTGCTGATTGCCAGCGTCTATTTGTTTTTCATCTCCTTGGGGCGCGGAGCGTACATTATTATGGAGCGCCGCCGGGGATTTCTAGAGAGGTATAACCTTGCATGGAAGATTCCGATTGCGTTGATCTTTCCAATCCTTGGCCTGCTGATTAATAACCTGCACATCGTCACGTTGTTCACAGAAGAAGCCGTGAATGAAATCCACAGTGGGTTCTTCGGTGACTTTAGCAATATCTGGTTCTACATCCTCGCCGTTATCAACGGACTGTTAGTCTGCGC
This sequence comes from Kiritimatiellia bacterium, assembly GCA_031552845.1. GTDB lineage: Bacteria > Verrucomicrobiota > Kiritimatiellia > RFP12 > DVOR01 > JAVBMC01. The sequence goes on from JAVBMC010000027.1 coordinate 27,367, forward strand.
ATTGGAGAAGGATAACCGGAAATATCGCACGGCGTTGTTTATCGGCAGAAGCATCACGTTTACTTACACGCTTTACTTCTTCATGATATTCCTGCCGTTCCTTCCATTGGCAGCAGTGTTCCTGCTGTTCTTCGGCTTCACCTTCCTGATGCTCACGCCGGTTTTACTGTTCGTGATTCACGTAGGCGAGTTGCAAAGAGACTGGCAATACTTGCGGCGGTATTTAACTGGACGGGCGTTGGCGGGAATGTTCGTTGCAGCGGTGCTGGTTATTCCAGCTTGCCTGACTGCGGGATATCTGCACGACCGCCGTGTGCTGCACGAAGCATTGGCCTATGTGTATACGCCGGACTATGCGCAGGAGTGCCGCGTCAATACCTCCTCCATCCGCAGCACTCTCAAAATAATCGGCTTCAACAAAGCGTTGAATGATGAGAGAGCAACACCTTGGGTGGCGGAGACTCCGCTACTGGGCACCTACTTCCGCTGGATCGTGCTGGACAACCTCACCGTCGCCGAGCCCAAATACAAACTACTCTCAAGGGTGTTTGGTGCGCCAACGCATAAAAGCCGCCGTGCAGTGGCCGAAGAGAATCGAATTATGACTCAGTTCTCATCAGCCAACTTGCAAGAGATGTCCGCAACGAGCACCTATGATGCCGAAGCACAAGTCTGGCGCAGCAAGATCGACCTCACGCTCCAGGGCGAGCGGGATGCCGAATACGTTGCCGCCTTTGAACTCCCGGCGGGAGCTTGGCTCAGCGACTACTACTTAGACGTTAACGGCACGCGCAAGCCCGGCTTGCTCAGCGAAAAGAAAGCGGCCTTGTGGGTCTACGCCAGCATCCGCAACATCGAGAAGAAAGACCCGGGCATTGTCTACTATCAAAGTGGCAACAAGCTCACGCTGCGGGTCTTTCCATTCGATGGCAGCAAACGCTACACCGGATTTGCGCTTGTGCATAAGGAACCCTTCCGCTTGCAGCTCGGCGAAAAATCCGCCATGCTCGGTGATGCTACTCAAGGCGATGCGAAGTCCGTCACCACGCCGGAAGCCGCCTACGTCTCCGCCGCCGAAAAGAAGACGTTAACGAAAGTCCAACGCAAGCCCTACTTCCACTTCGTAATCGATGCGAGTGCCGAAGGCGTCATGCCGCTTGAAGAACGCACCCGCCGCCTCGAACTCCTGACAGCGGATTATAAAGGATTCTTTGAGCAGGCGAAGATCAGCTTTGTCGATCACGCAATGGTCACGCATACGTATCAAGAGGCCAAAGACAGCCAACCCAAACATGGCAAGGGTGGGTTCTTCCTCGACCGCGCAATACGGCAGATTTACTACCGTGCCTATACCGCACCGGACGAAAGCTATCCGGTGATCGTCTTCATCACCGGCACGCAAAAAGGACTCATCATCGAAAAGGATTTTGCCGACTTCCAAATGGCATTCCCGGAGAACGACCGTTTCTACCTCTTAACTGTAGACGGCGGGCTGCAAGCCTATCCCCTGCTCCACAACTCGGCGAAGAAACTCGATGTAACCGTAACCCCCGCCGACTTCGAGAAGATCGTGCTGGAATATCCGCTCGGCGATGGGCGTGTGGCTTATCTGCTGGACAACAATCAGCCCGACATCGTACTCAAGGGCCGTCAACATGAAGTATCAATAGAGGCAATCCGCGAGGGTGATTGGAACTCCGGGCTAGCGCTGCAAAGTCAATGGCTGACGCAAGTGCTCTACCCCGATGCCACCGGCAAAGCATGGCGCAATCTGCTCGCGGGCAGCTTCGCCTCCAAACTCCTCATGCCCGTCACCGCCTACATGGTTGTTGAAAACGCCGCACAGCAAGCCGCGCTTGAACGCAAGCAGAAACAAATCCTTGCCGGCCACCACGCACTCGACGCAGGTGAAGAACGTCTCGAGCCTGATCCTGAGCCCAACAAGATGAGCGAACCTGGACTCCTCATCACCGGCCTCATCCTCATCGCCCTCATCGGCGGCCGCACCTACTACAAACGCCGCAGGCAGGCGGCATAAAAGAAAGTTTAATATGGCAGTGAATAGAAGAAAGTGTTTGAAGCTGTTGGCGTGTGCGGGCGGCGGTGCTGCGGTTGGTGTCGGCGGTGCGCGTTTGGTGTGCGCGGCAGGGAATCGGACTGTGCCGGAGTGGAAGTGTTTTAGCGCAGAGGAAGTCCCCGTGCTGGAGGCGCTGTGCGAGCAGATTATCCCAACGGATGAGTTCCCCGGTGCGCGGGAGACCGGCGCCGTGACTTATATCGACCGTGTCTTGAGATTGAAGCGGTATGTGAAGTTGCAAGCGGTGTATCATGAGGGTTTGGCGCTGTTGCGGCAGAAGAACTTTGTCGCGCTTCCGTTTGCGGAGCAGACGGAGCTGTTGAAGTCGTTGGAGCGGAGCGATGGAGCGTTCCGCCATTTTTTTAATGCCGTGATTGATCATACGATGCAGAGTTACTACGGGAGTCCTCGTCATGGCGGCAACAAGGATTATGCGAGTTACAAAATGATGGGGTTGGATTACCCCCGTTTGATCGGGAGATAGTTTTATGGCTTTGAAGCATGTGAATGCCGTCATCGTCGGGGCGGGTGCGGGCGGAGGCGTGTCCGCAAAGGTTTTGGCCGAGGGCGGATTGTCAGTTGTCCTGCTGGAGCGCGGCAAGTGGGTGAGTACTGAGAATAACCCGGATGATGAGCTGTTCAGTCAGCGTACACCGATGCTGGGGTTGCCGTATGGTCCTGACGATGAGCGTAACTGGCGCGTGTCGGAGGATTTGAAGGGTAACACGTCCGTGCATCTGGCGAGCGAGTGGGGCTATGGCGCCAACGCCGCCTGCGTGGGGAGCGGCACGGTGAGTTATGGCGCGATGGCGTGGCGCTTCCAGCCGAAGGACTTTAAACTGAAGTCCGTCTATGGCGCACCCGAAGGTTCGGCACTGGAGGATTGGCCGATTTCCTATGAGGAGCTGGAGCCGTGTTACGAGCGTGCGGAGTATGAGATTGGCGTTGCGGGTGACGATTCCGCCGATCCTTTTGCGCCACCACGCAAGAAGCCGTATCCGATGCCGCCGTTTCCATATAGTAAGGAGTCAAGCATCCTTGCCGAGTTTGGTAAGAAACTGGGATGGCATCCTTTCCCGATCCCCATGCTGCGTAACTCGGTTCCGTATGGCGGGCGCCCGAAATGCATCCATATGCGGGCATGTTGCGGCTTTGCGTGTCCGATCAATGCGAAGGCGGGATCCCAGAACACCGTCATCCCTGCGGCGATGGCGACGGGTAATTGCGAAGTGCGTACCGATGCCACGGTCAGCCGGATCATTGTTGATGATTTCGGGCGTGCGACCGGCGTGGAGTATTTTGACATCAATGGCCGCTTGCAGACGCAGACGGCTGATATCGTCATTGTCGCAGGCGCGGCGGTGGAGACGGCGCGTTTGCTGTTGAACTCGAAGTCCAAGCTCTTTCCCAACGGTGCAGGCAATAATCACGACACGGTCGGACGGTGCGTGCAGGATCACCTGTATGTCTCAGGCATGGGGTTCATGGATGAAGAGGTGTATGAAGAGGCCGGCCCCGGCGCAAGCGTGGCTTTCCGTGACTTCGTTCACAACAATAAAGGTTTTGTAGGCGGCGGTTTGCTGGCGAGCGAGTTCATAGCCCTACCTTATCTGTTCAGCCGTATGCGCCCGAATGGTGCGGCGCAGTGGGGATTGGAGCACAAGAAGTTCCAACGCGAAATGTATAAGCGGATGATCCGCCTCGTGGGGCCAATTCAGGATATGCCGATGTGGAACTCCCGTGTAACGCTCGACCCGACTGTGAAGGATCACTGGGGCATTCCCGTGGCACGTATCCGTGGCGAGCGTCATCCGAACGACATTGCGGCAGGCAAGTTCTTGGCGGAGCGCGCGAAGGAGTTCCTCGAGAAACTCGGTGCAAAACAAGTCTCCGTATTCTGCCCCACCGACCTCAGCCGAGGCGTGGGACAACACCAAGCCGGTTCCTGCCGGATGGGCACTGACCCCCAATTCTCCGTCACCGACAAGTGGGGGCGTGTGCATGACATTCCCAACCTATTCATTTCCGATGGCAGCTTGCATGTGACGAATGGCGGGTGCAATCCCGTGCTGACAATCATGGCACTGAGTTACCGCGTCAATCAGCACATCATTGACGAATGGCAAAAAGGCAATCGCTTTAAAGGATAATGGTAATGGGCAATCTTACACGACATCTCACCTGGCTCTTGCCGCTCACAGTGACAGGCGTCTTCATGGCCGCCGGAGGCATCGGCTACTTCGAGTTCTCACCGCCGGATAAAACGTGCATCAAGTGCCACGAGATCCGCCGCTCTAAAGACAACTGGGCGCACTCCGCCCATCGGAATGTCTCCTGCAAAGCCTGTCATGGCGGCTCAGTGGAATCAATCAACGCCATGAAGGACAACGCCAAGCGGGTGTTCTCACACCTGACCAAGGCGGAACATCCCGACATCCGTTTGAGCGAAGAGCAAATCCTTAACATGACTGCCGCATGCGGTGCGTGCCATGCACAAGAACTCGCGCAATGGCAAGGCGGACTCCATGCGGGCGATTATGCGCGCTTCTTTCAGGATGAACACTATAACCGCTTGCCGCAGCTGAATCCGCAATGCTTCTGGTGCCACGGCATGTTTTGTCAAGGCACCGTCACCGACCTTGTGCGCGAACCTGCACCCGGAGAGCCTGTGGTCTTCCACGATCCACAAATGTCCGCAAAAGCCGCTGTGCCCTGCTTGGCCTGTCATAACGTACACGTACAAGGCGCACCGTTTGTGCGAGGCACGAATACGCCGAACAAGAGCATTGCTTTTTATGTACGGCAAGAGCGCAAGCATATTGCCGCAAATGAATTAGCCATCCCTTGCATCATCGAAAACGGCCGCACAGTGCAAACATCCAACGATCCGCGTCAACGTCTCTGTCAACAGTGCCACGCACCGAATGCACATGGTGTTGCAGGAAGCTCAAGCGACCGCACGCCGCGTGGCGTGCATGAAGGCATCAGCTGTTTAGCGTGCCACAACCCACACTCGGGCTCCGTGCAGAATGCCTGTGCGCAATGCCACCCAAAATTCTCCACTTGCGGCGAGCGCGATGTGATGGCGATGGATACGACCTACAGCAGCCGCACCAGCAAGCACAACATCCACAACATGACATGCGCGAGCTGTCACCCTTCCCCGCGTTGAGCGGGGAAAGGCGCAGCATTTCATCTACTACTTACGCTTCCGGGTTGTTGCATAGGCGGCAGCCGGAAGAATGAGCAGGTTGAGCAGCGTGGCGGAGATGAGTCCGCCGAACTGTACAATCGCTAACGGCGCAAGCAGCTCTCCGCCCGGCTGGTCAACGGCAAACACAATCGGCAAGAGGCCGAGAATGGTGGTAAGCGACGTCATGAGAATGGGCAGCACCCGTTCTTTTGCGCCCAGGCGTAAAGACTCGCGCAGCTCAACCCCCTCTTCCTCCAACGCCGACGATCGATTGAGCAGTAATAATCCATTGCGGATTGCAAATCCCGCCAGCGTGACAAAACCCGCGAGCGAAGCCACCGACAGAATGGGTTGCGCAGTCTGCGAGAAGAGCCATACTGCTGCGACACCGCCAATGACCGCCAATGGCAAATTAACCAACACCAGCAATGCCCGTTTGAATGAACCTGCGGCTGTTGTCAATAAGCAGACAATCACAACCAAGATAACACCGCCCAGTTGCATCAACTGCTTGCGTGCCGAGACACGTGCTGCATAGGTGCCGCCATAGGTCACCGTACAACCGAGTTTATGAATGACCGGCTCCAGCTTCTCCTGCAGTTCTTCCACCATCGCACCGATATTGGCATCTGGCGAGGCATTGCAGGAGATGAGCGCTTTGCGCATGCCATTGTCGCGAACAATCAAGTTGGCGGTCTCTTCGCGGTAAACATCCGCCAGCTCATCCAGTGTGAAGCGGCGGCCATCAGCAGCGAGAATCATCAGCTTAGACAAGGTCTCCGGCGTGTCACGTTCTTCAGCCTTGGCGCGTAGCACGATGTCCCAGCGCGACTGATTCTCCACCACTTCGCCCAGCGTGCGTCCATTGACTGCCGTGGCGACGATTGAGGCCACTTCATCCTGTGACAGTCCAAAACGCAGCAGGTCCTCGCGGCGGTAACGGATGCATGCCGAGTCCACAAGAATCTCACGGTTGGCACGCACATCCGAAACGGTCTTCATCTGCGCCAAGATTATTGATGCCTGCCGTGCGGCTTCGCGCAGAATGGGCAGATCGTTACCGAAGATGTTGACCGTCACTTCCGCCGCAGTACCGGACAGCACAGAACTGATACGGTGCGCAATGGGATAACCGATCATACCAGAGACGCCGGGCAGTGAGTGAATGATGCGGTTGACTTCGTTACGTAGTTGACGCTGATCCTTCGTCAAGTCAACACGTACTAAGAACTCGCTCGCGCTGACCGGTTCGGCGTGTTCATCACGCTCTGCACGGCCTGTGCGGCGGGCCACGCTCTTCACGCCGTCAATCTCGCGCAGAGCATTCATAATGCCTTCAGAGACGCGCTCGGTTTCATCCAACGAAGTGCCGGGAATCGTGCTGACAAACACATTCAAACAATCCTCTTGGAATGGCGGCAGGAAACTCGTGCCAAACGTACACGCCAGCCAAACAGCACCCGCCGTCACAAGAACAGCAAAGCTGCAGATCAGGCGCGGAAACCGCAGACAAAAGTTCAGCAGAGGATCGTATATTCTGTGAATCAAGCGCGAGGCAAATGTCAGTTTACGCTCTTTAGCCGACTTGAAGAAGAAGAGGCAGAGCACTGGCACCACCGTAAATGCAACAAATAGCGAAGCGAGCATCGCTAGGCTATACGATATTGCCAGCGGTTGGAAGAACTGTCCTTCAATGCCGGTCATCAACAACAACGGCACAAACACCAGCAGGATGATTAACGTCGAAAAGCCGGCGGGATTGAATACTTCCTGCGCGACCTCTACCATCACCTTGCGGCGTTGCGGGCGTTCGACTCCGGCGAGCTTGCGCCACGCGGCCTCGACAAAGATAACCGCATTGTCTGTCACATCCCCCACAGCCACGGCAAGCCCGCCAAGCGTCATGATGTTCAGGCCGATGCCGAACTGTTTGAAGAACGCCAACGCCAAAGCGATTGACAACGGCAAGGCGGTGAGCGTTACCAGCGTTGCCCGCGGACAGCCGACAATGATGAACAGCACGATCAACACAATCAACGCGGCCTCGCCTATAATCTCTGCACCGTTCTGAATAGAAAGGCTGATGAAGTCTGCCTGGCGGTAAGCTTCGCCGGAGAGTGTCATGCCTGCGGGCAGGTTCGCCTTGCGGAAGTTTTCCAGCACGCGATCAACTTGTTCTGTCAGCTGGAGCGTATTACCGCCCGGCACTTTTTGCACGGCTAACAGCACGCAGGGTTGTCCGTTGAATGCAGCTGAACCACGGCGCGGCGCTCCGCCAATCTTGACGTCGGCAGCTTCGGCAAGCGAGAGGTTGGCCCGCAGCGGCGTCATGCGCAGATCTTCCAAGGAGGTAATCCGCGCCAGTTGGCGGATGGGCAACTCTTGTCCCCGCACGTCAGCCAGATAGCCCGCCGTTTGAATATTCTGTGCATCTTCGACAGCACGCGCGACATCGTCCAGCGTGAGATTCAGAAAGCTGAGCTTTGGCAGCGAGACATTGATCTGATACTCCGGCAGCTCACCGCCCATGACGACGACTTGCCCGATACCCGGCACCGACATCAAGCGAGGACGCAACTCATACTCAGCCACGCGGCGCATTTCGAGCGGTGAAGCGGCCTCGTCGCCGGTGAGGGCGATGAGCATGATCTCGCCGGTGACGGAGACGATCGGTGCGAGTTCGCAGTCCATTCCCGCGATGCGTTCCGAAACCATCTGCCGCGCACGGTAGACATCAGTGCCCCAATCAAAGTCCGCCCAGACAAATGATAACCCTGCTCCCGAAGAGGAACGCAGCATCGTCACACCAGGCAGGCCGTTCACGACCGACTCCAAAGGAATCGTCACACGCTGTTCGACTTCTTCCGCAGTGAGTCCGGCGGCTTCGACTTGAATCGTCACGCGCGGAACTTTCAACTCCGGAAAGACATCGACAGGCAGCGATTTCACTCCGAAAAATGCGGCGAATAAACCGATAACTGTCGGCAGGAGCATCGCCAATGGATGCGCCATGAGGAACTCGAATAACCGGCGCATTAGTGGGCTCCTTCATGATAGACGCCATCCGCGTGAAAGTGTCCGGCTTTCTTGGGCTTCTCGCCGTTGCCTTGTGCAGCGGGGAAGCCGTTTTTGAGTTCATAGACGCCGTCCACGACCACGAGCTCGCCGGCCTTGAGGCCTTTGACGCTGCTGAAACCGTCTTTCGTGAAACGTACCTCAAGCACCCGCCGCGAGAACTGCTCCGAGCCGGCAGCGGCCTGCACGAACACAGTGGGGGTGACGCCCTCGAGGAACCATGCCCGGCGCGGGATGACAATGTCGGTACCGCTCTGGCGTTCGACTGTCATGACGGCGGACTCGCCCGCTTGCGCACCGGCAGCGGCCTGTTCCGAGACGATGGCATACAAGCGGCTCATGCGGGTGGCGGGATCGATGACTTCATCACGCAGCAGTTTGAGGTTAGCGATGGTGGCACCGTTCTTACGCGTGAGCGTGACGGGCATGCCGGAACGCAATCCTTCCGTCTGCGCGGCGGTGGCGTAGGCGGTGAAGAAGAGGTCGTTCTTGACTTTGAGGTGGATGACTTCCAACCCTTGCTCGCACCACTGCCCTTCGGCAATTGATGCGAAGCGGGCGGTACCGTCATGCGGTGCCATCATCGTCAATGTCATGCTGTCGATGCTACCATGCTGGGTCATAAAGCTCATCTGTGCGAGGGCTTTCTCGTTGGTAATCTCGGCAAGGCGCTCGGCACTCTGTGCTTGCAGATAGAGCGTTTCGAGTTCAGCATTGCGGACGCCGGCAGCGGTGTGCGCTTCGACGCGCCGCTTGAGATCCGCCGTCGCGGCGCGGCGTGCCACTAATTCGGATTCCGACTCTTGCCGCGTGCGCATCAGCACGGCGATTTCGGGCGACTCAAGCGTATAGAGCGGCTCGCCGGCTTTGACACGTTGGAGCGGTTTGATGAGCAAGCGGATACGTCCGGCAACCGGTGTGTTGAGGCACAGCTCGGAATCAGGCGCGAATGAAAACATACCCGGCAGGCTGACGGTGTCAGCGAGCTGGGTAACCCGTGCCGGAGACACGCTCAGGCCGAGCAGCTTTTGTGATGCAGCGGGGACTTTAACTTCCTCAGCGGCACAGACGGCGACGCCCACAAGGCAACAGATGAGTGATGCAAATGATTTCATTGGGAGCGCTCCTCTAGTTCTGCAAGCTGCGCAGGTGTTTGAACGAATGCCGCATCTTGGCGGTAGGCTTGATGTGCCGCTCGGAGGCAGGCACGCCGGAGTACCACTTTCGGGTCTGCTCGACAGGAGCAGCCTCTTGCACGGCAACAGGCGCCGGCTCTTGTTTGACCGGGACTTGCGGCGCGGCGGACGTTTCAGCCGCACGGATTGTTAGAGAGAATACACAACATGACAACAGGATTAAAAAGATTTTCATTGAGGAACCTCGTTTAAGTAGGATAACTGCGCATAAGTCTGAAGAAGCGCCGCATGCGCACGGCGGTATTTGCGCCCGGCTTGGGCGGCAGCGTTTTCGGCATCGGTTAATGCCGTGAGGGAAATCTCGCCTGCTGAGGCGAGCTTACGTGCGGAATCGGCGGCAACATCCTTTTCGTGGGAGATGCCTTCAAGGCGCGTCAGGTTCTCGCGCTGGAGTTTGTAGCGGCGCATCTGCGCTTCGGCATCCAGCAACAGCTCCAAATAGAGCGTGCGGGTGTCGTCATACGCCAACGCATGGGACATGCGCGCTTCGGCAATGCCGAGGCGGTTGCGGTTCCATAACGGCAGCGTCATCGCAAACATCGCACCAGGCCGCCAGCCGCCATCTTCATGATCGATATACGGACCGATCTTAATGTCGGGATATTGGCGGCGCAGTTCGGCGCGCAGTTTCGCCTCGCTCTCACGATAGGTAGCCAGACGTGCTTTGACGGCGGTGTGCTGGAAGAGCTGTTCCGGCATGATCGCCGGGAGCTTCTCAAACGTACCCAACGCGGCCTCAACCGTCAGCGGCGTACCGGGCGTCAACCCAAGCAGCTTGATGAGCTGGGCCTGCGCTTCGGCATACGCCTCGGCATCTTCGGCCTGTTGGTCGATCGCCGCATAAAGTGCGCTCTGAACAGCCTGCACATCCGCCGCACGCATTTCGCCGGTGGTGTACAGATGCTGGGCTTGCTTGGCCAGCGCATCGGTTTGAACGACAAGCGCATCGCTGGATTTCCAGTTCGCCTCAGTCTCCAGCCATGCCGCCAGCGCTGTCGCCACGCTCACATCCAGCCGCCGCTCCGCATCGCTCACTTGGAAACGCTGCGCCTCGGCATAGAAGTCTGCGGCCTGACGGTCAAACTCCAACGCACCATTCACAGGAATCGTGAACATCACACCGATGTTCGCAACCCACGGATGTTTCGGGTTATTCAAGATCCGCGTCAGATTATTCGCAAAATCCGGATCCGGCCACCAGCCCGTCGCATCCGCACGCTTATCCGCATGCAGCGCCTCCAGGCGCACCCGGTTGATGCCCGGATTAAAGCAACGCGCAACCAACTGCGCATCACTCACAGATTTAATCTCCACCGACTCCCCCGGCGGAAAACTCTCGGGCGACAACTCCGGCAAAGGCTGATAACTCTGACACCCCGCCAACAACAACGCCATAACAAATGGCTTTGCTAGAAACTTCATGCAACCTCCATTAGATGATTCAATTCACAACACGCACAAATTAACCGTGCCGAATCAACATCGTAAAGGAAAGCTCACACAAACAGAAGGACGACAGCACGGAACCGCGGAAACCCACCGCGTCTGCAACGGCGCAACCCCACAATTCCAACTCGTGACCGCCGGCAGCGCAGGCAAATCATCCGCTGCCACCGACGTACGTACATATAAATCCGCCTCAGACGCGTGCTCCGACAACGAACACGGCACCGCGCTCGCCTTCTCATGACCATGACACCCATGCCCGCACTGCGCCGCCAAAGTCTCCACCGTCTGCACCAAATGCAAACACCGCGCCCCCTGCGCCGCGACCAAAGCCGGCAACAGAAGCACCAACAAGATGCCCCTCAACCAAACCCACCGGTCCATTCGTTTGCCCGCTGTCATACCCCAACATTTTACCACACCCCGCCCCCCCGAAGCAAGGCAAACCGCACCACACCCACCAAAACGCAACGGCCCACCCCGCCGCTACCCCCTCAAACCACTCCACATTGTAACCCACTGCGCCACCTTTGGCAAGCACAAAATAAACACCTCTCCCCCCACCGCCCCCATCCCAAACCCCATGGCACACCCACCCAAAAACCACCCCCAAAACCACACTCGCCCCAAGTGGGGAACAAAACCCTCCAACATCCACAAACACACTCCAATCCCTGCCAAACCACTCCATCAAGCACGCCTATTCCAGGAAACTCAATCAAACCACGATTTTACTCGTACCCAGAGGTCACCTAACCTCGTACTCCAAGGTCAGACGACCTCATACTCTGAGGTCAAGTGACCTCGTACCTTGAGGTCAGGCGTGATGCGGGTACGAAACAAGGCGACCTCCGCATCCAAATTGCCGCAAAAATATTTCACAATACCCCTCCAATTGCCCCTCCCTCCCCGCCATTTTTTAAAAAGACGCACGCACCACACCCAAACTCCACACAATCAATCCATTCTCTCCGTAATTAAAAACTAGGCAGACAAATCTGATTGCAAGCACCGTGCAAATTGTGCTATAGTGTAAACAGTTTGCTGAGAACTTGGTTGTACACGAATGAGGAGAACCCTGATGAAATACCGCCTGACCGGCATTGGCGCAATCGCCCTTTGCTTCACCTGCCATGCAGTCAACACCACTTGGATCAACGACTGGGATACCACCGGCATCCTCCAAGACGACGCCAATTGGCGCCCCGCCTCAGCTCCCACAGACATTGACAATGTTTGGTTCACCAACGGCACCTTTACCGTCGGCGCGGCGGGCGACTTCGTCAACAACCAAATCACCGTCCAAGACAGCGACACCACGTGGGACTTAGGAGACTATACCTATTCTACTCTTACCAACCTTCTCCTGCGCGGCAGCCGGACTGACGGCATGGGCGGCTTCCGCCTGCTTGGTGGTACTGTTGACGTCAACGGCCAACTGCTCATCGGAGGATTACACGTCGAGGCCAACAGCCTCTCCTCCATCAGCAATGCCCTCTTACGTACCCACGGCACCAGCCAAGTCGGCCGTAGCGGCAACAACACACTCATCATCGGAGCCGGAGCCGAATGGGACTCCTGGGATCAAATCTCCATTGGCGAAAGCGATAACCAAACCAACAACCTCCTCATCGTCAGCGGTCCCGGTGCTCTCATCAACATGACCACCAATATTAATACACGCTTCTACGTTGGTAACGCTGCCGGCAAAAATAAAATGATCGTCGAAGACGGTGCCAGTGTTATCATGGACAGCCTTGGCGGGGGTACTCCGAGTTATATCTTCGGTCTCGGCAACGGTGCCAACTCCCATGAGAACGAGCTCATCATCCGTGGCTCCGATACCTACGTCCAACTCAGCAATCTGCGCATCGGCTCAGCCGCACGTTCGCGTTCCAACTGCGTCACCGTTACAGACGGTGCCCTGCTCGCCGTCACAAACAACCTGCAAATCAGCGCGCACGCACTTTGCTATGCTAACGAGCTAGTGATTGAGAACGGCGCCACATTCACCCATACCAATCGGGCGGGCATGAATATGAATTCCGGAAGCGGAGCCTGCAAAGTTATTGTCCGTGGCGACAACAGTCAAGCTTATGTCTGGGGCTTCACCATCCAAGGCAACTCCAACGAACTCATCGTCTGCGATGGCGCCTACATGTTCGCCACCAACAACCTCCAACTCGGCGCCCTTGGCGGAAATACCGAGAACCACCTGACGCTTTCCGGCAGCTCCACGCTTGAATTGACAGAAACCTTCAACATCGGCCCCTATGGATTCGGCAATCGTGTTGAAGTGCTTGACGGCTCAACACTCCGAGCATCATCCTATGTCGATGTCGGCTCTTTTAACACTGCAACCGGCAGCGTTCTTTGGGTCGCAGGCGAAGGCACCGTCGCCACCGGTATGTATCTACGTGTTGGCGGTGATGGCACTCTTTGCAAAACGGTAGTCTCTAACAACGCCGTCATGTACGCACGCCAACTCAACATTGGCTCTAAAATCGGTGTCAGCAACCTGCTCGACGTCGTCGATGGCGGCACATTCACCGTAACCAGCGACACCTTCACCTTCGGCAACACCAGCTCCAACAACATGCTACGCATCTCCAATGGAAGAGTCAGCATGCCGAGTACAACAGGTAACGGCGTAGAAGTGCGTAATGCCGGCCTCGTCACCATCACCGGCACCAACAGCCTCTTCACCCCACGCCGGATATCCTTCCAGCAAAGCTCTACGCTTGAATTCTCGCCCGATGAGAAAGATATTCTCCAAACACCCATACAAGTCAACGGCCCCTGCACATTTGATGATACAACCACGCTCAAGATCAGTGAAGCTGAAAAGTATATGCGCGCAGGCGGCGGCACACTCATGCTCCTTACCAATCTCACGCAGAACATCAGCGGCAAGATCATGAACTTCGATCTGCCTCCGGGCATGACTCCCGAAGACAACATCATCCAAGGCGACCGCTATATCGCCGTCAAATTCCCTGACCACTCTATCACCATTCTACGGTTGTATTAATCATAGTTAGACACACAAAAGCAAATGAAAAAACTACTAAGTGCTCTGGCACTATTCGGGGCAGGTTTGTGTTTCGGTGAAGAGGTGGAGCTGGTTGGAAAGGATGCGCCGTGGAAGGGTTCGCGGGCGACAGCGGAGGTGAACTATGTGGTCTCCAATGACGTCTTGCGGGCGGAGGTGAAGGAACGGCCGAAGAATTATTGGGGGTCGGTCTTTCATGTGCCGCTGGTGCAGCCGGTTGAGAAAGGCGATTGCATCGTACTGGAGTTTAAGGCGCGGTGCATCTCGTCCGAGAATGCCGTTAAGAACCGCGGCCGCGTGCGGGCTTGTGTGCAGTATGATGTGGCGCCGCATCCGAAGCTGGTGATGGATTATGTCAACTTCACGGACAAGTGGGAGACGTATCGCTTTGGAGCGGTCTCTCAGCATGCCGCGCCGTTGGGCACGGGCAAGATGATTATCTTCGTGGGTGAGCAACGGCAGGTGATTGAGTTCAAAGACCTGCGGGCATTCAATTTCGGCAAGGGTGTTCCGGCAAACAAGATTCCGCGTTTGCGGACGGCATATCAGGGGATAGAGCCGAATGCGCCGTGGCGGCGCGAGGCTGATGCACGGATTGAGAAGTATCGCAAGGGCGACTTGAAGCTGAAGCTCACCGATGCGAAGGGTAAGCCGTTGAGCGATGCCCGCGTGGAGGTGCAGATGACGCGCCATGCGTTTCCGTTCGGCACTGCGGTTCAAGCGCACTTACTGAATCTTAACAAGCCGGAGCTGCCGGACTGCCCTGCAGAGGATATCCGCAAATACCGCGATACATTGACGAACTTATTCAACTGCGCCGTGATTGAGAATGCGTTGAAGCCACATCGGTTTAAGGAGGGGTATCCGCCGGGGAATGTGGATGGGTTGAGGGCGTTGGAGTTTTTGAGGAAGGCGGATATGAAGGTGCGCGGGCATTGCGCAGTCTGGCCGAGTCATCATCATTCGCCGAAGGAGTGGAATGATTTGTTGAACAAGCCGGAGAAAAAGGCGCAGCTGCGGGAGATGGTTCGCAAGCATGTGGAGTTTGCCCTGCGCACCACAAAGAACGATTGCTGGCAGTGGGATGTGATGAATGAACCGTTCCTGCATCATGAGTATATGGACTTCCTCGGAAAGGATGTCATGGTGGAGTGGTTCAAGGCGGCGCATCAGGCGGCGCCGAATGTGCAGCTGTGCATTAATGACTTCGGCATTGTTGAAGACAAGGCGCACGCAGAGGAGTATGTCAAAACGATCCGCTATCTGTTAGACAACGGTGCGCCTGTGCAGGCGATCGGCGAGCAGTCGCACTACTATGCAGAGCCGCCGGGGATTGATTTGGTCTTTGCGATGGTTGACCGCTTGTCGGTCTTCAAGCTGCCGATTATCTGCACCGAGTTCGACATGAACACCGATGACGAGCAAATGCAAGCCGCCTTTACTCGCGATTATTATACAGCACTTTTCAGCCGCCCCGAGGTGGAAGGGATTTTGATGTGGGGCTTTTGGGCCAAGCGGCATTGGTCGTCCAACGCGGCGGGCTTTACAGCCGATTGGCGGGAGAAGCCCGCCATGACGGAGTATCGTAATTTGGTGTTTAACAAATGGTGGACGAAGGCCGCGGGCAAAGCCAGCCGTGCAGGTGAGTATCAGGCCAGAGCATTCTATGGCGACTACAACATCACGGTGAGCACCGGCAGTAAAACGAAAACGTTCAAGGTGAAGCTCTCACCGAATGACCCGGCACCCAAAACTTTGCAAATGATTGATTAACCTCGGAGACGACATGAAAAAATTAGTAACAGGTGTAGTATTCGCCTGCCTCGCGGCGGGTTCTTTTGCGGCAGTCAAACCCGCGCCCTTCTATCAAAACAATATGGTGTTGCAGCGCGATAAGCCGATTGTCATACTCGGCACTACCGATGCGGGCGAAAAGGTGACTGCGGAGTTTATGAATACCCGCGCTACTGCAACCGCCGACAAGGATGGACGCTTCCGCATTACCCTCCCCGCGCAGAAAGTGTCCACCATCGGTGCTACGCTCACGCTCAAAGGACGCGAGGCACCCGTGGCGTTGACAAACATTCTGATGGGCGATGTGTGGCTCTGCTCCGGACAGTCGAACATGGAATGGGTGCTCAAGAACTGCGGCGATCAAGGCAAAGCTGATGCAGCCGCCGCGAACTTGCCGTTGTTGCGCCAAATCAAAATCAACAACGCAACATCACTCGACCCCCTCCCCTTTGAATCTGTCAAGTGCGGCAGCTGGGAGGTCGGCTCGCCTGAACGTGCTGGGAACTGGACAGCTGTGGGGTTCTACTTCGCCCGCTCTATTCTCAAAGAGACAGGCGTTCCCATCGGCCTCGTCAACTCCAGCTGGGGCGGCACGCCGATCCAAGCATGGATGCCGGCAGATGCATTTGCCAGTAATCCGGACTTTGTGAAGGAGCGCGAGACGATTGAGAACCGCGCGGAGATCATCAAACAAAATGCTGCCGTCGAAGCTGACTATAAAGCTCGGCAAGCCGCGACCAACACCTGGCTGCGCCCGCCGGTTTATCCGTGGGGACATCACTCACCGACCGCGCTTTACAATGCAATGATTTATGGACTTGAACAAATGCCCATCCGCGGCTTCATCTGGTATCAGGGCGAGAACAACGCCACCGACAAGTTCTATGATGCGCGTATGGTGGCGATGGTGGCCTCGTGGCGCAAGAAATGGAATGCACCCCTGCCCTTTTACTTTGTGCAGCTGGCCGCGCACATGGATGAAAGCGACGACCCCAATAATATCGGCTGGGAATGGGCGAAGCAGCGCGAGCGCCAAACCAAAGCCTGGAAGGCCATTCCTAACAGCGGCATGGCGTTGGCGATTGATATTGGCGAAGGAAAGGACGTCCACCCCAAGAATAAGCTGGATGTGGGCGAACGTTTAGCGCGCTGGGCACTACGCGACTGTTACGGCAAGAAGATTACGGTTTCCGGTCCGATGATGAAGTCCATCAAATACGACAAGGACACCGCCACCGTACAATTTGAGTATGCCGAGAATGGTTTAATGGTTGGCAAGAAGGACAGCCCCGCGCCGGTTGTTGAAGATAAGAACGCGCCGTTGTTGGGCTTCGCGGTCAAAGGCGAGAAGAGCGGTAAGTGGGCATGGGCACAAGCCTCAATTAAGGGCAACACCGTCCTGCTCAAGCATCCACAACAAGAGAAAGTCATCGGCGTGCGTTATGCCTACCAGAGCAATCCCAAGGTGAACTTCTACAACCGCGACGGGTTGCCGGGAGTGCCGTTTACGACTGATTAGCCAAACGGCGGGCGGCGGTGCGGGCTGTTGCGAGGACTTCCTCTTCGCCCGGCACGTGCCGTCCGCGCATCAACACCCGCCCATCACAAATCACGGTATCGATGCTGCTGCTCTCTGCCGAATAAACCATATTCGACGTCAAACAATGATCGGCAACAAAGCGGCTGTTGTTCAAATCCACCAGCAGACAGTCCGCGAGCTTACCGACAGCGATCTCTCCGGCATCAATGTCAAATGCCTGTGCGCTATCGCGTGTGGCGGTCGTCAAAATATCTCCCGCCGGGCAGGCAGTCGGATCGCCCTGTGTCACCTTGGCCAAGAGCGCGGCGAACTTCATCTCCTCGCGCATATCCAAGTTATTGTTGGATGAGGCTCCATCCGTCCCCAACGCAATGCGACACCCTGCAGTACGGACAGCTTGCCACGGGAACACGCCCGACGCCAGCTTCATGTTGGAGCACGGCGCATGCACCAACACAGTATCGGTTGCCTTAAGCAAAGCGATGTCCTCGGCGGTCAAATGCACACAGTGCACGGCAATCGTTTTCGGCCCCAGCAAACCGCAACTCTCCAGCAGCTGCACCGGTGTCTTGCCGTGTGCCTTCAAACAATCCTCGACCTCCTGCTTCGTCTCCGCCAAATGAATATGCACCAACGCACCGGTATCTTGCGAGAGTTTGGCCGAGAACTTCAGTTTGTCCGGGGCAACGGTGTAAACCGCGTGCGGCCCCAGTCCGATCTGAATGCGTGACGAGTGCGGCACAGCGGCCAGCTTCTCAAAACTTGCGGCGGCTGAAACCGGATCACTCTGCACGCCATCAAGAAACAGCGAGCACACGCAAGCGCGCAAGCCAAATTCCTCGGCAGCCTCTACAGCTGTCTCAGGATACCAATACATGTCGTTGAAAAAGACTGAGCCACTCTTAATCATCTCAACCATTGCCAAACGATTGCCCGCACGCACATCCTCCGCAGTCATCCGCCCTTCGGCCGGCCAGATATGGTTGTTCAGCCAGTCGAACAAGGCAAGGTCATCCGCAATACCGCGCAGAAGCGTCATTGCCGCATGCGTGTGCGCATTGTAGAATGGCGGCATGATGGCCATGCCTTTTCCATCGATTGTTTCATCGGCTTGCCAAGCTTGTGTTCCGCTCGGTTCAATCTTTACGAAGCGGTTCCCTTCAATCAATACATCCACAGCCTGTCGCTCGTGCAGCACATTGGTCATCCGAATGCTCATTACCCAAACTCCTCTAAATCATCAAGCTCGTTTGTAATCACGCCCGCCGCACGCACGGCACTCAAAATCTCTGCCTCAACTGCATCCGGTGGAACAGCGCACCCTGCCTTTTGTCCTTGCGTCAGCCAAACGGCACCTGCATTATGCAAAGCCATCACCGGGTCGATATACGGCATGCGCGTCGGGTCTTCGAGAATGAAGTTCAACGAACGGTTGTTGTTCAACACCCGCTCATTCGGAATCTCCGCGCCAAACTCATCCTCAACACCCATATTCGCCAGCACAGCACCATGCGATAGAAACGCATCCGGTGGATACTTCCCTTCCAGCGCACCGGCAACACCAGTCACAGTAACGATACACCCCGCCTTTGCAATGGCGGCTGTCACAGCTTGCACATCATCGGCCTGAACAAAAACTACGCCGGGCAAACGCCGCGAGGGCAGTGCCTGTTCAACGACCTTCACCTGCGCGCCCTCCGCCAGCAAACCCCGCACGATTCCCTTGCCGACTTTACCAAAGCCAAACACAACCACCGGCATCGCCCGCAGACTATACCCCAGCTGCTTCATCGCACGGATAAATCCATCGCCTGTGCCCAGCGCGGTTTCAATCAGCTTGATGCGTCCTGCATCCGCGAGAAATACCGGCTTTGCACACCGCTCATAATGCTGCACGCCGGAGCGGGTCAACTCTGCAAACCCCAAACGCGGCTCAAGCCCGGCACAGGCACCGGCGCAATCCAACACGATATCAAACTCATCCCGCGCCAGTTCATCTGCACCACGGACACGAATGCCAAAATCCTGTGCTGTCTTCACCGCTTCAGGATCATACTGCACCACGCCATAGGTCACAGTCAAATCTGCCCCACCCGCAATCAAGGCGCAATGCTTCATCAATGTATTACGGAACAACGGTGCAGCATCCAATATGCGCAGTCCCGCTAGCGGCTTCGACACAGACCACTCTTCATACTGGCGCGTCAGCGCAGGTGACTCCTGCACGGAATAGAATTGCCGAAGATAGTTCCAAAGCTCCTTCATAACACCGCCGCGACCGCTGCTGTCAGTTGAGAGAGTTCATCGGGACGGATGATATAAGGCGGCATCAAATAAATCAACTTGCCGAACGGACGGATCCATACGCCACGCTTGACGAACTCCGCTTGCAGCACTGCCATATCCACCGGCTCTTTTGTTTCCACCACACCAATCGCCCCCAGCACCCGCACATCCGCCACCGCCGGATGTGCCGCCAGGGGCAACAGCTCCTGACGCAGCTGCGCCTCAATCCGGCGGACATGGCTTTGCCAATCGGTCTCTTCCAACAGTTCAAGGCTCGCACACGCCACTGCACACGCCATCGGATTACCCATGAAGGTCGGGCCATGCATGAACGGCAAGCCGCCGCGCGAAACGCCCTCTGCGATTGTCTGCGTCGCAACCGTTGCCGCGAATGTCATCATTCCGCCCGTCAACGCTTTACCGAGACAAATGATGTCCGGTCTCACGTCCGCATGATGCATTGCAAACATCTCGCCCGTGCGTCCGAACCCCGTGGCAATCTCATCAAAGATTAAAGGAACGCCTTGCTCCGTGCACAACTCCCGTACGCGGCGCAGATAGCTCGGATGATAAAACCACATTCCTCCTGCGCCCTGTACCACCGGTTCCAAAATCACACCGGCTAATTCGCCCCGATGCGCCAGCAGCAAGCGTTCAAACTCAGCCGAATCTTCAGCACGCCATTCGCCGTCAAACCGACAGGCCGGGCGCGGTGCAAAATAATGCTGAGGCAATGCTTCGGCAAAGCGCGAGTGCATGCCGTTCTCCGGATCGCACACCGACATCGCCATAAACGTGTCGCCATGATATCCGCCGCGCACGGTGAGGAACTTGCCTTTGCCCGTCAACTGCACCGCCATCTTCATCGCGGCTTCAACGGCAACAGAACCGCTGTCGGAATAGAACACGGCGGAAAATGGTTCTGCAGGAACAGCTGTTGCGGGACGTGCATTTAATAATGCCAAAAGCTTCTCGCCCAAACGGACAGCCGGAGCGTGCGTGATGCCGCCGAACATGATATGCGACATCTGTTCGCTTTGCTCTTGCAACGCCGCCACGAGCTTCGGGTGCCGGTAACCGTGCACTGCCGCCCACCAGGAGGACATGCCATCGATCAACACTTCGCCGCTTTTGAGCGTCACGCGTGCGCCATCGGTTGAAACCGCTTCATAACACGGCAATGGCTTGAGGATTGATGTATACGGATGCCACAAATGCTGACGGTCAAACTCAATCATGCCGTCAGCCTCGCAAATGCCCTCAGCTGTTTTGCCAGCTCCGGCGGCAACTCGCTTTGTCCGCACGCAAACTCACCCAAGCAAGGTGCCTTTGAAAAGTCGGCAATCGTCTGCGCATTGTCGCCTTGAATCAACGCATCGCCTTCGACTATTTTGTTCATCACAAAGCCGAAGCATTCCAAGCCGCGCTGCCGAATTGCTTCGAGCGACAGCAGCGCATGATTCACGCAGCCCAGACGGTTCGGCACGACGAACAGCACAGGCCAACCCACACGCGCCATCAAATCCAACATCGTGACGTCGGGGCGCACAATCGGTGTCTGCACGCCACCGGCTGTTTCGAGCAGCACGATATCCGCCTGCGTCTGAATTGTTTGGATTTGCAGGACGAGCTCATCCATATCAATGCGCACGCCCGCCTGCTCCGCCGCCAGATGCGGCGAACACGCCGGCACAAAGTGCAGCAACGGCTTGCCGCCGCAATAGGTCAAATCGTTATCCATCGGATAGCCGGTTTGAATCGGCTTCACCGGCACGACATTCACGCCCTTCGCTTGCAAGAACCGCCACAGTGCCGCCGTGACATACGTCTTGCCCGCATCAGTATCCGTCGCGGCAATGATCAATCCTCTACTCATGCTCTGCTACAAAATATCCGACTTGATAGGTTAATGACGGCTGCATCGCCTTCAACAGCCGCCGCGTTTCGCCAACGCCCAAAGGACGCCGGAACGGCAGTGCGCCGATTTGCTGAAATACCTTCAGTGCCTGCATCGCATCGGCATAACGGTGCGAACATTCACGCACCTCCGACGACAGCACCTTATATCCCGCAATCTCCAGCGCTTCACGAATCGTCTCCGCCGTGCGGAAGTTCAAACCCAGCTTCGACAACCCGCACGCCGCACACGCCGCATCAAACTCCGGCAGCGACCCCGCCAGCGGCTCGGCAAACACCAGCCGCCCATGCGGACGCAAGAACCCGGCAAGCCTGCTGAAGAGCGTCACGCTGTTGCTCACCCACTGGAACACAAACGACGAAACTGCCAGCTCATACTTCTCGATCGGCTCAAACGTCAGCAAATCTCCACGCAGCGTTTTCGCCTGCGGGAACCGCTGCTGATACGCCGCCAGCATCGCATCGGACGCATCCAATCCCGTCAGCTCAATATGCGGCCAACGCAGCCACGCCGCCTGCGACGTCAACCCCGTCCCACATCCCAAGTCAATCAAACTCTCCGGTGCCAACGGCAAAGCCGGTAACGTGAACAACGTCTCCGACGCCTCCGCTTGATGCACCGCCCAACGATCATAAGTGGCAACAGCCGAATCAAACTTCATAACCAATTCCTAATCAAATCCGCCGCAGCCTCCGGCCGCATCAACGGCGCCATATGCCCGCCTTCGACAACCCGGCATTCAAACGGCAACCGCTGCGCCGACGCCAACGGAACAATCCCATCCTCGCGCCCATGCACCAATGCCACCCGGCAATCCGCCGCAGCATCACCACACAAACCCGCGCGCGCATCCGTCTCCTGCAAATACACCAGCCCCTCAGCACAATCCGCCGCGGGCTCCTCAAACCACTCCGCCTTACACACATCCGGCAGACACGCCGCCGCCGCAAAATCCCGCACCAACCCCGCCGCATCACTCCGCAAACGCCGACGCATCGCCGCACACGCCCGCGGATCAGCTCCCGGATAATCCTCTGCCGCCGCCAGCCGAGCCGTCGCACCCAATAACACCGCACGCACACCCTGCCCGCTGCTTGCCAAAAACTCCAACACCCGCAACGCCCCCAACGAATGCCCCACCCAAATGCTTCCATCACCCGCGGGCGGCAAACCCTCCGTCAACACCTCGCGCCAATCATGCACCCGATACCCCCCCGGCGGCAAACCCAACTCCACAATCAACGGCTCCCAAACCGCCGCTTTACACAGCCACCCCGAAAAGAAATGCACAAACGCGCCCATCCCGCGTAGTATAAACTTAAACACCTCTAAAAACAAGGCAGAACGTTTCGTTTTCCAGCCCTACCTGCTGACGCACACAACACGAGTCCCCCCGCACTGCGTTGTCTTCTCACTCTCTCACCTCTCCGCGTGAGCTTTATCCTGCCTTGTCACCGAA
This sequence comes from Kiritimatiellia bacterium, assembly GCA_031552845.1. Classification (GTDB taxonomy): domain Bacteria; phylum Verrucomicrobiota; class Kiritimatiellia; order RFP12; family DVOR01; genus JAVBMC01. Next base: position 50,403 of record JAVBMC010000027.1, read on the forward strand.
AGTAAATTATTAGAGGTGCCCGAAGATCTTTATTTGCTACTCTTATATCGGTTTAAAGTAAATCCGCTCTAAACTAGACATGAACCAAGGTTAATAAGTTCTGCAATGTTCAGCAGGCCCTAGATACACAACGCCGCTCTTTGCTGCTCAATCTGCCGATGAGGCGCCCGTGGAGGACATAAGCCTGCCGTCGGAATCAACCCTCGCATCCGTCAATTGATTGCGCGCTGGCTGCGGTTATTGCGAAGTCAGTCCTAGTAGAGGAGCAGCTGGGTGCCGTCTTGGCGAATGGCAAGCACGCGCCAGCTGCCATCGGGATCTTGTATCTTTTGAATGCGGTAGCCGGCAGTGATCTGGCTGAAGCGGAGATCGAGGCTGCTGACGAGATTGGGCGCCGTCATGATGAGGGCTTGATGGCCTTGGGGGATCCGCACTTGTTCCTGGAGTTCCAATCGGCTGGTGATGGAGACGGGACCGCGGCAGTCCAGATAGAGCATGTCGTTGGTCTGGGTGTTGGTCTTGAGGCTGATGAGGGAGTTGGGAGAGGCCGTGAGGTTGGTGGCGACGATGCGCAACATGCCATAGAGGTTGTTGCCTTCGCCGGGCATCAGGCGGCAGGCGTCGCCGAGGTGGAGCTGGAGTGCCTGTTTGTTGGAGAAGCTGGTGTCTTGATACACGCGGTCAATGAGGCCGTGGCCGAGAATCGTACGTTCGAGGTTGAAAATACGCGTGTCGTTGGCCACGCCGTTGAGGATGACGCGGGTATTGTTGCGAAGGATGAGGCGGTTGGTGGGATGGCCCAGCATGCCGTCTTGCGCGAAGGTTTGGTTTTCGCCGGATGTGTAACGTCCCATGAAAAGCGTGCAGGTTGATTCGCCGATGTTGGCGCGATTGGCACGTTGGAGGGTGATGTCGCCAATGAAGGTATTGGCAGGGTTGAGGAATTGGATGTGGAAGCTGGAGCCGCTGCCCGCATAATTTGTACAGACGATATGCGAGGGATTCTCAAATGTCCCGCCGGTGATTTGCGCGGCAATGCCGATGTAGCCTTGATTGCTGTCGGTATGGCGGCTGAGGTTCAGCGGGGAGTTGAGGCGCAAAGTCAGGGCATCGGCGATGTTCGTGCCGATGAGGAAGCGTTCCGTGCCGCCCACGATGAGGTTCACGGGGAGGGAGGGGTTGCCGCTGTCGAGCGTCACCGTCTGCGGAGTGTCGCCGCCGTTGACCAATACCAGGCGTCCGCCCGTCTGGTAATCAAGGGATCCGCCGCCGCCGTGTCCGACGGTGAGCTGTTTGAGGGTGATGGAGTTGGTCAGGGAGATTTCGATGTTGTGGAGCTTGTTCGGGGGCGTAATGTGGGCTTCATCGCCGAGGAGTCCGCCGGGAACTGGGCGGTAGAGCTTCAAGAGGTTGATCCATGCGATTTCGTTCCAGTCATTTGTATAGTATGCGCCGAAGTATTGGAATGGCGCGGGCGTTTCAACAGGACGAGTGACAAAGGATGGGCTGTATTCCGAGAAGGTGGGCACGCCATCTACGAATGCCGCAAAACGGCAGTAGTGAGTGGTGTTAACTGCAAGGGGCTGCTGCGTGGTATGGATATAGGTGGAATTGGTGGTGATGCCGGTGTCGATAACATCGTGATAGAGCCAGCTATCAGGATCGGTGCCGCCATCGGTTGGGCCGTAGTAAAGCCGCAGCTCAGCCTGCTGTCCGGGAGGGATGCTGCCGATTTCGGCAGCAACGTTGGCAGCGGTATCGCTGATACGGTCAATGGAGAGCAGACGGATGTAGTAACTCGCGGGGTTGACGTAATCGCCCGGGACGCCATATTTGGTTTGGAGGTAGTAGCCGACAGATTGGACTTCCCCTGCGGTGAGCGTACGGTTGTAGACTATTAGCTCGGAGATGGTTCCGATGTAATGGTACGGGTCGGACGAACTGTCCCGACGGAAGGTGCGGTTGAAGGTATAACTGTTTGTGTACTGCACGTAAAGAATGTAGGGGTTGGGAATGGTGTTGTTGGGCATGGAGAACGAGGCTCCGACGTTGGGATAGAGACTTCCATTGAGCGCACAATGGCCGACAGGGGCAGGAGAAGCGGTGCCATCAAGCGAAACCGCATCCGCACTGCCGTGACGGACGAAGATATCAATCAAAGACGTGCCCAGCTTGCCGCCGAGGATCATTAGAGGATTCTTGTTGTCTGTCGGAGGCGGCGTACCCACAAAGAAAACGGTTTGCACCATAATCGGCGTAGGCAAGTCAATGCCCCGTCCGGCAGAACCGCACGAAATATAAGGGCGCCCGCCAATGCCATTCTCCAGATAGCGGTAACGCTCATTATCCGTGACATTATTCGTGCGTGTCAGGATGTAGCCGGAGGGCGATTGATCGGCCCATTGGCCAAGATACTGCCCGCTGGTTGTAGGGATGCCATTCGTCGTGTAGGTGCCGGCATCAGCCTTCAGCCAAAGGGTCAGTCCCGAAAGCTCGCCCGGACTAAAGTCTGCGCGCAGCAGGGGAGCCACTAAAAGAGACAGGGTTACAAGCGAAAACACGTGCACTATTTTCATTGTCATATTCATATCTCCGGGGCAGCTAAAAACAAAACCTATTGACAGGATACAGATTCCAGCCGCCCGTTGCAAGTGTTTTTTTCTGCGGGAGGGATTTTCTTTGAGGCTGTCCCGGGTGTTTGACAAACACATCAAACATCCATGCTGCCGGGTTATTGAATACTGAGGATGGTCTGCTTGTTGAAATCGTGTCCGGTGTAACGCAGAACGAGTGACTCGCCGACTGTGTTGACCGAGAAATGGGGCGTAATCGACGAGGGGTTGAACGTGAATGGCTTGGCGCGTGCATCCCACGTGGCAATCGTCCACGTGGTGCCGTAGGGGATCTTGCCGGACTTGACGACATCCAGCCGCCCGGTGAAGCTGTGCGCGGTGCGTCCATCAAAATAGATTGTGTCGCTGGCTGTCGGATCGACTTTGACGCGCAGGGTTGAATTACCGCTGCTGGTGAGCGCGTGGCTGAGAATCGTAAGGTGCCCCATTTGGTCGCCTTCGCCGGGGCTGATGACTGCTTTTTCTCCTAAGTGGAGGCTCAGAGCTTTGCTGTTCGAGTGGTTGGAATCTTGAGCCACACGGTAGACCCTTCCCGTGCCGCAAATTGTACGTTCGAGGCCGAAGTAGCTGGTGTCGGCTGAAGCACCATGCAGGACGAGCAAGGCATTGTTGCGCAGAATGATGCGGTTGGTCGGGTGCCCGAACATGCCATCATGCGCGGAGGTGATGAAGGGCGGGTTGACGCAGCGTCCGGCGTAAAGATTGGCTACAGTCGAGGGTAGCGTGCCGGCGTCCACGGTGATATCACCGATGAAGGTGTTGTTGGTGCTCTCAAAGTAGAGGTGGATTTCGGCACTCATGACGGTTGGGGTACAGTGAATCGGTACAGGATTTTCAAATGTCCCGCCGCTGATCGGCGTGCAGAAGTGGTAAAGCACGCGGTTGGCCGTTGTTTTAGTCAAACTCAGCGGGGAGTTTAACCGGATGGCAAGGGCTTGGGTTGTATTGGTTTGCCCGAAGATCATTGCGGTGCCATAGTAATTGGAGATGCTGACGGGGAGGCCGGGAAGGCCGCTGTCCAGAGTCAACGTGCAGGGCGTCTCGTTCGTATTGTAAATCCGATAATATCCGCCGAGATCGGCGGTATTGAATCCATAGAGGATATTGCCCAAAGTCACATCCTGTTCAATGAGCTGAGTGATGTCATGGTTTTTGCTGGCGGGCAGAACCTCAACTTGATCGCCGGGGCAGTCGGGGAACGTGCGGTGATACGCACTGAGATTCACCCACTGCGTTTCATTCGTCCACGAATTCGTTGCGTAAGGTTCGCCGACATAGCGGAACACGACCGGAGTATTCAATGGGCGCGTCGTAAAAGATGAGGGTGATGAGAAGGTTTCTTTTTCACCATCGGTTATCGAGAACCGGCAGAAGTAAGATTGATTGACCGTCAGAGGCTGCTGCGTGAAATGGGTGTAAACTCCGGCGGCTGTCGGCACGGGAAGCTCGTCGCAGAACTCCCACGCATCCGGGTCGGACTCTGCGTCAGTTGTGCCGTAATAGGCGCGGATCTGAACCGAAGCCGTAGCAGCAGGCCCGGCAAGGGTGTAGTGCAGGCGCGCAGACGTATCGCCAATACGGTCAACCACGCCATTGACCAGCGTGACCTCTTCTGCATCCGGGTAGGCACAGTCAATCGTATATTTGGTTTTCAGGTAGGCGCCGATTTGGTTGGCCTCCACCTCGGTCAGGTCACGGTCATAGATGATGACTTCAGAGATCGTGCCTTTGTAATAGATGCTGGTGCTGCGGCGCATGAACTGGGTGAAGAGCTGATTGTTGGCATAGGTGACGTGAAGGATAAACGGGCTTGGAAATGCGTTGGTCGGCAAATTAAATTGATAGCCTGTTAAATTGTTGGAGGGATCCCTCATCGGCAGGCCGTTGAGCGTGACAGTACCGACGGATTTTGTTCCGGTGTAAGTGCCATCCAAAGATATTGCATCACTGACACTATTGCGCAGGAATATGTCCGTAGACCCTCCGCCATGTACTCGTGTCAGGACAGCGTTAGCATTGACGTCGGGCAAGGGCGCAAGGGCACCTACCATAAAAACAGCCTTGCCATCGACACCTTCCGCAGGCGGGTCGAGCCAGAATCCGCCAGTGCTGCTGACCGCGGGAAAGCCGCCTGTGGCGACTCTTTTGAATGTCGGTGCTTTACTTACCCAACTATTGGTGACGTGGTTGCCTTGTCCGGATTGATCTTGCCATAACGTGACGCGCTGGTCGGTATCGGCCAGCGTCCCTTGCTCATTCAAAGCACCGGCATCTGCTTTGAGCCAGAGTTTAAGTCCGGAGATGTCCGTTGGGGCAAATGCCGCCTGCAATGCACTTGCAGCGATGACGGCAAGAAGAGTAACGAATGCTTGCTTCATCTAAACTCCTTATTTCATTGAGCCAAACATCCCTCTGCCGAGAGCGTTCGGCAGAGGATCGGCAAACCAACTGAGCAACCAATTTTTGAAACGACCTATTGCAAGAAAATGGTGAGTGGTGCTCGAAGGGCCTCAAGCAACCAATTTCCATTAGCGTCCTGTGTTCTGATGATGGAATAGCCAGGCGTTTTGGACGCGAAGTTCACGTTTAGGGACGTCACGAGATTGGTTGCACTCAGAATGGGCCAGCGGTCGCCTGCTTGGGACTTGGCTTGCGGCACCAGCTCAAGCTTGCCGTTCAGCGTGACCGATCCACGGGCGTTTAAAAACACTTTGTCGCAAATGCTGTTGGTGTTGAGCTTGAAACGCAGGGTCGATGCAGGGTCGCTGGTGATCGTATTGGCCAGTACGTTGAGTGTTGCATTCGTATTGCCTTCACCGGGAGCGAGAACGCTGTTGGCGCCTAAATCAAGGTCCAGATGCTTGTTGACGGTATAGGATGTCCCCAAGGCGCTTACCGTACGGTCGATACTCCCTTGTCCTCTGACTGTCCGTTCGAAAGTGAACGCCCCGTCGTTGGCGCTTCCGTAGAGCAGCAAACGTGTATTGGTACGCAGGATGATTTGATTGCTGGGATGTCCGAATACTGCATTGTTCGCAGTATTGGTGTGGGCACCCTCGCTTCGTCCGGCAGACAAAACGCCGACGGCATTGCCTGTGTTGGCACGATTGCAATAAATATCACCGATGAAATCATTCTCCGGATTCAACAGATAAACGTAGTGAGACGTCCAATCGGTGGCGAACGTTGCCAATATCCGGGAGGGCTGTCCAAGCGTGCCACCGGTAATTTTCGCGTTCAAGCGGATGTGACAGGTGTAGGATGATCCGCGGGTGATGTCCAACGGCGAGTTCAGCCTGAGGGTGATGTTGTCATTCGTGCTCTGCCCCCACGTGATGCTTTGCGTGCCGCGGGATGTCAATACGGCACTTTTTCCGGCCTGCGTGCTGTCTAGGACTATTTCAACCGGATCTGTGCCGCCGTTGATGAAGCTGAATTCGCCGCCCGAATACCAAGGGTCGCCGTTGCCGGGACTCAAATGTCCCGTGGTTAGCGCTTTGAGATGAATCAAGCTGTTGGTCAGTTGAATCTGGATATTGTGGAATCTGTTGCTGGGAACCGCCGTAAAGGCCGCCTCATCTCCGAGAATTGACGGATATGCACGTATGCCCGTGCTGAGGTTGATCCAGATCGGCTCAGCCCAGTTATTGGTTCCATAGGAATCGCCATTCCAGATGAAACTTGCCGGTGTATCGTAGGGGATTGTCGTGAAAGTGCCCCCTGCGTTGGCAAAGGTCTCAACGCCGCCGTCGACTTGCAGGGAGAAACGGTAGTAATAGGTCTGTCCGAGCGTCAAAGCCTGTGCCGTATCGTAGTAATAGGTGCCATTTGCAGCGATAGCTGTGGAAACAGTATCATTCGCATTCCAAGCACCGGGCGAAGTGCCGCCATCGGTTAAACCATAATAAACACGCAAGGTCGCTTGGTCGCCTTCCAGCATTTGGATCACTTCTGCCGCCAGCCGCGCTGCTGTTTCGGTGACGCGGTCAACCCCGCGGGTGATAATGCGCGGATGCGTGGTGAAGGTCATAACATCGGAGAATGCGGCAGCACCCGGCGCCGTCTCTAATGCGAAGCGGTAATAATAGGTGGTATTAGCCGCAAGGCCTGTATTGAGCATCACGGAGTAAATGCCAAGCTCCGTCACGCTGTCATTCACGAGCATGGAGGACTGCCAGCCCGTCTCCGTCTTGCCGCAGTCGGCCGGGCCGTAGTAAACCTTTAACACGGCCGAGCCGGATGTTAAGCCTTTGACCTCTCCACTGACCTGCGCATAAGTATCGGCAACCTCGGTAGCCGCCAGAACTTCGACATAAGCTTCGCCGGGGGCGACATAACTTCCGTTAATCTGATACTTCGTCTGGAGGTAATAGCCAACTTGCTGCTGCTCCTCCTCGGTCAAGGGATGGCTGTAGACAAGAATTTCCGAGAACTCTCCGCGGTAGCTGAACTTGTTGCCTGTCGTATCACGGCGCAGGAAAAGCGTGCACGCCTGCGCGACGTCATATTCAAAGTAACCCAGAAAAGGACTTGGGATGATGTATCCCGGGGGATTGAAGGAGTATCCGGATGCGGAAAGCGTTCCTCCGTTCAATGCGTAACGTCCCGTCGGCCTGCTAGACGTGATGGTGCCGTCAAAAGAAATGCAGTCATTATTCGCATCGCCATTCCGCACAAACAATTCGACATTGCCCGCTGTTCCGCCTTGATACCGGCCGATGATGACGTTTGGGTTCTTGTTCGCGGCCGATGCCGGGGGCTTGCCGACCACGAAAATGCTCCGCGTCTGCACCGGGTTTGCCGTGTCCTCAAATTCCATATAGCGCAGACCTTGGCCGCTGTAGTTATTGCCTGCTCCTACCGCTGTTGAGGGGTTATAAATTGCCGCGATTCCATTCTGCCCGTTGCCGGTGTAAAGCGGACGGATTGCATCATTCACTTGAACCACGTGGTGCCCTTGGCCGGACTGATCCTCCCAACGGGCGACTGTGCCGCCTTCGGTCGGTGGTTGTCCCTCTGCGTTAAAAATCGCCGTATCGGCCTTCAGCCAAAGAACCAAGTTGGTAATCGATGTTGGACTGAACGTTTGCGCTGAGGCGCAGAGACTGAACAAGATAACTCCGGCGGATAAAACAATCAACTTCCTTTTCATACTACTCCTTCTTGAGGCCGCTCTGCCCCTTTAACACCCGCGCTACCGCCACACCCACCCCCCGGGATACCGGGGGGTGCGGGTTTGCAGCCGCAACATGCACACTGCCACACCGAGAAAGGATACTACGTTTTGTTGGATGAGTCAAGGCTTTTGTGCGGGTTACCTGACTGTGCATGATTCATGTAAAGGGAAAAGGCACTTCTAATAATTGCTGTTTACTAAAGGTAGGGCAGGTCTCGCCGAGGTGCCACAGGCACCCTCTCAGCCGCACCGCGTCAGCCTCTCCTTCTCCCCTCTACCCCCTGGGAACGCCGACGTCTCCGCCGACAGGGTATGCAGCCCGCGCGTCAACCTCTCCCCCTCTCACCTCTCCGCGTCTCCGCGTGAACTTTATCCTACCTTGTCACCGAAAGTGAATTATTAAAGGGACCCTTACCTATTATTGGTCACTTATTACTTGCCGCTTGACTTTTCCCGCCAAACTGCTAAACTATCCCCGTCGACACCATCGAGTGACCCGTCACTGACGCTTTGCGCATACGGGAGCTTGAGCTCCAAGGAGCCATCGATTTACAGACTGTCCGCTTGGTTGACGCACAGCACAGCCGAAACACTTTGGACTTATTCATCATGTTACTCGCTTTCATCATTGCCATTGCTTTATTTGCTTACGTTGCCGTCACGCTCATGCTGCCTTATGGGACTGCCCGCACAACATTGTTACCCCGCAACCGCACGCTCGGCGAGCCCGCTCTACCTGATAATCGCGCCAGCCGTACTCTCAATAGCAGGGCGGTTTCGGCGAAACCGCCGCAGTGCCTCCTGGAAGCGCCGGCGTCCTCGCCGGCATTTTGCAATCAGCCAGATCTGTCTGATCTGACAGATCAACTCTACTTCCCGGCTGCCTAGCATAACCCTCAACTTCACCCTCGACGGCGCGGTTCGCAAGAACTTCGCCGTCTTTTTTGCACCTCATGCAAAACAAAACACACCCGTGTACGAAACCTGTACCAACCCATCTCCAGCCGCCGCGCCACCTCTGTCGAGTTGGTGGTACACAGTGCGTAGACTTTCCGCGAGCCGTGTGTTTACTTGCTGACATGCTAACCTCAGTCAGCTGAGATTAACATGTCAGCGAGCTTGCACATAGCATGTCAGCTCCTTGAGGTGTATCTCGCGCCAAGTTGACAGGTTAAGGGAACTTTTGCGAGATGGGTGGATGGCATTTTTCCCTCGATCCACCGTGCGCATTCCCCCTATCAACACGGAAAAACATCAGCAAAACCGCATCTTTACGAACGCCTTCACGCGGCCCCCGATTTCCATTTGCGTGGATTCAAAATCTATGGTATACTAACACCAGCGAGGGAGTTAGAACGGCTGTTGGGGCGTGGGTTTACCCTGCTCCAATTGAAGTTTCCCGTTCCAAACGACCCCCTCTTTGATTTCAACAACTCTACAAAGGGCACTATCATGCAACTTAAATTTTTGACTCCCTACTGCCTGTTCATCGTACTCACGCTGCTGACGGCATGTGCGACTTCGACGACCGAAATGTCACGTGGTGAGTTTGTCCAAACGATCCGCCTCCACCAAACCGAGACCATCAACAACGTTTGGTATGCCGGGCGCAAGGATGGATTTGATTACTACGTGCACAACACGGCGAAAGACAGCCGCCACGTCAAACTCCGCCAAGGACAGATCTTCATTAAAGAACCCTTCACCCTGAGCGACGACAAAAAAGATTGGAAACTCGTCAAAGGCAATACCGACATGTATATGCAAGGCATTGCACTCGACAGCACCACGCCCTTCTCGCCCGGCAAACCGAACTTGAAGAATCCGTAGAGGCGCCCGGCGACAGCGCGTTTAGCAAAAGCCTTTGAAATGCTTGAAGGCGTGCTGCACGATGCGTTCGTATTCGGAGAGAGTACGGCAGATTTTGACGCCATCCCAAACGCGCTCGCCGTGGTTGAGTCCGGTGTGGAGATAACTCCAGAGTTCTTTCATGCGGCCAATCACGCCGGTCTCGCCGGAAAGCGTGCCGCGGTATTCGACTAGCAGCGCATCCAAGAAAGCGGCTAAACGTTCCGGTGTGCGAGTGTCGTCACCGGTGGCAATCATTTCTGCAAGGAAGGGATTGACGGCGAGCCCGCGGCCAATCATCCAACGGGTAATATGCGGGAAGCGTTCTTTGAGGCGTTGAAAATCTGCCGGTGTGCGGATGTCGCCATTATAGACGACGGGATGGCGACAGAGTTTGGCGGCGGCTTCAAAGCGGTCGACATCAACCATGCCCTCATACATCTGCGCGGCAGTGCGGGGATGGATGCAGACTTCGCGCAGAGGATAACTGTTGATGAGCTCCATGCGGGACTCGAGCAGATCAGGCGACTTCAAACCCAGCCGCACCTTCACCGAGAAGTCCGAGTGAGCGCAACCCGTAGCGAGCATCTCAGCAAACGATTTCTCATGCGCCATGAGTCCGCTGCCGCGGCCTTTCTTTGCAACGAACGGCCAAGGACAGCCGGCATTCAAATCACACTGCGTATAACCGAGTGCGCGCAAGGCCGACAGCATCACAATCAACTGCTCAGGGTCTTTGCCAATGACCTGCGGAATCAACGGAATCGCCTGATTGTGCTCAGGGACAACATCAGCCAGTACGGCGGGTTTGACGCGCGTTCCGGCCACGGTCGGCACAAAGGGTGCAACGGCGCGGTCGACTCCTTTGAAGTGCGCGGCGAAGACGTTACGAAATCCCGCAACGCTGATACCCCGCAAGGGCGCCATGATTATTTCGTCGCCCTGCATCAGCCTAGCTCTGCGTCCATTCACTCAGGTAGAGGAAGCGCTTGCGGATATAAAGTCCATAGAGCCAACCGACGAGACATCCGGTAAAGTGCGCCGTGAACGCCACTTGCCCGCGCAGAAAATAACCCTCCGCCAACGTCCCCGCCAACACGATCCAGACAAGCCAGCGGCCTTTTATCTTGATAGGCAGCACAAAGAACACCAGCAGGTAAATCTTTCGCGTGGCAAACAGAGCAGAGAACGCCCCCAGCAATGCGCACACCCCGCCGCTGGCACCAACACACAACTCCCGCGCATCGCCATTGACAGCAAACACATAGGCCAGCCAGCCGAATGCAGCAAAGAAACCACCAATGAAAAAGATTTTTAGGACGGTGCGTGAGTCCGTCACGCGCTCAACAGAGCTGCCGACAAACCAAAGCCCCAGCATATTACACAACAAGTGCCACCATGCCGCATGAAGAAACAGATAGGTTAGCGGCTGCCAGACAAAACCGTGCAGCAATAACGATGGAGAGAGGCCGAAAGTATACTTAAATGCCTCGCCGAAGAGGAGCACGCCGCCGGGCATTGCGGCCGCGACAGCACTCGTAACCAGCTGAACACCCCAGACACAAAAACAAATCACCATCAGTCGAATAACCGATGGTGATGCTTCAACCGCCGTACGCACGCGCTCCGGCAGTTCGCGCAGAAACTGCAACACGCCTAGAAACCCCCGTAGTTCTGGAAGTCCATAAACAGCAGCATACACGTCCCCAAGGCGATAACCACCGTAATGATAGCGGCGATGCCACCGATGATATCGGGCTTCGAGCCACGCGGCTTCACTCCGCCGGCGAACGGATCACGCAGACGCTGATTAATATATGCTTTATTTTCTTCGGCCATAACTCACTACCTCTCTTCCAACAGTTTACACTATTTTCAGCCCCTTGCCAACACAAAAGGCACCCCTACTCCAGAAATTGAAAATACACCAGCCGCTGTTCATTCAGTTTTTCGTCCGATCCATTCTTAAATAATTCGATTGCACTACCACCACCCTGATTCCAAGGCCCCGAAACACTCGCCGCATCCGGCTGTAATGGATTACGCCAAACCAATGCCACGGCCCGTGCACTGGCACTGGGATTGCCCTCTGTCAAGTCATCACGTCCCAAAACCGATGTATAAGCGTCTGCGCGGAGAATATACAGGAACAATTGCTGGCTGCGGCTGAACATATCCTGCGACATTGCAGCAATCATCTTACGGCGAAACTCCGGCAACTTTCTGACGTTTGCAAGGTTTCTAAAATAGACGCCGGCAGAAAAATCACTATCCAGAAAACGGTCACTATACTCCGCCTCCTCCGGACCATGATGACGTTCACGAGTGTCGATAAACATACGAATCACTTCTTGAACAGCTGCCTTAAATTCATCGGATACGGTCGGTGGTGTTGCTGCCCCTTCAGCCGTGGCATCTTCTATCGACATCGGCATCCCCTGCAAAGCGATTTTCAATACGCTTTCTTGGTCGGTGTTGGAATGCACCAACCCGCGCTGCTTCTTCTTGCTGGCAGCAAAGAATTTAAAGAAATCAGCGTCATACTTCATCCCATTTTCATACTTATAAGGGCGCAACGCTTGGAAAAAACCAAAATTATTCCCTAGAGCCGCATTGAAGTCCGCAGCCATCGCTGGCTGCGTCATATTATAGGGAGGCCGCGGCAAAAACGCCAATTCCCCCGGGACAAAGATCCGTCCTTTATTAGACACATAAAAAGCACAGTATTGATCCGTTCCACTGGTCAAAACCGTTTCCGAATGCGGTTCCTTTGCGTGATTATCGCCATTCACCTGCAGCGCTTTGGCCATCAACGGATTGGGCACCCCTTTCGATGGGGACTTATTTGGACGGAAATACCAATGTATTGAACTTTCTTCTACCTTATACCCATCTCCACCAGCCCCATAGTTGTCCAGAACTGCTTTAATGCCACTTTCATTCCGTGCTTCGCTGGATGCAGGTGAAAACCAATTATACCGCGGATCAACCGTGTCCCAAGCCCCCGACAGTGGCCAAACATTTGAATCACCCGTCACCACCGGCTTGATTTTAGAGACTATTCGGAGTTCTTTTGTAACTGGATCTTCTACCTCTTTAGATTCAAGCTGAAAGACATACCTCACATGAAAATAACGTTCGCCACACATTCCAAAGTTCTCTGATGATACCAATCCGTTCGGGGCTACGGCAGCCATCTTCGCGTCTATCCCATCGAAACTGATTGGCACTTCATCATAAAGTCCGGCTCCCTCAACCTTGAAACGGAAAAACCAATCGAAATAAAGCTTGGCGTCTTTACCCACTTCAAAAGGGCCCTGATCCGGAAAAGCTACTTTTATTTCAACGTGCTTAAATGTTCCTTTGGGCATGGTACCCACAGAACCACCGCCCGTAGCACCTAAAGACCCTTTGACCACATACGGGGCGGAGGGCTGTGCAGCAAGAGCAATGCCCCATGCGCCTTCGTGGACAACAGTTGCAGCATTCTTGGTGTCTTGCGCAAACAAATTTGCCAGCTGAATAGTCAAAGTAGCAGTTCCCGCTGATGCCAAAGCCGGATGAAAATTAATCAACGCGTTTCCGTTCTCATTAACAGGAAACTCTTGGTCTTGATCAAAAAGATCATCCCTATATATATCTCCTTGATAATGAACAGCAGAGATCATCGGCGTACACTCAGTGGAGGGCAGGCACATGGCGAGATCGTCTTGCGTGCCATCACCATTCCAAGGAATATCGTCTTCATCCATGTAATCCATCAATGCCAAGCGAAAATACTTGGCGTGATCCCCCGCAACTCCCGTGTAACCCATCAGGGCATGCTTTAATGCATCTTTCAGTCGTTCATTGAATTCACTATCGCCCTTCTTTGCGTTCAAATTGGCCAACGTCAAGTCTTCGTCACAGGATAGAACCATATTGGTCAACTCGGCATAGGACTTGGCTTCTGAGAGCACATTCTTAGAGTAGGCCAGCTGGGGAATAAACGGCCAACGGCTGTAAACTGTCAACGGCGCAGGGGATGTGGCGTTGTTTCCCGGCGTGTTACAAAGTACCCAGTCAAGGATATTGTCAGCAAAGTAACCGCTGTTTGTGGCCGCAATCAAATCAGCCCCTGTCACGAACTGAGTCTCAAACGTCGGCCCGCTGCTGCCACGGCGTGTCTCCACAAAATTAATAGCATCATTCTGTGAATACATGATATTAACGGCGGTCGGAGAGTCCTCGAACAGTAAAATATCCGTACCATTGGTGCCAACACCACGCACAACGTTTTTCGTGCCGATGGCATTGATGTCAAGCATATCAGAAACATTGACAACCATCCACGAATAACGCCCGGCAATAGTCGAACTCGCCGCATCAAAGTCGGAGCTAGCATCCCTGACTATTTTAGGACGATCGACCCTCCGCCAACCCACAGCAAAGCGGGCCTCTAACACGTCTTTTGTCAAAGCCGGCGGAACATGTTCCATTACAGCAGGCGACAATAACCCGGAGTACGCCGCCACGTTTTTAAATGAGGCGTGGGTGAGCAAATCATTTTTTGTAGGCGTGGAGACCAAGACACGGGACAAGGGATCTGCACCACTGTCAGCCAGAGAATAGAATACCGGCCACAACGTACTGTTGTTGCGGCGCAGCAGATATTCAGTCGTATCACGGGCATCGGCAAATGCCACCGTCAGCATCTGCCGAGCCATGACGGCATGCCGATAGTTTGAAGTTCCTTGACGCTCCGTTCGCATATAGATTGTAAACGCGACAGCACTGATCACCAAAAAACTCAGCACGCCGAGCGAAATCAACAAAGCTGAGCCTCTCTTTGACATTATTCTCATGAATCTCTCCAAATCAATCAACGTAACGGGCTAAATTCGGCACGAAAACTCCAGTCACAAATGTTTCATCCATCTTTTCGTTATCCTGTTGACGAATGATCCTTACGCGATATGGACGCCCCCATGGATCTAAAAATTGATCGTTTGCGTTCAGACGGGCGTTCAAATAGACGACCCCCTCCGAGTTGTTTTTAGGATCAAGCAAAGCCCCCATGTTGGCCAAGCTGACTTCCAATGAGTCGGCATCCTCTGTCGAAAACGGCAACGGATTAGCGTCTTCGTAATGCGCTTCCTCGTAAGTACGTATGGCGTTGACAATTTCGCGCAGCTCAACCTCTGCCTTGACCACCCGCGCCCGCTCCCGTGCACCGGATACCGAAATAGCCAAAGCCGCCATCATGATGCTGATCACGGACACAACAATCAGCATTTCTATCAAGGTAAAACCTTTATTCATCAATTTATCCCTCACGGATACCTCTGAATTCTTAGCGCTAAACATCAGACACATCCTATTTTTGAGTCCCCAACCAAGTCCGAATTACCGACGATTCGGGATCATCTGGATCCTGTCCGGTGCCCTTACGCCCCCATGACCATGCCCCAATATCATACGTGTTTCTGGCATTTGCTCTCAGCTCCGCAGTTACTTGGTAAACCATTGAACGCTCTGCTTTAAAATAGGAGTCTAGCTCGATCCGCGAAGCGCTAACCGTTACATGTGAATTGACTTCATCTTGAACAGTCACGGTCACCACAGTAGCCTTTTTGCCCTGAGCATCAAACAGCGTCTCTTCGCGTTGGCAAGAGCCGCCGCCCAACGACCATTTGACCAAGGAATACCCCCGAACAGACACAACCTGCCCCTTATCTCCCCGTGACGTAGACGGCCGCAAGATAAAAAAAGATGTTGGAGGGGTGAAGGATCCGGCATTCATCACTGCACTTGTAGAAACAAGGCCTACATCCGCTAAGAAACCGATGTCAACCATATTAGCCAAATCACGCTCCAACATCGCTGTGGCTGAACGCAGCTGGCCATAGCCTTGCACCTGATCCGTTCCCGCACGCCATGCCAAATTACTTTGCTGAAACAATGCCGACATCATCATCATCAACATCGAAAAAACCGCAACAGCCACCATCACTTCAATCAACGAGAAACCTGCAGAAATCTTCTTCCTGCAATTCTGGCATGTCCATTTTTTTTTCATGTTAGCGCTTTGCTCCCTACTCATGGCAAAATACCCTTGTAATGCCATGCCATCGGCACCGCGAAAAATACCGGGTTACTACGGAAGACCCCTGTCGACAACTCGGACGATTGAACTGCAACAACTTGCAGCAATGTACTATTCCTCACACTAGCGCTATCCGTAAACAGTCCGCAATCATCACTGTTCGCCTCCTCCAAAACGACTAACCTATACTGACCATTATCACCCGAGTTTGAACCTGTTTTCATCGACCGAACCTGTAGAGTAGTGTCAGCGATTTGTTCCACTTTTGTTTTATCAAGACCACCGGGGAGGCCACCGCCTGGCGCGTCTAATTTTGCAGGCAAGCCTTGCGCCGGCGATGATATCACCGCATGACCCTGTGCCAAAGCCAACGCATATTGAGCGAACATGGTTTGCTTTAAGTCTGCCCGATTTTGCATTCCTTCACGCAAGCCCGCCGGGAATAACGCCATTAAAGCCAGAACCCCAAAACCCATAACGAATACGGCCATGTTCACTTCAATCAGCGAAAACCCCGATACACGTCGGTGGCATTGCAACTTCCGTCGCAGAAAACGACTGAGTACAAGCCTCATAGATAACCTCTTTTCAACATACGCAACCTAACCTGTCAGTTCTTTTTTGTAGAGGAACTAATCTTTCCCGTTCCGGGATTAATGGTGACGACAAAATCCAAGCTCCCTTTGCTTTTCGCTCCTTTAAATTTGGCAGACACGGTGTTAACGGAGCTCCCCAAAGAACCATCAGCATTAAAAAGAATCATATCTCCGCCCACGTTCAATTCGTATCCTGCCGGCGCGGCATAGGTCTGAGATGCTCGCGACCACAGCATTATTCCGTGCCCCGGCATGCGTGTTTTATCATTTTCAAGATCACCCATAGAACCCTGCGTGCCTGAAACAAAAACATATCCGTTCGTGAGCGAACCAGCTTTATCTGGGGGACCGAATGATTCACGCTCCACACCGCAGTATGCAATAACATCCGTTCCATTTGCGATATCCACAAGGCGACAGGTGTAAGATTTTCCGGAACCGCTGGACGAGGCCACCATTTCACCTCTCAACTTTTCGACAACGTTTCCAAAAAAGTCAATATACCCTCCGCCTCTATGAAAAAAATCTCCATTATAGACAACTCCAAGCTCAGTGCAAAGCGAGTACAGTGCCGTCACTCCGTCCTTTTCTGATCGCGAGAACAGTACGCCGACTCGCGTATTTCCCAAGCAAGCCTTCTGACGCGCTTGTGTCAATACGTTGACCAATTGCGTAGCGCCGCGTTTTTGAGCCAGCGCCTGCGAGGACCCCATATAACCGGCGATCGTCAATGTTGTCATTAATGCCATAATTCCGATAACAACCAACAGCTCCAGCAGGGTAAACCCACTAGGTTTCCCGAAACGTCTGACACAACTACATATCCCTGAATTCAACATGAGGCAACTCCATCACTTCTTTATATAACGTTTCACATTTTTACCGGCATCGCTCTCCGGCGTGTAAACCATGGCACTGTCATTGTCCAAGTCGTAAACAATAATCAAGTAATTGAGGTCTTGCTTCGGTCCCGTACGTGGGCCCGTAATAATATTCAGCTCGCCGTTATCCGGTGTAATACCCTTTCCACCTTCCCGCGCCATCTTCCATGTACAGGTTAGTCCATCGGATCTTTCAACGAACACCACCGAGGGATCGAGAAATGCACGCTTATTGGGATTCTCTTCAGGTCCCGTGTTAATCGGATCCAGCGCCTTCAAAACAAGCGAATTCGCACCATACCTAAGTCCACTCAATGCATCCCCACCGCCAAACACAGCACCCTTAAAATGGCGCGTATCATCCGACCCAACAACAATGTTCTCGTACTGGTTAAAGTTTTCAGGCAATCCTGGCCAACGACGGTAATATTGGCGATAGGCGACAATCGCATTTTTGACGGCGGTAACCGCAGCGGCCTTTTGCTTATCCCGAACAGCTTTATTGTTTTTAACAATCGCTCCTATTGTTAACCCCATCACAATTACAAGAATCGTAATAGCTATCATCAACTCAATCAGCGTCATTCCGCTTCTGTCAGAGCATTTCATCACAATACCTTCACTTTTTATTTGTATTACCAGCTCTTTGTCGATAATTTCCGAAAGAACTCCACATCAATGGCTCCGGCAGGCTTCCCATCCACACCCCAAGACCACGCTGCGGCAGATGCACGGATCTCAACACCCGCCGGCAACAAGCCAGAGTCTTCACTATTGATGAGTCCGTCATAGTTCAAATCGAGAGCAAATTGAATACGCCGGCGGTCAGCTTCCGCAGCAGTCAAGCGTCCCTGTTTTGCCAAACGCTGCCCCCAAGAATCTAGCAACCCCCACCGCACCTCAATATTCTTCGATTCATCAATGGTGGCAGTATCCATCCCAGGATACGAAAGATCCATATAGCGGTACTTTGCTCTGCCGGGCGTTGGTTCATATCCACCACCGAGTATCCTGCAAATGTCGGTATCCACGCCATTTTCAAAGCTAACACCCTCAGGCCACGTTCGATTACGCAGCAAATAAGTTCCCCAAACTGTTGCCACCTGTGAAGCCAAGGAGGTGGAAGTCGATGCGAAAGCCATACGCTGCACTCTGCCATACCCGACGAGCATTGATGCGATCAGGATACTCATGATCGAAATAACGACTAACAACTCCATCAGAGTGAAACCAAACCGCCTCAGATTTCTCTGGTTTTTCATACCTTCGCAATTCATTCAACCTGCCCTTTCATCGATCCGTAAGAACAATATCATCATTATCCGGTGATGTTTCCTTATCCAAATTCTTATTAGGCCCGCGCGAAATCAATCGATAATGCTGGAATGGCGGCGCACACTCATACATCAACGACTTATCCCAAGCATCACTAATATCACGAACCCGGCACCAGATTTCGCCGTGATTATTCGCTGAGACAGCATCATCCCATTTAGGTGACAACAGGTCAGCAATCTGAGGTTTCCAGCGGTTACACACATCTGTTCTCGGATCCACGCCCTCATACTGAACAGCATCGTCCCAAGCGTTTCCCTGAAAACGTCCTAAAGCCTTTTTAATTTTATATTGGAATCGAAGGCGATCCGGCAAGTCAGGATCTCTTGCGTTGCCTCCGTACATTGAGGATAGCCGTGGAATAAGGTAGGCCACTAACCCAAACTTCATGTCCGCTTCGTTACCGCCATCCGGCGGAACAACAACATACCCCAACGCATCCCCTGTAGGCTCTTCGGCAACCGTCGGCGGCATGATGAAGATGACTTCAACCGGGTTGGTGTATACCACGGAGAAATCCGCGTCCGTAGCCAAGCTATCATAGCTGGCCGAAGGCGGATACGCGCCATATTCGGCGTAAAAAGCTCCTAGCGCATTATGCACCCGCTCCATAATCGCTTTCGTTTTCGCCTGCTTAGCAGCATCAGAGGCAATCCCCATCAGCCTAAACGTACCTGCCATCAGAATAGCAATTACCACCACCACCACGAGGATTTCAATCAACGTGAACCCGCCTGTACCTTGGCGCATTTTCCTGAACGTTGAGTTCATTGTCAAGTCTCCTTGCAGGTATTAAGTTGCCTGAGCGCTGAGCGAACCAATAATCTTAATCAACGGCATGAACATGGCTACGACGATACCGCCGACCACCACCGCCAAGAAGATAATCAGCACTGGTTCGATAATCGACGTTAAACCGGCCACAGCATTATCCACTTCATCATCATACGTATCCGCCACGCGAATAAGCATGTCGGGCAAAGCGCCGGTTTCTTCGCCGACTTCCACCATCGAAACCACCATCGGCGGGAACAGCTTGGATGCCGCAATCGGCGCGGTCATGCCTTCACCTTCTTTAACGCTATCGTGAATCGACTGCACCGCGGTTGAAATCACTTTATTGCCTGCAGTTTCCTTCACAATTGCCAGCGCCTGCAGCACCGGCACACCGGACGACAGCAGCGTCCCCAACGTACGCGTCAAGCGCGCAATGCCACTACGCAGCAGCAGCGTACCGAAAGCCGGCGTCCGCAGCGAAATCAAGTCCAGCATATATCGCCCGCTCTTCGTAGCGGACCACATCTTCGTCAAAATAAAGATACCAGCTATACAGGCAAATACAGCAATACCATGCTGTTTGACCAACTCACTCGCTCCGAGTACGAACTCCGTAATCGCCGGTAGTTGTCCTTCACCCAACAAGTCTTTAAAAATCTCTTGGAACTTCGGAATGACCGACGTCAGCAGGAACACCAAAATACCCACAGCCGCCAACAACACGACCGTCGGATAAATCATCGCTCCCTTGACCTTATTTTTAATCTTCTCGGCCTTCTCCATGAACTCCGCCAGACGGTTCAACACCACTTCCAACACACCGCCGGCCTCACCGGCGCGTACCATGTTGACGAACAAGTGGTTGAAAATCTTCGGATAGTTCGTCAGCGATTCCGAGAACGTACTGCCCGATTCCACCGACTCACACATCCCCGTAATCGCCTCCGCCAGCGTTGGATTCGGCGTCTGCCGCTGCAGCACGCGCAACCCGCGCGTCAACGGCAAGCCCGCATCCACCAGCGTCGCCAGCTGGCGCGTCATCACCATCAAATCCTTCGGCTTCACGCGCGGCTTCATAAACTTCGGCAGCTTGATCTCCATGCTCAGCCCGCCGCCCTTCTTCTTGGCCCCGCCTGCTGCCGGAGCCGCCGCCTGGCCGCCGCTCTTGCCATCCTTCAATTCACCGATCGCCGTGGGCAACAGCTTCATATCGCGGATCTTCGCCACGGCCTGCGCCTGCGAATCCGCCTCAATCGTGCCCTTGGTCTCTTTTCCGGCCGCATCAACCGCGGCATAAGCAAATCTAGCCATAAATCTCCGTCCTAAAATACAGGATAAGCACTGTCAACTCCTATAAGGATACCACAACCCCTGCCGAGTATCAAGCACATACATCTGCAACCAAATGCTTTGTGGCAAAATTTTCGTCTCAAAGCGCCCGCATTCCCCTCCTCCACCCCCGCAAAAAGGCTCCATTTCCCTATAAAATGCCACCGCCTCCCCTATCAGGAACGCCAGTAACGTTACTCACCGCTGTCAGTAACATTACTCACAAGTCGAAGTAACCTTACTGCCGGTCACACGTAACGTTACTCACAACAGCCAGCAACATTACCTCCAACCACCCCACACGGCTCGCCCTCATATATAAGGTAAGGCGCCATTTTCCGCTAACTCTTCAAATAAGCCTCTTCAAGGGTCTTGCTCTCCCCCACCACATCCTCCAGCAGCCCCGTGCGCGTCACCTTCCCCGCCTCCATAAACGTCACCCGATCGCACAACACCTCAATATCCGTCAACACATGCGAGCTGATCACAAACGTCCGCCGCCCCCGAAATCCATTGATAAACCCCCTGATATGCGCCGTCTCCCGCGGGTCCAGCCCGCTCAACGGCTCATCCAGCAGCACCACCTTCGGCTCCCCCATAAAACACTGCGCCAACATCACCCGCTTACGCATCCCATGCGACAGCTGCCGGACCTTCGACCCCACGCGATCCCCCAAATGTACCGCCTCCAACAACTCCTTCGCCTGCACCGCCGCCGCCCTGCGCCGCATCCCCTGCAGCTCCCCATAAAACGTCAGCAGATCCACCGGCCGCCCATCCAACGGCAGCTCCGAATCCTGCGGCAGAATACTCAACACCCCGCTCTGTTCCCCCGCATCAAACCGCTGCCCCCACACCTTAATCTCCCCCGCATCCAACTGCGTAAACCCCGCCGTTGCCATCATCCACGTCGTCTTACCTGCGCCATTCGCCCCCACCAGTCCCATCGTCGAATTCACCGGCACCAACAGCGACATCCCATCCAACGCCCGCCGCCGGCCATACCGCTTCACAGCCCCCTGAGTTTCAATTGCGATATGCATGCCTACACATCCTTTCGCGAGAACAACACCACATACCCCGCCAGAAAATACGTCAGCCCCAAACAACCCAATATCACCACGCCCCTCACCAACTGCCAGGCGCTCCCCCACAAATCCCACTTATAC
>JAVBMC010000020.1:0-58400 GCA_031552845.1 Kiritimatiellia bacterium
CCTCACCGCGAACTCGCCGAAGGCGTCGCCTTCATCAACCGGCTCCCCCGCAAGATCTTTGACGGGCAAAGCGCCCTCGAACACTGGAATGCCGCCTTGAAAAAAGTTGCCTGAAAGTGAAATCATTTATTGCAATGAACCATCGTGCAGCTGGGTAAAGGCGTGATAGGTTTGAAGGGCTTTAGTCATGGTAGGCTCCGGGGTTAGCCGTTGATCGTACGTTTGATTTCTTCGCGCACCTGGGTCAATTTATCCAGCGCGGTCTTCAGCTCGGCCAGCGACCATGCGCCATAATGCTTCTTGGTGAGGATGTCATTCAGCACCCCGACGAACGGCTCGAACATCGCCTTGGCGACCTCCTCGGAGGTCAGCGCCTTTTTGCGTCCCGCATTCTCTCTTGCCCCGCCGATGTTCGGTGCCGACTTGATCACACCATAGTCGGCATAAAGCTCCGCCAGCGTCCGGCCCTTCACCGGAGCCTTTTCGAGTGCTTTCTCCACCTCGCCGAGGTAGTTGCCGCTCTCAGCCGCCAGCAGCTTCGGCATATTATCCTCCAGCAGCTCTTCGGCCAGCTTCATGTAATTCTGTGCGGTGCGCTCTGAAAAGTTGCAGTTCTTTGTAATCCATTTACCGAACTCACCGTGCTCAATGGAAGCCTTGGCGCGTTGGAGTTCTATGCCTGCCGCCACCGCGCAGCGTACCGCATACTCGGAGAGTTGCTTGCTCGCTTGGTGAAAGAAGTTGATCCGCTCCACCGCTGTGGCATTCTGCGGCGGCAGCTGTAGCTCCAGTCCGAATGATGCAGCTTTGGCGGGGAGGTTTTTAGATGGTTTAATTTTCTTCATGGTGTTTACATTCCTACAAACTGGTTTCACAAGATTGGATGAATTCAATGGCAACGTCACGTGAGATGGAGAGACCCTTTTCCAACTTAGAAGCTGACAGCTTGCCGAGATCAATCTGATTCAGGATAGGCTGCGATGTTTTCAGCCCAAAGGCAGCTGCAAGTTCCAAGGGGGACAGCAGCTCTTTATCCGGCAGTCGCGCAATAATAGCATCAGTCGTTTTCTTCATTTAATCCTCCTTGGCGTTTGACTTCAAATCAACAGTCTTGGGCGTCCGATCCCACGGCGGTCCGTGTATGATCACCTTCCCGACAACCCGCAGCTTCAGCTCCCCATCCCTGGGAGCGCTGGCGTCCTCGCCGGCATAAAAGCAGAATAGTGGGCGGTTCACTAGACGCACCTCCAAATTATGATCAACCAGTCCTTCACGAACAGCACCGTCAGCAACCCCATCAGAATGAATGCGCAACGCCTCCAACGCCGGACGCTCAATTCATTGTTGTGCCGTTGGGCGAGTTGCTCGATGTCCTGTTCTAGCCCTTTGTTCTCTGCGTTCAGTTTGTTGTAGGCATCCTCTAAATCAACCATATACTTCTCAGACCACTTCACCAATCCGCGTGCTTCCTTTAGCTCTTCGCGCAGCTTCCGAATCGTCTCTTTATAACCCTGTTTTGTCATCCTTGCCTCCACACTTATTACCTATTTACTTATTACTTCGCTCCGCGCCTCCGCGTCTCCGCGTGAGCTTCTCATTTGCTCCCGAACACATAAACCACAATCAACCCAATCTGCACCACCCAGCCACCCAATAAAAAGAATGCCGTGCACTTCCAAAAAAACGCCACATCCAACAGCTCCATCACCTTCTCCTTCTCCATCTCAGTCATACTCCACCCCTCTCACTTATTACCTATTACTTATTACCTGTTACTTCTCTTTTGTGTGTATCGTAACGGTCGGCGAAGCGTGTGGTCTCGCCGAAAAAATTAAGCCTGATTTCGCCTGTGGGTCCATTGCGCTGCTTGGCGACATCCACAATCGCCAAGAGATCATCGCCATATTCCTCATCGCCCGGATACTTGCAGGGCCGACGCAAGAGCAGCACAACGTCGGCATCCTGTTCGATGGCGCCGGAGTCGCGCAGGTCGGACAGCTTGGGCTTGCCCGTCTTGTTGCCATGCTGCTCCGAGTTACGGCTCAGCTGCGACAGTACGATCACTGGGATGTTCAGCTCTTTAGCCATCGCCTTGACATTGGCCGAAATCTGCGACGTTTCAATCTGCCGCCCCTGCTTGGCAAATTCGCGATGATTCATCAGCTGCAGGTAATCGATGACGATCAGCTCGACGTTGTGTTTCTTTTTCATGCGCCGCGCCCGGGCCCGCATCTCCATCACATCCAGCCCGCCGGTATCATCCACAAAAATGGGCGCCTTCGACAGCAGCGCAGTGCCGCGCGTCAGATCACGCATCACCTTTTGCTGATCCGCAAACACGTTGTCAAAGTAAAAGTCCGGCACGCCGGAAATCCCGCACAGCATCCGCTTGGCCAGTGCGCCCTGGGACATCTCCACGCTGAACACCCCTACCGCATGCGGACGGTCATATTCGCCGTCAAATCGGTTGCCATCCATATCGCGCCCCAAAGCAACACACTCCGCGATATTCATGGCAAGGGACGTTTTGCCCTGAGATGGCCGCGCAGCCAATACAATCATCTCGGCCGGACGCAGCCCCTTCAATTTCTCATCCAGATGCTTCAGCCCGGTCGGCAGCCCCATCAGCCCGGTCGGCTGATCAAATGTTTTCTCGATGCTGGCGATAGTCTCACGGATAGCAGCGCTCCAACTCACCCGCGCCTCGGTATTATCGCCCAAGGAAAGGAAAGCCTGCTCCGCATGCCCGAGAATCAAGTCGGCGCTCTCTGCCTCAGAATAACACTCCGATTCAGTTGTGCGCACCGCGGAGAGAATAGAGCGCAGCAGATGCTTTTGCCGGACGATGTCAATGTAATACTCCGCATGCGCCGAGGTCGGCGTGCGGTCGATCAGCTCCTCGAGAAAACGCGCCCCGCCGATTTTCTCAAGGTTTTTGCTGGACGATAAGCATTCCGTCAGCGTGATCAAGTCGACGGCCTGCGCTGAGGCAATCATCGTCTGGATGGTTTTGAACAGCTCGGCATGCGCCGGTGCGTAGAAAGTCTCCGGAGTAAACCCCTTCTCAATGCACAAATCCATCACCCGGTTAGCATCCAATAGAATAGAACCCAAAACCCCACGCTCGGCCTCGATGTTTTGAGGAGGCAGCCTCATTTCTTCCCTCCCATCTCGCTCTGCAGGCGGAGCGATTCGACGATGTAGTAGGGTTTGTTCTTGATCATCTCAACCCGGCCAACGCCGTGGACGATTGCATCATCGCGGCACCACTCAAGCCACTCCCTGCCGATGATGCGCCCCTCGCGGGTAAAAGGCAGCTTCCGGCGGCAGCCGATAGCATAGTCCCACTTCGCCTTGTCGCGATGACTGAGCTTAATCGCCAGCCGTGAATCCTTCAGTGTCAGTGCCGTCTTAACAAGTGCCACAGCCTCCGCCTCCGTCAACTTCTTCTTCATCTTACTCATACTCCACCTCTCTCACTTATTACCTATTATCTCTGACCTATTACTTCTCTTCCGCCTCCTTAGTGATAACCACAATCCCCAACCGCTTCATCTTCCGCGCCAGCGTTTGCGAAACCTCTACCCCCGAGATATGCCGGGTCATCTGCGTCATGGTTACGCCGCACGCTGTGGCAGCCTTTTTCAGGCCGCACCAGCGCGGCACCTTTTTACGCTCGATTTGAAGTCCCATACTTTTTCCTTTCATTTTCAACTGTTTTGCGCTATGCTTCCCCCGTGACTGTCACGGTGACTGTCACGGTACGGCGCATATTGTATAACATCTTTGTTCGTTCATCAAGCATAAAGTGTTCGCTGCGCTGGAGTTTTTTGCATGATTGACAAGTTAAAGACATGGCGAAAGGCCAATAGGTATTCCCAACAAGAAACAGCTGATTTTATTGGCACTTCTAGGGCATATTATGCACAACTAGAGAGTGGCGCTCAGCAACTAAGCGACAGCATGCGCTTAAAAATAGAAGCCTTTCTCAACGAACAATTCCAGACTAAAAACAAGCAAAGCTGTTCGTTTTGTGCAGCGAAGGATGAAGAAATAGTCGTACTCAAAAAGCAGTTAGCTCAAAAAGAAGCCCAGCTCGACCGTCTCACTATTGCCAATCAAAGCCTCTCTACCACCAATGCCGACCTCCACGACCAGTTAAGGGGAAAGGGCAGTGCCCCTGCCGCCAGTTGATCAAGAAGTGCGTCAATTGTAATTGGAGTGGGTATGACGATCCCGACCATCACGTGAAGCTGCGCCTTTCGGGGTGGCTGGACAAAAATCACAGTGCGAATGTTTGACCCAATAAACCGCGCTGCTTGCCGTTATAGGTCATAGTGCTTTTGTAAACAATAAGGATGACATTATGAAAAAGACAGCAGTTCTGTTCTTGGCAGTTCTCTTGGCTCAGGCAAAGGGCTTGGCGGAAACTCCAAACTTCGTACCTCCCCGGAACGAAGCACGTTATGTCGTTGCCGAATCCAATGTCCCGGATCTGCCAACTAAAACATCCTTTGAGTGTACAAAGAGTGGTTGGTTTGTTTCCAAAGGGTGGTATTTTTCTCCCAGCCGGGGCTGTTCATTTTACACAACGAATGTTGTGCAAGTTGGCGAAATGACCGTCACTAATCTTATTAGTCACAGCATTAAATGCTCCGTAGAACGCGTCCTTTCTGATGGGAGAGTAACTCAGGATAACTTTTATCAAGGAATTTGGCGCGGTAATGAGCTGTATTATCCATTAGTCAAAAGAGAGGGTAAAATTATGACGCTCAAGTATGGAGATGAGATAATTAAGCTCGTTGCAATTGAGGCTGCCACCAATAGCAAATAATACATCGCTTTTCCTCTTCAAAACCGCCTCCAGCTCGGGGGCGGTTTTTTTGTGCCTGTAGATAAATCAATTGATTTGACGGGGCAAAAATAGCCCCTTTTAACCTCAAAACTATCAAAAATGCTGGGGTTTCTTCAAATACGAAACTGCACTTTCGGATTTGTTTTTCAATCGATTTCGGCAATTTGGTCGATTTCATCGATTATATCGATTTGGTCGATTTCATTGATTTCGACGATTTTGGCGATTTCATCGATTATATCGATTTGACCCATCGAGTTTACTCTCTTCAATGCTATACTGCTGCCTTCTTCATTGAGTCATTACTAGGCGTGGCGCCGGGGCGCGACAAGGGAATCAGGAGTCCGTAACACTCCAACTCACCCCTCCCGGCAACTTCTCGAGAGGATTTATGGCAGAGGCAGACGGCATTACTTTATCTCTATCGATGGCAATCAGCGGCACGGTGTGTGCCTCGCTGATCACGGCGATGATCACCTATTGGAAGACCCGCCAGAACCAACCCCGTACGGTGGGTCCGCAGCCGTTCTTAGTGCAGACCACCGACGGCGACCCGTGGAAGACCAACATCAACTCATGCATCGAAAACCAATACTTCCGCATTGGCACGCTGGAGAAAGAAGTCGCCGAGCTTCGCGGTGCTCAAGGTTTTTGCAACAAGTACGCGCAGCTGATCGTCCGGCTGCTGACCAAAGGGAGAGGCAAAAATGCCAACTGATAATGTATTATGCAAAGCCTTTGCAAAAGCCTTGAATGGTGTTGACACCGGCATGGTGCGCGATGCTGTCTACGAATGGACCGCTCAATACTATGGCCGTCCGCTGACGACTGCCGAATGCCATCAGTACCTGCAGCTGATGATGGATAAAGGCTGGGTTGGCAAGCTGACCGACCCGCTGGGCATCGAACGCTTTTACCTCACCCCCTCCGGCAAGGTGTTTGCCTTATCCTAATCATGAAACCGCGAATCGATAGATGGGATGCCGCGCTGAGCGACCAGCAGCGCTGGGAGATTTTCGAGAAAGGCCGTTGCTGGAGTTATCCGGCGGTGGCCAAGTGGATGTTGCAAGAGTTTAATCTCGAGAAAGCGCCATCGCCGTCTGCCTATTATGCGTGGGTTCGTTCAATGGGCAAAGAGGTCTTTGAAGAACGCAAGCGCCAGATCGTCGAGGCCAAGCTGCAGGTGGTCGACCTCGCCCAGGTGAAGATGGAACCCCAAGCGATGGTCACAGCACTGCAGAACATCGGCACCGACTGCGCACTCAATGGCGACATGTCCAGCGCCAAGGCGCTCCATCAAATGGCTGCTGGCATCACCAGCGGATTGCAAAAAGAGAAGGGGCTCGAACTTCGTGGCCAGAGCATCAAGCTCGACCGCGAAAAGTTCGAAGCTGCCGAGCGCCGTCTCGCTGCGGTGCAGGCGGTGGTGGGCGATGCCAAGCAAAACGGGCTCACGCTCGAAACGTTGAAGAAAATCGAAGAGGCTGCGGGACTACTCTAATGGGACGTGCCAAAGTCATACCGCCTAATACGCTGCTGCTCCCCTACCAAGTCAAATGGGTAGAAGACGAAGCGCGCTTGAAGATTGCCGAGAAACCCCGTCAGGTTGGTTGGACATGGGCGACCGGTTACGGCTTGGTGCGGCGTAAGTCGTTAGTGACCACCCGACTCGATGCTTGGATATCGAGCCGCGACGATATCCAAGCAAGGCTGTTTCTGGAGGATTGCAAAGGGTTTGCCGGGCTGCTGAAATTGGGCGCGGAAGATCTGGGTCAACGCGTCATTGATGAAGCTAAGAACTCCGCCCATATTTTAGGAATGGCCAATGGGTTGCGAATTCACTCCATGAGCAGCAACCCCGACGCCCAGGCTGGCAAGCGTGGCGACCGCGTGCTGGATGAGTTCGCGCTCCATCCGGATCCACGCAAGCTCTACACCATCGCCTATCCGGGCATCACGTGGGGCGGCAGTCTCGAAATCTTCTCAACACACCGCGGCTCGGCCAACTTCTTCAACCAGCTCATCATCGAGATCGTCGAGAAGGGGAACCCCAAGGGATTCTCCTATCATCGTGTGACGCTGCAGGATGCCCTCGAGCAAGGATTCCTTGTCAAGCTGCAAGCCAAGCTCCCGCCGGATGACGCCCGGCAAGAAATGGATGAGGCCGAGTACTTCGAGTTCATCCGCCGAGGCTGCCCTGACGAAGAGTCTTTCTTGCAGGAGTACATGTGTCAGCCGCAGGATGACAATACCTGCTTCATCTCTTACGACCTCATGGACCGCTGCAAATACTCCGGAAGCGACTGGCAGACCGTCGGCATTGGCGATTGTTACATGGGCGTCGACATTGCCAGAGAAAGCGACTACACTGTTTTCTGGGTGGTAGAGCACTCGGCTGGTGGCAACTACACCCGGCACGTCTCTGCACTGCAAAAGACCGAGTGGGATAAGCAGGAGGCCGAGCTGCACCGCTTGATGGAGGCGTTCAAAGTCCGGCGATGCTGCATTGACAAGACCGGCATCGGCAACCAGTTTGCCGAACGCGCCCGCAAAAAGTATGGCCCCAAAGTCGAAGGCGTCACCTTCACGGCGGCCATTAAAGAAGAGATGGCGTATGCGGTCAAGTCGCAGCTTGAAGATGCGACTCTGCGCATCCCGGACGATCGTACGATCTACGCCGACTTCCGCAGCATTAAGAAGCTCACCACCTCTGCCGGAAACATCCGCTTTGACGCCGAGAAAACCAAAGCCGGCCACGGCGACCGCTTCTGGGCGCTCGGACTGGCACTGCACGCCAAAGGGAACGGCAAATCGCTTCCCTTCAGACCCCGCACCTTTAACTTCACAACCACCACCCATCTATGAGCGCCAACAAACCATTGACCCGCCGCTTCTTTGACGCCCTCGCGGTGTTTCGGAACGGCTCATCCGATAAACCGACACTCCCCGGCACTAAGACGCCGGAGGCTGCTTGGTTTGAGCTGCAGAATCCACTGCGCGGCTTGTCGCTTGAACGCGCCCAAGAGATTCTCGACAGCGCCCGTAATGGTATCTACGCCGAGCTGACGTACCTGTATAACGAAATCGAGCAGGCTTCGACTGACCTGATGGTTTGTGCCGAGCGCCGCGAAGCTGCCATCGGCGATTGCACTTGGAAAATTAACATCTCCGGAGGCGAACGCCTCAAAAACTATGATGCTGTTCTAGCGAAAGAGCAAAAGGCGTTTCTCGCCGAAAAGTTCTATGCTGCCGACCAAGAGATTGCTGATCTGGCGGAACACCTCGACTCGGCCTTCTTTCGTGGTTTTGCTCATGCCCGCCCCACCTTTGAGGGACCCTCCCTCGTTGGCTTCGAAAAATGCGACCCCTGGCTGTTCGCACTCGACAAAGAAAAGGGCGACTGGTGGTACAATCCCAAGGCCGAAAGCATCGCCACGCATTCGTGGTCGGTTTGTGATCCGCGTGACCTCATCACCGTCCAGCGTCGTCTTCACATCGACTACCCGGCGCTCTTCATCTTCATCCGCGAGGCCATAGGCGAGAAGCAATGGGGCCGTTTCATTGAACGGTACGGCATTCCTCCGGTAACGATTATCATGCCCGAACTCACAGAAGCAGGGCAGGAGGATTTGTACTTCGGCTCGGCGGAAAAGGTCGCCCGCGGCGGTTCCGGTGCGCTGCCGTATGGTTCACAAATCCACTACGCCACCGAGGCACGCGGCACCGACCCCTTCAGCAACTTCCTGCGGCATCAGCAAGAGAAGATCGTGCTGCTCGCCACGGGCGGCATCTTGACCTCCCTGACCGCTGCAGGATCCGGCACTCTGGCCGGCAATGCCCATGAGAAAACATTCCGTACCGTCGTGCGCCGTGATATTCGTGCCGTATCTCGTGCTATTAACAACAGCGTATCCAAGAGAATGCTGGAGGCCGAATATCGCGGACGCGCCCAATGGGCTGACTTCGAGTTTGTCAGTGTGACAGATGCAGCCGATACGTTCGAGATTGCAGCCAAAGCCAAAGCAGCAGGATACTGCATCGAAAAGAGCAGCCTTGAAGAGCTGACCGGCCATAAGCTCGAAAAAGACGAACCACCCACACAGCAGTACGGGATGGGGGGTGCTTTCTCTCAGAACAAAGGAGAGGTGATCCTGCCGGTGATCACAGCCGAAGAAACCCAACCCTCGGCGGAATTGTTTCAGTCGCTGCAGGACGATTTGCAGGATGTTGCCGTGGCTTTGGCCGGGGCCGAAGAGCTGGACGACAACAGCCTTGCAGCTATCAGCAGCGCCATTGCTAAAACCTATCGCAAGCCCGGCAAACTGGCCGATGCCCTCGAGACAGCACTGGCAGGCGCCTTTGTTAAGGAGATTACCCCCTATGTCCAATAAAGACCCAATCCCCACCCTTGTCCAAAAAGAAGTGACGCTGGATGATTCGTCCATGCTGGTCTGGTGCGAGGTAGCCAACCGCGGCTGCTATTCGACGGTCTGGCAGCTGCCGAACGGGCGCACCGAGAAAGCCGTCGTCAATCTGACCGACGTCATCTTCCAGCGCCTGATTGACAACTTCAACCGCCAAGGCAAAGACGTCTTAGTCGACTATGAGCACCGCTCCCACAACGGAGACGATACCACCGCTGCCGGATGGCTGAAGAAAATGCGCATCGGCGTACGCGGCTTGGAGGGATTGATTCAGTTCACGCCTGCAGCCGCGGCGAAGATCAAAGCGCGTGAGCTGCGCTTCTTGTCGCCTGCTTGGGTGGCCGCTCGGGATGATGCGCCTGCGCAGATGCTGTCGGTCGGCCTGACCAATCAACCTAATTTTGCCACCTTGAGGCCTGTTCTGGATAACAAGGCTGACGGCGGCGTCAACAAACACAAGGAATCCAAAATGGACCCTAACAAACTCACCGCCGCGCTTGGACTGTCGGCAGAGGCGACCGAGGATGATATCCTTGCAGCCGTCACAGGCTTGGTGAAGCAGGTCAAAGACCTGACCGAGGCGCAAGCCGAGACAGAGGCCAATCAGGCCTATGAAGAGAACAAAGCGAAGCTGTCCTGCAACAAGGCCGACTTTGTAACCGCCTACAAAGCCAACCCCGCTGGCGTCACCGCCGCGTTGGGTTTTGTCGCTGCTCCCGCCGAACCTGAAAAGAAGGTGTCGCTGAATAAGGGAGTCGTGCCTGCTGCCTTTACGGGCGGCAAGGTGTCACTCAATAAACTCGATGAGTACGACAACATGTCCGAAGGTCCGGCCAAGGTCGCCTTCGGTGCCAAGCATGCCACCGAGCTCTTCGCGCTCCGTCAACAGAGAGAGACAGTCTAGGTCTCGCTCATAACTCGAAAGAAAGGATAATAGTATGCCTATTTCTAATGCAGCCCTCGCTACGTCGCGGGATGTGTATTCCAACCAGTTCATCAGCGAACTCACGCCGGAGTTGACTGCTCTGCGGATGTTTGCTGTCAACTGCACCGATGAGATCGTCGCCGAAGGCACCAGCGTTGAAGTTGGTGTAACCGAGGCCGGTGTTGTCAGTGATTTTGATGCCAAGACCAACAACTACGACCGCTCCAAGTCGGTAATCCAGCCGAAGATGATCAAGGTCACGCTTGACCAGCACCCCATCACGGGCTTCGCACTGCCGCAGGACGTGCTGATGAACTTCCGGCCTACCTTTTGGAAAGACCGTGGCGAGAAAGACGCTGAAGTTATGGCGGCGTCGATCCAGTCGCGTTTCTTTGGCATGGTGACAGCTGCGAACTTCGGCGACACGGCCAAAGACAAGGTGTCGGTCGTTTCGGAGACCTTCAATAAGGGTAGCTTAAAGGCTATCCGTATTGCACTGCCTAAAAAGAATATGGTCGCCCGTAATACGGTGCTGGCGTTGAACCCGACGCTCTATGCAGGATTGCTCGATTCGCTCGATGCCAACACGTATGGCGGTGTCGAGGCAATCCGTAGCGGCGTTATCCCGCGCTTGCTGGGCTTCAAGGCCGTTGTCGAGGTCCCCACGCTGGAAATCCCGGGCTTTGCCTGCCACGGCGATGCGCTGGTAATGGCCAGCCGTGAAATCTGGGTGGCCGACAAGACGCCATACCGGCAGTTTACCAGCACGACCGAAGAGAACACCGGCATGCGCTTCAACTCGGTCATCTTGACCGACGGGCCGTCCGCGACCACCTCCTACTCGACCGACGTGCTCTTTGGTGTGGCGGTGGGTAATGGCGGTTCACTCATCCGCTTGCTGGAGAAGGTCTAACATGTGGGTACGCTTGACAGCCGAACAGCTGAAGGCCCGCTTGACGAATGTCGAGCTGCAGGCTCTTAGTTCTATCCAGACCGACTCGTCTGATGTGATTGCTGACGTGATCGCCACCGTCGTGCCGGTCTGGCGTTCGGCAGTCAAGCGCTACTCACCCATCCATAAAGACCGTGCCTTTGTGCCTGACGAACTCATGGACTATATCCTTGCCGACGTCCGGTATAAAGTCATTACCCGCCTGCCGGGTATGAAAAGCCTGCTGGATGACCTTCGGGTGAAGGAATGGGAGGCTGCGCAGAGCATCAAGCGCGACCTCGCCAAGTTCGTGTTCGATCCGCCTGCCGATGCCGACCTCGAGAATCCCGGCAGCGGGGGCAAACCAGGACCTTTAGTCGGTGAACCGGAGCGCCATACCGTCATCTGACGGCAATCTGACATGACCATAAAGCAACAACGCGCCAAAACACCCATTGCAAAGCCATTGCAATTCGATTTGAGAGAGCCGGGTGCGCCGACCGGAGCCCCCCTGAACCACCCCCCTCGCAAATCGCCTTAAAACGGCCTCACATTCAATCGATTGTTTTTTGATTTTTAACCTTATGGACCTCGCTGCTGCCATCCTCGCAAAAACTCCGCTGCCAACCCGTCTGGATACTGCTGACTTCCGGATGGTCTTCGGCAAGGGTATTCGTGCCCGGGCTTTTTTCTCTGCCCGCACGACCGAGCAGAAATATCTGCAGGAGATTCAGCAAATCATTGCCGACTTTGCAGCAGGGAAGATTAACAAGGCTAAAGCCCGCGAGATGATGCTGCGCTGGCTGGATCATCTGGGCTATGACCCGAAAACCGGTTTTCCATCGGCGCCAGGGATGGTTCCCAGAGCCGAACCCGACAGCCTGCGCGATTTGAGCAGCATGATGCGCTTGAACCTGATTGCCGAGACCCAGAAAGAGCTGGTCGCTTCGGCTGCTCGGATTGCTGCCGAGACACCCGTCTCCGTGATGCTCTATCCCGCGTGGCGCTTGGAACGCTACGATATGGTCACCAAGCCCCGTGGCACGTGGGAACTGCGCTGGCGGGCTGCCGGGGATGCCGTCGACTGGGAGGGCGCCTGCCGGTCTGAAATGGTAGCGCTCAAGAACTCGCCGATCTGGCAGGCGCTTGGTGACGGCGCCGGGGACTACTTTGATACGCTCGGAAATCCATACCCTCCGTTTGCGTTCAACTCGGGAATGAGCTGGACGCCCGTCGACGCCGAAGAAGGTGCCTCCCTTGGACTGGATGTTTCCGAGGCGAGTGTGCCCGAAGCATCCCCGGCGCCGTCATCAAAAGAGATTGCCCTGGCGCTAAAAGCAATGCCCCCCGAATCACGCGAAACTTTCATGAAGCAGCTGAAAGCCGAGAAGCTCTCTCTCAACAAAGCGCAGCAATGCCCGGATGATGGCCGTTTCCTCGACAAGGAGGGCAACTGCACCAACTGCCGCGGCAGCGCCGACGACAACGCGCCCGCCGCAGATCAGCCGCCCAAGAAGATCCCCGGCACGGATCACCCGATGATAGGCCATAAAGGTGACTGGAAGTCGGCAGGATTTAAGAGCGGTGCCGAGATGCCCACAGATACGGCAGCGAAGACCATCACAGCCAAAGAAGGCATCAGCCGTTTACGCAAAGGTGAAAGCGTAAAGAGTCCGCTTGGGGACACTTTGCACTTCGACGACGTAACCCGCAAACATCTCTACCAAGGGCGCGACCGGGGCAAGGCTGCTGAACGCCTGCGTGAACTTGATCAAGTCCGCGCAGCAATTGAGAACCCCCATGAAATCTGGCAGAGTCCCAAAAGTGGTCGGCGCTCCTATGTTCACTTTACGACGGACACTAAAGGCCGCCGCGTTTTAAATGCTGTTGATGAAGCGGGAGGGCATGTTTATGCGTGGCACTCCAGTGCATCCTCTTTTGATCACTGGCGCAAAGGAGGATTGCTCTATGTTCGCCCAAGCTGAAAAAGCGAAGGGGCGACCTTTTCAAGTCGCCCCCTCTATGATGGTTAGGCAATGCCCCCATCCGGAGACCACAACAAACGCCCGCTGTGACCTGCTATCCCTCGCACCTTCAGCCCGGCGCGGACTCGGCGGAGAGCGCCCCGCACTCGGAGTTAACCAGGGCGCGGCGCGTGTCATTAGTCTACCCCTTTCCATCCGCTAAAGCAAGTCTTTTGTTATGATCAGTGTTACAATCGATATGCCGACCTCGACCGCCACCATCCCGCTGGCCGAGGGCAACCCGTCTCCTGAAATCTCTCAGGCGGTGGGCGCATCGGTGTTTGCTTTGACCCGCAAACACGTCCGGCAGATCGGCCTCAACCGCCACGCTACCGCCAACCGCCTGGGCGCACAGCCGACCAAGTTTTTCTCTGAGGCTGCGAAGACCTGCAAATGGGGTAGTGATGCCACTGCAGCGTACATCTATCTCTATTCGCCCGGCTTTGCCAACACGTTCGGCGATGTGACGATCCGCCCGACCGGCGGACGCCGCTACCTGACCATTCCCATCCATGCGCTCGCGTATGGCAAGACGGTGTACGAACTCGCCCGCCGCGTGAAAATCTTCCGCCCCTACAAAAAAGGCAGCAGCACCGAACGCGCCGACTATTTGGCAGGGAAGCAGCGGAAAGATGGCAAGGCCATCCCGCTCTTCGCGCTAGTCCGGCAGGTCACCCAGCTGCAAGACCGTTCAAAGCTCCCCAGCGATGCCGACTACAACACCGCCGCCGAACGCGGCATCACCAACTATCTAAAGGCTCAAAACAAATGACCTCTCCCTTCTCTCATCTGCGGCCATCTGCATCATCTGCGGATATTCTTTCATCCTCCTCCCTCCGCGCCTCCGCGTCTCCGCGTGAACTTTCCCTCACCGCGTCAGCCTCTCTCCCTTCCGCGTCTCCGCGCCTCCGCGTGAGCTTCTCTGGAGGTTTACAATGAAGTTATCCGCAATCCAAAAAGAAACCATCGAGCGCCTTGAGCAGGATGGAGTCATCATCCAAAAGAACGTGAAGGTCTTGAACGAAAACCTCGGCGACATCGTCACCCAGATTGATACGATTCTCGGCTCGCTCGGCATCTGCGTATTGATCTCGTTCGGCGGACACCGCAATGACAATACCGACGGGTGCATTCAAGGCCCCGCTACGATGAACATCAGTGTTAGCGAGCGTCCGATGAACAATCGCAAAGAAACAGCTGACTATATCACCGGGCAGGATTTAGCCGAGTATCTCGCGGCGGCTTTGCACGGAAAGTCTGCCGGAGACGGCACTCTGATGTACAAAAGCATGGGCTCCGGTGTTGATCAAGATGGCGTCATCGTCTGGAACGTGCTCTTTGAACTTGAAACCGGCTTAGACACCGACCTTGAAAACCAACAACAGTCATAGAAAGAAAGGCAGCAAACAATGATTAGACGCGAAGACATCCTCAAAGGCCCCGGCGCCGTCAAGTTCGACGGGGCGCTATTCCATAGCGACGGCGGCATCACCGCTACGCTCGAAATCCCAACCGAAGCCACCAAGGCGGACATCGGCGGAAAACTCGACGAACAAAAAACGGACCAGACAATCAAGGTGGCATTCACCCCCTGCGGCAGGGTCAGCAAGAAACAGCTGGGCGTGCTGTTCCCGCACCAAAACCCCAACATCGGCGCCAGCATCTTCGGCACCACCGACACCCCTCTCGCCATCGATGCCAAGAATGGACGCCAACTGGAGCTGGTGTGCGCCGCGTTGACCGGCATGCCGACCCTGCGGCTCTCTTCGAAGGGGGCGCTTTTCGGCAGCGCTGCGGAGTTCACCGCTATCCTCGCCAATGGCAAGATGCCGGGCGATACCGACGCGCTGGTGAAGATGGGCACCGCAGCCTACAGTTCCGGCAGTGCTGCAGCCTTTCAGCTGGCAGGCAAGCGCTACGAGGCTACCTGGGGCGAAGGAGTCGACGCCGTGATCTTCGCCGACACTGAGGATGGCTTTACCGTCTCACCCAAGATGACCACCGACGCCACCACAACCGACAAGGCCGGCACAGTCGATCTCTTCTTGTCAGAGGTCACCTGTGAAGCCACCTTCACCCCGCAGGCGCTGACCGAGGCGGCACTGCTGGCGATGTCGGGACTGAATGACCCTCGCGGCTCTTCGCTCGGCAGTGGTAAGAATCTCGTGATCAGCGCCGAGGGCGGCCTTAAGGTGACGCTGTTTAACGTCAGCTTCTCCGGCGCGAATCTGCATTGGGCAGCCTCCGGCGGACGCGTGGGAGCGCTCACCGCCACGGCTCATATGAACGAAGCCGGTCAGCTGTACAAAATCGAGGCGCCGGGACTGCCCGACGAACCCGGAGACAATGGCTGATGCAAATCCTGCTCGATACCTTTGTCTTGTGCAATGGAGACGCCCGCGGCTCCGGCAAAAAGGTCGGCCCTGATGGGTTGTCGCTGTCGCGCAGCTCTCAGGTGCAGACGGTCAACGCCATTCGCGCAGCCGAAGCCGTCCACATCGACCGGGGTAACAAGTCGGGCGTGATCAGCTTCTCGGTTACCATCACGCGCAGCACGCACGCCGAGGCATTCGCCCAGGCGCTATCCCTCTATCACGAGGTGCCGACCTCCGGACGCCTCACGTATGACAGCAAAGGCATCGGGCAGGCGTGCTGCGACCTCAACGTCCCTCTCTTTACCGGGTGTACGTTCACGGTGACGTATACCCTCAAACTCAGCGGCACTGCCGCGGAAAGACAATAAAAATGAAACACCTACTCATGTTCCTAGCTGCCGTCGGATTGACCGCCGGCCTCTTCGCGCAGGTACCCATTAAGTGGGACTGTGAAACCTCGCGGGTTGCCTCACAACCCATCGAAGCCTATCACGGCGAAACCGTCCAGATGCAGGTCACACTGCGCTCCTACGGCCAGCCCGTCATCCTGCCGCCCGATGCCACCGCCACGTTGTACTGGACAACCAACAGCGCAGCCGGATTCTGGCCGAAACCTGCCACCGCCATCGGCAACAAGGTCATCGCCGACTGGACGCCCGAATGCGATACCGGCGCCGACTCCTACACCTTCTACATCGCGGTCGGAACCGCTGCCGGAATCTCCTATCGGGTGAACGGCACCATCAAGCTGCGGCCTTCGCCGGGATTCCAGCCCGCAGCGCTGCCGCCTGCGGAAACCTTCCCGGGACTGGAGGAATGGCTGGCGCCTAAATTGGCGGCTGCGCTGCCTACCCCTGATGATTATCCCGGACTGAGTGAATGGCTCGACCCCAAGCTGGCCGGGGTGACGCTGACGCTCCCGGCGCCGGGTGACTATCCCGGACTGCTGGTTTATCTGCAGGACATGTTAAGCGCCTATCAGAAAACCTCGACCAACAAGATCGCGATTGTGCAAAACACGCCCGCGCTGATCACAAGCGACTCCACCCTCTACGGCGCCACGACAAATATCTTTGTCTGGGATGCCTCCGAGGATGCCTACGTGAGAGTTCCGCAGCTGGATTTGGCCTTCTGGCGCGTGGAAGCTTATTCGAACGAACTGCAGGAGGTGCGCTATCCGATGACAACCTATGAAGTGTACAATGATTACTATTCCAACCCGACTATAACCGGTTACACGACAATGACCACCACCGTCAAACGGGCGTACTTCGAATGGCGCGGAGCGCCGATTATTGATCAAGCCTATATCGACCGAGGCAGTCCTGTTTGGTCGGGGCTCTGGAGTAAAGACTCAGACCAAACCGTCACCAACGGCAACCAGAAAATCCGATTCACACGCGGCTATGCCCGCAAGCTCACCCCGGAAAAGGAGACCAACTAATGAAGAAGTTTTTAACACTGATGTTGCTGGCGACCCTGATATGGGTGCCAAATGGTTGGGCGTTAATGGAGCCAGGCAAGGGTGACGAACCAACATTTTGGCTGCCTGCAGACGTCCCTGCTAGCGTAATTGATCCAACAACAGGGTTCCCCACAGGCGTTGGTGGAGAAGACAGCGGCGATGTTTTGGCCGAGACTATCAATTGGTTGCTAGATGCCATTACCGGTTTGATTGATCAGCTGAACAATCTCGAGCTCCCCGAAGACGGTGAAGATGGTAAGGATGGAAAAGACGGAAGGGATGGCAAGGATGGCTCCCCCGGATTACAAGGACCGCCCGGACGCACAATCGTCATTGGCGGTCATAGCGACACCAATACTCTCGACGAAGTGCTTGCCAAAGGGAACACAACTAGCCGCTCTATCGACGCCATCGAGGACATAACCGGCAGCGGAACATTCACGGCCAACAAACTAGAGGCGCGTTCTGAAGTGCTC
The DNA here is from genome assembly GCA_031552845.1 of Kiritimatiellia bacterium. GTDB lineage: Bacteria > Verrucomicrobiota > Kiritimatiellia > RFP12 > DVOR01 > JAVBMC01. The sequence continues at coordinate 17,476 of JAVBMC010000020.1, forward strand.
TCCAAGGGACGCTTGGAGGTCAACGATACGTCCGACTTACACGGTGCCACGATGATCAACAACACCTTGACTGTCGACCTTGCAACCACGCTGAAGAATACGCTAGATGTATTTAGCTCAACCACGTTGCAGAATACTTTGGATGTCACGGGAGAAACAACCTTACAAAGCTCGCTTTTCGGTCAGAGCTGGGCGCAGTTTATGGGAGACGTGCTCGTAGGAGGTTATCTGACAGTGTGTGACCACGCAGGCTTTCAGCGCAACGTGGCCATCGACGGTGATTTTTACCACGGTGGTAGCAGCTTCAACGTATCCGCTGGCAATGTCACCTTTGGTGGTGCTGTTATTCAAAATGTGGGCGATCCGGTGGCTGGAACTGATGCGGTGAACAAAAAGTATGTGGATAATCTGACAAGCACTCCAACGATGACCCCCGAAGAAATCCGCCGTTATTGTGACAGCCTAATCTACTGCCAGTGTCAACACTGCCAAGATGAAAAGAACAAAGCCGGCGGTGGCGATGGCGGTCCTGTCGGCGGTGGCGATCAGCCACCCGAGCCACCCCCAACTGAGCCGGTTACAATGCGCAGCGCCTGGGACGCTTGGCTGGCTGATCAGTATGCCGGTCTTGTCGGCTTCAACAAGCCCGCGCAGAACGGCTTCAATGCAAACGGCGTCTCGATCGGTGCAAGCACCTCGTACAAGATCGGCTCTGCCTCCGTCGGGGCCAATGGCTGGGTCGGTCTCTATAGCGCCATGTTCGGCAGCGGCGCCACTGTGCTCGACTATTCTGTCGGCCTCGGCAACTCCGTTTATTCGGGATACGGCTCGACCGTGGCTGGTTTCGGCGCAGGCGCTCTCTCCAACGGTGTGGCCATTGGCCGCTCCGCCTGGGCAGAGAATGACGGCATCGCCATCGGTCCCGGCGCGGTCGCCCGCAAGAACCGCATCCAAATCGGCGCGGGTACCAACTCCACCGCCACCTTGCAAATCAATAACAAGGTCTATGTGGATAACGACGGCTTTATTCCGTCAGCACTCATCAAAGGCCCCGTCCAGGCATCGACAACTAACAATTTGATGATTGGGAAACATAACGTAGAGGCTCCAATGGCTGAACAATGGGATGACGATGGCAATCTCATTCATATCGATAGGGGTCTCAATGCCATAGCCGTCGGCAGTGGCAATACGATTGGCACTTATTGCGTCAATGGTTTTGTCGGTGGAGAACGTTGCTACGTTGATTCTTACAATACCTTTGCTTTTGGGTATCAATGCCGTGCTGATCAAGATCAATCGGTGGCAATCGGGATGGATGTATTCGCCGGCAGTCTGGGAGGAATCGGCATCGGACATTCAATCACGATCGATATGGCTGCAGATGACGGGCTAGGGCTTGGCTATCATTCGCAGGTCGACCATTATCAGTCATTCGTCTGGAACGGTGCGGCGACTTGCTGGGATGATGCCACTGGTGAAAGTGTTCCGGATGAACCCTATATCAGCCACGGTATGGGCACCTTCAACATCAATCCCTATGGCGGACTCTCTGGCGTTTGGATCGGCGAACAAAACCTCAAGCAGGCAATCGATACCGCCGTAACCAACTCATCACTCGGCTCTCGGTTCTTTCTCCGTGCAGGCAAGCCGAGTGTCACATCTTTGGCGGTGTCGGCAACCGCCACCAACGTCTGCATTCTGCCGACCGATACGAAGATTCCGACCGCCACTGCCGGCACCGACTGCATCACGTTGACCGGCGCCGATGTAGCCAACTACCTGACCGCCAAGCAGGCGGGGCTGTATAAGGTGACCGTCACCTATGCCTTCACTCAGGCAATGGCAGCCAGTCAGGTGATCACGCTGGAACTGGTCACCGGCACAGGCGCTACACCGGCCACCCGTCTGGCGAATCAGGAGGGCACCGTCATCAGCGACAGCCGCACGGTCGTCACCGCCACCTGGTATGCCGAGCTGGCCGCCAACGCCACCTTCCGTGTCCGCCAGAGCGGTACGGTTGCCGAGACCCTGCAGATCACCTCCGCACGGTTTACTGTGGAAAAACTCTAACCTCGGCCTCATCGGCCTCATCGAAAGGACATCATGAGTAAATTACTCGCAGCAATTACGGCAATCGCCAATCTCTTCAAGAAGATTCTGGACATTCGTCATTCGCCCGACCGCGCCAAGCAACAGACGCAAGCCGACGTGGCCGAGGCGCATGCCGCGGCGTATGAAGGCGACCAAGACAAAATCAACCACATCGCCGCCACCGGCAAGGTACGCATCGTGCTGGCCTTCTTGATTGTGTCATTGTCGCTTGTCGGATGCACCAGCAGCAAGCCGGTAGTCTACGTTCCATCCGACCGTACAATCGTCCCGGGCAAGTGGTGCGCCGAGAACCAATGCGCCGAACCCACCACCAACTCGGTGGTGCCTGCGTCGTGGGTGGACGGCATGACCGTCTACATCGTCCCCGCCGAGATGATGGCCGAGTTCTTGGAGTGCAAAGTTCGCGCTGAAGCACCCCAAGGAATCCCTGTACAATAACAACACAACAAAAGGATACACATGAGTAAGTTCTGGAAATGGTTCAAATCATTATTCACGAAGGATAACGTGGGCATCGTCTGGTCGATTATTCTGACATCAACCAAGAGCGCCATTGCGAATGCGCTGCGCGACCCCGTGCTGCAGGATGAAGCGCTGAGCATCGTACGACAGCTGGGCAACACCGGCATGAGCAGCGATGCGAAGATTACTGCATTCGCCGAGCGGTTGGAGGTGTTCGCCAAGAAGCTTGGGCGCACCCTGACCGAGAAGGCAATTACGGAACTCCGCCGGAATGCTTATGCGGCCTATCAGATTGAGAACGAAGAAGCTGCCGCCTGTTCGACCTGCAACGACTAACCCCACAACCCCACGGCGGTCTCGTTGCCCGTACCTCCCGCGGCAGCGGGACCGCCTTTTTAGCTTATGGCCACCAACATACTCCAAGAGTTCATCATCAAGTTCAAAACCCTCTTCTCCGGAGAGGGCGCCAAAGACGCCAAGAAAGGCGTCGAAGAGGTCGGCCAGTCCGCCGAGCAGTCCGGCAAGCGGTTTAAGAAGTTCGGCAGCGATGCCAAAGCCGGGGGCATGGCATCCGGCGAAGCTATCGGCGCAGCGTCAGCGGCAACAAAGCTCTTGCATGGTAATGTCCTAGAGGCTGCAACCGGCTTGCGTGGCCTGATCAAACTGTTTCCGATGCTGGCTGCCGTGGCCGGACCGATCGGAATTGCGATTGCCGCCGTTGGCGGTCTGGTGAAGGTGTTCGAGGCCGTGCAGGTCAAGTTAATTCAGGCGCAAGAGGCCATTGCCAAAATCAAGGTCGACAATCTGACATCCCAAGTCCGCCGTGCCCAGGACGCCGTCTACAAACTGCGTAATGAATACGACGAAGCCACCGAAGCCCGCAAACGTTTTGAAGGTGTCGAGGATTCGGCTAAGGCCTCCAAGCGCCGCTTAGAGGATGCCACCGCCGAGTATAGTTATCAAGAGCGGCTCGCGGGATTAACCCCCGGCGATGAAGCTGCCCGCACCCGCTTGGAGGCCGAGGAAAACTTCCGCAAAGCGCAGCTCCGGCTGGCGCGTGAGTTGGAGGATGCGCAAACGCAAAACAACCGTCTGGTCGCCGAGGAAGAGGATGCCGCCGCCAAGGTGAATCTGCTCTTCGATGAGCGCATCGAAAAGCTGAAGCAGCTGACTAAAGCCCATGAAGAGTATGCCCGCGTGGCTGACCTGGCAAAGTCGGCGACGATGGAGAAAAATGCACAGTCTTACATCAAGCAGGCGGAAGCGCTGCAGCCTTTAATAGACAAGCTCTCTGGAGACATTGCCGACATCGACCGCAGCTTAGAATCCGAGCGCCTGAACCGTGACGTCGCACGCGCCAAACAAGCCGAATACCAGACCGAGGTCGCCACCTCGCGGATGGTGAACCGTGGCAGCAAGGATGCGTACGATCGCGCCGGTAAGACTGCCGACTCTCAAGAGGATAAGGCGATCAATGAAACCTACGATAAAATCCTCAAGGCCGCCGAGGCGTCATCCGATGAGCGGATGGTGGGCATGGTGAAACAGGCGATCGATATTCTCACCGTACAGAATAAGCTGTCATACGAAGCGATGACCCTGCTTTTAGAGCAGGTGCAGAAAGGTAACGTCAGCTGGCAGCAGATATCAAATACCGTGCGCCAGCAGAATCAAGCCACAAGGAATGTACTGTAATGTTCTATCAAATCAAAGTCGACAGTGGCGTCTGGCGTTCGATGAGCGAACTGGGATGCAGCAACCTCCGCCGCGTCCGCCAGATTGCCGCGCCCGATACCTTCACCTTCACCCTCGAAAGTGCCACGGCGCTGACCGCCGATGATGTGTTCCCTTATGGTGCAGACATCCGCGTCCGTCGCCAGCCGACCGACTCCACTGCCGCCACCACGGTGGAGTGGTTTTTCCGTGGCCGTGTCACCAGCAATCCTCGGCAAGGCAGCGGAGCCTACGAGGCGCGGCAGGTGGTCGTCTCCGGGCCCTGGGATTGGTTTCAGAATACGACCTTCCTTCAAGCATGGAATGAGATGAACGGCGGGAGCATCCAGCCAACCCAGAAACCTCGCTGCGTACTCTACGGCACTGCATACGATGCCCGAATTACTACAGGCAAGCAAATCCAGCTGATTATTCAGGCAGCCGTCAATGGCGGCGCACCGTGCACCGTACCGACGATTACTGCCGGCATCACCCCGCCGCTCGACGAGCAGATCAACATCAACTGCGCCCAGGCGCTCACGCGCTGCCTGACCTATCACCCGCATGCTTCAATCTGGTTTGACTATTCAACCGAGACGCCCGCCTGCCGTTTTGGCCAGCGCACCGCAGCCACCCCCAAGAACGTAGCGTTTGCCGCCGTGATGGAATCGCTGGAAATCAGTACCCGTAATGACCTGAAGGTCAATGGCATCTGCATCTACTACGAGAAGGCCAACTCGGTTGACGGACGCATTTATCCGGTGACCACCATCGACAAGGCTCCGGCCAACGTCGACCCCGCCAAGGATGGCGTGTTGAATGCCGTCTATGACCTCAAGGGCGACACCATACAGACGCTCAGTACGATCGTTACCGCAGAGGCATTCCAGTTCGGCTGGGAGAATAATCTGGCATGGTGGACTGCGCGGGTGCCGTGGTTGGCCGACTATTCGACCGTGACCCTCTCCGGTGGCAAACGCCGTTATAGAAGCAATCTCTCCAATCTGCTCATCTCCGGCAGCGAGTTGGAGGGCAGCGGATTGTCCATTGCCGATGAGGAGGTGGAGGTCACCGCCAAACTCATCCAGAAAGATGCCTCTGGCAACGTCATTGAAAGCGTCCAGAAACATATTGTCCTCAACGTCAAGGTGACCGGTTCACCCCCTGGCATGAACCGCTACGCCGTTCCGATCGGCGGAGAGGCAGGCGAGACTGTCCCAACTGGCATTGCTGCCTCGTTGTACAGCGAATGGTCGCAGCTGCACCATGAGGGACGTTTCACCATCACCGACAAAGAGCCTCCGGCATTCTCCCTGGGCAACAGCCTGAACATCACCGGGGGACGGACTGAATGGGCCACCATGAAGGCGATGATCAGCTGTGTTGAGGAAGACATCGACAGGGGCAGCACGTTTGTCGCCTTCGGCCCCTCCGGCAACCTCGGCATCGATGCGCGCGTCATGTTCGAACGCGCCGCCCGCAACCGCGAGTCTGCCAATTCACTCCGTGGCGTATCCGGCGTTTATACCGCAGCCGGCACCGTCATCCCGCCCGTCGAGGCCGACGTCCGTGATGGGGCTGTGGCTTCGGCCTTGCATCGCCTTGTGCTGACGTCGGATGGTGCAGTAGCGCACAAGATAGACTTGAATACGGCAGGAATTGACCCGTCAACGAAGGCCAACAGCGCCGACGGCAATGAGGCGACGAGCACGGCAGCCATGACATTTCAACCGCGGGCAGTGTACCTGCCAGTTTACTACCTGAACGGCACGAATTGGGTGCCGGGGTTGCAAAAGTTCATGGTGCTCGCCAGTGAACCCATCGGCTCCATCCGTCACAGAGTATCAACCCTCACCGCCTGACCGATATGATCTTTACACTCGCCTTGATTTATGTCGTGGTCTTTCTGATCGCCGTTTGTATTGGCTTGCTTCCACCCCTCGACCCGCCGCCACCCACCGCCGCCACCAGCCTCAAGGAAACCGACATCACCGGCTGACAACAAAAAACCGCCGACGGACTTTCATCCGCCGACGGCTAAGGATTTGCGTCAGGCGCAATAGCGACATTAACGCCCGATGCTGACAACGTGCACGTGTCAACAGGTTAAACCACCCCCCACAAACGCCTCCGGTTAGTTGTGTCGCGGGGTTATTCTATCACAACGCTACAAGGTGCACAATGCAAAATCCGACCCCTCCCAAACTAAACCTCATCAAGGGCGACTGCCTCGCCGTGATGAAGGAGCTCATCGCCCAAAACATCACAGTTGACTTCATCCTGACCGACCCGCCGTACGGTGTCCTGGACTGCCATTGGGATTCAGTGATTCCAATGGATGAAATGTTCGACTGCCTCCTCAAGCTCATCCGCCCCGACGGCGCCATCGCGCTCTTCGGCATGGAGCCCTTCTCCTCCCGCCTGCGCCTCTCTCATCCCGAGCTATTCAAGTACGACTGGATATGGTTAAAGAACGCTCCGACGGGCTTCCTAAACGCCAAAAACAAGCCCCTCTATATCTACGAAATCATCAGCGTATTTAGCCAGGGTGCCACGGCCACCAAGAGCGCCAACCGAATGCGGTACTTCCCTCAAGACCTGATCAAGATTCCCCCGCATGTCAACAAGCCCAAGCGCAAGGTCCTAGGAGACGATGCCTATCAGATCAGCTCAAAGGTACAGTCAATCACTGAATACGCCAACTACCCGGCCAATATCCTCCGGTACGACAAGCCCACCAACCCCGTCCATCCAACCCAGAAACCCGTCCCCCTGCTGGAATACCTAATCAAGACCTACACGCTCCCGGGCGAGACCGTCCTGGACTTCACGATGGGCTCCGGCTCCACCGGGGTGGCCGCCAAGCATACCGAGCGCAGCTTCATCGGCATTGAGCTGACCGACCGCTACTTCGACATCGCCACCCACCGCATCGCCTCCGCCGACAACGCCGAGCAGCTCACCCTCGAGCTCTAACCTTCCAATGCCGACATTCTACCCGAAAAGTACCTTCAACCTTGCCTTGGAGTACTTTTCGGTGTATGATGCAGGACATGAGCAGTAATAATTATAGGGTATTTCGTTCAATTAATGTGGACTCCTTGGTCGGTGATAATCACACTACCATTGTTTCTTTACTCGAGTCTCATGACCTGCCAGCGTTGTTCCCTGCGCTGGATTCAGCCATGGGCGCATACAATGGCCTGAAGCGAAATGCAATAGGGGAGTCGCAGGCTAATGGTGGGGCAAACAATTTTAACAATGGCTATATACGGATAGACACAGCGAAGCGAATACTAGATGCGGCAAAACATGCGTGTAACATAGCAGACGCAATTCACGAAAAATGTAAAGACCTCGGGAAAATATCTATTGGGTATGATATGATTTTGAATGGACTTGTGTATTCACATGACAGGCTTGCAAGTTATGCTCAACTGCATAAACATCCAACAGCTGACAAGGTTTTATTTGAGTGTTTACCTGTGTTTACAATCAAACAAAACATGTTTATGAGTGAATGGGAAGCCTCATTCATGAAAGACATATCGGATAATGTTTTAAACGAGTGGTATGACGGATGTTCGGCGGCTCACTTCATCCCTGACATACAGCCAAGTGCTTTAGAACAATGGGTTGAACAAGCAGCACGAGAACTGTCTTACGAAACACTAGAAGAGAAGCTCAATCACGCTCAAAGTAGATATACGTCACGAAATAGACAAAATGAATTTGATATTATAAATAGCGCGCAACAATTATTGTTCACGACATACGTGGTTCGTCGCGCATATACATTAGGGCGATGGCGCAACACTTGCATTCCCTATGTGCTACCTGACGAAATTCAATTAGAGCGGGCATGCGCAGGAAACATGCCCATCATACATGTGCTAGAGGAAGGTGTTTAGCGTGGGATACTGTAACAGGTGATTAGATGCAAGAGCAGTCGTCCTGCTTATTTTCTAGCCCCTGCAGCCCCCTTGCTCCCCCTTTGCAATTCCCCTGCAACATCCCTGCCCAATCATCCCCAAAAGGGCGGTTTCTTCAATCTATTGATATTCATCTTCAAACCGCGTGCGCGAATACTGTACATGACGCCTGTAAGTCAGAGTACATTACAGGCGTAACTAAAACTGACTTACGCCTGTAAGTGAACTCGATTACGGGCGTAATCAAAACCGAATACACCTCTGTTTTGAGATGCTTTTTGTGGTGAATTATTTTTAAGTGAAGGTGATTGCGGAGGGTAAATCATCCGCTTTCAGGAAACAGCGGACGAAAAGACGTTTTGGATGAGTCAAGGCGGTCGTTGAGGAGAGAATCGAAGAAATCGGAGGAGTCGATGAAGTTGAGTAGAATGTTTGGACGGCGGCGGCGGCGACACCGCCTGCAATAAAAAACACCTCCGGGTCTTGACCGCGGAGGTGTTTACTGGTTGAGTTTTTATCTGATGTTATTTCAGTAATGTCACGATGCCGAAGTCCGCAGGGCTCCAGATGGGTTTGAGGCCACCGCCCCAATTCATCTGTGCCGCAAGGGGCTTGGCATCTGCATCGTTGAGTTGGAGGCTGCAGCCAAACTTCGCACCGAAGGCGGGGTTGAATCCGCCGAGCTCGCTCCATGGAATGCGCACTTCGTAAATGGTCACCGTGCCAAGACGGCGTATGGCGAGTTCGCACTGTGAGGAGTCCTTGGCGAGGTGTCCGCTCTTCATACCGCCGCTATACGTAGCAGGACGGTAGAGCGTATGTTTGCCGCTGCCGCCGCCTGGCGAGGATGCGCTGATGTAGAGCTTGAATGCCTTCTCGGGCGCACCGCCGACTTGCGGCTGCATGGCGAAGATGAGGCTGTCGCTCTTGGGCGCGTCTTCACTTGAGGTGTCGGCGCGGTGGGTGTCGTCATTAACTTCTGCCGCGAGGTAGAGGTTCTTCTCATCCCATTGGAAGTAGGCAATGCCCGAGAAGTTCTCCGGCACCCACTTATAACCGGCATCATTGACCGTGATCTGATTATCGCACAACAACGGCACAGGCTCCGCACGTGTCCAGTCATCCAACGTTCCGTCAATCTTCGGAGCCTTAGTACACTTGGGGGCAAACCCGGCATACTCGGTGCCTTCATACTGCGACAACGACACGTTCGCAAACCGCGCACTACCTGCCCCCTTGGCCACGGGCGTACAACTGATTGCCTCGGCATCCGTCGGCGTCTCGCGGCGGTGCGTCAGCAACCGCCAATACTGCGTGCCATTACCGGCGGAGAACACGTGCGGCATAAAGAATGTTTTGGAGGTGCCATCCTTTTTACCCAGCCCCAAGTTGCTGCCGCTGTCGATCTTCTCGCTGCGGACCCAAGCGGTATACAGATAGGCCTGCCCGGGCGCAGGCACCTTGACGTTTTGCGTCATGTTCTGCCAACCGGTGCCACCTTCAAACAGCCACGCGTCGCCATGAATTTCCGGCGCAGGCACTTTCTTCGCATGTCCCTTCCACGCATCGGGTTTGAGCAGATTGCCCACCGACTCCGGCGCAATCAAATACAGCTTCACGCTCTCGGTGAATGACGCAAAGCCCGCCACCTCGACCGACAGCTCCACCGTCTGCTCTGCCGCCTTCTTCGGCTGACACGCAATCTCCACGCGACGCGTCTCCCCCGCCTTTAGCGCAAACGCCACGCCGTTGACCTTGACGGACAGCGGCTTGGCGTAAGGATTGAAAAGGACACTCGGAATCATCACCTGCGGCTTCTCCAGGGACACCACCTGACGGCTCTCCGGCGCAAACACCACATACGTCTTGAGCGCATCCAGCGGCAACCCCTCAATAATTACCGGCATCGTGTTCAACGTCAACGGCAGCTTCGCGGCCATCTCGTTGCCCTGGAAGTCTGTCACAACACATCCCTTTGTGCTGCAGCGCAAATCAACCTTCGTCCCATCCTTCTCCGCACTGGCAAACAAGATAGCCTTCTGCCCCGGGGCTTCAAACAAATAGAACAGCCCGCCATCCGTATTGAACTTACCCAGCGGCTTGGCCTGTGCCAGCTTGCCTTGGACCACCGCCAACGTTGCGGCAACCGGGCGCGGCGAATACTCATCCAACAGATACGACCAATTCCCTGCTGACTGTGCTTCGCCGCCGAAATACGTGACGAACTCCGCCCCTGCCGCCAGCACGGCCGGCCATTGGGTCATCACCCACTTACACTGCTCAAGGCTCAACGGCAGCGCCTGATCAGGCGTCATCCCCCACACCGACATTCCGCGCGCGCTCTCATTATCCGCCACGCTCACCTTCTTCAAACCCCGCGTATCCAAATCAGCCTGCGCCTCCTTAATGCCGGAATAACTGCTATAGTGAACAGGCAGGATATCAATCCACTCACCCACGCCTGCATTCAACAAATCCACGCGGAAGTTGTGCGGCCAAAGTCCGCCAGCCAGCTGAATCCGCAAGCTCGGGTCAACGGCCTTCACCGCCTTGGTGCCCACCTCGCACAGCTTCAAATAATCCTCAACAGGCCTCTGCGTCTTATTGCCGGGGACAATTTCATTCAGCCACTCAAAGCCCCAAATCTTACCCTTGTACCGCTTCGCCAAGAGCGTTACCGTCTCTGTCCAAATCTTTTCATCCACATGGAACGGCTCAAACCCAACCCGATACACGCCCGCATCCGTCGCCCACACAGGCGGCCCATACAAACAAATCCACGGACGCACGCCCGCCTTCAGGTTCGCATCGATGATTGCATCCAACCGATCCAACTGCCACACATTTCGCGCCGGCTGTAAGCTCGACCATGTGGTAAAATGCCGCACGCCCGAGAAGCCCAACATCTTCGCAATCTGCGACACCTCTGGACTGCGCAAGTCAGTCGCATAGAACGGCGTTCTTATCTGCGCCAACCCAGACAAATCCGGCACCACCGCAAAGTAACAGAACCGCGACACATCCCCAAACACCGCCTCCGCCGCAAAACCGCCCCGCGCCTTCAATGCAGGCAGCTTCACCGTCTGCGATTTCGCCTCAATTGGCTGCTCCAGCACCACCTTGCCGCTGATATCCAAAACCCGCAACGTGCCCTTCTGCGCCTTCACCTGACCATCAACAGTCAGCTCCACCTCCGGCACAACACCATAGCGGAACAACCCGCCCAACGCCTTCGTCCGCAGGCTGAACCCCTTCTCCACCGCTTCAATCTGCAAGCCCCCCCCGCGTGTATCCCACGGAAACTCCTTGCCGCTGCCCGTCACAAACTTCGCCATGAAAAACATATCGTTAAACCGATACGTCTTCGCCAGCTTGAACTTAAACACCGCCTCGCCATCGCCCGCGGCAATCTTCTGCGACTTCGACCCCATGCCCGAATACCCCACGTGCATGCGTGTTTTATTGATTGTGCCATCCGGATTATCAATCCACGGCCCCAACGGAAACAGCTTAATCTGCGGCGACTCACCCAACGCCGGGTCAGCCTCCAGATGATACTTCACCCGCACCTCCACCTCATCCCCCTCGCGCACAGTCTGCTTCGGCGACTCAATCCACAGATAACTCTTCTTAAACGCCACCAACGGATCCGGCGGCGGCGCCTTCGCCTCACCCAAAGCAATCCCCGCGCTCGCCTTCGACAGCGTACGATTCTCATACTTCCCATCCGGCGACATGTAGGCAAATGCCGACGCCCTCAACATCTCCGGCTTGATCGTCCCCACCGTATACTTAAACGAGACCGTATCGCCCCCCTTCGCATCCTTGCGCGGCGCCCAGCCCAAAGTTCCGCCGAACGCCCCGGCCTCCCTCTTAAACCAATGCAGATCCACCCCCAGCTTACCCGCCGGCACATCCGGCGCCAGCTTCACCTTCACCTCAAACTGCACCCCCGCGACAATCTTCTCCGGCAGCTCCATAGTACACCACTCCGCCGCCGCCACCGACAGCGCACCCAACGCCGTCAACACCCCACATACTAAACGCATAACACCCCCTATACACTAACAATTAAAATAGCATCATCTTGGTGGGCTCGTGCCAGTTCTCCACCCGCACCACCCCCGCACCGGAAGCCAAGTCCGCGACACCCGTGACAGCATTCAGCTGCTCAGCCGTATACACACCCTTCGGCACTTCCCTCGTGCCCACGATCAAATACTCCACCACGAACGTCCCTGCGTTCAAAAGGAGTTTGCGATCTGTACCCAACACCACCGGCGCATTGAATGCAGAGTCACCACTCACTGCGATGCTGAAATCATCCGCCACCAACGCCTCCTTCGGATCATCAAACACCAGCGAGCCGCCACTGAAGCGGATGAGGTTGTTCGCATGCCCGTTCGACTCAATCGCCGCGCAGTTGGCGAGACGCAGCACGCCATTCGTCGCCAACGCTACCCGCCCTGTGTCACGCAGAATCAACCGATCCAATGTCCACGTCTCATTCGCCCGCACCACCGCCGCCATCTGCTTGTCGCCGATCTTTGACGACGCGGCCAAGCCGCTGTTGTACAAATACATTGTCCGCTCACCTGACGATGCCACGTAGATAGTGCCGTTTCCGCCGAAGACGGTCCGCGCAGGATCGGAGCCGCCTGAGGACTTTTGTGATACTGCCGTGAGGGTGCCGGTGAAGCCGTTGGTCAACGCTTCAAAGCTCTGTGCACCGGTCACAATGGCGATGCGGCCACCGCCGCCGGAGCCATAGTTGCTTGACTGCCCGCCGCCATTCGCGGAGATTCGACCGGTGCCTAACAGTTGCTGTGCAGTAATGTAAATGCTGCCGCCCGAATGCGAGCAATAGCTTCCCGCACCGTTTGCATTCACCGTCAATACTCCATCATGCAGGAACACGCCCGCGACTTGGATATTAAAGAGCCCACCGCCAGCGAGCTTCTCCACGTTTGATGAGCTCTCCTGAATTGTCGCAGAGCTACCCAAGTCATTCGGCAGCAGGTAACTGTCATTACAACTCTCTGTACCGTCACGACTACCGCCCTCGCCGCCATGTGAAATACCCGTATACTGTCCAGCCTTTCCGCCGGGTCCTTTCTGCGAGCCGTAGCCATAGCCGAACCCATCGAACGTGAATCCTGCTCCGGTTGTGAGATTCCCCCCGACCTGCAAGAACAACCCTACGGCCGCCTTATCCGTCGATGACAGGTCCCGCGTATGCCGCCACATCCCGCCCTGCAGGCTCACATCGCCTGTCACCTTGAAAGCCGTAAACGCCGTCCCCTTCAGTGTAGGAATCGTCACGATGTTTGTATACCCCGCATCCTGCTCCCAGCTCGCCACCGTGTCGGAGAGTCCATTCACGCCCGCATTCCAACGCATCGCGATCTGCGATAAATCACTCAGCAGAATCTTGGACGCACTTGTGGGCACTCCCTGCGACCAGTTCGCCGCAGTTGAGGCCAGCCCGTCGGACACTTCTGATGCAATCCAATAGTTCGCATCCGTCGCAGGCGTCCAATTCTCAATCGTCACGTCAATCTCAGTGAAGTCACCCAACAGGCAAGTGCCATCCGCCAACACGACTGACAGGGTCGTATCCGTATCAGTAGTCAAATCACACAACGGCAGCACGTCGATCACTGCCGACGTCTCGCCCGCAGGAATGATTACCATGCCCGACGGCGTCTGAAAGTTCACCCCCTCGACTGCGGTCTGCCCTACAAACGAATAATACACCAACTGCTCCGCCCCCGCCACCGCACGTGAGACCTCCACCTTGCCCAGCTTCAGACTCAGCTCCGACGCATCATTCAGCTTCGTCAGCACCATCTCGCCATTGTAAAACGTACCCGCCGGCGACCGTGCAATACCAAAGCTGTTCGACGCGAGCACTGTTACCGCATAGGTCACATCCGGTGCCAGCCCCGTCAACGGCACCAACGCCTCCACCCCCACAGTCGCCGGCTCCACCGACTGATTCACAATCACCTCGCCACCCACGCCATCATCCAAATATACATACAAATCCGCCGTCCCCCGCCGCAGCAATACCGACGCGGCAAACCCCGACTCCGCATTCACCACCGACACCCCATCCAACACCGGCACCTCCAGCGATACCGGCACCACCTCTCCCAAATCCGTCGCCACCACAATCTCATCCACACACCCATACCCGCTGCTCGTCTGATACGGCCCGCCCAACGACAAATACTTCACCGGTGCCGCCGCGCTCACCACCGCCGCCTCTACAAAGCCCCCCGTGCCGATCGTTTCATTAAACGGCATGCTTACCTGATACTCCTCCACCGGCACCGCCAGTGCCTGCATCCGATCCACCCCGCCCACGCCCGCGCCAATCGCAATCTCCACAACGCACAAATACGTCACCCCCGGCACCGCCGCGCACAGCTCATAATTCGCCAACGTCGAACTCCCGGTACGCAGCACAATCGTCGGTGCGCTGCTCCCGCTCTTACGCAATGCCAGCCATACCGCCGCGCCATCATTCAACATCGCATTATTCACCGCCAACGGCGTCAGCCCCACACCATAATACTTATCCCCCGAGACCGAGTTCGGCACTGCTGCCGCATCCACCTTCAACAACGTGCGCAAATAAATCTTCTCCTGCCCCGCGAACAAACCCGTAGCCAACGACTTCCACTGCAACCGATGCTCATTCGGCGCCGACGTATTACACACCCCGAATGCTCCCCCCCTCGCCACAAACCCATAATCCTCAAACCACGCCGGGAACACCAGTCCCTTCGCCTCCGGGAACACATACACCACCGACGTTGATGCATTCTCCCACTTATTCGTCGAGAACCCCCACACCGCATTCGTCGTCACCGCATCCACCTTCATATCGCGGTTTCCCGTCGGCGCATCCTTACCAAAATACCCCGTCAACCCCAGTGGCGCGCCATCCTGCAATAGTATCTCACCCCGTGCAAACAACACCGCCAGCACCCCCGCCACCATAGTAACAGCAAACTTTTTCATAGTGTTTCCCCATCCATGCACAACAACAATGCTATATTTATAGCACAACCCACCCGCTCATACAAGCCAAAATCCCGCCCCCTTCCCAAAACTTCCACAGGCGCACATCCTGCGAAATCACAAACATGCGCCAAGCACGGACCCTGCCCGCCCTAGGACACAGACCCTGCCCGCCCTAGGGCACAGACCCTGCCCGCCCTAGGGCACGAACCCTGCGCATAGCACGTTTTGAAAAAAGCACAGCCGCCGCATCGGTCACGGACACAAAAAAACCGAGGGTTCCGCTACAGAACCCCCGGCGTTTCGGTTATATTTCCAACAGGTTTTTAGACGATCAGGATCGGCGTCTCAAACGTGGTGCTGCGCAGCACTTTGTTCGAGCGGATGCGCACACGCACTTTCAACTGGCACGTATCGCCCGAGACCAGTCCCTCCGGCACCTCGCACGTCAGCCGCTTGGGCTTATTGTCGCGATACCGCAACGACTTCACCTCAGTCCCGTCGGGCTTCACGAAGAAGACTCCCTCGTCGCCCACCAGCGGGTGAATCTTCAGGAAGTCTCCCACGATAGCCACCATGTGCCCCACAGCGAGTTCGCAATTGAGCGCGCCTGTGTGCATATCCGAAACATAGGTGATTATCGGCACGCGTTTCACAGTCGGCATCATCGTCAACGAAGCCTCACGCGCAAACCGGTCGCGCACAGGTTTCACCACCCGCGCACGCAGCCGCTTATGAGGACCTGTGAGCCAGTTACCCTCCTTATCCTGCGTCCCGCCGACCACCGGAGTAATATCCACCAGCCCCGGAATCTGCACGATCATGCCCTTCTTGACAAACCCCATCAGCACCTCCACTGCCGACTCAATCATCGAGCGCACATCGCCTGCATTGAACTTGCCGTTTTGACGGGCAACCTCCTTGTAGAGCTCCTCTGCGCTGAGTTTATCCTTCGTCGAACTCGAAATGACACTAATGTCACTCGCCTGTTGCTCCGAGGTCAACCCCGGACGTCGTTGAATTGGAATAGACATTTCAACACCGTTTCCTTTCTTTTCATGATACATTGTTACATTAAGGAACGCCCAGCAACTCAACTCCTCCAACCCTGCCGCACACTCGTGCGTGAGAAAGAGGAAGGCCAGCGCTCCACCATTGCCCATGCCCTAGGCATATCCAACGGCGAATCACAACACAACTTGAAAAGAAGCACGCGGATGCAGGTAGATAAAGTCTTCATCCAGCGTCTCTATCCAGCCCACAGCTTAACATAATAAAAACGGAAGTCAAGCTATCTCGTCTCCAGTAATCAAACGCAAATAAATAGTACCGCCGGATGCTTACCCGTCCCGCTCCAGCCTCACGTCAATACCCGCATACGAACCGCCACGTACTTCTCTTCCGGCTGGGGGGATTTTGTTTGCAAAGCGGGGGCTTTTACTATACAATTGTACACGCGTCTGTTTGTAGGACGTTTAACACGATGACTGAGACGGTTTTATTCTGGGCCGGATGCACCGCCATGGGTGGCGCTTTTGCCGGATTCGCGTGGGTGCTCGCAGGTGCGTTGAACTCGGGCGCGGAGAATTATGCCGGGGCGTATTCCGAAGAAACCGCCCGCCGGTATGAAGACATCTTCATGTTCATCCCGCCGCGGCGCATTGCGGAAATCGGCTACGCGCTCGCAGGCTTTGTGTTCCTCATCACCGCCCTGCCCTTCATCAATCCCGCTAAACCATTCCTCATGCTGGCCGGGATTGTGGTCGGAGCATTATTCGGCGGGGCCATGCTCCTCGTGCCGGGGCGGGTGCTCATCCTGCTGCGCAACCGCCGGCGCAAACGCTTCAATCTCCAGCTGGTCGATGCGCTTGCTTCGATGAGCAACTCGCTACGGGCTGGGTTCAGCATCAACCAAGCCATCGAAGCGGTTGTGGAGACAGGTGAGAACCCAATCGCGCAGGAGTTCCAAGTGTTCCTGCAACAAGTGCGCGTCGGCATGAATCGCTATGACGCGTTGCAGAGTCTCGACCAGCGCGTCGCGAGCGAGGACTTGACGCTCGTCGTGAATGCGATCGACATCGCCCAGCGTACCGGCGGCAATCTGACCGAGGTGTTTGACAAGATTTCGATGACCATCCGCGAGCGTATGCGGATTGAAATGCGCGTGCTCACCCTCACGGCCCAAGGCCGCCTACAGGGCATGCTCGTGGGGGCGATGCCGTTCGTGCTGGGCGTGGCGATGTTCTTTATCAAGCCTGATTTAATGATACCGTTTGTGACGTCCGCATTCGGTGCCATTGCAATGGCCGGGGCAGCGGGACTGGTTGCGCTCGGGGGATATGTGATTTATCGGATCGTGCGGATTGATGTTTAACCCCGGGGACTGACCCGGTTGCGGAGGAATGTGGAAAATGGCTGCTCGTCGGTTGCAAGAGGCGTTGGATGGTTGGAGTGCTGTCAAAAGTGCGGAGCTCTATGGCATTAACTCGTGGGGACATGGATACTTCAGCATCACCCCGGATGGCTACGCGGCCGTCTCCCTCAAGACCGATAAGCAGGATACCAGCGTCAAGCTGTACGACATACTCGAAGGCATCTACGAGCGCGGCATGCAGCTCCCGGTGCTCCTGCGCTTCAGCGACCTGCTCGCCTCGCGCATCCAGCTGCTCAACGAATCCTTCGCCAAGGCGATCGGTGACTACGGTTACAAAGGAACCTACCGCGGCGTCTACCCCATCAAAGTCAACCAACAGCAGCAGGCCGTACAAGACGTCGTGCGTCACGGGCGCAAGTACCACCATGGCTTAGAGGCAGGCTCCAAGGCCGAGCTCCTCGCTGCGCTCGCCTACATGCACGACCCCCAGGCCTTCATCGTCTGCAACGGCTACAAGGATGAAGAGTTCATTCGCATCGCCCTCCAGTCCCTCAAGATGGGGCTCCAAACCATCCTCGTCGTCGAGCGCCCGGAAGAGATCGAAGCCATCGCCGCGTGCGCCAAGAAGCTCAAGATCCGCCCGCGCCTCGGCCTGCGCGTGAAGCTCTCCTCGCGTGTCAGCGGCAAGTGGTCCGACTCCGGTGGTGACAAAAGCGTCTTCGGCCTCACCACCTCCCAGCTCATTGAAGTCTGCGACCAGCTGCGCGACCTCAAGATGCTCGACTGCCTCGAGATGCTGCACTACCACCTCGGCTCACAAGTCCCCAACATCCGCGAAATCCGCGACGCCATCAAAGAAGCCTCCCGCTTCTACGTCGGCCTCGCAGCAGAAGGCGCCAAGATGGGCATCTTCGACATCGGCGGCGGCCTGGCCATTGACTACGATGGCTCCCACACCAACTTCGCCAGCAGTGCCAACTACGACATCTCCGAGTACTGCGCCGACGTCGTCGAAGGAATCATGACCGCGTGCGACCACGCCAAGATTCCGCACCCCACCATCGTCAGCGAATCTGGCCGTGCTTTAATCGGCTACTACTCCGTGCTATTGATGGACGTCGTCGGCACATCCACCTTCGATGCTCCCGAGGCTCCTATCCTGCCCGAGCCGATCCCCGAAGCAGTCGCCAACTTGGTCGACGTCGCCAAGAACATGCGCACCAAAAACCTGCCCGAGTACTTCAACGACGCGTTCTACTACCGCGAGGAAATTCAGAAGGCGTTCAAGCTCGGACTCCTCTCCCTCCGCCAGCACGCCGCGGCCGATAAACTCTTCTGGCACATCCTCACGCGCATCCGCGAAGAGGCCCGCAAACTCAAATACGTCCCGGAAGATTTGCTCGGACTCGACGAAGCCATGGCCGACATCTACTACTGCAACGTCAGCGTCTTCCAATCGCTCCCCGACGCCTGGGCAATTGAACAGCTGTTCCCCATCATCCCCATCCACCGCCTGCGCGAGAAACCGACCCGCTCGGCCACCCTCTCCGACATCACGTGCGACTGCGATGGCAAGATCGACACCTTCATCGACCTGCATGACGTCAAGAAAGCCCTCCCCCTCCACCCGCTGCGCAAGGACGAGCAGTACGTACTCGCGGCCTTCATGGTTGGCGCCTATCAGGAAACCCTCGGTGACCTGCACAACCTCTTTGGCGACACCAACGTCGTCAGCGTCTGTTTGGATGACGATGGCGAGATTGAGTACGAAGAAGAGCTCGAGGGCGACTCCGTAGCCGACGTACTCTCGTATGTCGAATACAAGCCCGATGCACTGGTCGAGCGTTTCCGTAAGCTCACCGAGAAGGCCGTCAAGGCGAAGAACATTACCCCCTCCGAACGCCGCGAGATACTCCTCGCCTACGAAAACGGATTGCGCGGGTATACGTATTACGAGTCGTCAGACAATTTGAAGAACTAACCACCTCAAGGAAACTTTTAACATGGCAAGAGTATTGATTATCGGAGTCGGCGGAGTCGGCAGCGTCGTAGCCCACAAGTGCGCGCAAGTCCCGGAAGTGTTTACGGACATCATGCTCGCCAGCCGCACAAAAGCCAAGTGCGACAAGCTCGCCGCAGAGCTCCCCGTCAAGGTGAAGACCGCCGCGGTCGATGCCGACAACGTCCCGCACCTCGTCAAGCTCCTCAAGAAGTTCAAGCCCGAGCTCGTCATCAACGTCGCGTTGCCCTACCAAGACCTCCACATCATGGATGCCTGTCTCGAAGCCGGTGTCAACTATATGGACACCGCCAACTACGAGCCGCTCGACACTGCCAAGTTTGAGTATAAGTGGCAGTGGGCCTACCAAGCCAAGTTCAAGCGCGCCGGCCTGATGGCGCTCCTCGGCTCCGGCTTCGACCCGGGCGTGACGAGCGTGTACACCAAGTGGATCCAGAAGCACTTCATCCCCCAGATCGAAGAGATCGACATTGTCGACTGCAACGCGGGCAATCACGGTCACCCCTTTGCCACCAACTTCAACCCGGAAATCAACATCCGCGAAGTCACCGCTAAGGGCCGCTATTGGAAGGCCGGCAAGTGGATTGAGACCGCGCCCCTCTCCGTCAAGCAGCCCTTTGAGATGCCCGAAGGCCTCGGCACGCTTAACACCTATTTAATGTACCACGAGGAACTCGAATCGCTCGGCAAGCACATCAAAGGCTTGAAGGCCGCACGTTTCTGGATGAGCTTCTCCGACAACTACCTCAAGCACCTTGAAGTGCTCGGCAACGTCGGCATGACGCGTATCGATCCCGTCAAGTTCAATGGCACCGAGATCGTCCCCATTCAATTCCTCAAGGCGCTCCTGCCCGACCCCGCTTCGCTCGGTCCCCGCACCAAGGGCAAAACCTGCATCGGCGTCCAAGCCAAGGGAGGCCGCAAAACCGTCTACGTCTATAACATCTGCGACCACGAAGCCTGCTATAAGGAAGTCAAATCGCAGGCCATCAGCTACACCACCGGCGTGCCGGCGATGATTGGCGCGAAGATGATTCTGACCAACAAGTGGCGCGGCACGGGCGTATTCAATATGGAACAGTTCGACCCTGATCCGTTTATGGCCGCACTCGAACAGCATGGACTCCCCGCCAAGGTCATTCAGAAGCGGGTCTTCGACACGCCGCGCGGACTGTAAGCGTTGATGAGCGATACGCCCCCTTCTGACAATCCCCTAGCCAACATCCGCATCGTGCTTGTCGGCACGTTGTACAGCGGAAACGTCGGCTCCGTCTGCCGCGCTATGGCTAACATGGGCTTGCGTGACCTCGTGCTGGCTGCGCCGCGTCTTTGCGACGATTGGCAGGAGGCCGAACGTTTGGCCGTGCATGCGACCGACGTCCTCTCCAACATCCGCCGCACCCCAAGCCTTGCCGAGGCTGTGGCCGACTGCGCCTTCGTTGCCGGGACTACGGCGCGCGGCGGACTCTATCGCGCCCATGTCGCCTCTCCCCGCGAATGCGCGTCCGAACTGCTGACACTCACCCCGCAAGGTAAAGTCGCCATTGTCTTCGGTTGTGAAGATAAAGGCCTCTCTAACGACGACGTCGGGCAATGCACCCACCTCATCCGCATTCCGGTGGATGAAGGCTATACCTCTTTGAACTTGGCGCAAGCCGTGCTGATCTGCGCCTACGAACTCTTCACCGCCGCGGGTTCCTACGAAGCCCCCGTCGAGAAGTCTCCCGCCGCCACCGCCGCCCAGAAGGCCAAGCTGATGGAGATGTGGCGGGCGATGCTCCTGCGGATCGGCTTCATGAACGACGAGAAAGCCGACCACATGATGCAGGGTGTTCAACGGATATTCTCCCGCGGCGTCAAGACCGATGCCGACACCCGCATCCTCATGGGCGTCGCCCGGCAGGCCGAATGGGCGGCCGATAACCCCGCCACGGCCGAGCCTCCTCCTGTGCCGGATGCGTACTAACGGCCGTTTCAACACCAAATATCCTTGCAAAACGGGCATAGTTGGAGTAAACTAGTCCTGCATCACAAAGGAAGGCCGGTTTACATGAAACTCCAACAGCAACAGCGGCAAACGCAAACCATGGCGCACCAGCTCCAGCAGTCCGTGGAGCTATTGTATTTGCCCATCATGGAGGTGCGCGCTAAGATTCAAGAGGAGATGCAGCAGAACCCGCTGATTGAACAAGTCACCGCCCCTGCCGAGCTCCGCCTTGAAGAGAATCCTGAGCCTGTGAAGGATGAGAAAGCCGAACCGCTTGATTTCGACGACAAGCTCGAGACCCTTCTGAAGCATGAAGACGAATGGCTCGACTACTTCATGCAAGGCCAAGAGAACGCCTCGACCGACGATGTCGAGAAGTTCCAACACACCTATGACTCCATCCCCGAGTCCCCGCTGACGCTCCAAGAGCACCTTCTTGAGCAACTCCACCTGCTGGACCTACCGACAGCCGATGCTGATGTCGTCGAGCTCCTGATCGGCGACATTGATGAAAACGGCTACTTCCGCGGTTCATTCCCCGACCTTCAAATGACCACCGGTCACAGTGCCGCCGAGCTGGAGCACTTCCTCAAGCTCGTCCAAACCTTCGACCCGCCCGGCGTCGGTGCCCGCACCCCGCAAGAGTGTCTCCTGCTCCAGCTTGATTCCAGCGAGACGCTTGCCCGCGATATACTGGAGCATCACTTTGAGGCACTCACCGAATCCGATACGGCGGTGTTGGCTAAGACGTTGGACAAGAGCGAAGACGAAGTCAAACACATTCTCAAAACCATCCGCTCACTGAACCCGCGCCCCGGTGCCGAGTTCGCGCCCCGCCCGACGCCTTTCGTCACGCCGGAGCTAGATGTGATAGAGAAGGATGGCGCCTTCGGCGTGAAGACCGACGACGACCTCCTGCCGCGAATCCGCATCAGCAAACAATACCGCGATATGCTCACCGATGACCGCATCAAAGCCAGCGATAAAGAGTATATCCGCGAGAAGCTCAACGCCGGCAACGCGCTCATCCACAGCCTCACCTATCGGCAGAACACCATCCGTAAAGTCGTGCAAGTCATTGTTGACGCCCAAGCCGCCTTCCTGCGCGGCGGGCAGTTGGTGCCGATGACCTTCAACGAAGCTGCTAAGAAGGCCGGCGTACACGAAACCACCGTCGGACGCATCGTGCATGGCAAGTATATCAAAACCCCACACGGCACGCTGGAGCTGAAGAAGTTCTTTGTGCGCGGCATTCATAAGTCCGACGGCAGCGTCCTGCCGACTTCGTCCGTGCAAGAACAGATCCGCCAAATCATCCAGCGCGAAAGCAAGCTTGCGCCCTTCTCCGATCAAGCCATCGCCCAGATGCTGGAACTCAAGGGCATCAAGATCGCCCGCCGCACCGTCGCCAAATACCGCGACGCGTTAGGCATTCCACCGCAAGGCGAACGGCAAGTCCGCCAATAACACAACCTTCTGCATAGACGTATGAGTATTCAACTTGGAGTCAACATCGATCACGTCGCCACCCTGCGCCAAATGCGCGGAACGGCCTACCCGGACTTGATGCAGGCCGCCGCCATCTGCGAGCAAGCCGGTGCGTATGGCATCACCATCCACCTGCGGGAAGACCGCCGCCACATCCAGGACGCCGATGTTTACGCCCTGCGCAAAGCAATCAAGACGCGCCTGAATCTCGAAATGGCGAACAACCCCGATGTACTGGCCATTGCGCTAGATATCGTGCCCGATGAAATCTGCATGGTGCCCGAGCGCCGCGAAGAGCTCACCACGGAAGATGGCCTTAATGTCTCCGGACAGAAGGACAAGCTTGCGCCGACAATTGACGCGCTCAAGGCTAAGGGCATCTGCGTCAGCCTGTTCATCAACCCCGACGAGAAACAAATCGCCTGTGCCGCCGAGCTGGGCGCGCAAGTGATTGAACTCCACACCGGCACCTACGCCACCGAGTTCGACGCCGGACAGACCGCCGAGTTTGAGCGCATCCGTACTGCCGCCGCATACGCCGCCTCGCTCGGTCTGCAAGTCAACGCCGGACATGGCCTTTCCATTTACAACCTGCGCCCGCTGTTAGCGCTGCCTCAATTGCACACGCTCAACATCGGCCACAGCATCGTTTGCGAAGCCGTCTTCAAAGGGCTGGACGGCGCTGTGCGTGAAATGCTGGAAACGATTGCCAAGGGAGTATCATGAGAAAACACCCCGCCAAATCAATCCCGATCGACGAATTAGCCGCCGCGCTCACACAGGTGCGGACTCAGGCCGACATGCGCCTGTTTCTGGAAGAGGTGCTGACCCCCGGCGAGCGTCATGATTTAACCTTGCGCTGGCAGCTCCTGCGGATGCTCACAGAAGGCATCTCCCAGCGGACGATTGCAAAAGAGCTTGGTATCAGCCTCTGCAAGATCACCCGCGGCTCGCGCGAACTGCGTAAAGAGAAATCAATCGCACGCGACCTGCTGGCCCGCTCAGTTAAATCCAAAAAGAACTCCTAAGCCTCCACTACACTTATGCGTATTTCGATTGCCTACCCGCCGTTGCCGTCTGACAAAGGTATCCCGCTTCTGACGCAGAACCGGCAGTTCCAATGGTTCAACCGCCCCACCTACATCTACCCCGTCGTCCCCGCACAAGCCGCGACGATGCTGCACAAAGCCGGACACGAAGTCGCCTGGCTCGATGGCATTGCCTCCGAATGGACACCGCAGGAGTTTGAAGCCCAGCTCGCCGCGGCCAATCCCGACGTCATCATGCTCGAGACCAAAACGCCTATCGTCAAGCTGCACTGGGCGTGGATTGAAGGCGCACGCATGCGTTACCCCAAGGCCAAGCTGGTGCTCGTCGGCGATCACGTGACCGCCCTGCCCGAGGAATCCATGAAGGCGTGCCCAGTTGACTATATCCTGACCGGCGGCGATTACGACTGCTTGCTGTTGAACCTCGTCAAGCACCTCACTGAGAATGCTCCCATCGAACCCGGCATCTGGTTCCGCGATGGCGAGGAGATTAAGAACACCGGACGCTTCGAGATCAGCCACGACCTCTCGTCACTGCCGCGTATTGACCGCCAACTCACCCGCTGGCATCTCTACTCCGAACGCAACGGCAATTACCGCAAGACTCCCGGCGCCTACATCATGGCCGGGCGCGACTGCTGGCACGGCAAATGTACCTTCTGTTCTTGGACGACGCTTTATCCCACCTACCGCTGCCGCACGCCGGAAGATGTAGTTGATGAAATCGGCGAGCTGATCGGCCACTACGGCGTCAAGGAAATCATGGACGACACCGGCAGCTTGCCCGCCGGGGCGTGGCTGCGCACCTTCTGCGAGCTGATGATCGCCCGCGGGTATAACAAGAAAGTGTCGATTGACTGCAATATGCGCTTCGGCTGTTTGGATTCCGAAATGTACAAGCTGATGAAGAAGGCAGGCTTCCGCCTCGTCTTGTTCGGGCTGGAGTCCGCCAACCAATCCACGCTTGACCGTCTGCAAAAGGGGGTGACCGTACAGCAAATCCGTGATGGCGCCCGCATGGCTTCGCAAGCGGGGTTGGATGTGCACGTGACGGTGATGTTCGGCTATCCGTGGGAGACCGAGGCCGACATTCAGAACACCATCGACCTTGCACGCTGGCTGCTGCGCAAGGGTTATGCCTACACGCTGCAAGTCACGCTGACCGTCCCCTACCCCGGCACGCCGCTCTTCCGCGAATTGGACGAGCAGGGTCTGCTGTTGACCAAGGACTGGAACGACTACGACATGCGCCAGAACGTGATGAAAGGCGATGTGCCCGAAGCCGTCATCAAGCAAGCCATCCGCAGCGTCTACAACGGCTTCCTCCACCCGGAGACTGTTGTGCGCCGCTTAATCTCCACGCGCCACCCGATTGAAGACTTCAAGTTCTACTGGCGCGGATTTCACTCCCTGCTGGGACACCTCAAGGACTTCAAATGATTGAGCTGACCTATCCCTTCTCCGAAGAGGCCGTGCGGGCATTAAAAGCCGGTGACGAAGTCCTCCTCAACGGCACCATCTGCACCGGACGCGACCGCCTGCACAAATATCTCGCCGAAGGCGGCACCATGCCCACGCAAGTGTTACGCGATGGCGGCGTTTACCACTGCGGACCCGTAGTGGTACGTGAGGGAGACGGGTGGAAGATCACCTCCGCGGGCCCCACGACTTCATCCCGCGAGAATGCTTACATGGATAAAGTCATCCGTTCCACCGGACTGCGCATCATCATCGGCAAAGGCGGCATGAACGAACAAACCCAAAAGGCCTGTGCGGAGCTCGGCTGCGTTTATCTGCAAGCTGTCGGCGGCGCGGCCGCCCTGCTTGCTTCGCGCATCCGGCAAGTCAAAGAAGTTCACTTTCTCGATGAGTTCGGCGCGGCTGAGGCTGCCTGGGTGCTGGAGGTCAAAGGCCTGCCCGCAGTTGTCGGCATCGACACGCATGGCAACAGCCTCTATACGCAAATCAAAGCCGACTCGCTCGCCAAGCTGAAAGAGCTATCCGCCCATGCATGAGTTTCTCACGCCCGAGGCCGTCCAAACCTTCGCTTTAGCGCAACGGGCGCAGGGGCGGCGCATTGTGCTCGTGCCGACGATGGGTTACCTGCACGAAGGCCACCTCTCACTCGTTGAAGCCGCCAAGAAGCTCGGCGATTGCGTGATTGTCAGCATCTTCGTCAACCCCACGCAGTTCGGCCCCAATGAAGATTTCGCCGCCTATCCCCGCGACACGCCGCGGGATTTAGAGCTCTGCAAAGCCGCAGGCGTCACCGCGGTATTCCTGCCCACGCCGGAGACCATGTACTGCCCCGACGCTAGCGTGATGATTCACGAGGATAAACTCTCGCAAAGACTCTGCGGCGCCAAGCGTCCCGGACACTTTGATGGTGTTTGCACGGTGGTTGCCAAGTTGTTCAACTTAGCCCAACCCCACGTAGCGGTCTTCGGCGAGAAGGATTTCCAGCAAGCCGCAGTAATCAAGCGGATGGTAAGCGACTTGAACTTTCCAATTGAGATTGTCGTCAGCCCTACCCTGCGCGAAGCAGATGGCTTGGCCAAAAGCTCGCGTAATGTCTACCTCACGCCTGATGAACGCCAAAACGCGCTGGGACTCTCAAAGTCGATTGCACTGGCACAACAATTAGCCCTGGGCGGTGTGACGTCTGCACCAGCCATCCGCGCGGCGATGGAAGAACTGCTCACCGCGCACCACCTGCGTCCTGATTATATTGAACTGGTGGATAGCGACACGCTCGAAGCGCAAAATGAAACAACCCGCAACACCCGCCTGATTCTGGCAGCCTATTGCGGGAAGACGCGCCTAATTGACAACGGCTCGCTGTACCTCTAATAATTCATTTCCGACAACAAGCTCACGCGGAGACGCGGAGGCGCGGAGAAAAAGTAAGCAGATGTAACGGGTAACGGTGTTGTGCGTCAGCAGGTAGGGCGGTTTCGCCGAAACCGCCCTACCGCGTTTAGCCTCTCTCAACTTATTACCTATTACCTCTTACTTATTACTTCTCTTAGACGTTCACATTCCACGGCGAACGCATCGGTGCGGCACGCAGAGCGTTGGCCTCGGTATCTTTCTCGAAGCGTTCGCGGCGCGGATCCCAGCGCAGCGTATCACGTCCTAGGCGGAAGCCGATGTTGGCGATGTGCGCGATGGTGATGGAACGGTGGCCAACCTCACACGGCGTAATCGTCTCCTGCCCGGAGTAGATGCAGTCGATAAAGTTCTTCTCGTGGCCGCTGCTCTTGTAGAGGTGGATTTCATCAGGCCCCAACTTCGCACGCATCAGCTCGGCGGGATTCGTCTCCAGCTTGCCGCGCGTGACAAAGATCGTCTTGCCATTCTCGCCATAAAACTTGATGCCGTTGGGATAGCTGTCCGAAACAAACATCCGGGTGCCATCGGCATAGACGGCTTCAAACGAATAATGGTCTGCGATGTTGAAGGTTTTGTCGCGGCTGGGCATGGTGGACTTCAGGTTCTCAAACAGCACCGGCCCCGAATCATCCATCCCCAACGCCCACTGCACGATGTCCAAATGGTGTGCGCCCCAGTCGGTCACGAGCCCGCCGGAGTAATCCAAATTGTTCCGCCACGTCATCGACGTATGCAAGGCCGTGCAGAAAGGCCGCGTTGGCGCAGGCCCCAGCCACAGGTTAAAGTCACTCATCCACGGCGGCACGGAAATCGGATCAGGCGAATAGTCGGCATCCGTCTTATTATACCGCACAAAGCCGCCCGGCAAGCCTACCTCGATCTTCTGGATTTTGCCGATACGCCCATTGCGGACAAACTCACACGCCATCCGGAAGTAATTATCCGAACGCTGTTGACTCCCCGTCTGGAAGGTAATGCCATACTTCTTCACCGCGTCAGCCATCGCACGCCCCTGCTCAATACAGAGGGAAAGCGGCTTTTGTCCGTAGATGTGCAAGCCCTTCTTCGCGGCGGCAATCGCCTGCGCGGCATGCCAATGATCGGGCGTGCTGATCACGACTGCATCCAACGGCTCGTTATCCAACATATCGCGGAAGTCGATGTAAGTCTTACACCCGGCATAGTCGGACTTTCCCTCCTGCTTGGCATAAAACTCCTCCACGCGGCGCTTACCCACGTTCCGCCCGCCCTTGCGTTCCGGGTCGGCATTGTAGCCATACAACCCCATCTCGCTCACAGGATCGCACACGGCGGTAATCTGCACGCGCGGGTCGTGCAAAAAGTTGCCCATGTTATCACTCGCCATCGTGCCATAACCAATGAAGCCCACGTTGATCCGATTCGACGCCTGTGGACGCTTCGCAGGCGGCACAGAAACACACGCCGGTAAAAACGGCACCGCCGACAACGACGCCAACACGCCTGCAAACTCCCGGCGCGAAAACCCTCTGTGCATAATAGAACTCCCCTTTGTAAATAAATTAACTTTACAGAGTGTACCTAATTTAAGACGGTGATGCAAGGTTTTTCGTTTGATGAGAGATGGCATTCATTTTTCAGCGGCTGAATAGCTCACGCGGAGACGCGGAGGCGCGGAGAGACAAGAGGATGACCCTACTACCAAAAGGTAGGGCAGGTTTCGCCGAAACCGCCGCGCCGCGTTTAGCCGCACCCACACAGTCGTCCACAAAGGAGACACAAACATTACCCCGCTCGGCGGTTTCGGCGAAGTGCCACAGGCACCTTCTTCATGCCCTACCCAACAACCGTGTCGGATTCTCTTCCGCGTCTCCGCGTGACACCCGACCGCCTAACGAGCCCCTTAACTCCTCCAAAACGTCTTTTCGCCCGCTGTTCCCTGAAACTGATGGATTTATGTGCCGAAGACTTCGCCATTGATAATTTTTATGGTTCATGTCTAGTTTAGAGCGGATTTTCTCTGAACTGAGCTAAGAGTAGCAGATAAAGATCTTCTTGTCGATGATTAAATCTCCACTCCGTCTCTTTCAAGTAAAGATTGAACATTTCCCGGCGTAATCCACGGAACTTCACCAGCCGGGTTTTGGCGACGCCCCAGAAGTTTTCAATGCCATTGACATGTGACTTGCCATTGGCAAAAACATTCGACGAATGCCTCACTCGATAGTGGCGTTTATAACCCATGTTCACCAGGCCGTCATAAGCCTTCCATTCATCTGAATAAATGTCTGACTCATCTGAAGCCAATCGCTTGATAATAGGCACCAGCACGGCTGCCGAGCAGTTGGTGACGATTTGCGTATAGACTTTGCCATCACGTTTTTTCATTCCAAAAACAATTGTTTTTCCTGCTGCGCCGCGGCCCCGTTTCCCGCGCACTCGGCGGGCTCCAAAATACGACTCATCGACTTCAATTTCACCTGCCATGAAGTAAGATTCCTTCTCTGCAAGCTGCGCGATACGTTCACGAAATAATCGGAACAAGCGCTCGATCGTGTGGCGGTTCAAGTCTGTTAATTCAGCTGTTTGAGAAGCCGTTAAATCCGTGCAAAAGAGTCTCAAAACTGCCTTGAATTTAGCCTCCGAAAGGTGAGCTGACCCCAAATACTTGTTTTTCATACGTCAATACTAGTCGAAATTGAGTTTTAGTCAATCTAAACTAGACATGAACCATTTTTATTCCGCAAAACGGATGCTGAATCGAGGTGTCTTCATCCGTGATTACGTCCACGATCGAACTCACTCGTGGACGCGAGTGAGTGTGACTTACAGGCGCTTGTACTTTCAGGGGTAGGTACGAGTGAGAGTACATGGTAGACGCCTTCAACTTCAAAGGCACGTACAACTCGTACTCAACCGTACCTACGAGTGAGTTTGCCTCGTAGGCGTGAGGTTTCGCTGAATGCATACGCCTTCGGGTTTGAATGCGTGCACGACTCAAATCGAAAAAGGAAATTACTTGCCTTTATCCTTCTCGATAGAAAACCCATTGTCGGACAGGGAGTCTGTTTTCGAGCACTTCGGAGGCAATCTATTCCCTCTTACCGATTGCACAACAATTTCACGATAAAAGCAGGAGATTAGTGAACCTGCGAGGATTTTCGACAACCACTTCCCTTTGAAAGAGACTCAAGAATCCAAACACATTCAGTGAACACCGCCCTGCCCGGAAAAAGAATCCTCCTATCTTTAAGCTTGCCTTCTCCGTCAGGCGTGTGCTATACTCACCGATAGTTGGTTTATGATATGAAAAGGGACGTTAGATGATAAAACTCTTTTTGGTACTGGCTGTGCTGTGCCATATGCTGGGGCTTTTGGTGTTTTTCATTGCTGCGATTTGTGCAATCAAGTACGCATGTTTTATGATGAATAGATTGACCGCTGTTGATCAGCCTAAACCTGCTGACAGTACGAATGCTTCCGTTGCTCAAGCTTTGCCCGAACTTGCGAAAGCAAAAGTATCCAAGTATTTTGAGATCATTAAAAATGAGCCGGAGGTTAAAAGCTTATTGATCAAGGCTATTGGATTTGTCATCTTGTCGGGATGCTTTGAGGTGCTTGCCGTGGTTCTCTTTATGTCTGCCAAGAATTAACGTTTAATAGGAATGTATATGACAAAGGTTTTTCTGGCATTGGCAATAGCGTGCGTTGCCTCGGGAGTTCTGGGACTTCTAATTGCGTTTGGTTATTCAATCAAACTTGGTGTGTTTATTCGGAAGAAATCAAAAGCTCTTGAACTATCAGAGCCCTCGACCAGCGAGAACGAGTCCATTTTCAACAGGTTGTGCATGCACCAAAGCACCCGATACATGGAAGTCATGATGAATGAGCCGGAAGTCAAACGTCTATTCATCAAGACTTTTGGAATTGCCTTTCTATCGATGTTTATTCAACTGTTTTCGTTAATTTTCTTCATCCTTGCGTCTGACAAAATTGGTGCCCCGTGAGGCTCGTTGATTAAGTTGACTACTGAAGAATTCCGAACACTTTATCACATTGAGTGAACGCCGCCCTGCCCGGAAAAAGAATCCTTCAATCTTTAGGCTTGCATTCTCCGTCAAGCGTGTGCTATACTTCCAGCATTGATGGAAACCGTTTTTCATTTGCAGAGGACAGAATCACACCAAACTAGTGAGGCAGAGGCATGAAACGTCATCATAAGTTGTGGATATTAATTCTCTTTATCCCTCTGGTTTATATCACTGCCAATTTAATTGGCTTTGCCTTGAACTCTATCTTCCCTGCCAAATGTTGCATTAAACAGAACTTTAATTCCGTTGAGCAGAGCTTGCTGGATGTGTTGGGCGCAGATCAAGAAACCAAATACATAAACCTAAGCAATTATTTGGACAATGAGTTTTTTAAGATACCAAGAAGTTTTAAGATAGTTGAGCGCACACTCGGACATTCTTTGCATCTTGAGCTTCGCACCGATTATAACATTGGCTGGGGATATGAAGTGCTAAACATTCAAATAACCCAGAAAAGTGCTGATGAAACAACGCTAGAAGTAAACTACTCGGAGTTTGGAGTCTTTCCTTTTTATCCTCCATTCATAAGTTATAATCCGGGGTTCCTGCGTGAACGCAAAATATGCACCCTACTCAACCAACACATCGAGAGGATAACTAACGATCGGCGAGAACTTGCCTTTGCAGTTAAGAAATCCTTAAATGAGAACGGTGAGGTTACCTCGCTTAAGATTGCCAATACCAATGTTACCTCGCATAACCTCCGCATCGTATCGGGCATCGATAGTTTGACTGAATTGGAGCTGGCGTATGCATTTGGCAATAAGGTTCCGATTACGGCTGATGATTTGAGGGTGCTCAAGCGATTGAAGAATCTTAGAAGATTGACATTAAAAGGAACAGTTGAAAACTTGTCAAAGGAACACTGTCAGGCGCTTTGCGAATTGTCACAGCTAGAACGACTTGAAATCTCTAGGAGTCAGATTGATGATGAAGGGCGTAAAATCATTCAACAAATGAATCTGCAATCGCTTCAAATTTATGGTCCATTCTGCGAGAAAAGCGGTCAGCTTCTTACAATCAACATTGTGGGAGAGGATTTAAATACGACAAATATTCGTTCAGTATCAACCGTGGAAAGTGTACCTTGTTTACAGCTATCGTGTTGCAGATCGAAGGATACTCCGCTTACAGCCGATGATTTCAGAATCCTCAAGCAAATGAAGAATCTTAGGCGCATGTACTTACGTCTAGCAGTAGACGAGTTATCAAAAGAACACTGCCAAGCCATTAGCGAATTGACGCAACTAGAGGAGCTAGAAATACGTCATAGTAAAAACGATGCTGACGGAGTTGAAATTCTCCGACAAATGAGCCTGAAGTCTCTTAAGATTGATGGCAAGGATGCACAAATAAACCCACAGGAGAGATAACCATGCAAGAGAAGTATTATCACCGGATTGAAGGAACGTTCCCCTATCTCTTACTTGCTGTGGGAGTTTTAATTGCTGTGTTCGGGAGGCATGAAATGACCGAATGCGCTTTTATCCAGTGGTGCGTGAACTACAATTGGTTGATATTCTGGGGGCTAGGCACCCTTTCGATTCTGCCGCTGTTCTGGCTCATATTGAAACCATCAATCATTGAGTCGCCTGTCTCACACTTAGCGTTCGTCACGACCCTGTACACGCTTTGGTTTCTGATAATTGGGTTTAGCATCTACGTTTGGTGGCACAAATACGGCTGTGCTCCGTTCATGAATTAACGGTTGTGAAAAACATGCTCAAACACTTTAAAGAAGAATCTGTATGACAGCTGAGAAGATCCGTCAACTCCGTTACGTGATTCGCTGCAGGCGGCAAAAGATAACCAAGCTTGGGATAGGCATGGGTGTTGTCGCTGTTTGCGGTTTACTTTTCAGTTTGTATAGGAGCTACCATAACGACAGGGAATACTTCTATTTTTTGTGCGCACCTCTTGCAGTGGCATTAGCTGGAGGATTAATTAACATCTATCTTTGGAAGCAAATCCGTCGTTTAAGAAAACGCCGTGCGTTTCAAAAAAAGCTGGAGCCGAAGGATAAAGTTGTTTATCTGGCATTGTTTACGGCACTGTATATGTTCTGGGGTCTGGCATTTGGGCTTTTCGCATACCTTTGGTGGCGGCGATACGGCGTTCCAATGTTTATGAGTTGATTATTGTATGCGCAAGGAAAAGTCATGGAAAAACTCTCTTTAATCGGATCTCTGGTATGTGGCATGTTGACAGCTGTGGGAATCCTATTGGCTTGGTTTTACGCAATTATGACTGGTGTTTTTATACGAAAGTTACAATCGATTGAAGAGACAGAACTCGCTGTAGGCAAGAGTGAATCTGTTTTCAAAAACTTGTTTGTGCTCGTAATAAGAATAAACGCAGATGTGGCGGAGAAGGTTAAGAATGAACCTGAGTTTAGACGTTGGTTCGTGACTATCTTTTGGGTGGCTATTGTGTCGATATTGATTCACATGATGGTCGCGAGTTTCATTATTCTTTCTAGGCATTAATCTTCACTGAATCTGTTTTGGAGGAACTGACTATGGACTTACTTCGCCCCAGTGATGGAGAACTGTATTTCGCGCTGGCAACGGCTTTTGCGGAGGGCTTTGGAGTCAAGCGGGATATCCGTAAAGCTTTTGCATTTGTAAAGAAGGCGCATGAGTTGAGCGTTCTTGATGCGACATGTTTTTTGGCGGGTTGTTATTTTCACGGAGAGGGAACTGCACGCGATCCTGCTGAGGCGTTTCGGCTTTATAAGAGCGCAGCTGAGAAGGGGCACCCCCAAGCGCAATATGATCTTGCCTGTTGTTATGCAAAAGGGCGAGTTGTCAAAAAGAACCTCGCGGTAGCTATTCGATGGTGCATGCGTGCGGCCCAGCAAGGTAATTCAGATGCTCAGTATCAGCTCGCCGATGCCTATGACACAGGGGAAGGCGTTACACAAGATAAGAAACTGGCACGGGAATGGTATTGGAAAGCGGCACGGCAAGGTGAACCTGGTGCCATCTATGAGCTTGCATGTTTTTATGAGGATGGCAAGGGCGCTTTCGAGGAATCAAAAGAGGTGTTTGAACTTCTCAAGAAGACACAACCGTTGAAGCTTGGACATCTGACGTATATTCTGGCGAACTATTATTTTGAAGGCATTGGAGCTAAGAAGAAAGATTACAAGCAGGCGTTCATTCATTACTCGGAGGCGCTTAAGCTAGGTGACAACGATGCATTGACCGCTTTGGGCTATTGTTATGTTCAAGGCGTGGGCACTGCCCGTAATTTGAAGAAGGCCTTCCAGTTCTACAAAAAAGCGGCTCTGTTGGGCGACAGAGTAGGCCAATTCAACTTAGGACTTTGCTATAAAAAAGGTGAAAGCGTCAAGAAAGACCCCAAGAAGTCGTTCGAGTGGTTCATGCGCGCCGCCAAGCAGGGCGAGGTCAATGCTCAACATCAAGTAGCCTACGCCTATGAAAAAGGACATGGGGTTGAAAAGAATCAACGTCGCGCGGTGGAGTGGTATAAGAAGGCCGCAAAGCAAGGCGATGAGGAAGCCATTGAGAAGTTGACCTCGCTGAAAAGGTAGGGCAACTTTCGCCGAAAGTGCCGCACCGCGTTTAGCCGTACTCATATAGTTGCCCTACAACACGAGTGTAACCATTACCCCACACGGCGCGCTCGGCGA
The DNA here is from genome assembly GCA_031552845.1 of Kiritimatiellia bacterium. Classification (GTDB taxonomy): domain Bacteria; phylum Verrucomicrobiota; class Kiritimatiellia; order RFP12; family DVOR01; genus JAVBMC01. Next base: position 52,262 of record JAVBMC010000020.1, read on the forward strand.
GCATCGCCCTACCCGCTGACGCGCTGAGCACACACACAACATCAATCCTCCTATTCTTCCGCGCCTCCGCGTCTCCGCGTGAGCTTGTATTTGTTTTTCACTTATTACTTCTTACCTATTACTTATTACTTGTCTTTTCAGGGGGGCGGGGTATAATCCGGGGCTTCATTATTAAAAGAGGATGTCATGAGCGGGATAAAGAACATTGTGTTTGATTTTGGCGGGGTGTTGATTGAGTGGAATCCGCGGCATGTATTTCGTAAGGTGTTTAATGATGATGTGAAGATGGAGTTTTTTCTGACGCATATTTGCTCGACGGCGTGGAATGAGGAGCATGACCGCGGGAGGCCTTTTGCGGAGGGGGTGAGGTTGTTGCAGGCGGAGCATCCGGAGTACAGCAAGGAGATCGCGATGTATTCGGACCGCTGGGTGGAGATGTTGAATGGGGCTTTGCCGGGGGTGGAGCTGTTACGGGAATGGAAGGCGGAGGGGAAGTATCGGCTTTATGGCTTGACGAACTGGGCGGCGGAGACGTTTCCGGTTGCGTATGACATGTATGACTTCTTTAAGCTGTTTGATGGGATTGTAGTCTCAGGGGAGGAGAAGCTGATCAAGCCAGACCCGCGCATCTTCGAAGTGCTGCTGGAGCGTTATGATATCAAGGCGGAGGAGACAATCTTCATCGACGACAATGCGGTGAACATCGCCGCCGCTCAAAAGCTGGGTTTTAAGGGCGTTCTGTTTGACACGCTGGAGCGGGTGCGTCCTCAGTTAGCGGCTTTATTGGCGTAATTGCGGGGAGTTGCGGTGTTTAGGCTTGCTTCCGGGGCGTAGGTGGAGTACAATCTCCCTGCGCGGCGGATTCGCCGGCGCGCTTGGGCGTTAATGGCGGAGGTTTTGCATGAAGAAAATAATCGCATTGCTGGCTTTGACTGTGTTGTCCCTGCGGGCAGATGATTTGTGGGAACGGTATGAAAAGGCAATAGATCTGGATCAGCCCAAGACTGCCGTAAAGGTTTTAAAGGATATCTCCGCCGATGCGCTAGAGGCGAAGAACTGGGATGTGGTGCTGTTGACGCTCGGGAAGGTGGCGGTGCTGGAGAGCATTGTTGACCAAGATGAGAAGCACTATGCCACCCTCACCCGCCTTGATGCGTTGGAGAAGACCGCGCCCGCCGAAGTGAAGCCGTTGTTGGAAGCGTTGAGCCTTGAGCGGTATTGGATGTATTTTCAAAGCAACCGTTACAAGTTTGCTTCGCGCACGGCGGTGAGCACGGCGGATGAGGGGGAGAATATCGATGCATGGAGTCTGCTGCGCATTCTCAAGGAGATTGACGGACGCTTCGCCCGCTTGCTGAGTGACCCCGGCACGCTGGCGCGTTATCCGGCCAATCAGTTCCCGAAGACGTTTCCGCCTAAGAACAGCAACACGTTGAATGACGAGACAGCCCTCAGCGATATTTACCGCCCGACGTTGTATGACATCATTGCGCATCGCGCGATTGAGTTCTACTCTGCTCCTGAGTGCAGTTTGGGCGGGGATGAGTTCAAAGAGAAGGCATTGGACGTGTTCAATGCGGTGGCCGCGTGGCACGAGCGGCAGGGCAATGCTCTGCCACACGCGAACATTTGTTTGGAGCGGTTGCAGTTCGAATGCGCCCAACGCGAGGCCACTGCAAGCGATAAGGAAGCAGAAGCCAAGAAGACCTTTGCGTCATTGCGGGCATTTGCCGATAATAACCGGGGCAGTGAGATTTCCGCACGGGCACTGGCGGCATTGGCACAGAAGCTGTTTGAGCAGAAGAAATATGTCGAGGCCATAGAAGCGGCAGAGAGGGGTATGAATGCCTATCCGAAGTCGGTGGGGGCAAAGGAGTGTTATACGGTCATTCAAAACGTGAAGCTACCGTCCTTCTCGTTGAGATACAGAGACACATGGGCGTTGACGAAGCCGGAGGCGCAGCCTTATGGCACGATTCACATTACCGCCCGCAATGCGCCGAAGATTTATTTCCGCCTATATGCGACCACCATCGATTTAAGCGATACGGATGGTTCATGGAGGTGGCGTTGGCTTTCGCGCGAGCAAGCGGAAAAGCTCTGCGAGCAGGTGCCTGCGCAGACGTTTGAAGCCAACCTTCCGCCTTCGGCAACTTATGATGAAGTCAAACTGAACTATACGCTGCCGAAGCCTGTCAAAGGCGGGACGTATTATCTTGTCGCTTCGCTGAAAGATGATGCGGAGTGGAGTAATCGAAATACAGGCAACATTGTGGATTGCCGGTGCATACAAGTCAGCGATTTGGCGATGGATGTCAGTCAGATTAGTCAGATTGGCAGCGAGTTGGTTGCGCGGGTGTTTGAGGCCGACAGCGGAAAGCCTGTGCCCGACACTCCTATCACATTCTTTTATACATTGAGAGACACGAACAAACGTGACATCCAGGCCGAGCAGTTACAGACAGACTCACTCGGTCAAGCGCGGTTTGATCTGACAGGCAAGATTGTGCATACGGTGCGCGCCCGTCAGGATGAGGATGCTATCGTATGGTGGCCGGGATATTCGTTTAGTTATGGCCGCCCAGGCGAACCGGAGCCGAAGAAGATTCTCCTGCTGACCGATCGCGCGATCTACCGCCCAGGGCAGACTGTACAGTACAAAGGCATCTACTATACCACCGACGCCGCGACCGGCACTTATGAAATCCGCCCGAATGCTAACTACACGATCCGCTTGCGGGATTCCAACGGACAGGAGATTGGAGCGCACAAGGAGCAGGCCAATGCGTTCGGTTCTTTCAGCGGGTCATTCGTCATTCCCGAGGGGCGCGGTACCGGCAGGTTTAGATTAACGATGGATCATGGCTCAACAGATTTTAGCGTAGAGGAGTACAAGCGGCCTAAGTTTGAAGTGATTGTTGACCCGCCCAAGGCGGAGTATAAGCTGGGTGAGGAGGCGCAATTCACCGGACGTGCGCAGAGTTATGCGGGCTTGCCGGCCACGCATGCGAAGGTCAAGTGGTCGATTCAACGCCGCACGAGTTATCCGTGGTGGTGCTGGTGGTATTACCGTAATCCCACTCCCAATAAAGTCATCGCACAGGGCGAAACCCAGACCGACGAACAGGGTAACTATACGCTGACGTTTAAGGCCGAGGCGCCTGAGAACGCCAAACCTACCGATGAACCGACCTTTACGTTCACTGCCCGCATTGACGTCGTTGATACAACCGGCGAAACACGCAGCGCATCCCAGTCGATTACTTTGGGCTTCACCGCCTTGCGGGTCAACATCAATCCTCCGAGCTGGATTGAAGCCGGACAGCCCGCCAAGATCGACATCTTCACACGTAACCTAAACGGCAATCCTATTCCCGGCGAAGGTGAACTGCTGGTCCATCAACTGCAACCGCCCAAGCGCCCCACGCCAACAAGTATTGCTGCCAACGAGGAGAAGGATCCGAATCAGCCGTTGAACTGGCCGATCGGCAAGATGCTTCTCAAGCTTCCATTCAAATCTGACGCTACGGGCAACACCATGGTAGAGGCCGCCCTACCCGCCGGCGTGTATCTGTTGGAAGTGCAAGCCAAAGATAAGTTCGGCGCGGCGGTAACCTCGAAGTCAGTGGCTACTGTGACCGACCTCGCGGCGAAGAAGTCCGCCGTGGGTGTTGGCGCAATCCTAGAGTGTGAGAAGAACACTGTGGAACCGGGCGAAACCTTCCGTGCCGTCTGGGGCAGCGGGTATCCCACGGCGTATTGTCAAGCGGAGCTGTATCGTGATGGCAAGCTGTTGAAGCGTTGGATGAATAAGCCTGAAGACACGCAGCTGGTGGTTGAGTATCCCATCACCGAAGATTTGCGCGGCGGGTGTATGTTACGGACGCTCATGGTGCGCGAAGGCGAGAAGTATGAGCAAAGCACCTTCATCAACGTGCCGTGGAGCAACAAACAGCTCAAGCTGGAGTGGCGGCACATGCGCTCCAAGCTCGAACCCGGCGACAAGGAGAAGTGGCTGTTGTTAGTCAAGCGTCCCGATGGTTCGCCCGCCACAGCCGAGGTGATTGGATGCATGTATGATGCGTCGCTGGATTCGTTTATCTCAAGCTATTGGCCGTCGTTCACAGGCTTCGCTTCCGGATATGAATATTGGAGGTCGGTCTTCACATCAGAAGACAGCCGGAGCATCTATTCTAAGACATTACCGCGTGAGAGTTGGGATATGCCGTGGCGTATCTGGGATCGTGAATTGACACAGTGGTACCACTGGAGCTTTGGGGGAATCATGAAATCAGCTGTGCGCATGAAGAACGTCTATGACTCAAGTTCTCCCGCCATGCGTGGTGCAAGAATGTCATATGGCGGTGGCGATGAAGTAGTATTATATGAAGTATCCGCCGATGCAGCTGGAGTACTTGCTAGTAGTGCCGTCGGGGAGGTCTGGGCACGCAAAGCCGATAAAGCAAGAAGTAAGATGGAAGAGGCGGGCAAAGAGCCTGTGGTGAATATCCGTCGGAACTTGAGCGAGACGGCGTTCTTCCTGCCGCATCAGGAGACGGAGGTGGATGGGAATGCGGTGCTTGCGTTTACGGCCCCGGAGGCGTTGACGGGGTGGAAGGTGCGGGTGCTGGCGCATGAGAGGGATTTGTCGTCGGGGTATTTGGAGGCGGAGACTGTCACACAACGGCGGTTGATGCTGGAGCCGAACTTTCCGCGCTTCCTGCGTGAGGGGGATGTGATTGAACTGCCGGTCAAGCTGACGAATACGTCGGAGACGAATCAGGCGGGTCAGGTGAGCTTGGTGTTGCGCGATGGGCGCAGTGGTGCGGTGAACACGGCGCTGTTCGTGGCCGAGGGTGCGGAGCAGGCGTTCACGCTCAAGCCGGGTGAGTCGAAGGCGTTCAGCTGGAAGGTGAAGGTGCCGGAGCAGGCGGCGGGGTTGTTGCAGTATACGCTGATGGCAAAAGGCACGGACTGTGGCGATGGCGAGGAGGCTTTCCTGCCGGTGCTGTCGAAACGTATTGCGTTGACGGAGTCGCTGGCGTTTACGGTGAGGCCGAATCAGGATAAGACGTTTGAGATGAAGCGGCTGTTGAACATGGCGGAGCTGAAGGGGATTGAGAACATCAACCTCAAGCTCGAAGTCACGCCGAATGCAGTGTGGTCGGCGGTGCTGGCGTTGCCGTATTTGATGGAGTATCCGCACGAGTGCGCGGAGCAGCTGTTCCATCGATACTATGCCAACACGCTGGCGCGGCACATCTTGCAGCAGAACCCGAAGATCGAGGAGGTGTTCAAGCGGTGGCAGGCCTTGAACGAGGGAACCCTCAAGAGTCCGTTGGAGAAGAACCAGGAGCTGAAGCGGCTGTTGATTGAGGAGACGCCGTGGCTGAAGTCGGCGCTGAAGGAATCGGAACAGCGGCGCGACATCGCCCTGCTCTTCGACAAAGACCGCGCCGAGCGCGAACGTAAGCAGATCATTGCCCGCCTACGCGTAATGCGCAACAACAGCGGGCTTTGGCCGTGGTTTGCGGGCGGGCCGGAGAACCATTGGGTGTCGTTGAAGATCGTCACGGGGGTTGGACATCTGCGCAAGCTGGGCGTGAAGGATATTGACCTTGAGCTGATCCGCAACGCGGTGGTGCAGTTGGACAACAGGTGCTACAACCGCGTGAAGGCCGCAAAGGATAATAAAGAACCGCTCTCTGCCGGGACGGATGATGTGAATTATCTGTATGCCCGTACATTCTTCATGGAGGAGATCAAGCTATCGGACTTGAATGAACCGGCGCTGCGCGAGATGCTCAAAGCCGCGGCGGAGGGTTGGCAAAAGTTCCCGCTCTACACGCGGGCGCAGCTGGCAATCGCCCTCTTCCGCTTGGGCGATGCGGACACCGCGAAGCTGATCTGCAAATCGATGCAAGAGAATGCGGTTGAGTCCGAGGAGCTGGGGATGTATTGGAAGCTGACCCGTTCGTGGTGGTGGTATGAAGCCCCAATCGAGACGCAGGCGATGGTGATGGAGGCATTCCGCGAAGTGACGCAGGATCAGAAGCTGGTGGATGAGTGCGCCTTGTGGCTGTTGCAGCAGAAGCGCACTTCACGCTGGCCGACGACGGTTTCGACGGCGCATGCGGTG
>JAVBMC010000010.1:0-73590 GCA_031552845.1 Kiritimatiellia bacterium
TGTTGTTGGGGGTGGCGGGTGGAGGGGAGGGGCGCTCTCGCGGAGGCGCGGAGTCGCGGAGAGTGGTGGAGTGAGTATCCGCAGATTTTACAGATGACGCAGATGGGGCGTGGGGGGCTGACGCGGTGGATGGGGTGGGGGCGCCCGCCGGGGTCGTGCGGGGGGGCGCACAGGTTTCGGGGCGGGGGGGGTTGTGGGGCCCGCCGGGGGGGTCGGGGGTTTGTTCTTGCATGAGTTGGTTGTAGTTGTTGGCGGGGTAGGGGGGCGTGACGGTGATGACTTGGGGGGATTGGCTGGGGGTGATAAGGTGGTTGCGGTAGATGAGGCCGCAGGTGCGGAGGTGGTCTTGGAGCATGGTGTCGTTGGCGAGGTCGCCGAGGTGGGGGTTGCGGTCGGGGGTTAGGCCGTAGCCGTCGGAGCCGAGGGCACGGTCGCCGTGGCACCAGGCGAACCAGACGAGGCCGGCGTAGTTGTGGAGGCTGCCGTAGAGGACTTGGGCGAGGGGGAGTTGGGTGCGGGTGGGGGCTTGGGCGCGGATGTTGTTGTCGCCTTCGGCTTGGTTGAGTTCGGCGATGATGTAGGGTTTGTTGGCGAGGAGGGTGCGGGTTTGGGGGGTGATGGGGTCGCGGGGGGCGAGAGTAAAGAGGGGGTTGATGTAGGAGTGGTCTTCGATGAAGTCGCCGGTGGCGTGGATGGCGAGGTTGCCTTCGCCGCGCCAGAGGTTGCTGTAGGTGACGGCGGCTTTGCTGCCGGTGGAGCGGATGAGTTGGAGCATGGTGGCGTAGTAGTCTTGGTCGAGGCTGCGGTAGAGTTGGGTGCGGAGGGTTTGGTGGGCGGGTTGTTTGAGTTGGGTGAGGGGGATGGGGTCGCCGGGTTGGTGGGTGGTTTGCCAGAGGGTTTGCCATTTGGCGTCGAGTTGTTGTTGGAAGTAGGCGGGGAAGGTGTTGCCGCAGATGAGGCAGTATTCGGCGGAGGATTCGTTGACGATTTCGAGGGTGAGGACTTGGGGGTCTTGGGCGTAGGTGAGGCCGGTGTAGGGGTTGCGGTGGGTGAGGAGCTGGCGGGCGAATTCTTGTTGGAGGGCGTTGGCGCGGGGGTCGAGGGTGGGGAGCATTTTGAGGGGGTCTTGTTTGGCGCGCCAGTCGCGGGAGTTGAGTTCGCGGATGGCGGCACGCCAGGCTTGGTTGTCGGCGGGGGTGCCGGGGATGATGTCGGCGTCGGCTTCTTTGTAGGTGCGGGAGAAGTGGAGGCTGAGTTGGAGGTAGATGCCGCGTTGTCGGAGTTGGGCGTTGAGGTAGTCGAAGCGGTCCCAGGCTTCGGGGTCGGGTTGGCGGGTGGTGGGGCCTTCGAGGGTGAGGGCGCGTATTTTGGAGCGGTAGATCCAGTCGGCGCTGTAGCGGAGCATGTGGTGGGGGCGGACGAGGTTGATTTGGCGTTCGGCGAGGGTGGCGGCGAGTTGTTCGGCTTCGGCGTGGGTGGGGTAGAGGGAGACGAGGTTGACGCCCCAGAAGCGTACAGGTTGGCCGTCGGGGGTGACGAAGTTTTCGCCTTGGACGTGGAGGGGCGTAATGGGGTCGGCGGCGGAGAATGCAAAACCCGCGGCGAGGAGGCTCACCGCGAGTAGGATGTTTTTGTGCATGGGTTTAGTAGAGGAAGATGTTGGTGGGAAGGATAACTTCGGTGACGTTGAGGACGAGAGCATTGTCTTCTACCTCGAGATTGCCGATGATGCGTGAGTCCAGCACCACTTTAAATTTTGCGGCATCAAATTGATTGAGTGTGACGTCGTCAACCCAGGAGATGATGGGATATTTGCCGCGTGTAGAGATGTCGGAGGCGGTGAGATCGATCGTTGCGCCTTCTGCGGAGGCGGGGCCGGTGAGTGTGGCAAAGCGGTTGGCGAGCGTGATGGTTTTGGATGTTACGCCGGCAGCAAGGTTGAGTTGCGCGCCGTTACCGATGTGGAGGTTGCCGTAGAGTTCGGTTGGCACAGGGGGTTGATAGGTGCCGCCATCGGCGAGGGCGAGGGTGGTTCCGCCGGCTTGGATGATGTTGCCGGTGAGGGCGGCATTATCGGAGTAGGTGAGGGTGCCGGAGTTGAGGTAGGTGTCACCAGTGTAGGTGTTGGCGGCGGTGAGGGTAAGGTTGAAGGGGCCTGCTTTAACGAGTGTACAGGGGGTGTCGCCGTTGTCAACAATAGTGGAACCGATGGTGTAGTTAGCGAGAGCGTGGAGAAAGAGTTCGCCAGTTGAGAAGAGCGTACAAATGCTGCCACCGGTCAGAATTCCGTTTATTGCAGGGGTATTGAGAATGAGCCCGCCGGAGCGGAGGGTGAGAGTGGCGGTGTCGAGATTAATGAGCTCATTGGTTGATATCAGGAGAGCATTGATTGTACAATCGCCCGCTGTACGGGTTCCGCCGGAGTTAGCATTGATGTTGACTGCTGTTTGCCAAGTGTCGACGGTTTTGGCGGTGCCGGTTGTGCCGCCGACGCGCATGGTGCCGGCAGGAGCGTTGGCATGTGCGGCAACTGTGGCGAAGCCGCCTTGAGAGGAGGTGCACCAGCCACCGAGGATGCCATTGATGTTGGCCGTTTCGGTGTAAAGGTCAAGCGCGCCCCAGTAGACGGGGGTGTTGAATGTTCCGCCTATACCGCGACGTTCGATTTGTTGACAGACGTAAAAGTTGTTGATGTTGCCTGCACCGACACCCCAGAGCATATTGGCGCCTTTTTCGATATAGATATTGGCGACGTGTTGGGTTGAGCGAATCGAATCGTTGGCAAAGTGCATGTGCAAGCACCCGCCTTGGAGAATGAGGTTGCGAGTGGGGAAGAGTGTCGGACGGTTATCGTTTGCTGTTATGCTGAATTTCAAGCAGCCACCGTTTTTGATGGTGGTGTCGCCATCCCATACGCCAGAGCCTGTAATGTAGAATTGAGGGCGGCGGGCAGTGTTGGCGGCGTTACCTGCATCTGCCATGCTGAGACCGTCAAAGGTGAGATCCGTTTGGATGCCGGGGGCATTGGTGAGCGAAAAGATGGTCATTAGTGCTGCACCGTTCAAGGCAGAGGGGAGAGCATATTGCCATGTTTGTGATGACGTCGCCACTGTTCCATTGGTGAGGAAGAGTTGGGTACTTGTATCTGCCGAACCAAAGTAAACGCCGCCTGCGCCGATATATAAGGGATCACCACGAAAGATTGCTTTTTTGCTGCCGGGAAGAGTGCCCGTCATCAGGAGTTGGTGAGTGCCGACTTGTCCGTAGGTGTTGGTGACGTACACAACCATGTCAGCCCAGTCGGGGAGGGTTTGGAGCTGGAAGCGGGCGATGTTGTTGTTGTCGGTCCAAGGAGTGCGGGTAATGCCATCGTCGGTAGTCCAATTGACGGTGGTGTTGAAATCCCAAACTGCACCGTTGCGGGGGACTTGGATGCCTTCGTCGGGGAGAGCGTCGATGTCGACAATGATGGGGTCGGCGGCGAGGGCGGCGGTGGCCGCGAGGGTGATGAGGGCGGTGAGGGTGGTCGTCGTTTTCATGATGTTTTCCTCGTGTGTCCGTTTTTGGAGGGGTGTCCGGATGGGGTTGCTTCCCTTTGGTGGTTGTCGGGCGGTGCAAACTCAATGGTGTTTACTGTAGCGTAATTGTGGGTCTTTTGCAAGCGTAAATTGCAGGGGGCGAGGGAAAAGAGGTTGACGCGGAGGGGGAGAGGAGGGAGGTGTGGTTAGACAGATTGGACTGATTGGACAGATCTATGGATGCCGGTGGAGAAGGAGAAGGGCGCGGGGAATGAAAAAGGCCAGCCTGTGTGGGCTGGCCTTTTTGGGTGGTGTGTTCTAGCTCGTTATTTGGCGGCGGTGAGGGTTTGGACGGTTTCGCGCGCGATCATGAGTTCTTCGTTGGTGGGGAGTACGTAGGCGGGGAGGGGGCTGTCGGCGGTGGTGATGAGGCCGCTTTTGCCGAAGGAGCAGGATTTGTTGGCGTCGGGGTCGAGGTGGGCGCCGAGGGCTTTGAGGTTTTTGAGGATGGCGGCGCGGGCAGGGGAGGAGTTTTCGCCGATACCGCCGGTGAAGATGATGGCGTGGGCCCCGCCGAGGGTGGCGTGGTAGCCGCCGATGAAGAGGGCGGCGCGGTGGGCGAACATTTTGAGGGCGGTGTGGGCTTCGTGGCTGCCGGCGTCTGCGGCGGCGACGAGTTCGCGCATGTCGCCGCTGCCGGTGCCGGCGATGGCGAGGAGTCCGCTTTCTTTGTTGAGCATGTCGCTGATGTCTTTGGCGCTGAGGCCTTGGCGTTTGAGGTAGAAGATGACGCCGGGGTCGATGTCGCCGCTACGGGTGCCCATGATGAGGCCGGCGAGGGGGGTGAGGCCCATGGTGGTGTCGAGGACTTTGCCGCCGTCAATGGCGGCGATGGAGGAGCCGTTGCCGAGGTGGCAGGTGATGAGTTTGAGCTGTTCGACGGGTTTGCCGAGGTGTTCGGCGGCGGCGTGGGTGATGAATTTGTGGCTGGTGCCGTGGAAGCCGTATTTGCGGATGCCGAATTGGGTGTAGAAGTGTTTGGGGATGGCGTAGAGGTAGGTGTGTTCGGGCATGGTTTGGTGGAAGGCGGTGTCGAAGACGACGACGTTGGGGACGCCGGGGAGGGCGGCTTCGCAGGCGCGGATGCCGTCGAGGTTGGGGGGGTTGTGGAGGGGTGCGAGGACGGAGGCGGCGCGGATGGCTTCTTTAACGGGGTCGGTGACGAGGACGGGGGCGGAGAATTCTTCAGCGCCGTGGACGACGCGGTGGCCGATGGCGTCGACTTCTTCAAGGGTTTTGAGGGCGCCGTGCTCGGGGTGGGTGAGCGTCTGGCAGACGACGTTCATGGCTTCGAGGTGGTTGGTGGCGACGACGGGGGTTTCGGTTTTGGGTTGGCCGGCGAGTTGGTAGACGAGGTTGGCTTTGGGGGTGCCGATGCGTTCGATGAGGCCTTTGGCGAGCATTTCTTCGGAGGGGATGGCGAAGAGCATGAATTTGACGGAGGAGCTGCCGGCGTTGATGACGAGGACTTTTTTGGATTCTTGGGAAGATGCGGTTTTATTCATTATTTTAATCCTTTGTTTGAAATGCGACTGGCGTGCGCCGCGGTGTGCGGTGCGTTGGGGGAATAGTAGCATCTTTGGGCGGGAGTTTCAAGTTTATTGTGGCGGTTGAGAGGGTTTGGAGGTGTTGAGGCGGGGGCTTGGCGGGGCGGTGGGTTTTCTTTTATTGGAAAAAAGAGGTGTTTTAGGTTGATAATGCAGGGGGTTTTGTTATACTTGAGCTCCTTTATATGATAGGAATGTTGTCCTGATGAGCGAGAGCACACCGAGGATTCGTAAGTCCGTTCGTAGTATTAAATGTCGTTGCGCGTCATGTTCGTTGTCGGTGAATGTGGTGGGAACACCTCCGCCGACGGTTTGCCCGTACTGCCGTAAGGCGTTGGTTCAGTCGGAGTTGTGGCTGGATGTCGCCGAGCCGTGGCCGGCACCGACGGAGGCGGAGGTTAAGGAGCGGATCCACAGTTTGTACCATCAGCCGCCGAAGTGGGTGGTGATTGTGGTGGGCGCGATCGCGATGACGATGTTGGCGTCGGCAGTGTTTTTCCAGCTGAAGAATGCGGAGAACTATTGGTATCAGCCGGCGGTGTCGATTTATTCGTTGATGGCGGGTGTGTTCGTGCTGTCGCGGTTTATCATCGCGGCGTTCTACGTGCCGCCGAAGAATGCGGATTTTGAGCCGACGGTGACGATTCTGGTGCCGTGCATGAATGAGGGCGAGGCGATCCGGCAGACGATTGAGCGGGTGTTCTCGGCGGGGTATCCGGAGGAGAAGATCGAGGTTATCGCGGTGAATGACGGCTCGACGGATAATACGCTGGCGGAGATGCGTAAGTCGCAGTCGCTGCATCCGCATTTGGTGATTATCGACTTTGAGAAGAACCGGGGGTTGTGTCACGGGTGGGGCGTGTCGATGTTGATTGCGCGCGGTGAGTTCGTGATTTGCGTGGACTCGGATACGTTTATTTTCCCGGGTTCGCTGCGGAAGGTGCTGCAAGGGTTCATCGATCCGCGCGTGGGGGGTATTTCAGGGCACTGCGACGTGGAGAATGCCGCGACGAATACGTTGACGAAGATGCAGGACGTGCGGTATTATTTCTCGTATAAAATCATGAAGGCGGCGGAGAGCGTGTTTGGCGCGGTGAGCTGTCTGCCGGGGTGTTTCTCGGCCTACCGCCGAGTTTGCGTGCTGAGTATTTTGGAGGATTGGATCAATGCGACGGTGTGGGGCGAGCGCGGAAACTACGCGGATGACCGGTCGCTGACGAATTTGATTTTACGCGATTATAAGATCGTGTATGACGACGAGGCGCTCGCGACGACGATCGCCCCGGAGAACTGGAACGTCTATACGCGCCAGCAGACGCGGTGGATGCGGTCATACTTGCGGGAGATTTGGAAGTCCGGCAAGTTCATGTGGCGCAAGCATCCGATTCCGGCGCTGTCGTGGTATGCCATGATGTGGATGCCGCTGTTTGAGCCGTTTATCATGTTGCAGGCGTTGGTGATCGGGCCGATTATGGCGGGGCATGTGACGGCCTCGTATACGATCGGCGTGTTCGCGATCACGGTTGTGTGGGCCTTGCACTTCTACGCCCAGACGGGGCGGCGTTGGTGGTGGGCCGGATTCGTATTCACGCTGTCGTATATGGCTTTCTACAGCTGGCAGCTTTATTGGGCTTTGATCAGCCTTAAAGGTAAGAAATGGGGGACTCGCGGATGAGCACAGCTAAGAAACCGCCTCAAGTTCAGGCACCTGCGCCGAATACCCGGGATAACAAGTGGACGCGTCCTGTGGCCATGCAGAAGGATTCGCAGATCCGCAACTGGCTGCTGTTTTTCGGAGTCGTTCTGATTGGCGCCGCGTTGTGGACCCCGGTGCGTACGTTGTGGACACGCTATACCAGCACCAAGCCGACGTACGCGGTCGATGCACGTTCCGGTGCTAATTCGTTCCTCGCAATCGCCTACTACGGTGTTTCCGAAGAAGCCGTCAATCCGGGCTCGCAGGATACCCTGCCGGAAGTTTTCCGCCGCCATGTGGACGAATTGGCAGGCCGCGGTTACGTCACGATTGATTTGGAAGACGTGCGCAAGTTCTATCAAGAAAAGAAGCCGCTTCCTCAAAAGGCGCTGCTGTTGACGTTTGAGCAATCGCGCAAGACCTCCTACTTTGAGACGCGCTCCATTCTCAATGCCCACAAATGGCGGGCGGTGATGGGCGTCTGGACCGACCCTATCCATAAAGGCGACCCGCAGGCGCTGCTGTGGCCGTATTTGTCCGACATGCTCGCGATGGGCACTTGGGACTTGGCCGCGCAGTCCAACAAGGGCTTCGACTATATCCCCGCGGGCCCCAATGGCGAAACCGGCCCGTTCTTCACCACGCCCAAGTGGCTGCCGGTTGAACAGCGGTATGAAATCCCGACCGAGTTCGTCACCCGTCTCGAAAAAGACCACAAGAGCATCATGGACGAGTTCCAGAAGAAGGTGAAAGAAAAACCTCAGGCGTTCTTCTTCCCCTACGGCGACTATGGCCAATACGACTCCAATGCGCGCATCATCCGCGAAGTCAATTTACGCGAAGTCGGCACCAACTACGTGCTCGGCTTCACTCTTGGCGCTCTTGCGTTGAACACCCAGTTCAGCGACCCGCGCCGCCTCAACCGCCTGTTGGTCAATCCCAACTGGTCGGCCAAAGAGCTCGGCGACAAGCTCGACGCTTTCCAGCCCTACAATGTTGACCGCTCCAATAAACTGCGCTCCTTCCCCGCTATGTCATGGGTGCGCGAATGGGGTAACGTCACGGTGGACAACGAAGAACTGCGCCTGCGCGCCGTTCCGCCGGAGAACCCCGCCGACCTGATCAACAACACTCAAACCACCGGCGCGAAAGCGTGGCTGGCGGGTAGTGACGTGTTCAAGGACGGCTTCCTCTCCATGCGCTTCCAAATCAAGCGCGGCCGGTACGTGTTGTACATGCGTGCGACACCGACGGGCGAGTACCTCTGCTTTACACTCGATAATCTCGGCAACGTCAGCTTGCGCCAGCGAGACGCTTTTTCCGAAGAACGCATTTTGGCTGTGGATACGCTGACGAACGAAGCGCGTACGGACTTCGACCTGCTCGTCGGCTTGCGCGACAACTTGGTCTATCTGCGCTTGAACGGCAAGCTCCTCTTCGGCGGACGCGTGCTGACGCTCGGCGACCCCCTCCCCGGCATGGTCGGTGTGAGCGTATGGGACGAAGTCGAAGGTATCGGTGACATCAACGTCATTTCCACCAAGATGATTGCCCGCCAAGACGCCCTCTTGACGTGGACGCCCGAGATGGCCCGCAACATTTCGTACATGTCGGACTGGATGAACCAGAATAGCTACCGCTTCTCCGTCATCTCGCCGCCGTGGATCCGTATTGAATCCTCCGTGCCGCTCGTGCTGCCGCCGTGGAACACCGATGTGATCTCGCTGATGTCGCGCATTAACAATGCCCCCATCTGCCCGATGATCTCCATCCGCGATGCCAACTTCCTGCCCCGCATTTCGCAGGTTGAACTGGCCGACGACCTCAAGAAGCTCAAAGCCTCCGGCGTTTATGTTGACGCCTCGCAAGTCACGGAAGAACAATTCGTCCTGCTGGCCGATTGGCTTATCCGCATGAAGGCCAACCTCGACCCTGACAACCTCACCCTCATGGTCAAGCTCCCGCAGGTTCTCGAAAAGCTTCCCTCCACCGGCAATATGCTCCACCAGATCAAGGGCGTGCGCTTGGTCGGTGATTTCCTCGAGCCGCCGTTTGACCTGCGCTGGAACGAACTCCTCACCGAGATTTACATTCCTGCCGACTTAAAGGGTGGTCCGCTGTCGCTCTACTACCAAATCAACGCTCTGCCGGATGGTGAAGGCTCGCTGACGCCTGCAGCTCAGGCCGAACTCCTGCGCCAAAAAGGGTTCAACTCCTTCGTCTTGGGTGACTACGCCAAAGCGATCGAAGCTTGGCAGGCTTGGCATAAACTCATGCCCGCCAACCCTGCGCCCTTGGCGCTTGAGGGTGATGCTTGGCTGCGTTTGGAAAATATGGATAAGGCACTAGCCTGCTATACGAGCAGCCTCGAGCTAAATCCCGGCCAAGTCGATCTCGCCATCCGCCGCGCCCGCCTGCTCGAAAAGATGGGGCATAAGGAAGAACAGGTCGCCATGCTCAACATGTACGCCTGCGCCTTCCCCAACACGCCCATTCTGATTATGGAACAAGCCCGCTGGCTCATTACCAACAACCGCCGCGATGAAGCCCGCGACCTCATGCGCAAACTCGTGAAGGAACACCCGGAAGAGATCGAAGCCCGCCAGATTCTGCAAGGCCTGCTCGACTCTCCCTCCGAGCGCTACGAGAACATCCGCGGCCTGCTCGAACTCTCGCGCAAGGGCGAAACCACCGGGCACGAATTCGCCCGCATGCTCTACACTTCCAACCTGCTCGCCGTGCCTGAAGCCGCTGTCTGCTTTGAGTTCATCCGCGAATCCGTCGGATCCGCCCGCAGCCGCCAAACCCGCGAACTCTACCAAAGCTTGGTTCCTTTGCAAACCATCATTGACGAAGAATTCAAAGGCGGCTTCCTCTCCGACCACTGGGAAGCCTTCGGCTCCCACACACGCGTCGACGAACAAGGACGTTACGAAATCAAGGCCGGTTCCGACATGGCCGAAGCTTACCTCCGTCTCAAACGCTCCGAGCTCATGCGCGATGGCTACCTCGAAGTTGTCCTCGACGAAAGCGTCGGCTTCTTCTGGGTCTACGCCCGCCGCAGTGCCGGTGCCATGATCCGCTTCGGCTTTGACGACGAAGGCTTCGTCCGCATCCAATGCTGGCTCAATAACGACCTCGTCGCCTCCGAAAGCCGCACCTGGCTCCGCCCCGCCGGCACCCTCAAAATCGCCCTCGAAGTCCGTGGCGACGGTGCACAAGGCTACGTCAACGGCAAGCCCGTCTTCCAAACCGGCCTCGCCATTCCGAACGGCCTCTGCTACGGCTGGTGGAGCGTTGCCCCCTTCTCGCCCGAACTCGGTATGGCCCGCGCCAAGATCGGCCGCCTCTGCGGCATGTCCTTGCCCTCAACCATGCTCATCGTTCCGCGCATTGAAGAAGAAGACGTCCCCGCATTCCTGGATGCCGCGCGCCCCTACGCCATGCACCTCTCGGCCATCTCGCCGATTCTCTTCGTGCAGCGTCAAGACGGCACCATTGTGGAAGACGAAGCCTTCCCTGTCCAGATGATCCGCATGTTCGCCTCCTTCCACCGCTTGCGCATGATGCCCGTGGCCGACCTCTCCTACTATGCCGAGATTGACCCCAAAATCATCATCAATCTCATCAAGAAGCACAACCTCACCGCCCTGTGCCTCTGCCTGCGCAGCGTGCCCTCCGAAAAATGGCGTGCCGATCTCGAGCGCCTGCTCGAAGAAACCCCCGCCAACATCTGCATCATCCAATCCATGACCCCCTTCTGGTCGGTGCATGAAGAAGACCGCACCCTCGGCGCCATGCTCGAAACCGAACCTGCTGCCACCTTCTACCAGCTCGAACGCGGCAACCTCTTTGCTTCGCCCGTCAAAAACCGCTACGAAATCACGGCGCATGCGATGACAGGCGAAATCAAGAGCCCCATTCCGCAGACGACAGAAGCCCGTGCGGCCTTGGCGGCCAAGGTCGACGTTCCCGAGTTCTACACGCCGCGCGTCTACGTCTACCCCTCCACCTACATCCCGCCGGAACGTGCGCGCGAACTGCGCGTCGCCAACCCCACGCTCTAATGAACGGTGATAGCAGCCCTACGTTCGAACGCCTCTGGAAACAGGCGTTCGAACGCTTGTCGGCGCTCGATAAACAGTGGAACCCTGCCGAGCTTGCACAAACCAAACAATGGATGCAAGCCTCCGGCATTCCCCGCATGGACAAACTCGCCGAGCTCCTCCATCCCGGCATGACCCGCGAACAGCTCTGGCACGTACTCGTCCCCGTTGAACGCCAAATCACCCGCCGCAAAGCCACCGACGCCAACATCCTCGACACCGACCTGCCGGCCGATGCTACGCCCCTTCCGGCACTCGACGTCACCATCATCGCCGACAACATCCGCTCAGCCCTCAACGTCGGCGGCATCTTCCGCACCGCCGAATGCTTCGGCCTCAAACAAATCATCCTCACCGGCTACACCTCCGATCCCGCTGCCGACACCCGCGTCGCTGCTGCCGCACTCGGAACCGAACAACGCATCCCCTGGCGCCGCTGCCAACACATCCGCGACGCCATTACAGAACTCAAACAAAACGGCATCCCCTGCATCGCACTCGAAACCGTTCAAAACGCTCCCCCGCCCGAAACCTACTCCTGGCCCATCCCCTGCGCGCTCCTCCTCGGCAGCGAACGCTTCGGCCTCCTCCCCGAAACCATCCAAACCTGCGCCGCCACCATCCGCATTCCCATGTGCGGCACCAAAAACTCCCTCAACGTCGTCAGCGCCCTCGCCGTCACCGCCTACCAAATCCGCCTCCACGCCGCCCGCACAACATAACTCCCGTGCTAACACCACCTCTCCTGGGAGCGCGGAGCTTCTGTCCCGCATTGCGTGTCTTGCCTGGGAGCGCCGGCGTCCCCGCCGGCATTTGTGTATATTAATGGATGGTAGTTATACAGCCGGCGAGGACGCCAGCGCTCCCAGAGGGCACCGCACCGCGTTTATCCCCTCTCTCGCGTCAGCCTCTCACTTACTACTTCTCTCCTCCCCCTGTCATTATTGAGGTTCATTCCACTGCAAACATTCCTGCTTGACTTACACCTTAATTCTGCTAAACTGCATCCCCGTTGACCCCATTGAGTGACTCGTCACTGATTCGGACCTTGAGGCTCGGCGTTCCAATGCGAACGACCGCCCCCCGACATACGAGAGCTTAAGCTCCAAGGAGCCATCAACCATACAGACTGCCCGTTTGGCCGGCGTGCAGTTCAGATGCCAGGGGGATATCCACCAATCGCACGAGTGTGCTGTTAGGCTATGTTTAGGAATCTTTCTGGCGTCGGGTTGACAGACGCCGCCGGCTGCCAATATCAATCATAGGCGGCAGAAAGAACAAGACATCATGTCAAAAATCACACTAATCAAGCGGCCTGCATTTCAGGCTGAACAGAAGGATCGTGGAGAGTACATCTACGCCACGCAAATGGGGCAGAAACTTCCGACGGCCAAACTCGCCAAGCTCATCGCTGCCTCCGGTACCACCGTGTCGGAAGCCGACGTGCTGGCGGTGCTGCACAACATCGGCGAAGTCATCGCCAATGAAGTCATGCACGGCATGGCGGTGGAGATCCCCGGACTCGGGAGCATCCACCTCTTCGCCAACGGCGTCATGGACAAAGACGGCAACGAAATTGCCGACAAAGCCCGCCGTTTCCGGATGAAGATGACCTTCAGCAAGTCTCTGCAGAACATGGTTATCAGTCCTGATAACCTCTCGGTGACCTTGCAGGACTTCAAGGCCAAAACGCCAGTGCTCACACGCTTGGAGGATGCTCTCAGCGGCACGACCAACGAGACGCTCACCCCCGGCGGCATTGCCGGCATCCGCGGGCACAACCTACGCATCCATCCCCTCATGGGCGATGAAGGCGTCTGGTTTGTTCCACAAGGCGAAGGCGATGTCGTGCGCGCAACGGCCGTCCTCGATAACAAACCCGCCCGACTCAGCTTCTCCATTCCGGCAGGGCTGCAGCAGGGGATGAGTTACCGCGTGGAAGTCCGCAACCGCATCAACCGCAGCAAAAAGCTCGCGATCGGCACACTCACGGAACTACTCACCGTGGCCGACTAAAAGCAGGTAACATAAACGCTTAAACGGGCGGAGGTGATAAACCTCCGCCTTTTTTGTGCCCATTTGGCAACCCATCCAGCCATTACCATCGAACCCATCGGGCCAGTGGATCACACCCCATCCAGCCAATGCATGACACCCATCGAGCCTTGCGATGGGTGTCAGTACCCGTGGCCGGAACACCTTGCTTGGCTCGATACCGATACCCCGCGAGGCTCGACCCTCATAGTCCCTTAGACTCCAGCCTCAGGCCGTACGAGGCTGGAGCCTCGCATACCCCCTCACTCCAGCCACGCGTACCCTGCCACTAGAGCCACCCACACAGTCGAGTATTATTACCTAGGAGCGCGGGCACTGCTGTCCGCATTGTGTGTTGCCTGGGAGCGCCGCCGTCCCCGGCGGCATTTCGTGTACTGATGGAGGGTAGTTATTCAGCCGGCGAGGACGCCAGCACTCCCAGAGGAAGAGAAGCAGGAGTGAATGGAAGAGAGTATAAAGAGAACGGCGGGGCAGAAGCCCCGCGCTCCCAAACAATAGGCACTTCTTAGGGAGCGTGATGTAGCTGACGGGGCTTCTTTCTGGGAGCGCGGACATTCCTGTCCGCATTGTGTATTGCCTGGGAGCGCCGCCGTCCCCGGCGGCATTTTGTGTGCGTGTGTTATTGGCAGGTAGTTATTCAGCCGGCGAGACGCCAGCGTTCCCAGAGGAAGAGACGCAGGAGTGAATGGGAGAGAGTATAAAGAGAACAGCGGGGCAGAAGCCCCGCGCTCCCAAACAATAGGCATTTCTTAGGGAGCGTGATGTAGCTAACGGGGCTTCTTTCTGGGAGCGTGGACATTCCTGTCCGCATTGTGTATTTCCTGGGAGCGCTTCACAGAAAATCCTCGTCGGCATTCTGTGTATTGCCTGGGAGCGCCGCCGTCCCCGGCGGCATTTTGTGTGCGTGTGTTATTGGAGGGTAGTTATTCAGCCGGCGAGGACGCCCGCGCTCCCAGAGGGCGTGAGTGCTCCTGGGGGTAAGGGTTGTGGTTGACTTTGGGGTAAAGTGTTTGGTATAATTAAGGGCACTAGGCGGGGCGTGTTGGATGCCTCGGCGGTCTTTTTGTATTTTCTTTCTTTTGTGTGTGATCTATGGCAAAGTCTCCTAAAACCGAAACCAAGTCCGAACCGCTGGAAAAGCAACTGTGGAAAGCCGCCGATAAGCTCCGCAAGAACATCGACGCCGCCGAGTATAAGCACGTGGTTCTGGGGTTGATCTTCCTAAAGTACATCTCCGATTCGTTTGAAGAGCTCCACACGCGCCTCACCACAGAAGTTTCCTTTGGCGCCGATCCGGAAGACCCCGATGAATATAAAGCCGAGCGAATCTTCTTTGTGCCGCCTGCTGCCCGTTGGAGTTACTTACAGGCCAGCGCCAAACAGGCAACAATCGGCAAAATCGTCGATGATGCCATGGATGCTATCGAGCGGGACAACACTCAGCTCAAAGGCGTCTTGCCCAAAGTCTTTGCCCGTCAAAACCTCGACCCCGCCAGCTTGGGCGGATTGATTGACCTCGTCAGTAATATCGCCCTTGGCGATGCCAAGTCCCGCAGTGCTGATGTCCTCGGCCATGTGTTCGAGTACTTTCTGGGCGAGTTCGCTTTGTCGGAGGGTAAACAGGGCGGACAGTTCTATACGCCGCGTTCCATCGTTGAGCTGTTGGTCAGTATGCTCGAACCCTACAAAGGCCGCGTGTTCGATCCCTGCTGCGGATCCGGCGGCATGTTCGTGCAGTCCGAATACTTCGTCAAAGAACACCAAGGCCGTGTCAACGATATCTCCATCTACGGACAAGAGAGCAACGAGACCACCTGGCGCCTCGCCAAGATGAACCTTGCCATCCGCAATATCGACTCCACGCAGGTTAGGTGGAATAACGAGGGCTCCTTCCTCAACGACGCCCATAAAGACCTCCGTGCCGACTTCATCCTCGCTAATCCTCCCTTCAACGTCAGCGATTGGAGCGGCGAACTCTTGCAGGGCGATGCCCGCTGGCGCTACGGCAAACCGCCTGCCGGCAATGCCAACTTCGCATGGTTGCAGCATTTCACGGCTCACCTCTCGCCCACCGGCAAAGCCGGCGTGGTGCTCGCCAAAGGCGCACTCACCAGCAAAACCGGCGGCGAAGGCGACATCCGTAAAGCCATGATTGCCGATGGCAACCTCATCGACGGCATCGTCAATCTCCCCGCCAAACTCTTTCTCAATACGCAGATTCCTGCGGCGTTGTGGTTCATCAACCGTGCCCGCGGCAAAGCTCACGCACACCCGCGCCCCAACGAAATCCTCTTCATCGATGCCCGCAATCTCGGGCACCTCATCAACCGCCGCACGCGCGAATTCTCGCATGAGGATATCCAGAAGATTGCCGATACGTATCACGCGTGGTTGGGGAACGCTGGGAACGCGGAGCTTCCGCTCCGCATTGATACGGCGGGGCAGAAGCCCCGCGCTCCCAAATACGAAGACATCAAAGGTTACTGCGCCTCGGTGCCCATCTCCCGTGTGGCGGAACTTGATTACGTGCTCACGCCCGGACGCTACGTCGGCTTGCCGGATGAAGAAGACGACTTCAACTTCGCCGAACGTTTCACCTCCCTCCAAGCCGAACTCGCCGCGCAAATGGAAGAAGAAGAAGAACTCAATCAAGCCATCCGTGACAATCTGGCAAAGGTCAAGCTGTGAAAGATGGCACTCATCACAACGCCCGCTTGGGAGTGCTCCGCAGAAGATCCTCGCCGGCATTGTCTGTGTTACCTGGGAGCGCGGACATTCCTGTCCGCATTGTGCGTTGCCTGGGAGCGCCGCCGTCCTCGGCGGCATTGTCTGTCTGTTATTGGAAGGTAGTTAAACAGCCGGCGGGGACGCCAGCGCTCCCAGAGTATAAAGCAAAGCTCAACCAAGCCATCCGCGAAAACCTAGCAAAGGTCAAGCTATGAGCGAGAACACTTCCGAAATCATCATCTATCAAACGACAGATGGGCAAACAAAGTTGGACGTCCGTTTAGGGGGCGAAACATTGTGGCTGACGCAAGCGCAGATGGCAGAGCTGTTTGAAACCACGCCACAGAATATCACGTTGCACCTGAAGGCGATCTATGCGGAGGGTGAACTATCGGAGACGGCAACTTGTAAGGAATACTTACAAGTTCGAAACGAAGGTGTACGACAAGTCTCTAGGAGCTTAAACCACTACAACTTATCGGTGATTTTGGCAGTCGGCTATCGGGTGAGATCACAGCGCGGGACGCAGTTCCGGCAATGGGCTACACGGATTCTGCACGAATACCTGCAAAAAGGATTCGCCATGAATGACGAATTCCTGAAGAACATGGGGGGCGGAATTTATTGGAAAGAACTCCTTGAGCGGATCCGTGACATCCGTTCAAGCGAGAAGGTCATGTATCGTCAAGTGCTGGACCTCTATGCCACCAGCTTAGACTACAACGCCGATGCACCGGAGACGTTTGAATTCTTCAAGATCGTGCAAAACAAACTCCATTATGCCGCCAGCGGCCATACCGCCGGCGAAATTATCTTTGAACGCGCTAACGCCAACTTACCCTTTATGGGACTCACCGTATTCAAGGGCAAAAGACCCACAAAAAGCGAAACACACGTCGCAAAAAACTACATGACCGAAAAGGAGCTCTTTGCTCTGCGCCGATTGGTCAATGCCTTCTTTGATATGGCCGAATTGAAAGCTGAAAGACACCAACCCATGCGCATGAAAGACTGGCTCGAAACACTCGACCGCTTCTCACACGACTTCGGCATGGGCATTCTTAATGGCCCCGGCAGTGTCAGCCATGCAACCGCAATAGAAAAAGCCAACCGCGAATACGCCGCCTACCGCGCACACCTACCGGATGAACTATCCGACGTCGAAACCGCCTACCTTGATACCTTGAAACAAATGCAAAAGAAGCTCAAGGACGGAGGTGCAACATGAAACGCTGCCAAAGACAATTTGATGATCGCCTCCTCGTCCACTTGGAAGCGCTCCGCAGAAAATCCTCGCCGGTATTGCGTGTGTTGCTTGGGAACGCGGAGCTTCCGCTCCGCATTGTGCGTTGCCTGGGAGCGCCGCCGTCCCCGGCTGCATTATCTGTGTGTTATTGGAGGGTAGTTAAACAGCCGACGGGGACGCCGGCGCTCCCAGGGTATGAAGAAGAAAAACTCAACCAAGCCATCCGTGACAATCTAGTAAAGGTCAAGCTATGAAGACCGCTAATTGTTCAAACGAAAACAACTCCTCAAGATGGAGAACTGCGACGGTTAATCAATTGGTGGCAGAAGAAGTTCTTGAAAAACCACTTGATGGGAATCATGGTGGAAAACATCCCAAAGGGGAAGATTTTGTTAGTAGTGGTATACCATTCATCATGGCGACTGATATTAATAAAAGCAAAATAGACCTTATCAATTGTAGCTTTATTACAAAGAAACAGGCCGATTCTTTAAATAAAGGATTCTCGGTTACGGGTGATGTTTTATTAACCCACAAAGCAACATTGGGGAGAACAGCTATTGTTGGTACGCTTGAGGTGCCGTATATAATGTTAACTCCACAGGTAACTTATTACAGAATAAAAAATCCAGATGTACTTGATCGTAGATTCCTCAAATATTATTTTGACTCTCCGGTTTTTCAAGATACGTTAGCGAATCACGGTGACAGTGGGTCAACACGTGCTTATGTTGGAATTACTGCGCAAGGTGAATTGCCCATTACTTTTCCACGATTTCCCGAGCAACGAGCGATAGCGGATATTCTGAGCAGCCTTGATGACAAAATCGACCTGCTGCACCGCCAAAATAAAACCCTTGAATCCCTCGCCGAAACCCTCTTCCGCCAATGGTTCATCGAAGAAGCCCAACCCGACTGGAAGGAAGGCAAGCTGGGGGATTATGTTAATATTGGAATTGGTAGAACTCCTCCACGAAATCAACATCAATGGTTCTCGTCCAAAGATAGTGGTGATGTGAAATGGATTTCCATAAAAGACATGGCTGCAGAGGGTGTCTTCTTGTTTGATTCGGCGGAATGTCTTACCAAAGAAGCCGTTGCGGTTTTTAATATCCCGGTTATTCCTCCTAATACAGTACTTCTGAGTTTTAAAATGACTGTAGGGCGAGTCGGCATTATAACGGAGCCAATGCTTTCAAATGAGGCAATCGCTCATTTTGTGATAAGAGAAGATACACCATTCACATCGGAGTATTTGTACTTGTTTCTGAAGAGTTATCAATATGATCTACTTGGGAGCACGTCATCTATCGTCACGGCAATTAACTCAACAATGATTAAAGAGCTGGAAATTTCAATTCCGCCTCAATCACTGATGCAAAAATTCACCGACACCACAAGAGATACGTTTCAGAAAATCAAGGCGAATCAACAACAAATCAAGTCACTCGAATTACTTCGTGATACGTTATTACCAAAGTTAATGAATGGAGACATTCAGATAGCTAGTGTTCAACTTTAGAAAGGACATCACTCATGGCATCAATAACTCGATTCGAAATTAAACAACTCCATGGCTATAAAAACGTGGATCTTCGTTTAGAAGATAACACAATAATTCTCGTTGGAGAAAATGGAGCCGGGAAAACAACGATTCTGCAACTTTTTTATTACTTGTTGTCTGGACAATGGAATCTCATTGTTACTCGCTTTCGGTTCTCAGAACTTGTATTGACAATTGACGGGACCCCTCACGTACTGAAATATTCTGAATTTGCACAACCATTGCAAGATATTATAGACGCTCGTATTCTACATCGTCTCCCAAGTATAGTTCGATTTCGTCTCCGGAGGCTTCGAGAGCGACAAAACGGGCAATTGTCGATTTCTGATATTGAAGGACTCTGCGCGGAGTACGATATTCCCTTTCACCGGTTACTACGCGAAATGGATCAAGAAGAGCAACTGGATTTGTTTTCTGTTGAAAGGGGAAACAAATTTGAATCGTTGAGCAAATCCTTTTGGGATATACGAAAATCCTTACAAGCTCAAATTTTATACTTGCCAACTTATCGACGTATTGAGCAAGAGCTAAACCTGATCTTTAAGGGTATGGACGATCATAACCTTCTTCAACACCGTGAGATGCTTAAGTCTCGTAGAGAAACTGATACGTATATTGAATTGATTGAGTTTGGGATGAGAGATGTCCAATGTAACATTAAGGAAACACTCGCTCAATTAACCACGTTTGCCAGAGCGAATCTTAATAAACTAACATTTAGTTACCTCAGTGAAATTGTTGAAGAAAAAGATCAAGATATAGACTTGCAAGATATACGCGGTGCGTCTGATTCGACCGTGGATAATATCCTCGATCGTATTCAAGATCATATACTCTCAGATCAAAGTAAGCAGCATTTGCGAGAAAGTATTAGAAGGGTTAGGGATGGAGAAGAAATATCAGGACGTGTTCAGCTGATATGTCATTATTTCTCTAAGCTTATGAAATTTCAAAAACAGATTCAGACAAGAGAGTCGCAAATGACAGCGTTTTGTGATGTTTGCAATGAGTATATGACTGATAAAGAATTGAAATATGATGGGACCGCTTACCAATTTAGTATTGTCCCCAAGGGCAATATGCCGCGGTCTGGCAAAATAGAACTTCATCATCTTTCTTCAGGGGAGAAACAAATAGTATCTCTTTTCAGCCATCTCTATTTGTCTGGTAAAAAAAGTTATTTTGTTTTAATAGATGAGCCTGAACTTTCACTTTCAGTACCATGGCAACGAAGATTTCTTTTGGATATTAAAAAGGGAAAGTTTTGCAGCGGGTTGGTTGCGGTGACACATTCCCCCTTCATCTATGATAATGAGCTAAAACATTATGCGCATGGATTAGGCGAGTTCATTGTTAGTTAAAAGGAGTCTATTATGGCAGATAAAATGCTTAAGACTCTTGCAGAGGCTTGTGATCGCACAGAGCAGACATGTTATCATGAATTTCTTCTGCGATACTCTGCGACAGCGAAGATAGTTTATGGGTTTGTGGAAGGTAAAACGGATCCCTGTTTTTATAGAGGATTCATTGAATCCTTGTTGCCCAGTGGGTGGAGTGCAGAGTTGTGGCCTGCAGGAAACAAAGATAAGGTGTATGCCATTCATAGAGAGATGAACTGGGAGACATATTCCCCCCAAAGAATCTGTTTTTTTGTAGATAGAGACCTGTCGGAAGTTTTATCGGATAGGCTAGAAGCAGCTTCTAATATTTATATTACAGATAACTATTCGATTGAAAATGACGTAGTGAATAAATGTACTTGTCATCGTGTTTTAACAGAAGTTTATGAGTTAGGCTTGGTTAAGCATGATGAGATGGATGTTGTATGCAGTCTTTTTGAGACCGAGCTCGAGAAATTTTGTAAAGCAATGATTCCCATCATGTCTTGGATTGTACATTGGCTTAGAGATAACAAATATCCAAATGATTTGGACAATATTAATATTGGAAAGATATTTTCATTTTCAGACGAGGGAGCATGTATGCAAAAGTCTTTTTCTAATAGGACAGACTTAGCTCAATATCTTCATGTTACATGTGGCGTTTCTTATGATGAGCAGACAGATATAATATCAATCCAGAAAGAGATCTTCGCAACGACTCGTTATCGTGGCCTTATACGTGGGAAATGGCTCTTTTGGTTTCTAATTAATTTTTGTAATTCGGTGCGACGGTCTAGCAAGCTATGGGCTCAGTCCTCCAGTAAGTTACCCAAGAAACAGATACACTTGTCGCATAAAAATGCAATGAAAGATGTCGCTTGTCGAGGCCGTAGGCCTGACTCGTTATCTCAATTTTTGAATACTACATATTGCGTTTATATTGGCAACTTACAGAGCGAATGATCTTTATGCCACGTTTAACCGAATCAGCGATTGAAGCGTTTGCGATTGAGTTGTTTGAAGCGCAAGGGTATTCGTATCTTGGCGTGGGGAGCATGGATATTGCAGATGGGACTCCGTTGTTGCCTGAGGCAACGGCGTGGGAGGATTTGGCGGGTGGGGTTAAGCGTGAGGATTATGCGGAGGTTATTTTGGTTGATCGTTTGTCGGAGGTGCTTCGGCGAATTAATCCGGCCTTACCTCAGGAGTTGTTGGATGATGCGTTGAAGGTGGTGCAGCGGATTCATTCGCCGGAGCTGATGGCGAATAATGAGGCGTTTCATCGGTTGTTGACGGAGGGGGTGCCGGTTAGTTTCCATAGGGATGGCGCTGAGCGCGGCGAGCGGGTGTGGCTGGTGGATTTTGATGAGCCGTTGAATAATGATTTTGCAGTGGTGAATCAGTTTACGGTGATTGAAGGTGGCCGTAATAAACGCCCGGACGTGGTGTTGTTTGTGAATGGATTGCCGTTGGTGGTGATTGAGTTGAAGAATCCTGCCGATGAGAAGGCGACGGTGCAGTCGGCTTTCCGGCAGATTGAGACGTATAAGCAGGCGATCCCAAGTTTGTTCACGACGAATGCGATGGTGGTGATTTCCGATGGGTTGGAGGCGAAGGCGGGGACGATCTCGTCGGACTTCTCGCGATTCATGAAGTGGAAGAGCGCCGATGGTAAGATCGAGGCTTCTAAGCTGATGAGCGAGTTGGAGGTTTTGATCCGTGGGATGTTGAATCGTGAAACGCTGCTGGATCTGGTGCGGCATTTTATTGTGTTTGAGAAGGGTCGGCGTGAGGATCCGCAGACGCAGCAGGTTTCAGTCGTCACCGCCAAGAAGCTGGCGGCGTATCATCAGTACTATGCAGTGAATGCGGCAGTGGCCTCCACCCTGCGTGCTGCGGGGATGAATTGTGGGAGCGCGGGGCTTCCGCCCCGCATTCATGAAGAGACAGCGGCTTTTTCTGCTCAAGAGAAGGGTTGGTATTCTCGAGGCTATTTGCCGCATCGGGATGAAGTGGGACTCATTCAAGCTATTACATTTCGCCTTGCGGATTCGCTTCCACAAGCAAAGCTTCGTCAGCTTGAAGATGAGCTTTCTTCGTTACCTGAGGATGAACGCGAAAATACCCGGCGTAACCGCATTGAACAATGGCTCGATGCCGGTATGGGGTGTTGTGCTTTGAAGAACCCAACGCTTGCCAAAGTTGTCCAAGATGCACTTCTGCATGATGATGGCACGCGGTATCGGTTATTAGCGTGGTGCATCATGCCGAATCATGTGCATGTGTTAATCCGTCCACTGGTTCCGTTGTCGGAGATTGTGGGGACTTGGAAGTCGTTTACGGCGCATTGGGCAAAGAAGAATTTGCTGGGAGCGCTGGCGTCCTCGCCGGCATTGTGTGTAAGTAAAGAGAAGGTGGATGGTAGTTATTTAGCCGCCGAGGACAGCGGCGCTCCCAGGGTGTGGCAGCGGGAGTATTGGGATCGGTATGTGCGTAATGAGGAGCATTATCATAACACGATCGCTTATATTCATGAGAATCCGGTGAAGGCAGGGTTGTGTGGGAGTCCGGCGGCTTGGCAGTGGTCGAGTAGTGATAAAAAGGAGGGTAGTTATTCAGCCGCCGGGGACGGCGGCGTTCCCAGGGTGGAAGAGAGGCCCATCTCGTATGGTTTGCCGGATGCGTTGTCGCAGCCTGAGGGTGACCGTAAGGCGGGGGTGGTGTGGCATACGCAGGGTTCGGGCAAGTCGCTGTCGATGGTGTTTTATACGGGTAAGATCGTGCTGGCGTTGAATAATCCGACGGTGGTGGTGATTACCGATCGGAATGATTTGGATGATCAGTTGTTTGATACGTTCGCGGCGTCGCGTCAGTTGCTGCGGCAGGATCCCGTGCAGGCGGAGAGTTGCGAGCATTTGCGGGAGTTGTTGAAGGTGGCCGGCGGCGGCGTGGTGTTTACGACGATTCAGAAGTTTCAGCCGGAGTCGGGGAATATACATGAGGAGCTTTCGGCGCGCGGGAATATCGTTGTAATTGCGGATGAGGCGCATCGCACGCAGTATGGATTTCAAGCGAAGACGGTGGATGCGACGGATGCGGCTGGGAATGTGATCGGCCAGCGGGTTGTTTATGGTTTTGCGAAGTATCTGCGCGATGCGTTGCCGAATGCGACTTATCTTGGGTTTACCGGTACGCCGATTGAGAAGAGTGATAAGAATACGCCGGCGGTGTTTGGCAACTATGTGGATATTTATGACATTGCCAAGGCGGTTGAAGATGGCGCCACGGTGCGGATCTTTTATGAGAGTCGTTTGGCGAAGGTTGCGCTGTCGGACGAGGGGCGGCAGTTGGTGCGCGAGCTGGATGATGAGATCGATGCGGAGGATTTGAGCGATACGCAGAAGGCCAAGGCACGCTGGACGAAGATGGAGGCGTTGATTGGCAGCAAGAACCGCATCATTACTTTGGCCCGTGATGTTGTGACGCATTTTGAAACACGGCAATCGGCGATGGATGGCAAGGGGATGCTGGTGAGCATGTCGCGTCGGATTGCCGCTGAGCTGTATGCGGAGATTATCAAGCTGCGGCCGGAGTGGCATTCGGATGATTTGAATAAGGGCGCGGTGAAGGTGGTGATGACTTCGGCGAGCAGTGATGGTCCGGAGATTGCCAAGCATCATACTAACAAGGAGCAGCGTAAGGTACTGGCTGCACGGATGAAGAATCCGGCGGATCCGTTGAAGCTGGTGATTGTGCGTGATATGTGGCTGACGGGGTTTGACGTGCCGAACTTGCATACGCTTTATATCGACAAGCCGATGCGCGGGCATAATCTGATGCAGGCGATTGCACGGGTGAATCGGGTGTATCCGGGCAAGACGGGCGGCTTGGTGGTGGATTACTTGGGTATCGCGGCGGATTTGAAGGAGGCGTTGTCGTTCTACTCCGATTCGGGCGGGCGGGGTGATCCGGCTGTGGCACAGGAGCAGGCGGTGGAGCTGATGCTCGAAAAGCTGGAGGTTGTCTCGGCGATGTTTCATGGGTTTGCCTATGAGACCTATTTTGCGGCTGAGACGGCGGAGAAGCTTAAGTTAATCCTTGCCGCCGAAGATCATATCCTCGGGCTTGAGAATGGCAAGAAGCGGTTCATTGATGAGGTGACGGCGCTGTCGCAGGCGTTTGCTATTGCCGTGCCGCATGAGCAGGCGTTGGACGTACGCGACGAGGTGGGATTCTTTCAGGCGGTCAAGGCGCGGTTGGTGAAGTTTGAGCCGAGCGGAGAGGGCCGCACTGATGAGGAGATGGAGACGGCGATTCGGCAGGTGATTGATCAGGCGTTGGTGTCGGAGCAGGTGGTGGATGTGTTTGATGCCGCCGGAATCAAGAAGCCGGACATTTCGATCCTGTCGGATGAGTTCTTGGAAGAGCTACGCAACAAGCAGCACAAGAATCTCGCGATGGAGGTGTTGAAGAAGCTGCTGCATGATGAAATCAAAACGCTGGCCCAAAAGAACATCGTCGAGGGCAAGCGCTTGTTGGATATGCTGGAAGAGGCGATCAAGAAGTACCAGAATAAGATTTTGACCGCCGCCGAGTTCATGGAGACGTTGATCAACTTGAGCAAGGAGACGGTCAAGACTACCCATGCCGCGGATGAGATGGGGTTGACAGAACCGGAGTATGCGTTTTATTCGGCTGTGGCGAACAATCAGAGCGCGCGGGAGCTGATGCAGAAAGATAAGCTGCGCGAGCTGGCAGTGGAGCTGTTCAACCAAGTGCGGCGCAATGCCACGATCGATTGGACGCGGAAGGAGAGCGTGCGTGCCAGTTTGAAGGTGGCAATCAAGCGTACGTTACGAAAATTCGGTTATCCGCCGGATATGCAGGCCTTGGCAACGGAGACAGTGTTGAAGCAGGCGGAGTCGATTGCGGATCAATTACTGCAAGCGGACGAATGATGAAGGTTATTTGAGTGGATTAGCTGAGGCGACACTTCTTGCCTTGAAAAGGAGTGCGGTTGTTGATGATGTAGCGGGTGCACAATAACGGGATTTCTTAAATTAGATAAATCGTATCCTGCGGATAAAAGTAGGCGACAGGGGACGTGGAATGTGTTATACTGCGGGTGTGGGTTGCGACCTTGCACCCCAAAACAGGAGGCTTCTTGATGAAACATCTGATATTAGCGGGAGTGATTAGTGCTGCGATGTTCGCCGGTGCGGAATCAACAATTCAAGTCATTCCACAGCCATCTGAAATCAATCTTAAAGAGGAGGTTTGGACGTTGCCGACCGATGCGGTGGTGGCGTTTGATCCACAAGCTGCCGGGGCGCGTGAGGCCGCTGAATTTTTAGCTGAAGTCTTGCGTCCGGCTACGGGTTATCCGTTGACTGTTGCGCCTGTCGCCGCAGAGCAGAAGTCCGCAATTGTATTTGCCGCGCCTGCTGCCGGTGAGAAGCATCCGGCAGAGGGTTATGGTGTGACGGTGGGGTCTAGTGGTGTCACGGTGACAGCTTCCGATGCTGCTGGGTTCTTTTATGGTGCGCAGACTCTGCGCCAGCTTTTGCCGCCCGAAGCTTTTGCCGCTAAGAAGCAGGAGCGCATGGTTTGGACGATGCCGTACTGTACTATAAAAGATGCGCCGCGTTTTACGTGGCGTGGCTGGATGATTGATGACGGCCGTTACTTCTTCGGTAAGGAGGCTGTTAAGCGTTATATTGATTTGATGGCGGTGTATAAGCTGAACACCTTGCATTGGCATTTGACGGACGACCAAGGCTGGCGCATCACGATTGATAAGTTCCCCAAGCTGACGGAGATCGGTTCGGTCCGCGCCTCCACTCCGAAGCGTTGGAATCGCGCTGAGTCGGACGGTACGCCCTATGGCCCGTTCTTCTACACGAAGGCGGATATCAAAGAGGTCCTCGCTTATGCGGCGAAGCGCCATGTGCGGGTTGTGCCGGAGATTGAGCTTCCAGGCCATGCACGTGCGGCATTGGCGGCATATCCCGAGTTGTCGTGTGTTCCCGGTTATAAGCTCGGCACCAGCACAACATGGGGCGTGCATGAGGATGTCGTTTGCGCGGGCAACGACCAGACCTTGCGTTTCTTTGAGCAGGTGTTTGATGAAGTATGCGAATTGTTCGACAGTCCTGTGATTCACATCGGTGGCGACGAATGTCCCAAGATCCGTTGGAAAGCATGCCCGAAGTGCCAAGCCCGCATCAAGGCGTTGGGCTTGAAGGACGAGCATCAGCTGCAAAGCTGGTTCGTCGGGCACTTCACGCAATACCTCGCCAAGAAGAACCGCCGCGCGTTGGGTTGGGATGAGATTCTCGAAGGCGGCATCCCGAAGGGCGCGATGGTCATGTCATGGCGCGGTACAGAGGGCGGAATCGCCGCGGCGAAGATGGGGCATGATGCAGTCATGGCTTCTAAGACGCATTGTTATATCGACTACAATCAGTTCAAAGCATTCGATGGTTATGAGCATATCTTTGGATTCATCCCGCTGGAGAAGGCATACTCTTTCGATCCCTGCGCGGGCATTCCACCGGAACAACAACGTCATATCTTAGGTCCGCAGGCCAACAACTGGGCGGAGTATACTTCCAACACAAAGGAGTTGGATTGGAAATCATTCCCGCGTACCTGTGCTTTGGCGGAGGTTGCATGGACGCCGCCGCAGCAACGCAGTTTTGGCGGATTCAAGAACCGCCTGTCAGCGCACTACGCACGTCTGAAATACTTGGGCGTCAACGCCGCGCCAATAGAGCTGCCGTTTGATTCGCGCCCGGCGGTTGCCGAATGGAAGAACGGCGAATTTACTGCCAACTGGGCACCTGCATCGTGGGACATCACGGCAAGCGTCAAAAAGCCCGGAAAGTATCTGGCGGTGTTCACCTACACGAGCGGCAAATACCGCTTGGGAGTGAAGAACCTGAAGGTGATGGCCGGTGATAAAGTAGTGGCCGAAATTGCCCGTGAGCAAGAGGCCGGCCCTGTCCCCACTTTTGTCTATCTGCCGTTCGACGTGTCAGGTGATGTTCCTTCGGCGCTTCGTCTGGAAGCCGAAGTGCGCACATCAGGCGGGACTGAGTGTGCCGGGCGGATTGAAATAGTCGAGCTGAAGTAACCTGTTCGGCATCTAAAAAACAGGGGGATTTGTGAAACACCTTATATTAGCAGGATTGCTTGGCATTGCATTGTTTGCCGGGGCGGAGCCGCGGATTCAAATCATTCCGCAGCCGTCTGAAATCACCGTCAAAGAAGGCTCATGGACTCTGCCGTCCGATGTAGTGGTGTCGTTTGATCCGCAAGCTGCCGGGGCACGCGAAGCCGCCGAGTTCTTCGCCGGGTTTATCCGTCCGGCTACGGGTTATCCGCTGACGGTTGCGCCTGTGTCCGCGAAGCAGAAGTCCGCGATTGTATTTGCCGCGCCCGTAGCCGATGAAAAGTATCCGACGGAGGGTTATGGCGTGACGGTGACGCCGAGCGGTGTTACGGTGACGGCCTCCGATGCCGCAGGATTCTTTTATGGTGCGCAGACTCTGTGTCAGCTTTTGCCGCCTCAGGTCTTTGCGGCCAAAAAGCAAGAGGGCGTGAATTGGATCATGCCCTGTTGTACGATCAAGGATGCACCGCGGTTTTCCTGGCGTGGGTGGCTGCTGGATGATGCCCGTTATTTTTTCGGCAAAGAGGCCGCCAAACGGTATCTCGACTTGATGGCTATGTATAAGTACAATGTTTTTCATTGGCACTTGGTCGACGATCAGGGTTGGCGTCTCACGGTTGACGCGTTCCCTAAGCTCATCGAGATTGGCTCGGTTCGCGCGGCGACTCAGAAACGCTTTAACCGTTCGCAGTGGGATGGCAAACCTTATGGTCCTTTCTTCTACACCAAGGATGATATTAAGGAAGTCATTGCCTATGCGGCGAAGCGTCATATTCGCGTCATGCCGGAGATTGAACTGCCCGGCCACGCGCGTGCGGCATTGGCGGCGTATCCGGAATTGTCGTGCGTGCCCGGCTACAACTTAGGCACCAGCACGGAGTGGAAGGTCCACGAAGATGTCTTTTGCGCGGGCAATGATCAAACGCTGCGCTTCTTTGAGCAAGTGTTTGATGAGGTGTGCGAGCTCTTCGACAATCCGGTCATTCACATTGGCGGCGACGAATGTCCAAAGGTCCGTTGGAAGGAATGTCCCAAGTGCCAAGCCCGCATCAAGGCGTTGGGATTGAAGGATGAACATGAGTTGCAAAGCTGGCTCGTCGGACACTTCACGCAATATCTCGCTAAGAAGGGCCGCCGTGCGTTGGGTTGGGATGAGATTCTCGAAGGCGGCCTCCCGAAAGGTACGATGGTCATGTCGTGGCGCGGGGTAGCGGGCGGCATCGCCGCGGCGAAGAAGGGACATGATGTCGTGATGACGCCCACGGACTATTGCTATGTTGACTATCATCAATTCAAAGTCTTTGACGGGTATGAATATCATTACTGGGACCTTCCACTTGAGAAGGCCTACTCCTTTAATCCGTGCGCGGGTATTCCTTCCGAACAGCAACACCATATCTTAGGCACGCAGGCGAACAACTGGGGCGAGTTCATTGCGGACGTGCCGGAGTTGGAGTGGAAATCATTTCCGCGCTCGTGTGCTCTGGCAGAGGTTGCGTGGTCGCCGCAGGAGAGCCGCAAGTTTAGCGAATTCAAACCGCGCCTCGCCACGCACCTGACGCGCCTGAAACATCTGGGTGTCAACTCTGCGCCGATGGCGATGTCGTCCAATCCTCCGGCGGTCGCCACATGGAAGAAGGGCGATTTCAGCGCCGAGTGGAGTCCGGCATCGTGGGATATTACATCAGCTGTTAAGAAACCCGGAAAGTACTTAGTGGTGTTCTCGAACACGGATGGAGAAGGCCAGCTCAGAATCAAGAACCTGAAAGTGTTAGCCGACGATCAAGTGATCGAAGTGAATACTCCGGAGCAGGAGGTTATTCCTCTGCCGGTGTTTGGCTATCTGCCATTCACGATATCAGGAGAGGTTCCGCCGAAGCTCCGCCTTGAAGGCGAAGTGCGTGCCAAAACTGAGTCTGCCGGAGAGATTGCGGTAGTTGCGCTAGACTGATTCGCTCAGCATCTCAAAAGCAATGCGCCTGCTGGCGGGCAATCCATCCAACAGGTATTGCAGCAGCAGTCCTTGAAAGCGCGTCAGCCCGAGGCGCGTGGTGGCATTGTGAACGGTCTCCAATCTTTCGCCGCTCCAAACCCGCTGCGTCTGCTCGGCAAACAAAAGCGCCGTCTCGGCTGACAATGTCACCCGCATCGGATGCCGCGCCGTCTCGGCGATGTGCGCACACACAAACCCGCCGGTCTCAAAGCAAAAGGTGAACCACTCAATCCCTTCGCACTCCGGGCACAGTTCAATGTGCGGCAGGTAGCCTAAATCTTTTAAGAGTGTCAGCTCGTAGGCCAAGATCGTATCAATCGGGTCGGCTGTGGCTAAAGCATCCAACGCATGATCCAGCGCGGCAAACAACTCCGGATGGGGATGCGCCGGCTGCAGCACGCGGTGCGTCAAGTCACACAGATAAGCTGCCGCCATTGCGGCGCGCCAATTCCCGTGCAGGTATTCACGCCAAGCCAACGGAAAACATTCGCGTGCGGCGTGGATGTTTTCATGCGAGCGGGTGTAAAACACAAGTTCGCACGTCTGCGCTAAATCGTATTGTCCAAGAAACGCGCTTTTCGGACGGCAGGCACCCTTGATCGAAGTTGTGGTCATGCCATAATCCCGCGTCAGCCACGTCACCATGTGCGACGTCTGCCCGAACGGATTGATCCGCAGGACAATCGCTTCGCTCTTCAGCAGGTCTTGCATGATTCAATCGCCTGTAACATCACTGTCACGCAACGCGGCACCACGCCCTTACGCGCTTCGACGATTTGCGTAGCCCGCTCACCCTGCGCCGTACGCAGCGAAGGCGACGCCAGCAGTTCCGCAATCGCCGCTTCCAATTCCTGCGCATCATCAACTTGAATGATCGCCCGCGCGGCCAGCAAGTCGGACATCACCGGACGGAAGTTCTCCGTGTTCGGACCAATCACTGTAGCTGTGCCGCAGAGGCAAGGTTCAATCATATTCTGCGCACCATGCTCGCAGAGGCTCTTGCCGACAAACACAATATCGGCATTGCCATAAAATCCCATCAGCTCGCCGGTTGTGTCGGCTAATACAATGGCGTTGTCGTCCTTCGCTCCGGTGTCCTTTGATTTGCGGATGCGCGGCAGGCCTGTGGCAGTGATGTTCGCCTCGACGGCATCGGCCTTTTCAAAGTGACGCGGCGCCAGAATCAAACGGAGCTGTGGATAGTCCTGCTTGAGGCGTTTATAAATATCGATGAGCACTGCATCTTCGCCCGGCCAAGTCGAACCGCCCAGCAAGCGGATGTTGTTGGATGTCACGCCGCAACGCTGTTCCAACCATGTGGCAAGCTCGCTCTCCTTAGCGGGATTACGGTTGGCGACATCGAACTTGGCACTGCCGGTGACTTCAATGCGTGCGGGGTCGGTGCCGGCATCAACAAGACGCTGCTTGTCGAGATCGGATTGCGCCATGATTTGCGTGAAGAGGTTGAACACATCGCCAAACCATACGCGCAACTTCTTATAGCGCGGCGCGGAACGGTCGGAGATGCGCGAGTTGATGAGGAACAGCGGAATGCCGCGTGCGCGGGCGGTGCGGATGAGGTTCGGCCAAATTTCCGACTCAGTGAGAATCAACGCTTGCGGATTAACCAAGTCCAGCGTCTTGCGTACGCAGGGGCGGAAGTCTAAAGGACAGTAGATGCGGACGTCGCGCGCCTCCACCATTTTCTCGGCCTCACGCCAGCCGGTCGAGCTGGTGGTGCTGAGGACGAATGCGGCGTTGGGGTTCTGCTTGCGGAACTCCCGCATGAACTGCCCCGCCACGTAGACTTCGCCCACGCTGACAGCATGAATCCAAATCCGCCGGGTGCCGTCTTGCAGTTGATCCTTCACGCTCTGCGGGAAACGCCCAAAGCGGTCAGCAAAGCGGTCGGCATAGCCGCCGCGCTTGGACATGCGTAGTAGGAACTTCGGCAGCAGCACCAAGTAGGCGCAGAGGAATAGAATATCGTAAATCAGCCACTTCATTCGTCACCCAGACAAAATAGGTTCTTCGTGCCACGGACAATCATTTTGCCGTTGACGAAAACAGGCGTCGCGTCGATCTTCTCGCCTAGCGCGAGCTTCCGCAGCTCTTCAAACTCACGCCCGGGTTTGAGAACAAACAACACGCCTTCACGATCGATCACGTAGAGATGTCCACCGGCAACCACAGGCGAACTGTAGAAGCTCTCATCAAACTCATGCGTCCAGACCTCTTCGTCTTTCTCCAGCGCGTAGCAATACACCTCGCCGCCATTGTTCGCAAAGTAAATCAAGCCATCAGCCATCGCAGGCGACGAGACATCCGGTAGCGACAAGTCGGGATTCTCCCACACTGTCTTGGGGTCGTCCGGGTTAGTCACATCCAGCACGAGAATTTTGGAGAGTTCGTTCATCAACACCAGATAGGGCGCGAGGTAAGCGGGCGACACCGCAACTTCGCCACCCACACCCTTGCCGCTCCAACGGATCTTGCCATCGGCGGCATTGAGGAAGATAGCCTTCTCGTGCCCGGAGCAGACAACTAAATCATTGATGGCGATTGGACTACTCCACGCAGGCCCTGCATTTTCGATTGGCGTCTTCCAAGCGATTGTGCCGCTGCGCGGATTTAACGCCATGACACACGGATCATCGGATTGCAGCCACTGCACAATCAGCAACCCTTCCGCAAGAATGAGCGAGGATGCATGGCCATAGGTATTTCGCGGGCGTCCGAGGTGGCGCTGCCAGACAATCTTGCCGTTGTGATCCAGCGCGGCCACATCGCCAGTGGCAAAGATCGCATAGATGCGTTCGGTGTCGGCGGCCGGAGAGGGCGCGGCGAGACCGGTGTCGTCCATGACGGTTGGCAACGGCTTGCCGCCGCTGGCATCCGGGATTACCGTGCTCCACAACAGCTTGCCATCGTCCAAAGCATACGCCACAACGCGGCATTCTTTCTTGCCGGCTTCGCTGATGAATATCTTGCCGTCGATGATGGCGGGGGTGTTGAATCCGGCGGTTGTCAGCGGCACCTTCCATTTAACAACGGGCAGTCCTTTGGGCGCGGCATCAGCAGGAACAGGTGCGCGGAAGTAGGTGGCAGGTAATATCTGCGGTTCGGGTCCGGCAATCTGCATGACAGGCGGCGGTGTGGCGGGGGTAGGTTTGTCTGCTGTTGGTGTGACGGCGACTAGGGGTTCATCGGGTTCGTCATCGGCAGCTTCTTCAGAATCGATCAGGCGCATGCGGATGTTGAGTGCGATGCCGACCGCGAACAACAGGAAGATGACAACGCCGAACGCAATGCGGGTGTTGGACAGCGCACGGGCGTTATCGCCCTGCGGCAGATTGCGGGGATTCGCCAGCTTCACATCCAGCCGCCACGCGGTGTGCAGGCAGAGTGCGGTAATCATCAGGCCGATTACCAACAGCCACAAGGCCCGCGTTTGGAATGCGGTCGAAACAAAGTAAGCATGACGGATTGCCGCATCGGCATCACGTGCCAGCGACACCAGCTCCGGCGTTGCATCGGCGGCGCGTGCCGCGGCGAGCAGCCGGGAGTGCGCGCTGTCGGCTGAGGGTGTCAAGCTCGTGGATTGAACCCGCGCCGCGACGAGCAGCGTGAACACCGTCAGGCTGAAAACAAGCGCGATGATGCCGACTCCTCCGGCACAGCGGCGGAGCAGAGCACGGCGCCGTAAAAGGCCGGGGCATGGTTTATCTGTCGTCACGCCGGGTAGTATAGCAGTTTGGCGCGGCGCTATAAAGCTAAATAAAAAATCCGCCCGCACAGAAAATGAATCCTGTGCGGACGGACTCGGCCTTGGTGGGCACATCCTACTTAGCTGATGGCGAGCTTGCCCTTGGCGAACGTCACGTGGATCGTTGCGCCCGGCAGGAACTTGCCGCCGATCAGTTCAACAGCAATCGGGTTCTCGAGCTGTTTTTGAATGACGCGCTTGACAGGCCGCGCACCATAGGTCGGGTCATACCCGGCCTCGGCAATGTGGTCAACCGCCTTCTCATCGACATCCAACGTTAGCTCCTGCTCGGTCAGCCGCGTTTGCAGGTCTTCAAGCTGCAGGCGGACAATTTGCCGGATGCTGTTCTTGTCCAGCGTGTGGAAGTTGATGATGTCGTCCACGCGGTTGAGGAACTCGGGACGGAAGAGCCGCTTGAGCTCCGCCATCACGCCGTCCTCGTCCTTACTGCCGGAACCGACATTGCTCGTCATAATGATAATCGTATTCTTAAAGCTCACCGTGCGGCCTTGGTTGTCGGTCAAGCGGCCATCGTCCAGCACCTGCAGCAGGATGTTGAACACATCAGGATGCGCCTTCTCGATTTCGTCTAGCAGCACCACCGAGTAAGGTTTGCGCCGCACAGCCTCGGTCAGCTGGCCGCCCTCTTCGTACCCGACATATCCGGGAGGCGCGCCGACCAAGCGGGACACGGAGTGCTTCTCCATATACTCGCTCATGTCGATGCGGGTCATCGCGGCTTCGGAGTCAAACAGCTCCGTCGCCAACGCCCGCGCCAGCTCAGTCTTACCCACACCGGTCGGCCCCAAGAAGATAAACGTACCCACAGGCCGCTCGCGGCTCTTGATGCCCGCCCGCGCCCGCAGCACCGCCATCGAAATCGTATCCACTGCTTCATCTTGCCCAATCACCCGCTTGCGCAGATGATCGCCCAAGTGCAGCAGCTTTTCGCGCTCGCCTTCCAACAGCCGCGTTACCGGCACGCCGCTCCAGCGCGACACCGCCTCGGCAATCTCCTCCGGCGTCACCTCTTCGCGCAGCATCTGCTGGCCGGCTTCGTCCGCCGCGTTCTTATGCGCGAGCTGTTTCTCCAGCTCCGGAATCGTACCATACTGCAGCTCTGCCGCCTTGTCGTGATTATAGGTACGCTTCGCCTCTTCAAGCTGCGTTTTAGCCTCTTCAAGCTTCGTGCGCAAAGTCTTCGCCTGTTCGTGCTGCTCCTTTTCCTTCAACCATTGGGCACGCAGCGCATCGGCGCTCGACTTGTTCTCGGCCAACTCACGGCGCAGTTCCTCAAGACGCCGCTTGGAAGCTTCATCCTTCTCCTTCTTGAGTGCAGTCTCCTCAATCTCCAACCGCATCACCTTGCGCGTCAGCTCATCCAGCTCGGCTGGCATGGAGTCCATCTCCGTGCGGATCGAGGCGCACGCCTCGTCCAACAAATCAATCGCCTTGTCCGGCAGAAAGCGGTCTTGGATATAACGGTCCGACAGCACCGCCGCACTCACCAGTGCCGCATCTTGAATCCGCACGTTGTGATGCGCCTCGAAACGCTCTCTCAGACCACGTAGAATCGACAACGTGTCCTCCACCGTCGGCGCATCCACCTGCACCGGTTGGAACCGCCGCTCCAGCGCCGCGTCCTTCTCCATGTACTTGCGATACTCATCCAACGTCGTCGCGCCGATACAATGCAGCTCGCCCCGTGCCAGCATGGGCTTGAGCATGTTGCCCGCATCCGAAGACCCCTCCGTCTTACCCGCGCCCACGATCGTATGAATCTCATCGATAAACAGAATGATCCGCCCCTCCGCCGCCTTGATTTCATTCAAGACTGCCTTCAGGCGTTCTTCAAACTCGCCGCGATACTTCGCGCCCGCCATCAACGCCGTCATATCCAGCGCAAAAATCGTCCGATCCTTCAAACCCTCCGGCACGTCACCGCGCAGAATCCGCTGCGCCAGCCCCTCCACAATCGCCGTCTTGCCCACGCCCGGCTCGCCGATCAACACCGGATTATTTTTCGTCTTACGCGACAGAATCCGCACCACATGCCGGATCTCCGTATCGCGCCCAATCACCGGGTCCAACTTACCCGACCGCGCCAGCTCCACCAAATCCTGCCCATACTTCTTCAACGCCTCATACTGCCCCTCCGGATTATCCGTCGTCACCTGCTGATTCCCGCGGATTTCCTTCAAAGCCGCCATCAGCGCCTTCTTATCCGCGCCCAGCTCCTTCAACAGCTTCGCCGTAAACTTATCCGACTCCTCCAGTCCCAGCAGCACATGCTCCACCGACACATACGCATCCTTCATCTGCCGGGCAAAATCCTCCGCCTTCAACAGCGCCTTATTCAAATCATCGGTGATATAAATTTTACCCGCCTCCGTCTGCCCCGACACATGCGGCAGCGAAGCCAGCTTCTCCTCCACCCGCGCAATCAACGTCGGCAACGAAACGCCCGC
This sequence comes from Kiritimatiellia bacterium, assembly GCA_031552845.1. Taxonomy (GTDB): domain Bacteria; phylum Verrucomicrobiota; class Kiritimatiellia; order RFP12; family DVOR01; genus JAVBMC01. The sequence goes on from JAVBMC010000010.1 coordinate 35,303, forward strand.
CCGTTGGATAATCGACCCAACCAGCCCGCCCTCCTGCGCCAACAAAGCAATCAACAAATGCGGCGTATCCACCGCCTGATGCGAAAACCTCAACGCCGTCTTCTGCGCCGAATCCACCGCCTCGCGCGCCCTCTGCGTCATCTTATTCAAATCAAACATAAACAACATCCCTTCTGTAGTATAGTATAGCAAAAACCATGCCATCCGCCAAAACCGCTCAAACCACCCCCAAAACAGTGCCACAACGACACACCTCGTGCCAATCCCACCCTGTTATTCCTGATGAACGCCTTAACCCTTCCAAAACGTCACTTCGCCCGCTGTTCCCTGAAACGGATGGATTGGGTGCCACGTTCTTTCTTTTGCCACCATTTTTTATAGCCTCAATATGGCGTCAAAAACGAAGTGCTTTTGGGTTTGAAGGCACGTGACTTCAACTTCAAAGACACGTGTAATGTACTCTTACTTACACGTGTAACCAAACTTGACTTACGCCTATAACTGAACTCACTTGCACGTGCGAGTGAAGTCGAATACACCTCGATTTTGCATCGTGTAAAGCTGGTAGCAAAGCGGAGTTGTCAAATTAGGGAGTGTGGAATTGCAAGGAAGCTTGATTTGGCGCATTCGATTCCTTGACCAGCATCCTGTTACCTGTTTCTGCTGTTTGTGCGCTGAGCAATTGAAGTGGAGACTCAAAAGCGGGCTGTTTGGGGGCATGTTGGAGAGGGTCGCAACTGTGGTCATAGGGCCGAGTTTGAGGGATGTGCGATTTTGAATGCCTTCACTTTTGTGCTTGCTATCACCCCCACTGTCTGTTACACTGGAGATTGTTGAGAGGCTTGCGCTATGTGGCGGGCTATGTGATTTTCGTATGGTTTTGTGAGGAGGTGGTGCTATGCAGATGCTTAAAAAGGTTTTTAAATGGTTGGGTTTTGCGGCCTGCGTGGTGTTGGTGCAGTATGTGCTCGCGGCAGTGGTTTGGGTCAGCGTGATGCTGTTGCTTACTTTATTGGCGGAGGGAATGACGCTAAGCGAGTTTGTTGAAGCAGTCAAGGAACTGAGGTGTATTAATTTGGCAGATTTAGTTGTTGTTGGCCGATGGATGGTTGGCGGGTGCGTGTTTGCCTCGGCAGCGTTTTTGCTATCTTGGCGATTATCACGGCGGGTTCGATGGTTGTTGGCGTTAGAGGCTCAAGCATTGATCGGGCTGTTTTGGTTTGTGGTCTGCGCGGCACGCATACCCAGTTGGTAGTTTGTAATGCAGCGATAAGAAAAGAGGAACGGAAATGAACAAAAAGATTATCAGCTGTCTTGGAGTCTTGGCGGCGCAATATGTGGTTGCCTGTGTGGTGCTTTATCTTTCGAGTAGCTTTAGTAGCGGTGAGTGGCAAGACCCTTTGGCGCAAGGTGTTCGTTGGCGGCTTTTGGTTGCAGTGTTTGGATGGGCGATTGCGTCGACGGCGTATTTCTTGGCAATAGAGGCAAAGTGGTGGATACGCTGGGGGCTGTCATTGGTGTTGCAGTTGATAGTGCCGTGGGTTGTGTTCCTTCTCTTCTATTTAGTTTAAAGCAAGGAGGCTATGCGTGAGGCAGAGGTGTTTCATCTTCGTGGCGGCGGTGTGTGCTTGGGGCGCGTTTGCGAAAGTGGAGGTGAGTGCAGTGCCGGAGGAGGCGGAGAGGGAGTTGCAGGAGATTTTGCTGCGGCCCGCAGAGGGGCTGGCGATGGTGCCGATGTCTTACCAAAGGAAGGTTGAGGTATTGCCGTGTATTATTGCTGTGGGGGCGGAACCGCCGAGGAGTGAGTTGATTGTGCAGCTGCAGGAAAAGCATGGTGTGTCGGCGGCACAGGTGGAGTCGTGTTTCTTGAAGTGGGCGAAGTTGAGGCTGTCGGAGAGTGAGGGCAGGGAATCGCGTTTGGCTCGGCAATCCATCTACGAGCTCAGGAGTGCTAAGTCTGATGAGGCAGAGAAGGTGTTGCATGAGGTTATGACGTGTTCGCCGAATGAGTATCTGCGGCGTAATGCAATGACGTGTTATTTGGCGCGGTTGAGTGGCGAGAGGTTGAAGTCGGCACTGGAGGAGCTGTTGGCGGGCAAGCCGGTGCTGACGGCAAGCGATATCCCTTGGCTTCGCGTCATCGCGTGGCGGTGCGAGGAGCCGTTTGGCGAACGGCCAATGATTGCCGGGCTGTTGCAAAAGAGGGCGCTCGTGGAGAGGGATCGGGAGTGTATGTTGTATCTGGATAAGTTCTTGTTGGTGTATGAGCCGTCTTATGCGAACTCGGAGCAGCGGCGCGGAGTGCTGCAAGAAGGGGTGGAACGTTATGGTTCTGTTGATGACTATTTTGCGATGGAATTGAAGAAGTGCGCAGATCCCAAGTGGCGTCTGAAGAATGAAGAGTGGTGTAAGTTGAGTGTGAGTGAACGGGCGATGCGGGGACGCATCCGGTGGAGGAGCCAGAGCCTTTCGCAACAGCTTACGGTGGGAGTGGGTGTCAGTGAGCACTCCCCGGCATCGGATGTTCTGGTTGAGGTTGTTGACAAAGACAGCGTTTGTATCGAGACAAGCTATGCTTCGAGCGGTGACTTGGTGCTCAACCAAATCCGGGATATCCAGCATGCTTGGAATCTGTCCGACGCGTTGATGGTATCCAATCTAGTGCCGTTGGTCAAAGCACGCGTCCCATCGGCAATCTTTGCATTGAGCCTTTACAAGACGGATTACGCCAAAGAACTGCTGCAGGAACTTATGACGCAGAATGATGATGCAGTCGCCCGGTTCTACGCAGAGCAAGCCTATGCACAGATGTTTGGGGAAGAAGAGATTAAGAGAAGCTTTCTCAGAAATGAGGTCCTCAAAGTTGAGTGATTGGGAGGCATAAGATGTCTAAAGAAACGATTCGATGGTTTGATTCTGTGGGGGGTGTGGTGCTGGTGCAGTTTGTGTTGGCTGCGGCGGTGGGATTGGTGTTCTGTTGGGCTGTGAACGAGGGTGCTGATTGGCGGGGAAATTGGGATGTAGCGTTGTGGTGGATTTACAAGTCGGCGATTCCCGGAGGGTTACTTGCGACTGGAGTTTATTTCTTCTCGAATAGGCTGTCGAAGCGGGCACGTTGGCTGTTGGCGTTGGAGACTCAGTTTCTGTTAGGATTGTTTTGGGCGTTGTTGAATATGCTGCTAGCTTATACGGGGGGAATATGAGAAAGTTTTTGAAATGGTCGGTGGTGGTGACATTGCAGTATGTCACGGCAGTAATGGTGCTTATGGGGTATTGTGGTTTTAAACCGGAGTACATGGATGCGAGGGAGTGGTTATATCTCTTTCTGTTGGCGGAGTTTGGATGGATGATTGCGTCGACGGCGTATTTCTTGGCGGCCCAAAAAAGACGATGGGTCCGCTGGAGTTGGGTAGTAGGTTTGCAGCTTGCGGTGCCGTGGGTTTTGTACTTTTTGTTTTGGGTGTGTTTTCAATGTTCTATTCGTCATCAAGCGTTATTATAATTTCGACGGCCTATCTGTTGACATGGAAGAAGAGATGATGTGAACGTCGGGCGTGTCGTGGAGGTAGGGGGTATTGGCTTGCGGGGGTGGGTGGGGTTTGGTATAATGATTGACCCATGCAATGAAGTATGGGAGAGGCGCGGTTCGTATTTTCGCGAAGGTGAGGTCAGGGTGAAGGTGTTAGCAAAAGAAAACTGTAGTGTGAGGCCGACAGTTGTGGAGCTGTTTGCCGGGGCTGGGGGATTGGCGTTGGGTTTGGAGCAGGCAGGGTTTCATACGTTGGGGTTAATCGAGATTGACAAGGATGCGGCACACACGTTGCAATATAATAGACCGTCGTGGCGAGTTATTTGTAATGATGTTGCTAATATCACCGATTTGGATTTAGAAGATTTTTTTGAGGTTCGAAAAGGTGATCTTGATTTGTTGTCGGGAGGTGCGCCATGCCAATCATTTTCGTATGCCGGAAAGAGGCTTGGGTTGGAGGATGCGCGCGGAACTTTATTTTATCACTACGCAAAGTTCTTGGAGAAACTTCAGCCTAAGATGTTTTTATTTGAAAATGTTCGAGGACTGCTGACTCATGATCAGGGACGCACCTATCAGACGATTCTGACGATTTTCGAACAAGCTGGCTACGTCATAAAGGCGAATCAAAGAAAGGTGCTGAATGCATGGGATTATGGAGTGCCTCAAAAAAGAGAACGGCTAATTACAGTTGGCATCCGAAAAGATTTGGCAACTAAGCTGTCGTTTGAGTTTCCTGTGCCGCATGCATACAAGCCTGTCTTGCGGGATGTGCTTTTGGACTGCCCTGCGAGTGAGGGAGTGACTTACTCGGACTACAAAAGGAAGATATTTGAGCTGGTGCCTCCTGGCGAGTATTGGAGAGCCATTCCACAGTCGATAGCCAAGAAATATATGAAAAGCTGTTGGGACATGGGGGGGGGGCGTACAGGTATCTTGCGGCGCCTTAGTTTAGAGGAGCCTTCTTTGACGGTATTAACATCCCCAAGCCAAAAGCAAACGGATCGTTGTCATCCTTTGGAGCCACGCCCCTTTACAGTCAGAGAAAATGCAAGATGTCAGGGTTTTCCCGACAGTTGGTCGTTTTGCGGTGGAATTGGCCAGCAGTATAAGCAGGTTGGAAATGCGGTGCCGGTGAATCTTGCATATGAGGTAGGGGTTAAAATCAAAGAGGGATTGGAGGGTTTGTAATGTGGACAATGCCATTCATCACTAAGCAGCAGTTTGAGGCGCACGTTCGCTCGACAATCGAGAAATACGCGAGCACCTTTGAGCCGGTTGACATCAAGCGGTTTAATAAGAACATTATTGACCCAGTCAAGTTGATCTTTGATAAGACTATTTCCGGGGTAACGTGGGAAGACGCTATTCGTAGCGAAGTCGTCAGGCAGAGAGATAAATCAGCCAATAATGACATTGGTTATTTTCATCAAGGAATATTCGCTTATATCGCTAATTGTATTGTTCCTAAAGAAGGCTGGGATGTAATCTACAAGTGTGCGCGTGGAGTTCAGCTGTCAGACGGAGATACGGTTCATACGGTTTATGTAGAAATGAAGAATAAGCATAACACGATGAACTCAAGCTCGGCAGGCAAAACCTACATGAATATGCAGAATCAGCTGATACGTGATGATGACTGCGCCTGTTGTTTGGTTGAGGTGATAGCCAAGAAATCACAGAATATCCCTTGGTCTCCAATTAACGATGGAAAGAAAATCACCCACAAGCGTATCCGACGGGTCAGCATTGATCAATTCTATTCCTTGGTGACGGGCGTAGAAGATGCGTTTTACAGGGTGTGCATGGAGCTGCCTTCAACCATTAAAAGAATTGTTGCCGCGAACTCGAAATTGTCGACACCCAAAGATACCGTGTTAGATGAATTAAAGACCATCGCCAAAACACAGAAGCTGGGCTCAAATGAATTGGCGTGGTCGCTTGCTATTTATATGCTAGGGTTCAGTACCTACACGGGTTTCAATCAGCATACACAAAAATGATGTGTACTGTAATGCGATGGGCGTTGAATTAAATATGGAGTTGCTGCGTGGCCGGGGCCGGTTGGGTTTGGCGGTGTCGGGCGGGGCGGATTCGGTGGCGTTGTTGTGGCTGTGTCGTGAGGCAGGGCTGGGGGACGTTGCCGTTTTACATTTGAATCATGGTTTGCGGGGCGCGGAGTCGGATGGCGATGCGGAGTTTGTGGCATCGCTGGCGGTGGAGCTGGGGTTGCAGTGCTGTTGCGAGAAGCGTCTTGTGGAGGCGTTGCCGGGGGAGTCGTTGGAGATGGCGGCGCGGCGCGTGCGTTTGGAGTTCTTTGGGGATTGTGTTCCTCGCTTTGAGTTGGGTGCTGTGGTGACGGCGCATCAGGGTGACGATGTGGCGGAGACTGTGTTGTTGCGGCTAGCGCGTGGTGCGGGCGCCGGGGGTTTGTCGGGTTTGCGGGCAGAGTCGTGCGTGAATGGCGTGAGGTTGCTGCGGCCGTTGCTGGATTGTTCAAGTGGCTCTTTGCGTGAATGGCTGACAGCACAGGGGCGAGCGTGGCGGGAGGATGCGAGCAATCAGGAGGATTGTTTCTTGCGGAATCGCGTACGGCATGCGGTGTTGCCGGTTTTGGAGGAGGCGTTAGGCCCGGGTGTTGCGACTGGATTGCGGAGGTCGTCGGAGATTCTGGCGGCTGAGGATGCGTTCTTGGATGAATTGGCGATGGCGCGTTCGACGGATGTGGTGGCGGAGTTGTTGAGGGAGCCTTTAGCATTACAGCGGCGGATTGTACGGCAGCGGTTTGGTTTGGGGTTTGAGGCGTGCGAGCGGGTGTTGTCCGCGGCGACGAGCGGTGAGGATTGGCAGGTTGCTGTTGAGGGGGGCCGGTTGCTGGCAGTGGCGCAGGGGCGTATTGGGTTTGTGCCCACGGCGGAGGTGAGGACGTTTGCTGTACGTTATGAGGAGGCGTCGGAGTTTTGCAAAGGCGAGGCGATGTGTTGCACGGGCGCGGCGGAGCGGGTGAAGGAGCTGGAGGTACGTCGTTGGGAGCCGGGGGATTGGATTGAGCCGTTGGGGCTGGAGGGGCGGCGGAAGCTGCAGGATGTGTGGACGGATTTGAAGGTGCCGCGGGTGTTGCGGCATCAGTTGCCGGTGTTCGTATTTGAGGGGAATGAGGTGGCGTGGGTGCCGGGGTATCGGATTGCGAAGCGGCTGGCGGCGGTGCCGGGTGAGGCGTTGTTGAAGATTTGCGTTGAGGAGGTGGGGGCGTGAGTCTGATGGAGTGGATTTTAATCGGCGCGTTTGCGGCGGTGTGGCTGTTGACGGTGTTTGGCGTGTGGCACGTGCGGCGGGCGGCATCTTTGCGGCAGGCGCATGAGCTGCAGGTGGAGCGTGCGCGGATTGCACGGGATATTCATGATGACTTGGGGAATGGGCTGGCAGCGGTGGCGACGTTGAGCGATCTGGCGCATGGGGATGTGGAGCGCGGAAAGATTCATGAGCGGCTGGATCAGATTTATGAGCTGGCGCAGTCGTTGGCGCGGAGCGTGGATGAGATCGTGTGGGCGGTGAATCCGGAGAATGATTCGTGGGAGTCGTTCATCAATTATTTTGAGCAGTATACGACGTGGTTCTTGGATAACTCGAAGCTGCGGTTTCAGGTGGTGTGTCCGCAGGAGGCACGGGCGCGGGTGGTGCCGTCGAAGGTGCGGCATCATGTGGTGCTGGCGGCGCGGGAGGCAGTGACGAATGTGTTGAAGCATGCGCAGGCGCGGAATGTACGCGTGGAGGTGCGGCCGCTGAAGGGGGCTTTTGAGGTCGAGGTGTCGGACGACGGGTGCGGGTTTGATGCGTCGAAGCCGCAGCGCGGCGGGCAGGATGGTTTGGCGAATATGGCGCGGCGGATGCGTGAGATCGGCGGCACGTGTGATGTAACGAGCGGTGCTTCGGGCACGCGGATTGTGTTTAAGGTTCCGGAAGGAGAACGGGTATGAAGCGGTTGATGTGGTTTTTTGGCGTGTTGTGTGTGGCAGGGTGTATGACGGCGCCGCGGCTGCCGGAGGCGGATCGTCATTGTATCGAGACTGTGGCGGCGGCTTCGGCATCGTTGCGGGTGGTGACGCTGGAGAATGGATTGACGTGTTTGATTCAGCGCGACGCGGCGGCGCCGTTGGTGGCGATTCAGGTATGGGTGGGCTGCGGGTCGAATAACGAGGGGCAATGGCTCGGCGGCGGACTGTCGCATGGGTTGGAGCATATGGTGTTCAAAGGTTCGCCGAAGTATCCGGATGAGAAGTTCGCCAAGGTGTTGAATGATGCAGGCGGACAGTTGAATGCTTATACGGCGAATGATCACACGGTGTATCATGTGGTGCTGCCGGCGGATAAGTGGGAGCTGGGCGTTGACGCGCTGGCGGATGCGGTGCTGAATTGTTCGCTGCCGGTCGACAAGTGGGCGAAGGAGCAGGATGTGATTCTGCGCGAGATGGCGATGGGTGAGGATAGTCCGGGGCGGACGGTCTACCGCTTGACGCTGGAGCAGCTTTTCCGTGAGCATCCGCAACGGGTGCCGGTGATTGGTTACCGCGATGTGTTCAAGAGCATGACGGCGGAGGACTTGGTCGCATATCACCGCTTGTTCTATACGCCGGATAATATGATTGTCTCTGTAACGGGTGACATCGATCCGGCGGCGGTGGAGGCGGCTTTGCGCACGGCTTACAATCCGGCCGTGCGGCGGGCGCGTCCGGCGCAGGTGTTCCCGGCAGAGGCGCCGATCAGCACGCCGCGCACTGCACGGCTGGAGACCGATTTTAAGATCGGGCGCGTCTGCCGGGCTTGGCATACCGTGCCGGTGTCGCATCCTGATGCGCCGGCGTTGGATGTGCTGGCGGCGTTGTTGGGCAGCGGACGTTCGGGTGAGTTGGTACAGCGTTTGAAAGAACAGCAGGGCGTTGCAACGGCGGCTGGCGCATGGTCGGCCAATGCATTGGACACGGGTTACTTTGCAGTGTTCGCGGAGTTTGATCCCGCGAACGAAGCGGCAGTCGGCGCAGCGTTGGATGCCGAAGTGACGCGTTGGAGCGAGGCGACCTGGAAGCGCAGCGTGTTGCAAATGGTGCTGCGGCAGTTTGTGGTGGAGCAGCTGGGGCAGCTCACGAGCATGGAGGGCCAAGCCTCCAACTTTGCCGCTAATCAGTTTTACTGGGGGAATCCGCGGGCGATGGAGAATTATTTAACGGCACTGTTGGCGGTGACGCCGGAGGATCTGCAACGGGTGGCACGGCAGTATCTGCGCCCGTCGAATTATGCGCAGGGTATGATTGTTCCGAAGGGCGAGGCGTCGGTGCCTGTCACGGTGACAACAGCGGAGAAAGCTTTGCCGGTGAAGCTGGAAGTGGATGACGTGCCGGTGATCGTGCGCTCCGACAAGCGGCTGCCGTTGGTGACGGTGCTGGCGGCCTTCCGTGCAGGGCTGTTGGCGGAGACAGAGGAGACCTCCGGCATGAGTGCTTACTTGACTGAACTCTTGACGCGTGGGTCGCGCAGTTATACGCGTGAAGATTATGATACAGCATTTGACAGCAAGGGAGCATCGATAGGGACGTTCTCTGGGAACAACTCGCTGGGGATTTCGTTCACGGCATTGGCGGGAGATGTTGATACGCTGCTGCCTTACTTTACCGATGCGATCGGCTGTCCCTCATTTCCGGTGAAGGAGTGTGAGAAGGTGAAGGCATTTCAATTGGCGCGGGTGCAGGCCGAGGATGAGAATCCGCAGCAGCAGGCAGCGAAGCGTTTGTCGCAGGGGCTGTTTAAAGGACATGCGTACAGCATGGAGCCGTCCGGCTCAGCAGAGAGCATCGGGAAGTTTTCGCGCGATGCGGTGATGGCGTTTTCCAAACCGGTGCTGTCGCGGCAGAACGCGGTGATTACAATCTTTGGCGATGTGTCGGTGGCGCAGGCGACCGAGTGGGCGCGGCGTTGTATCCGCGCGTTGCCCAACAATCCGCCGCCGGAGTTCGCAAGTGCGCCATCAAATGAGTTTGAAGCGGCCAAGGTGACCGAGAGCGAGGAGTGCAAGCAGGCGGTCGTGATATTGGGGTGGCGCGCTCCGGCGATTGATGATCCGAATGCGGATAAGGTGGCGGTGCTGCGGTTGATTATGAGTGGGCTGAGTTCGGACTTGTTCAAGAGGGCGCGGGTTGAGCGTGGCCTGGCTTATTATGTAGGCGCGCAGAATACTGTGTTCAGCAAGTCGGGTATCTTTATGCTGTATGCCGGTACTGAGGCGCAGCATGTGGAGCTGGTAAAGTCGTTGATGATTGAAGAGCTGACGCGCTTGGCGAAAGAGGGACCGCGGCAGGATGAGCTGACGCGGGCGGTGGAGCTGATGTGTGCGTCGAACGATGCGCTGCCGCAGAATAATGCGCCGTATGCGCAGAGCTGTGCGCTATCGGAATTGCTGGGCGTGGGGTATGATCGGACATTAAAACAAAATGCAATCCTACGCGCGTACACATCGGAAGATATCCGCTACGTAGCGCAGAAGATTTTGGAGTCGACGATGTGTGAATCTGTGGTGGTGCCGAATAAATGAAGAAATTGACTTTGCTGGCGATTGCTGATCCGCATGCGGCGGATCGTCCGTTGAAAACAGGGGAGCGCGGGGACTTGGCGGTGGTATGGGTGCGCAAGGCAATCCGTCATGCCATCGCGATGGGTAAGCGGCCCGATGCGGTGGTACTGTTGGGTGATGTGACGGATGCGGATGTTGAACGGGCCTGTTATTATTGGACGGCATTGACAGCCGAGGCGGCGCGGTTTGGGATTCCGCTGGTGGCGGTGCGCGGCAATCATGATAATGCCGGATGCTTTGATAAAGGCCTGCGCGTAATCGGCGGTTACGGACTGTTCGCATTTGACGACACCTATGACTCGACGGGAGAGATGACGCGCTCGGTGGAGCAACTTGAGGCACTCAAACGCGTAGCTGCGGCGAATCCCTCGCTGCCATTGATTGCATTGCAGCACAGCCCGATCTATCCTACAATCAAGAAGGGCGGTTATCCCTATATGCCCACGAACGCCAAAGCGATCCGTCAGGCGTATGCAGATTGCGGCGTGGTGCTCTCGCTCAGCGGACACTATCATAAAGGACAGGCGGCGGCCAAGTTGGGCGCGACGACCTATCACACCGTGCCTGCACTCTGCCGTTCGCCCTATCCATTCAGCATCATTGAACTGTCGGATAAGCGCGTCAAGGTGCTGCCGATGCAGCTCAAGCTGCCGCCGCATGGGCTGGTGGATTCGCACTGCCATACCGAGCTGGCCTATTGCGCCACGACGGTGACGGTGGAAGATGCGCTGGATATTTCGCAGGAGCTGGGCGTTGGGCAGCAGTACATCACCGAGCATACGTTCCAGCTGTATTTCGATAAGTCGATGGGCATGTCGTTCGCGTGGAAGAAGCGCTGGGAATTAGCCGACCAAGCGTACGCACTGCCGGGGCGTCTGCGTATGGAGGCGTATAAGAACTGGATTGCCGGCGTAAAGCAGTTGTATGGCAATCGGATTAAGATTGGGCTGGAAGTTGACTTGCTCGATGATGGGCGGCTGTTGCTGGCACCGGAAGATGAGGATGGATGGGACATCATGCTCGGCGCATTGCACGATGTGACCGGCTATGAGCGCCAGCACACGCAGCGTCAGGCGGAGAAGTTATTTTTGGCCGATGCGGAGCGCATGGTGCAAAAGTCGATTCAAATCCTTGCACACCCATTCCGCTTTTTCGTACGCAAGAAGCTGGAAGTCGCGCCGCGCATTTACAAACCGCTGGTCAAGATGTTGGCGCAGTCGGGCGTTGCCGCGGAGATCAACTGCCACATGGGCGTGATTGGAATTGATTTCTTTCGGATGTGCGTGGAGCATGGCGTGAAGCTGGCACTGGGTACCGATTCGCACGACTTAGGGCAGGTGGGCGAGATGTATCCGCACTTGGCGATCCTCAAGCAGATCGGTGTGAAGGGAAAAGATTTTGACAAGGTGCTGTTTCAATGATTGATACGCATGCACATTTTAAACCGGATGATAATTGGGTGCAGATTCTTTCGGCAATGGATGCCGCGGGCATTCAGCGGGTTATCGCAGTGGGCGGCGGTCCGAGCTTAGACCCCGGCGCATTGGCGTTTGCGGCGCATGCGCCGGAGCGAGTGCCCTTGGCGTTGGGACTCGACCGCGATGAAGCGTTGGAAGGTTCGCTGGATGACAAGTTTGTGGTACTGAAGGAATTGCTGACGCAGCACAAGGTGTGCGCCTTGGGCGAGATGGGGTTGGACTTTCATTATCACGGCGCAGAGACGGCTGACCGTCAGTATGAATTATTGGTACGGCAGTTCGCGCTGGCGAATGAGTTGAACCTGCCGGTGATTATCCACATGCGCGAAGCGGATGAGTTGATGATGCGTGCGCTGGATGAAGTGCCGGTGCGCGGCGTGGTGCATAGCTTCACCGAGAATTGCGTTATTGCCAAACAGGTGCTCGACCGTGGACTCTACTTGGGTTTCAGCGGCATTGTGACGTTCCGCAGCGCGGACATGCTGCGCGAAACTGCGGCGTATACGCCGGCTGACCGTTTGCTGTTGGAGACCGACTCGCCGTATTTGGCGCCGGTGCCGATGCGGGGCGAAAAGAACCAGCCGGCGTTTGTCCGTCATGTGGCGGGGTGCGTGGCGAAAGTGCGCGGCGTGTCGATGGAAGAGCTTGAACGTGTGACCGATGCAAATGCAATGCGATTGTTTAATATAGGAGTAGTCTGATGCAGAATCCCTTTTTGTGTGACAGTGAGTTTCCGTTGTTCGACCAGATGTCCCCGGAGAATGCCGACGAGGCGTTGACCGTACAACTCGCCGAGGCGAATGCGGCGGTTGAGGCATTGGAGCAGAATGTGCAGGCGGACTGGGCCGGATTTGTCCGTCCGTTGTATGATGCCTGCCAGCCGCTGATGCGTACATGGGGACGGATTCAGCATTTGAACAGCGTGATGAACTCGGACGCTTGGCGTGCATTGATCGAGAAGCATCAGACTGATCTGGTGATGTTCGGTTTGCGCGTGACGCAGAGTCCGGTGTTCTTTGAGGCGTATAGCCAGGTGAAGACGGATGACCCTGTACAGCGTCGGATTCTGGACAAGACGATTCAAAGCGCCAAGCTCGCCGGTGTGGGACTGACGGGCGAGGCGAAGGAGGAGTTCAACAAACTCAGCGCCGAGAGCGCAACGCTCGCCAACGAATTTGCCAATCATGTGCTGGACGCCACCAAAGAGTTCAGCCTGACGCTACGGACGGCGGAGGAGCTTGATGGATTGCCCGCGTCGTTTGTGGAAGAGGTGCGGCAAGAGGACGGTGCGTGCCGGATTACTTTGGAAACATCGGTCTATGTGCCTTTCATGAAGTACAGCAAGAACCGCGCCGCACGCGAGCAGCTTCACAAAGCTTATGTTGTCCGTGCTGCCGAACCCAACACGCCGGTCATCGAACAGCTGCTCGCCAACCGTCGACGGACGGCGGAGCTGCTGGGCTATCACAACTTTGCAGAAGTCAGCCTCTCGCAAAAGATGGCAGGGACTGTTGCCCGTGTGGATGAACTGTTGGAGAAACTCCTGACGGTCGGCAAGCCACACGCTGTGCGTGAAGATGAAGAGCTCAAAGCATTTGCCAACCAGCCGGGCGAGTTCGAACCGTGGGATGTGTCCTACTGGGCCGAGCGGATGCTCGAGGCGAAGTATGCGTATGACGAAGAAACCCTGCGGCAGTACTTCCAATTTCCGCAGGTGCTGGACGGCCTCTTTACATTAGCCGAGCGCTTGTTCGGCATCCGCGTTGAAGCAGCGGATGGCGTGGCGCCGGTGTGGCATCCCGATGTACGGTTCTTCCAAGTGAAGGACGAGCACGGCCAAACGATGGCCTACTTTTACTTAGACCCCTACAGCCGTCCGGAAACCAAAATGGGCGGCGCATGGATGAACGAGTTCCAAACCCGTGATGCAGCCGGCCCTGCGCTCAAGCTTCCCATTGGCGTGCTCGTGTGCAACCAAAGCCGACCAATCAACGGCAAGCCCTCACTCATGCGCTTTGAAGAAGTCACCACGCTCTTCCACGAATTCGGCCACGTGCTTCAACATCTACTCACCACGGTCGATGAACCCGAAGCCTCCGGCATTAACGGCATTGAATGGGACGCTGTTGAAATCGCCAGCCAGTTCCTCGAAAACTTCTGCTACGACGCCCCCACGCTCAAAAGCCTCAGCAAACACATCGAAACCGGCGCACAGCTGCCTGATGAACTCTTTGCCAAAGTCAAAGCCGCGCGCAACTACCGCGCCGGGTCGGCGCTCCTGCGCCAGCTCTACTTTGCCATGACCGACCTCGAGCTCTACGCCCGCTATCCGCAGGATGGGCTGCCCAATGCCAATGCCGTCAAAGAAAAGATTGGTGCGCGCGTACTCGTCAAAGCCCCTCCGGCTTACGACCGCTTCCTCTGCGCCTTCAGCCACATCTTCGGCGGCGGGTATGCAGCAGGCTACTACAGCTACAAATGGTCAGAAGTCCTCGCGGCAGACGTTTTTGGAGCCTTTGAAGAAGCCGAAGCCCTTGGAGAAGAAGCCCTCCAAACCTGCGGACGCCGCTACCGCGACACATTCCTCGCCCTCGGCGGCGGTACACCCCCCGACCAAGTCTTCCGCCACTTCCGCCACCGCGAACCCACCATCGACGCGCTCCTGCGTCAAAGCGGGTTGGCGCCAAGAGCAAAGTACTGCAACGAACGCGGCATCCATTGATGATTGGATAACATTGCCTAACTTTTAGGTTGACTATCGTTCAAACTCTGTGAAGTGGCTGCTTACGGTGCCCAACCCTGCAAGACTCATTTGATCAATAAGATTCAAAGCTCGTTCTTGAAATATAGGAGTCTGAAGTTGCGTATAGGCTGAAAAAACAAGGTTTCCTACTATAGGTTCGACGGCAGCAGTTGAGGTTCGAATATCCCTTGCCTCTTCACTACAACGGGTGATAAATATTTCACACACATCAAGTGTAACATCTGGCACTTTACATTTGGTTGCCTCTAGCGTATATAAGAGATAGTTTGGGTCATCAATAAAAGCGGCACTTTGAAGAAACTCTTGAATAAGCGAATTAAAATCTGTCAAGGGAGTTTCAGGGGAATGCCAAAGGTGCCAGAAACAACCTGCCGCTTTTTCGCGTACGCCCTGATTTTCGTCATTAAATAAACGTTTCAAGATATCTTCGCACCATTCACGAGAATTCGCTTTTAAAAAGTTATCTTTTACAATCGAGCAAACACCTAGCCGACAAGATGCATCCGCTTTTAAAGCAGCTTGTATTAGGCTTTCGTCATTGGTATTGTAGAACCGGGCGAGACAGGCCAATTCTCCGCCTGTTTCTTTAACTGTATCGTGTACTGAGCAAAGCATGCGTTTGATCACGGGGGCAAATGTACTCAGGCATTCATAGATTCCCCAATGAATAAAATCTCGGACATAGGCAGTCGCGAGGAGGCGATCATCTGCATCTAATAGCTTCTTCCCCCAATCAAATGCGCGCGGAGCATCATGTTGAGCAACAGCATGTAAAGTTGTAGCAACACACGAACGTACAGCTAAACTTGGATCAGTCACTAATTTGTTGATTGTTGATTGGAAAGTTTTTAGATATGATGCATTTGTGGATATTAGGCTTGCAATGGTTCCTGCGGCAATACCTCGAACAGAGTTGATGCCACAAGTTAAAATATCACGTCGATGGTGTGGATTTTCATCATCCAAAAGTTCAGGCTCTGGGTCTACATGCTTTGCGGCCCTTTGAATATAATGAATTATGTCTTTGGGAAGTGTAATATCTGTGATGGAACCAAGCATATGCAGGGTTGATCGAAAACACTCACGGTCATCTATTTCAAATATTTTACGCGCAACGGTTAATTTTAATTCCGAAGAAATTGCCGCATCTTTTATGCCGTCAAGGATACATGAAAAATAACACGGATGTGTTGTTCGTGGGAACTGCAAGGTCAAGAGCGCAAAACGTTCGGGATTTTCTTTTGTGAAATCCTCCAACATTCGAGCAAGTTGCCGCGCGCCACCTTTTTCTGGATTAACATGATTGTAGCCATATTCCTCAGCATGATATTTTTTTATTGCCTTCAACCATTGTTTATCTGTCATATGTTTGGCAGACTCTTGTTGTATTGGAGACTTTATGCTGTAACAATGAATTTCAGCTGGTGGGCCATCGCGTGCTATATGTTTTTCTTCCCATGCCCTTAGTTGGGCTTTTGCAGATACACTTAAGCGATCTTTCGCAAGCGCGGACACAAGGTTAAATGCTGTATGTCCTCGAAAACGAAATCCACCTGAGCCACGTTCATATGGTGAAACAAACTCGAGTAAACGAGCCTCGAGTACTCTAAATGATTCATTTGTACAATATGGAGAACATTTGTTGAGCAGCTGATAAGAAAGCCAATAAGGACTTCCAGAAAATCCACAAACAAGACGCTTGGGCTCAGCGATAAACAGTTTCATCACTTCTTCTGAGACAGCCCTTGGGATAGTCAAATACGCATTCATTAGGAGATGGTTGGCTGTAAGGAGGGGATGTTGCAAAAGGATGTCAAGAAATTGACGTAATGCTTCCGGTTCACTCTGAGCGATAAGTTCAAATGCAGTTTCACAAGCACTCGGAAATGCTTCTAGGAGACCTATAGGTTTTCCGTTAAATCTTATGGGCCACAAACGATCATATGCAAGTCTATCTTCTTCCTCCGGCTCACTGCAAGCTGTTGCAGCTCGCAGAATTGCAGGCAATACATTTTGCAGAAAAATCTTGGGAGCGGCGCGAGCACATTTAAGTAACTCATCAACTCCGAATTCGTCATTAAAATATGACCGGCCTCTTCGTGAAGTTTCTGGTATGGCCAGCGTCAATGCAACTTGTCTATCAAGCCATCTTGCTGCCAATTCAGAATACCATTCAGGACGTTCTTCGGCAAAGGTATAAAACATTGAAAAGAACGTTCCGTTTACAGCAAGCCGCTCTTTTGCCTCATCAAGTGTTCCATCATCAAGCAATCGCAAAAACAAATCAAAGAAACGGCGACTTTTCTCCCACCGCCGTCCCTCCATAATATAACGTAACCGCGTACGCCATTCATTGTTTCCAACAAATGGCTCAAGTATCTCGGCAATTCGCTCAGCATTTTCCTCAACCTGTTGACGTAAATACATTGCCATTAGATCTTGTAGCCAAGACTCGTTAGAGTCCAACCAACGATCAAGTAATTTTGTTCTGTCGGCAATGACGAAGAGGTTGGGTGAAAAAAAGAAACGATCCCAAATACGAGAGCTAAGGACGTCTGGATTTTTGCTGCCTTTGGAGCGAGAGTTTAGCTCATTATTAATCCATGGCATCAGCAACTCTAATTCTTCATCGCGAGCGTCTGGGTGTTCGGCGAGCAATTCCACTGCTAGTATTTTCAAATGTGGTCGAATACGTTCGCTAATGAGCAAATCATTCACGCTGTTAAGATATTTACCAAAATCAAGGCCTCGTAAAAATGCTAAAACCTGCCGGAGTTGTGCGCGACGAAATAAATGCTGGTCATCGTTTTCTAAGAATTTTATAAAGTCACGTTCTTCACTCAGTTGTGTTCGCGCAAAACAATAATCAAAAAAAGTTTCATGCCCAAATCCATAACGTTGACCATCGAGAGAGAAAACCCCTTCCGAGACCATTATATCAAGGAAGGCAGGAGGAAATTTGTCCATGGAGGTAACGGGGACGGACAGCTCTTGTTTTTTGCTCAGCATTTCAGAAAGATGTGTCAGTGCAGGCATCCAGTGTTGACCGAATTCAGGATGTTTTTTATCAAATACCTTTCGTTTAGCGTGCCAATATTTATCACATAGCTCTTTTGGTGTTGAGAATCGATTATTCGACTTCACTAAATTTGCTGCAATATAAAGTGCAAGATTTTGAGGCAGGCGAAGCATTGTCTGTTGTTGTGAAGTTAATTTTGAAAAAGTACCACCCTCTTGTTGTATGACGTTCTTGATTTCATCAAGTGTCAATTCTCCAAGCTCAATTGGTTGCTGATCCTTTGGCAGTAATTGCTTTAATCTGTGATCATATTTGAAATCGAATTTACGGCAGGCGAGCACAAGGTGAATTTTCCGTTGTATCCGGAGTCCTACGATCTCGTCCCGAAAAGCTGCGATTGTGTCAAAAAAGTCAGGGTGCCGCCCAGAGGATGTACTTACGCAATCAACTTGATCTATAACAAGCACAACAGGCTGATTGCGGAAAGCTTCCGATAAAACAAAGGCAGGAGATTCTCCTAAACCGAGTTTTTCACCTAATTGTAGAAGAGTTTGAACTGGGTCGATACGATCGAGACGAAAAGCTAATGTCGGAATTTTCGCAGCTTGCAATCTTTCAACAATTTGACATAGACAGGCACTCTTTCCGCCTCCGGCTGGTGCTGTAATTAAAATATCCAATGACGTATCACTTGCCTTAATTTGATCAAGAACATTTTCCGTCACGGAACGGACAATTGGAGTCCCTCGAATCAATCTAGTTCGTTGTCCAGAAACATAACTATTTGTAATACTATAAATCTTGTCTTGCGCATCAGGCTCTTCGTAATGACGTTTTTTTATGTCACGCTCCTCGAGATGTGTCTCTATGTCGATAGCAGTGAATACTCTGTCTGCACCATCGAGATATAAACCACGCAACACGTCCATGGTTGTCTGCCAAGGAGATTGGAACATGACAGAGAGATCATGACTAAAAAAAGATTCAAGAGTGATTTCGCGCCCACCATGAACAGTGATTGAACACAGAAATCCAAATGTTTCTTCCTCAGTAATATCACCCATGAGCTGTTGAAGCTTTACAAATTTGGCAGTGAGATTTTTATTGAGAAAATATTCTTTAAGGTGAGGCAATCCTTTGTTGGAGTCTCTCACACTTTTCGCATTCTCGGTTAACATACGAAGATCTGGAGCATCGGAAACAGAGGCAAAAACACAACACTCGCCATCACGAAACTTTTGAAGAAAATATAGGAGAACTTCTTTTAAGCTCTTTAACGACCATACTTGTTGCCCAGTAATTTGACGCTTCGTCTGCCAATATTCGTTTTTGTCGCCACGTTGGATGCAAAACTCGGCGCCATCCTCTCCTATTTTTTCAATGTGAATCGACTCGACGGTGCCATTTAATATCTCCAACATGCAAAAAATGCCCCAAAGTGATTCATAAGCAAAACCTGCTTTATCTGCTATACCTCCGGGATGTGTACATGGTGCCATATTTTGATTCGCTTTAGAATGAAACGTTATTGCGTCAATCTTTGAGTCTGTAAGCAAGCATCTACAGATGCTCTTATTGTGAACAACACAGGGTACTGTACCACCTTTTCCTCAAAGTATCAAGTAGTTTGGGGTGGAGTTGTGAGTAAAAAGGCGGGTACGGGGAGTATGGTTGTAGTGCCTCTAGGGTGGAAGTCGCATTGTAGAGGGAATGGGACTCTCATTGTAGAGAGGATGAGGGGCGCATCGTAAAGGGAATGGGGGGTGGATCGTAGGTGTGATCGGGGTCGGATAGAGGGGGGTGGGTAATAAAAAACCGGAGGCATTTTGCAATGCCTCCGGTGAAACGGTTGTTTGCTTGTGTTGGGGTTAGGCGAGGGTGAAGGTCTGCGGGTGAGCAGTCACACGCAGGGCCTTGTTTCGCAGGTTGCGCATCCGCACTTCGAGGGTGCAGGTGCCGGCGTCTTTGAGTTCGTCGGGCACTTCGAAGGTCAAACGCTGGGGCTTGTTGTCGAGGTAGTGCGTGGCGCGTATGGCGGTGCCGTCTTCCTTTAGCAAGAAGACGCCTTCATCGCCCATCAACGGGTGGAACTTGAGGTGGTTGCCGATGATGGCAGCCGAGCGTCCGACCGTGAGGGTGGTGTTGATGGCGCCGCTGTGGGCGTCTTCCACGGCGTCGATAACCGGCGCGATGGTGACGGTGGGGATGGGCTCGATGGCGGCTTCTTGCTGGAAGGCCGTGAGGAGCTTTTTGGACACACGTGTGTGCAGCCGTTTGTGGGGGCCTTTGAGCCAGTCGCCTTTGACGTCTTGCGTGCCGCCGACTACGGGGAGGATGTCGAGGAAGTCCGGGATGCGGATTCCGACACCGTCGTTGCAGTAGGCGAGCACGACTTGACGGGCGGTCTCAAAGATGGCGATGACGTCGCTTTTTTTGAGTTTGCCGTTGCGTTGGGTGACTTGTTCGTAGAATTCGGTCTCAGAGAGGCGGAACTTCATTGAACTGGTGATGACGCTGATGCCTGCTGCCTGTTGATCAGGGGTGAGGCCGTTGCGCTTTTGATATTGAATAGCCATGGCTATTGTTACCTTCTGCCGTCTGTGTTGGATCGGCAGACGGACGGCGCACCTGACAACCCGATGCGGCGGCGATTCCTGTTCGTTGACTTATAACGCACTCGCGCTATCAGCGGAGACTCCGAGCATCTGGCTGTTCGTCGGCCAAGCGGACAGCGTCTATGTTGATGGCTCGCTCAGAGCTTGGATTCCGATATTGCACGTGGCAGGGAACGGTCACCCAATGGCGTCAACGGGGCGCAGTTTAGCAAAACGGAGGATAAAGTCAAGAGGGAAAGTTGGCGAGACAGGAAAGTGCAATAAAGACAGGGGAAAATGTTCACGCGGAGTCGCGGAGGCGCGGAGAGAAGTATCCGCAGATTACACAGATGAGCGCAGATGTGGGGGAACAAGAAGGAGAGGCTAAACGCGATGCGGAGCATAGAGTGCCGGCGGGGACGCCGGCGCTCCCAGGAGGGAGGAGTGGCTAAACGCGGTGCGGCGGTTTCGGCGAAACACGCCCTACCTTTTGGGAGTAGGGCTGACGCACACAGGAGAAGTGGAGGAGGATGGGGCTCACGCGGAACCGCGGAGAGAAAGAAGAGGTGAGGAGTGATTTGTTGGGGTAGGTTGTGAATGGGCTTGCTTTCCTTCGTGGATGGGCGTATTATTCTAAAATGTTTGTGTGACATGTGGGTGGTGCTTTTATTTGTGCCGGGCTGGTTTTGTTTGGTCCTTTGTCTGTAGAGGTGGTATGCAATCGCCGTATGAGGTTTGGATTTGGATTGGTTTGTTGGTTTTTTCTCAAATCGTTATAATTACATACATCATCCGTACTCGTCGTAGGCTTGCCGGGATGTCTATTCTTGAGCGAATGAGTTTGGAGGAAAAGCATCGTAAGCGGTTGGAGGGGAACTCGTGGCCCGCGCGGTTGCGGCGGGGGTGTTTGTATGTTGTGATTATTGGCGGGAGCCTAAATGTTGTTTATGATTTAAGAATGTTGCGGAATGAACCGGGTGAACCGGTGAGCGCGGCAGAGTTGGCAGAGGCGACCCGAGGTTACACGCAGCAGTATCGGCCGGATAAGAAATCAAAGATTTATTGTGTGTTTGGTAATGGCCGTTTTCAGATGGCGTGGTCACATAAGCATTTGGAACTGTTTGATGTCCATACCCAAAAAAGCGTTATCGGCAATGTAAGTAAATGGAGAAGGGTAGGTGATACGGTGTTCTTTACCGATAGTCGTTCTTCGTATGCGGTGATTTATTTGAACAGCAATACATTTCAGTGGTTTCGGGCATGGCATGAGATCCCGGCGCATTTGAAAGCGGAGTTTGACATTCTCGACCAGCAAAAGGAGCAATGGTCTGGCTCTGTAACAATAGACCAGTAGGGAGGGTATGCATGCGTAAGTGGTTTTGTGGGGTGAGTGGTTTTTTGTTTGTGTTTGCTACGGGGTGGTTTTGGGTTGAGGCGGCTCCTTTGATTCGCGATCATTTTAGTCTGTTCTTCGCCTGTCTTTCTTATGTTGGTATATTTTGTGGTGCGGAGTTGGTGTTGTATGTTTTCGGCGTTTGTAGTACGGCTTGTTTTGTTAAGCATCAGGAGCTTACGTATGGCGCAAGGTGCTGGAGGTGGTTGGGAGATGTGGCGCGGTTGTTTTTTACTGAGCTGAAGTGGTTGATGTTGTTTTGGGCGGCGGCGTGGGCGGTTGCGGCTGGAGTGCATGAGGTTAGCGTTCATTTGGGGCATCCGGAGACGGCGGTGTGGTGGAGGGGGCTGCGTGCGATTGTTGGTGGCTGGCTGGTGTTGTTGATTGTGTATTGGGTGTTGATGGTGGTGTATGCTGTCGGGCGGGCGTTGTTTGAGAGGGGGGACTATGATGAGAAGTAGTTTATTGTTGTTGGGGATGATGTTGTGTTTGTTGGCGGGGTGTCATCAGTTTGAGGGGATTTTCACGGGGAGTAGAGACCCGGAGTTTAAGCAGATGTTTATTGTGCGGAGTCCGGTGGCGTTTATCACAAATCTCACGAATGAGTTGTCTGTTGCTAGGATTAGGTATAAGTTGAAGGTTGAGGGTTCGGTGACGGAGATTGATATGAGGTATCGTTCGGTGGAGGGGTGGATGCGGATTGATGGGAATGATTTTGATTGGTTTCAGTCTGAGTGTTTGAGTATGTCGATGCTTAATATGAATTTTTGGCTTTGTTCGTATGTGCCATGGTCACGAGAGGAGTTTGACTATGTACAGGATACAATTGAAAGAGCCCGGCAAAGGGCACTTTCGGGGTATGCGTATCATATCGCGATCTGGCAGGGGAAGTGGAGCCCGACGAATGAGCTTTATTTTGGCAAGCAAACGATGCGGGAGGTTAGGGAGAGCGACTTGTGAGGGGGCGGAGTTAGGCGGGCGAGGGTAAGCAGTAAGTAGAGGGAGGGTGTGTATGCGGAATCGGTTTTGTGTGTTGAGTGTGTTGTGGATTGTTTTGTGGGCGGTGGGGGTTGTTTCGGCGATAGGGAGGGCGGGGAATCGTCTGCTGGGTGAAATTGACGTTATGTTTCATTCGCTGGTGTTGTTTGTTTTGGTGGAGTTGTTGTTGTATGCGGGTGTTGTTTTGAGGGTGGCGTATTGTGAGCCGCAGGAGGAGGATATTATGGCGCGCTCGGGGTGTTTGGGGTTTGGCGCGGGTGTTTTTACTTTGTTTTTTAAGAAGGTGCAGTGGCTGTTGTTTTCTTATGGGGTTGCGTGGGTCATTGCGGTTTGTGTGTTGAGGGTGCAGGTGGGGGCAGCTGTCATTGCGATTGGCGCGGGGTGGTTGGCGTTGTGGGTTGTGTATGGGGCATTGTTGATTCCTTATGGTATCGGGCGGGCGTTGTTTGAGAGGGAGGACGAGAAGGAAGTCGACGAAATCGATGAAAATCGGTGAAGTCGAATGGGGGACATATAGAAGTCGGCTTTGGCAAAGCCGCCGGGGCTGATTGGCACGAGTGATTTGTGAGGGGTGTGTATGCGCTGTTTTGGGGTAAGCGGAAACTTGTGGCGGGGGGGCGTTCTTTGTTGTATCGGCCTAGCGGGTGTGGTAAAATTCATGGAGTAATAAAAGGAGATTGGTATGAAGATGTTCATTCTCGCCGTTGTTGTGGCGGTTTCGGCCTCGGTCTCGTTTGCGGGCGAAGGTAAAGATTGTGGTTCGTGCTGTAAGGCTAAGAAGGCGGATTCTGCCGAAGTGAAGCAGGGTGGCGATCAGGCGAAGCCTGCACCGGCTACTGATGCTAAGCCGGCGAAGTAACCGCTGGGCTTCGGTTCGGGCGGTCCTTCGGGGCCGCCTTTGTCATCTGCTGATTTGTAAACGCGTGTAGGTAATTAAGGAGGTTGGTTATGAGAAGTTTGGTTGTTGCATTGGCGTTGTCGTTGGCGGCGGTTGGGTTTGCCCAGGAGGCTGCTCCGAAGTGTGAGAAGGGTAAATGTCCGAAGGCGGATGCGAAGGCTGAGGCTTGCACGAAGAAGGCCGAGGGCGCGAAGTGCGCTTGCGGCGATAAATGCACGTGCGGAGAGAAGTGTACCTGCGGTGACAAGTGCACGTGTAAAGAAAAAAAATAAGCAGGCGTTTGTCTGGCGGAAAGCGAGTGGTCATGCGTGGAGTTTTTTGCAGCCTGGTGGCTGTGGGGTTGGCGTTCTGTGCCGTTGCAGAGACAGAGGCTAAGAAAATAGAAGGGGGGAAGGTGAATACGAAGGTTGTGATTGAGACGAACAAGGGGACTATGACGGTTGAGCTGTTCGATGATAAGGCGCCGATTACGGTGACTAACTTTTTGGCGTATGCGGATGAGAAGTTTTATGACGGGACGATCTTCCATCGCGTGATTGATAAGTTCATGATTCAGGGCGGCGGGTTTACGCCGAACATGCAGCAGAAGCCGACTAAGTCTTCGATTAAAAACGAGGCGGCCAACGGGGTGAAGAATGCCCGCGGCACGCTGGCGATGGCACGCACCGGAATTGTTGATAGCGCGACGTGTCAGTTCTTTATCAACTTGGTTGATAATAAAATGCTGGACTACACAGGGCCCGCACAGCAGACGTTCGGGTACTGCGTGTTTGGCAAGGTGACCGAAGGTATGGATGTGGTGGATGCGATTGCCAAGGTCGCGACCGGTTACAATGGCCGCCACGAGAATGTTCCTGCCGATCCGGTGATCATTAAGAGCGTGCGTCGGGTTCAATAAACAAACGCCGCCGCACACCAAGGCGGCGGAGATATTTAATAACGGCCGGCGGATTGCGCCGGCCGGGTTGCCTCGACAGTGAAGAAATTAGTATTAGGCATTTGGGCAGTCGCGGCATTATGCTTGCTGGCTTTGACGGGGAGCGAAACCTTGCGCGGGTTCGTCCGGGAAGCCGTCTATCCGTTTGAGAATACTTGGCAGATGGTGAAGCGTCACGGCGTGTCGCGTCTGCGTGTTGCTTGGGAATCGGCCGGCGAAGCTGTCACGCGCGAATCGCTGGAGCAGGAGATTGCCCTGTTGCGGATTTCGGCCGAGCTGCAGGCCAGCATTTTGGAGGAGAACCGCCGCTTGCGGGAGGCGGTGGGTTTTGCGCAGAAGTCGATGAACAATCTGGTGCCTGCGCCGGTGCTGTCGCGTGGCGGAGCGTTGGGCGCGGCGCGGACGATCCGCATTGGCAAAGGCAGCGCGCATGGCTTGAAGCGCGGCAGCGTTGTGGTGGTGCCGGATGGTGTTGTGGGGCGGGTGGATGAAGTGTCGCTCCATACGGCGGATGTGTTGCTGATTACAAGTCCGGACTGCCGGGTGGCCGCCGAAGTTGCCGCGGTGGGCGATGGCGAACAGGAGGCGCCGCGCGTCCGCGGGATTGTGTTTGGCGAGGGCGGGCGGATGGCGGACGGACGGCTGTCGATGTTCTGGGCGGCGGATCCTTTGCGCGTGAAATATTTGAAGCGTGACGCGGTCATTGCGCCGCGCACGGAGGTGTTTACATCGGGCTTGGGCGGGGTGTTTCCGGCGGGTTTGCGGTTGGGGTGGGTGTTGGAAAGTTTTGTCGGCTCGTCCGAGTTGTATCGGGAGGCCACGTTGCTGCCGGCTGTTGACTTCCAATCGCTGGAGGTCGTCTTTGTCCTTGGCGATTGATGCCCGGAAGCGCATGACATGTTTGCCGCATTCAAAATCATCTCATTCATTTTAGCCATGCTGGCGGCGGGGGCGGCGCAGAATATTTGCGCGTTCAACTGCGCAGAGGCTGTTCCGGTGCATGTGCCGTTCCTGCTTGCGCTGACGGCCTACACCGCGTTGACGCGTCCGGCGGCGCCGGCGATGGCGATGATTCTGGGCGTGGGGCTGCTGACCGATGTACTGGCCGGATTGCCGATGATGTGTACGCTGAGTTTTAATCTGATAATCTGGCTGGGATTGGTGATTCTCAAACATTCGACCGCGCATTCGCTGGCAACCATCTGCGGCGGGCTGGCAATCTGTGCGGTGCTGGCGCCGTTGCAGACGGTGTGGGTTTATTTTTGGCTGGAGGATCTGTCGGGGTGGCTGACGTGGCCGCGCTTGGGGTGCTCGGCGCTGGCGGGGATTTTGGCAGGGGCGGTTGTGTTCACCGCCGGAGTGTTGTGCGACCCTCTCAATAAAAAGCGCGAGCCGCAGATTGCAAGGAGTGACGATGTCTTCATCGACGCCTAAAACAATCCCGATGTGGCGGTTGCTGGTGCCGGCGGTAATCTTCGTGCTGGGGGTGGGGCTGATTCTGCACCGCTTGTGGCAAGTACAGGTTGAAGAGGGTTTTAACTTTGCGCGCGACCTGGATCGGCAGAGTATCCGCCGCGTGCAGATTCCCGGACAACGCGGTCAGATTGTCGATCGCAATGGATTGACGCTGGCCGACTGCCGTCCGAGTTATTGCATCGTGCTTTATGCCGAGGAGCTGCGCCGCCCGGGACGGTGGTCCAACACCGTCAACGCCGTCGAGGCGCAAGTGCAGAACCTTTCGCGCGAGCTGGGTCTGCCGGTTAATGTGACGCGCAAGCAGATTTCCGACCATATCTACCGCAGCTTGCCCATGCCGCTCTTTTTATGGCGGGACGTGAACGAGACGGTGCAAGCGGAGATCTCCGAAAAGCTCGACCGCTACACCGGTGTTGATTTGTTTGTCATGCCGGAGCGGGAGTATCCTTACGGTTCAACCGCCGCGCAGGTGCTGGGTTACATCGGGCGCGGCGAACCGAAAAAGCGCGATGATGAGAAGTGGCATTTCAGTCTGCCGGAGATGGAAGGCCGCACGGGGCTTGAGGGTTACTACAACACTTTGCTGACGGGGCAGACGGGCGTGAACTTGATTCGTGTCGATGCACGCGGTTATCGGCACGACACTTGGCAAGGGCGGGCAGCGGCTCCCGGGCACACGCTGCATACGACGCTGGATATTCATTTGCAGCAGGCGCTTGAGAAAACATTTGGCAGCAAGCGCGGGGCGGGCGTGGTGCTCAATCCGAAGAATGGCGAAGTGCTTGCGATGGCATCGATGCCGACGTATGACAATAGCAAGATGGTTCCTGCGCCTTCTACGGAGTTTTGGCAGGAGCTGTTGAACGACCCTGCACATCCGTTGTTGAACCGTGCCATCCAAGGACGCTATCCCCCCGGCAGTACATTCAAACCATTTACTGCACTGGCCGGCCTCAATTCCGGCATCAGCACCAATTGGGAGCATTACTGTTCCGGCGTGTTCACGCTGGGCACGATGCGTCTGCGGTGCTGGAATACTTACGGGCATCACGAGATTTCCATGCACAACGCTTTGGCGCAATCATGCAACAGTTACTTCTGTCAGCTCGTTCAAGAGTGCGGTTATCCGGCGTTGGTGAAGATCGCGCAGTCCGCCGGCATCGGCCGTAAGACGGGCATTGATTTGCCATCCGAAAATGCGGGCTTGCTGCCGACACCGGAGTGGAAGAAGAAAGAGCAAGGCGAAGGTTGGCGTTCCGGTGATTCCAGCCAGGTGGCAATCGGGCAAGGTTTGCTGTTGACCACGCCGCTGCAAATGGCGGTGGCGACTGCCGCGATTGCTAATGGCGGCGCGATTGTCAGGCCGCATTTGATTAAGGGTAATCCCGCGCTGGATGAGCCGTTGGATTTGACGGGCTGGGATACGAACGATGTGGCCTTCGTCACTGCCGGCATGCGCGATGTGGTGGAAGGCGGCACGGGGCGGCGTTTGAAGATCGAGGGCCTTTCAATCGCTGCGAAGACGGGCAGCGCAGAATATGACCGTGGGGGCGTCCGCCGTAAATATACATGGATGACGGCCTTCGCGCCAATCGATAATCCGCAGATTGCGATTGCGATTGTGGTGGAAGACGGCGAGTCCGGCGGCTTGACTGTCGCGCCGATGATGCGGCAAGTGCTGCTGGCTTACTTCGGCGAAAGTGCGATCTCCGCCGAAGAGCCGGTTGTCGAGAACGGTTCTCAACTCAGTGACTAACAGCTGAAGCCGCTCGCGCCGAGCTGGGAGAGGATGCGCGTGTCGTTCTCATACAGCCACCGGATATCCGGAATGCCGTACTTGATCATCGCGATACGCTCAACGCCCATGCCGAACGCATAGCCATATACATCCGGCGGGTAACCAACGAACTTGTAGACATTCGGGTCGACCATGCCTGCGCCGAGGATTTCAATCCAGCCGCTCTGCTTGCATACGCGACAACCCTTCCCGTCGCACACGTGGCAGGTGAAATCCACCTCGACGCTCGGCTCGGTGAAGGGGAAGAAGTGCGGACGGAAGCGCACGTTGGTCTTTTCGCCCATCATCTCTTTGGCGAAGTAGGCCAGCGTTGATTTCAGGTCGGCGAGCGACACCGGTTTGGTATCGACGTAGAGGCCTTCGATCTGATGGAAGTTCGCGCTGTGCGTGGCGTCGGTCGTGTCGCGGCGGTAACAACGGCCGGGGTTGATCACGCGCACCGGCGGTTTGTTCTCCAGCATGGTGCGGATCTGCACCGGCGAAGTCTGTGTGCGCAACAGCAGGTCGTCCGTCAGCCAGAAGGTGTCGGACGGATCCATCGACGGATGGTGCGCGGGCGTGTTGAGCGCCGTGAAATTGTTGAAGCGCGTTTCGATGTCCGGGCCGTCGGCCACGGTGAAGCCGATACGGGCGAAAATGGCGGAGACTTCTTCAATCACGCGCGAGACGGGGTGCATGGCGCCGATGCTCGGCCAATAGCCCGGGCGGGTGAAGTCGAACTTCTCTTTGGGTTCGGCGGATGCGCCGACAGCTTGCTTGCCGGTGAGGGCGTCTTCGAGCTCTTTGCGCCAGGCTTGGAGAGCTTGGCCGAATGCGGGGCGCTCTTCCGCCGGGACATCCTTCATTTGTTTCACAAGCGCGGGGATCAGCCCGTTGCGTCCCACATAACGGATGCGCACGTCTTCAAGGGCTTCCGCGGTGGCGGCTTGCGCGAGTGCGGCAAGGGAGGCTTCTTTTTGGCTGGCGAGTTCGGTCAAAGTCATGGCAGCAATCCTAGAAAAAAACAAAGGCCTTCAAAATCCCGAGAGACTTCAAAGACCTTCAGTGATGCATTCAGCGTCCGTATTACGCGAGCGCCGCTTTAGCTTTCTCCATCAGCGACTTGAAGCCTTCGGCATCGTGAATCGCGATTTCCGAGAGCATCTTGCGGTTGATTTCGATATTCGCCTTGGTCAGCCCCTCGATAAAGCGGCTGTAGGTCATCCCGTTAGCACGGACAGCCGCGTTCACGCGGGCAATCCACAAGCGGCGATATTCGCGCTTCTTCTGCTTGCGGTGGACGGTTGCCAAACGCTGGGCGCGGTCGACAGCCTCCGTAGCCAAGCGGAACTGCTTGCTGCGGGCGCCGTAAAAACCTTTGGCGAGCTCCAGGCGCCGCTGACGGCGGGCCCGTGAAGCCGGTGCATTTGTGGCTCTAGGCATGGTTCAAATCTCCTTAATTAATTACCCTGCAACATACGGACGACCATCTTCTGGCTGCCCTCGTACACATTCGTTAACCCACGGAGATTGCGTTTACGTCCGCGCGGCTTGTACCCATTCAAGTGGGACTTGCCGGCCTGCGAACGCATTGCCTTACCCGTGGCCGACGTTTTAAACCGCTTCGTCGCGGCTTTCTTGGTCTTCATTTTAGGCATGATAACTACCCTTAATTTACTTAGACGCGAGCGTCTAATCGTTAAGGCGCACCCACCGGACGGCAGTCAGCCGAAAGCCGTTTAAGCAGGAACACCGGACCTGTAAAGCTTCCGCCAAGAGGCGAAAACAGGCCGAATCATACCACAACCCCGTCAAAAGTCCAGCCAAAAGCACCCTAAAACGGCCGAAATCTACCTGCCCGGCAGGCTCGAAGGCGTTGCTTTCATGCGCTCAATAATCGCCTGCAACGGCTCCTGCACAAACGCCCGCTCCGCCGCCCGCAGGTGCGGCAAGGTCAAACGAGGGCTCTCCATCTTGACCCCCTCATAGTCAATTATATCTATATCAATCGTCCGCGGCTGCATCGGCGGATGCGGGCTTGGCCGTCCCAACGCCGTCTCAATCCCCTGACACGCCTCCAACAGCTCCAACGGCGGCAAAACCGTCTCAAACAGCACCACCGTATTCAAAAACTGCTCGCCCTGCATCCCCACCGGCTCCGACTCCACCACCGGTCCCTCCTGCAGCACCGTTCCAAATGCCCCCAACCGCTCAATCGCCTGCCGGATGTTTTCCGCCCGATCGCCCAAATTACTCCCCAACGCCAAGAAAACCTTCGCCACCTTTACTAACTCCCGCCGCTTGTGCCCCAAAGCCTTAAACCGCAGCGGCAGATACTGCTCCGTCCAACCATGCGCAATTCCCGTCTGCGCATCCACCCCTTCAATCAAACACTCCACCGACCGCAACTCAAACAACTTCGCAAATGCCCGCCGCTTCTCATCCCCCAAATCCCGCACCGCCCTCGCCCGCGACCGCCGCGTTGTCACCGCCACGCTCTCCGGCAATTCCGCCGCCGGCGTCCCTGGTCGCTCGCTATACGGAAACACATGCACATTGCTAAACGGATAATCCCGCACCAACTGCAACGACTCCTCAAAATCCCCCTCGCGCTCCCCCGGGAATCCCGTAATCACATCACACCCCAACGCCACATCCGGCACCAGCTTCACAATCCGATCCAGCCGTCTCCGTAGCTCTCCCGCCGAATACCGCCGCCCCATCGCCTTCAAAACCCTATCCGACCCGCTCTGCACCGGCAAATGCAAAAACCTGCACAACTTCCGCTCGCGCGCCATCAGCTCCGCAATCTCCACCTCGCACGACCCCGGCTCCACCGACCCCAACCGCACCCGGCCAATCCTCTCCACTCCACACAGCACCTCCGCCAGCTTCGGCAACCCCTCAGCAAACAGCGACAAATTACACCCCGTCACCACAATCTCACGAAACCCCCGCGCCACCAACGCCCTCGCCTCATCTAAAACCTGCGCCAACGGTTTACTCCACGGCGCCCCCCGCCGATGCGGCACAATACAATACGCGCAGAAAAAATCACACCCATCCTGCACCTTCAAAAACGCCCGTGCAGACTCCAGCCGCCCCGCCACATCCGTCGCAGTAGCAGCATCCGCCGCCACCCCGCAAAACTCCAAAATCCGCTCCCCCAGCCGTTCCTTCTCCTCCTGCGGCACCAGCAAATTCACCACCCCCGCCAAAACCTCACCCTGCGGCGCCATACATCCCGCTAACACAACCTTCGCGCTCCGGTTACACAACCGGACCCGCCGCACGAACTTAATACACTCCGACTCCGCCGGCAGCGTCACCATGCACGAATTCACCACCACCACATCCGCCAGCTCCGCATTCGGCGCCACAGTCCAACCCGCTGCAGCCAACACCGCCGCAGCGCGCGCCGACTCCGCCTGATTCAACCGACACCCAAACGTCTGAAAAAAGAACCGCATGACGTGAATATACAAATAGATTCAACAAATAAAAAAGCCGCGCAACACACGCGGCTTCAAAAGAAAGTGGCGCGCCTACGGAGAATCGAACTCCGGTTCCAAGGATGAAAACCTTGTGTCCTGACCGTTAGACGATAGGCGCATGAGGCGCATACTTTATCAAACCCCCCCGCCCGACGCAAGCACAAACAATCTCCTCAAACAACAAAATCACCGCCGCAATGCCCCCTAATGCATACGCCCCTTGACCCCGCCAACCCAATAAAGCACCATCCCGCGCGTTCCTCTCAAGAGGAGGAATAACTATGTCAGAACGATGTCCCTGGGCCAAGGGAGAGCTTGAAATTGCCTATCACGATAACGAGTGGGGTCGGCCCCTGCATGATGACCGAAAACTATTTGAACTGCTCGTGCTCGAGAGCATGCAAGCCGGACTCAGCTGGGCAACGATTCTCGCCAAACGTGATACCATGCGCCTTGCATTTGACCACTACGACGCCAAAACAATCATCAAGTATAACGACGCCAAAATCAACACCCTTCTTCAGAACCCCGGCATCATCCGCAACAGGGCCAAGCTAAACGCCCTAGTCGCCAATGCCGCCGCCTACTTAAAAATCAAGCACGAGTACGGAACATTTGACCGCTACATCTGGTCGTTCGTCAATGACGTGCCCATCATCAACACCTATCACGACCCTACGCAAATCCCCGCGAAGACCGACCTCTCAGATACAATGAGCAAACAGCTCAAAGCCAAAGGCTTCAAATTCATGGGCAGCACAACCTGCTATGCCTTCATGCAAGCCGCCGGACTCGTCAACGACCACATGACCTGGTGTCGCCGCTGGAAAACCTGCCAGCAGAAAACATAACACCTCTACTTCGCCACCGCCGCATGGCGCACCACATTCGTAATCTTCTCATACGAGTTGAAATGTCTCCTTTAGTTTGAAGATGTTGGCTCAGGAATCAACGAATGACTCGCGCGTTACATCGTGCAATAGCCGCATCTACAACATCGTTCTGCTTTACATAAACCATCAGCCACACTCGTCCATCGCTCAACGGCCAAGCAATTACTGGCGGGGCTTCTGGTTCTATAGGGATGTACGGTGCGGCGTAGGTGCAGGAGAATTCCTTTAGCGGCGTTATACCCCACCACATTCGCGCGAGCCGCTTTGCCGAACATCCCAACAGAATATTATCTTTACTAATCACCCAAGGATGATTAACTAACAAAGTCACGTCTTTGCTTAATATCATCGGCCACGTTGCCATCTTTACATGCCCTGGACGATTGCCAAAACGCCCATTGTTGGGAATAACCTCTCCCGTCATTGCAACGTCTCGATCATTTAGTCCTAATAAATCATACGCTGGCATCTGCGAATAAAACGGAATAATTCCCGCACCTGTCACACCAATTTTAATACTTTGCCGTTCTTCGCCAAACAAAGGAACAAGCTCTTGAGAAAGAAAAGTCCAATCATTCTGCATTTCCCGTAGCTCAGTAAAAGTGTCCATAAACGGGTAAGGAAGTTTAGCCCATCCTATGCCAGTCCCGCAAATAAGCAAAATACACGGCACAGCAAATCGCCGCCAAGATTGCCGTCCATCAAACAAAAAGATCACGCCTCCAAAAAACACTATTAACAGGGGTAAGGCAGGTAAAAGCATTCGAAACTCC
Organism: Kiritimatiellia bacterium; assembly: GCA_031552845.1. Classification (GTDB taxonomy): domain Bacteria; phylum Verrucomicrobiota; class Kiritimatiellia; order RFP12; family DVOR01; genus JAVBMC01. Next base: position 67,949 of record JAVBMC010000010.1, read on the forward strand.
ATAAAATCACCGCCCACCCAAATCATATAGAGTTGCCACAACCCCCATGCCGCGAACACCGTCAGCCAATCACCTCCAGCCCTCAACACTTTCCAAGCTTGCCCCCAAATTAAAGGCAAGCATATCAATATACCAGACACTACATAAAACAGTCCAAGATAAATACATCCCCTCAACAAGACCCCAGATCCACTCTTGATTAGGGCAGTATTCGGCACCCAAGCTCCATAATATGAGTGTCTCCATAAGAACCAAATACCCAAAGGCAAAACTCCGAGAACAAATGCGCTAATAATTCGAACAAACTCCTTGCGCTGCCAAAGCTTAAACGTCGCTACAAGCCAAAACGGTAATAGCAACACACAGGCGTCGAGGCGTGTAAACAATGCACAAACGGAAGCAAGCACAGCCATCAACACGTAGTCTTTTTGTAACGCCAGTACGCTTAACAGTCCCCACATGATTCCGAATTGCGTTTCTAACCCACCCGTGCCATAACAAAGAAACGAATAATTCCCCGCCAACAGAACAATGGATAGTGTGCCTGCCTGTGAATTTCTCCACCAAATATCTGCCAGTCGCCCGCTCGCCCACAAAACGATTGCGAATGCGCCTAGCGAAAAGATATAACTCCATGTGACAACATCAATGCCCAAGCGGAACGAAGGCACCATTAACAGCGTCCACAAAAAATTACTATAGCCCTCAACACGCTCACCGGCATTCCAAACCAAGCCATTCCCCTTCGCGCAATTCCACGCATAGCGAAACGATATAAATGCGTCATCCTGTACAAACCGCTGTGACCACGCATAGAGTACACTCGCAACGATCAAACAAACACGAAAAGTGCGACACTCTACAAACAAGCGCCAATTTTTCATACAAATCCTTAATACGTCCATTTGTTAACTCAACACACACCTCTACTTCGCCACCGCCGCATGCCGCACCACATTCGTAATCTTCTCATACGAATCGCGGAATGTCTCCTGCAAGTTCGTCACGCATGCCGGCACAACCACTGAGGTGATGTTGGTGCATCCGATAAAGGCGCTGTAATCGATATGGGAGACACTGGCAGGAATTGTCACCGACTGCAAATTGAAACACCTAATGAATGTAGCCATCTCAATGCGTGTAAGAACGTTGGGCAGTGTGACATCCGTTAAACTGCTGCAATCACGAAAAGCGAAAGCTTGAATTTGGGTGACACTGTCTGGGACGGTAATAGATGTCAGGTCATGGCAATCTGCAAAGGCCGAGTGACCAATCTTATTGACGCTGTCAGGAGCTGTATAAGTTCCTTGTTTAGTTGCTGGGCATCCCATTAGACAAGACATTTTCTTGTCAAACAATATGCCGTCCACAGATGAATAATACTGATTGTCAGGATCAACGCTAATGCTTTTCAAATTTGGACACGCCGCGACAATCCAGGGGCCAATCTTTTCCACATTCGCAGGAATCGTCAGTGAGGTTAATCCGCCGCAACCATCAAAGGCCTCAGCCTTGATTTCCTTGACGCCATCGGGAACCATATAGGCCCCTTGTTTGCCGCCAGGATAGGCTATTAGTACGGTGCCGTCCTTGCTAAACAAGATGCCATCAATGGATGAGTAATGCAGACTCTCCGAATGCGCGTTGATAGCCTGCAAGTTATTACACTTGGCAAACGGTGCCTGCCAAAGGGTCTCTACACTTTTCGGCAACGTAATAGAGGTTAAGCGGATGCAGTAAAGAAAAGCCCACTGACCAACGGATTGAATGCCTTCGGCCATTACAACGGACGTTAAATTACTACAGCCAAAAAATGCTCTCGCGGGGATAACCCGAACACCGTTTGGAATACTGACCGCCGTTAATCCTTGGCGATTCCAGAATGCACTCGTCTCCACGTTTGCGAGCGTATTGGGAGGCGTATAGGCACCCTGCTTATTGGCAGGATAACACACCAGACTTTCTTGAGCTTTATCAAACAGCACGCCATCAACTGACGAGTAGCTAGGATTCTCCCGATCAACAACGATCTCTTTGAGTTGACTACACCCGCTAAATACGCTACTCGCCGGTAACATTTCCACAACGCTCTTTGGAATATGTACGGATGTCAAGTTAGTGCAATTCAAAAACGCCCAGCCCTCAATGTTGGTGACGCTGTTGCCAATGACAACATTTGTCATGCTAAAACATCTATGAAAAGCACTCGCTTGAATTTCTTTAACGCTATTTGGAATCACAACAGAAGTCAAACCTCGGCATTCAAAGAAAGCATCCATGCCGATTGTTCTAACTGGACGCCCTCCCAGTTTTTCCGGAATTACCAATGCCCCTAATGTATTCGTGCTGATAGCAGGACTCTCGCCGACCTTCCCTTCAATCACGGCCTTACGCTTGTGAATGCGGTAAGAATACGTCACGCCATCCACCGCCTCCGAGTACAAAGTCGTATCCTCGCACATTAGGTGAAACGCCACCCCTGTCAGCAGAGCAATCGCTGCTAACCCGATACCTCCATAGACCCATTTACTTCTCTTCACCGGCATCCTCCAAGCGTTACATTAGTGGTGATAGTTTGGGGCAATAGCCAAACGTGTGATGTAGATTGCCAAGAAATAACTGCCGACGCCCAAGATCACGGACGACATCATGTACAGCAAAGACTTCATCATCTCATGCCTTTCAATCAACAACCCCGCCATCCAGCGCAAAAGTCGAAAACGTTGTGAACGACCCCAAAACACCCGTCACCAAAAACAACCGCACAGCATAAGGCAGGTGGCTCTTCAATGCAAAATACTCGGCGATGAAACCAATCAACAAACACCCCACCACATTCACCACCAACGTGTGGCACGGAAACCCAATGCTCCTACTCTCCATCAGCTGAAAAATTAAATGCCGAGCCGAAGCCCCCACAACCGCACCCAACCCAATCCACAAATAATGCATTCAACCTCCTGTTTTCTTGTCTACCCGCTGGCTTCTCATCATCACACCCACTACTCCTTGTTCACCGCATGCCGCACCACATTCGTAATCTGCTTGTGCGCCCCTGTGAATACATACTTCAGATCGCGGTCTCTGACACACGCCGGGATGGTGATTGAGGTAATGTTGGTGCATCCGCCAAAGGACCAATAGGAGACATTCGTCACGCTCGCTGGAATCGTCACGGAGCGTAGGTTTGAACATTGGCCAAACGTTCCCCACTCAACACTTCTGACGGAATCGGGCAGTATGATGGACATCAAGCCGGTGCATTTATAAAACGCGTCTCCTTCAATAATTTCGACATTGTCCGGAATGGTGACGGACGTCAATTCGCTACAGCCTTCAAATGCGCCCTTGCCAATCCTCGTCACATTGTCTGGAATAACATAGTCGCCTTGCTTGCCCTTCAGGCACGCAATGAGAGCGCAGCTGTCATTGTCAAACAAGACGCCATCGACAGCCGAGTAGATCGGGTTGTTGGCATCGACAGCGATTTCAACCAAGTTCGAGCACGTCGCAATAAACTCGGGGTCGATCGACTCCACGCTGCTCGACAGCGTCAGAGAGGTCAGCCACCTGTGCTCCCTAAAGACATCCTTCTCAATCACCTTCACGCCATCAGGCACTACGTAGGTTCCGCGTTTTCCATTGGGATAAGCCAGCAAACGAGTTCCATCCTTACTAAACAATACGCCATCCTTGGACAAGTAATCGGGATTGCCGGCATCAACAATAATCTCTTTCAAGCTCGAACACGTGTCAATAAACCCCGGCGCGGCGAGTGTCACGCTGGCGGGCAGCGTCAGCGAGGTTAACTCATTCGCCCCCTTAAACGCAGCATTGCAAATCTGATCGACTCCCTCGGGAACTGTATAGGCCCCTTGTCTGGCACACGGATAGGCGCGCAAGACAACCGTACTCTTCTCGTTACTCCTCGTTCGCCTTTGCTTCCTGTCATCATTAAACAGCACCCCATCAATTGACGAATAGAATGAGTTTTCAGGATCCACGGTGATCGACTCCAAACTACCACACTCCGCAAACGCCGCATTCCCGACAACCTGAATGCTCTCCGGAAGCGCAACCGAAGTCAACTGACGGCATTGAAAGAATGCCTTTTCATCAATCAACCAGACGCCCTGCGGAATATCAACTGCCGTTATTCTATTATTTCTGGCAAATACTGACGTGCCGATCACCTCGACCCTCTCAAGCACTGCATCCGTGTAAGGCTTACCTTCCGGATAAGCCAACAAACGAGTCCCCGCCTTATCAAACAGCATTCCATCCATCGACGCATAACTAGGGTTCCCTTCATCCACAACAATCGTCTTCAAATTACTGCACCCCGCGAATAACATCTCCGGCTGCCTGATGCTGACAACCCCCTGTGGAATCGTGACCGACGTCAATCCGCCACACCACACAAAAGCCCCAGCCTCTATATTCGTGACGCTATTCGGGATCATGACTGATGTCAACCCGCTGCATCCGGCAAACGCAGCCGTTTGAATCCGTCTCACGCTATCCGGAATCACAACGGACGTCAAACCACTACACCTCCTAAATGCACCAGCCCCGACCGTTCTAACAGGGAACCCCCACAACCTCGACGGAATCCTCAGTTCTCCCACCGTATTCGTATCAATACACGGCGAACCATCATGACCATTACCCAACCATACCGTCCCTTTATTAAACGCGTACGTATACGTCACCCCATCCGCTGTTCCGTGCAAAAGCCGCTCTCTCCACACCACCACCCAAAACACAGTCAAAGCCACGAGAAACAAAACCGGCACGCAACATCCGCATCCGCAACCCCACTTCAATCCCTTCCTCATCGCGCCTCCCATCACACAATCACAAACAAGAAGATTATCCTACAATCCCCCACCCAAGTCAAGGCCATTTTTTGAGGCGAGTCCTGTGGCGGTTCGGATGTGGCGAATGGATTGAGCAAGGTGGGCGATGCTTCACAGGTGCTGGATGTAAATGCAGGTCACGAAATTGTCCGGCTTGGAGGCATGAAACAGCACAGGGCAGGTAAAGGGAGGTGGTTTGTGTGAATTATCTTTCAAAATAGAGGTGAATGAATGGGCTGGCTTCCGATTGCGGCAGAAGTCTCCAATAGCCCCCTATTTCCCTTTGCATTTCGAGGTGTTTTCAATTGCAAAGGCACGTGCCTTCAAAGTTGAAGGTGTCTGCCATATACTTTTGGTGGTAGGTGCAAGTCAGTGTGAAAGGCTAGTGCCTTTGAAGTTGAAGGCACGTGTAATGTACTTTGACTCGTGCCTGTAAGTCAAAGTATATTACAGACGTAACTTAAACTTACTTACACCTGTAAGTGAGTTCGGTTATAGGCGTAATCACAAGTGAATACACCTCGGTTTTGATTTGTTTTGGTTCATGCCTAGATTAGAGCGGATTTTTTCTGAACTGAGCTAAGAGTAGCAGATAAAGATCTTCTTGTCGATGATTAAATCTCCACTCCGTTTCTTTTAGGTATAGATAGAACATTTCAGAACGCACGCCGCGGAACTTTACCAGCCTGGTTTTGGCTACGCCCCAGAAGTTTTCAATGCCATTGACATGTGCCTTGCCATTGGCAAATACATTGCCCGAGTGCCTCACCCGATAGTGACGCT
>JAVBMC010000050.1:0-36154 GCA_031552845.1 Kiritimatiellia bacterium
GTTCCTCCGCTCCCCTACCTCCTCGCTCTCTTCCCCCGCAAGCTCCTCCCCCTGCTCAAACTCAACGTCGTCAGCTACGCGCTCCCCGCGCTCATCGCCGTCGGCTACTGCCGCCACGCCCGCAACGGCGGCAAAATCGGCCACCTCCTACGCGCCCCCCTCCTGCGTAAACTCCAAGAACTCCAACCCTCCACCGGCGGCTACCTCGAAGCCCCACCCCTCACCGCCTTCGTCGCCCTCATGCTCCAAGCCCTCGGCCAAAGCCACCATCCCGTCACCCAAAACGCCCTACGCTACCTCCAAAACCAACAACGTTCCGACGGTGCCCTCCCCATCGACGCCAACCTCAGCCAATGGCTCACCGCCCTCGCCATCCGCGCCATCACCGCCCAACCCGATAGCGACGCAACGCCACTCCCCATCGACCTCGCCCCCATCGCCCGCTGGATGAGCCACAACGCCCTCACCACCATCCACCCCTTCACCGGCGCCCAACCCGGCGGCTTCAAATGGACCCACTGCCCCGGCGGCGTACCCGATGCCGACGACACCTCAGCTGCCATCATCGCCTACACCCGCATCCTCCACCGCCACCCCCACCTCCGCAGCCAATACGAACCCTACCTCCACGCCGCCACCCGCTGGCTCCTCGACCTCCAAAACCGCGACGGCGGACTCCCCGCCTTCTGCCGCGGCTGGGGCAAACTCCCCTTCGACAAAAGCTGCCCCGACATCACCGCCCACGCCCTCGAAGCCCTCTACGCCCTGCACCACACCCTCGGACACCCCCTACCCCAACAAGCCATCGCCCGCATCCTGCGTTACCTCACCGACAACCAAAACCCCGACGGCTCCTGGCATCCCCTCTGGTTCGGCAACCAAAACACCCCCGGTCAAGCTAACCCCATCTACGGCACCTCCCGCGTCGTCACTGCGCTCCGCGCCATCCCCGACCCCGACGCCGAAACCCAACAACTCCTCCAACGCGGACTCGACTACCTCACTACCGCCATTCCCTCCAACCAAGAAGAAACCGCCCTACGCGCCCTAGCCCTCCGCGACCCGCTCCTCCTCGTCCCCCTCGCACACGACATCCACAACCGCGGCCTCACACCCGCCCCCATTGGACTCTACTTCTCCGCCCTTTGGTACAGCGAGCCCCTCTACCCCATCATCTGGACCCTCGAAGCCGCCAACACTCTCGTCACTATCTAATAACGAGCTCGCGGGGGAATGGCGTCTTGCGCATGAGATTCCACATCTGGTCAATATATAATAGCGTATAGTAATGCTCGAAGTAGTGGTAGTAATACGAACCCTTAGTCGTCATGCGGTATGTATTGTCTTCCTTTCGAACCCAGCCTAACAGGCGCGCGAGCCGTAATTCCAAACCGTAGCACTTCTCAAGCGGGCATCCAAAGAACTCTTGAAAGGCGGCGGGGTCGACACGCATGGTATAGGCCGTCCAGAACAAGTAGTAGATCATTCGCTGCCGCAGAGTAAACTTGAGCGTCAGCGCCGTGGGCAGCTTGCACTCCGCAATCCGTTCAATGTAACTCTTCACATCAAAGGTGTTGATCTTGAACTGATCTTTGAGAAGCGTTGTCGCAGAGCAGCCGAATCCTAGAAAGTTTTCGCGGGTCATGGATGAATATTTGGCGGTGCCGTCTTTTGCAAATGTCCAGATGGAGTCGCGGGAGTAACCGTTGGCTTCGCAGTCATGGACAAGCTCATACAACAACGCCTTCTTCTGGGCCTCTTTAATCTTGGTGAATGTACGGCTTGTGAACGTAAAGTCGATAAAGGGGTAGACGGCAATATGATTGGCTCCATGACGGAACGCCAGCTCGAGGTCCGCCTTCAAGCTGTCGCTCGTCTGTCCGGGCAGCGCAAAGATGAGATCCATCGAAACGGTCTCAAACGACACTCTTGCAAGCGCCTCAAACATTGCATCAAAGTCTGCCTCTTCGCGGCCCAGCATGCTCAAGTATTCTTTCTGAAACGACTGCACGCCAATGCTGATTTTAGTCACGCCCGCTTGCTTGAGTTTATGGAGCGTTGGCTCGGTAACATCCTGCGGGTGCAACTCCAGCCCGATTCCCTCCGTGATGATGAAATACTTTTGCAGCTGAGCGATGATTGTTCCGATGCTGTCCACAACAAGCGCCGGACTCCCGCCGCCGAAATAAAGACTCGTCACTTGCATCTTCTTCCATCCAGCCATCGCGCCGACGAGCTCAATCTCCTGCAAGAGCGCCTCTACATATTGCCGAGCCAGATCCGGGTCAAAGATCGTTTTGCAGTACGGGCAGAAGTCGCAGATCGATCTGCAAAATGGGATGTGAACATAGAGCCCCAAGTTCTTGGGACCGCTGAATGCCAGCTGCTGGTCATGCTCATTGGTGAAGTGAAACGGCTGGAACGATTTAGTCAGCCAGATTCGTGTTAAAGATGTCAGGAGTCCCATGTTCGCTTCAGTCCATTCAAATGTATTTCAGATATGTCCTCAACATATCCCCCATGACTCTTATGTTACCCCTGAACACCAAGGCGTACTCCGCCGCGAAGAAATAACCGCATCTTTCGCACAGCCTCGGCACGTCAATACACCGCCCGCAGACAGACAGCTTGCCGTTCTCCATCACGACGCACTGATGGCAGGGTACGGGGAACGCATTGTTCACCACATATGGAAACGCGGACTTCAAGTTGAACACCGGACAGCCCTCATCCATCTGCGCGGCAATCTCATCACAGCAAGCCTGCTTTTCCTCCCTGCTTAGCGCAAGGTTCTCTGTCTCAGGGTAAGGCGTGTGGAAGTTAAAAGAGATCGCCCGAACATTCGGCTTCGACTTCGCAACTTCACAGGCTGAGGCTATTGCATGCTTATTCAGCTGGTTGATCGCCATATACAGACAGATATTATCGGCAGTCGCCTCATCAATATTCCTCATGATGGTATCATAAGTCTCCCCCCGGATAATGTTGTGTGCTTCACGGTCACCATCAAGACTCAGCAAGATCAAATCCGCCTCAGGCAAATCCAACGTGAACGTACCGTTGGTAACGATATTGACGATAAGAAACCCCATCTCCCTTGCCTCTCTCACCAAATCGCGCAACGTTATCTCGCCATCCTTCCACAAGAAAGGCTCCCCGCCGCAAAAGAACAAAATCCGAATCCCGTCACGATGAAGCTGCTCCATCTCATCCTTGATTTGCGCGTAAGGATAAAGCACGGCGCTAATATTATTCACCGAACAATGCTTGCACTTCAAGTTACATTGATCAGTCAAGATGACCGTCCCCACGACCGCTTTTCGTCTTTTGAAAAGGATAGTGCTAAGCCCAAAATTGGCAAAATAAAGAAACGATGAAACCCTCATGCCGCCTCCACATAACTCCCCATCAACACAGAATAGAGTACCACATTGCCCCCAGAGATACAACCACAAAGCACTCCCCCTCCCCGGAAGTGCAAAGCAAACTTCTCCCCGTTCTCACCCTCATAAATGTTAGCATTTACTACACTTTCTGCCTCTATCCGCCGCAACAAAAACCTTGCCAATCTCCTCAAAATCAATTATACTTCCCCCTTTACTAAACACTCTTTACGAGGACAAAACAATGGCTTACAAAATCTCTGACGCCTGTGTCGGCTGTGGTGCTTGCAAAGGCACCTGCCCCGTTGAAGCAATCTCCGAAGGCACCCCCTACACCATCGACGCCTCCAAGTGCGTTGACTGCGGCGCCTGCGCCGGTGAGTGCCCCGTCACGGCCATCGCACCCGAATGAGCCATTGCTTGCCCCGGCAAGCCCTAGCGTCCGCCGCTAAGCCCACCGCTTAGCGCGGCGCCCAAACAAAGCAACCGCCAACGGCCACGCCCTTGACAGTTGCTTTTTTCATTTACCCCCTCCCTCCTCTCCGTGACTCCGCGCCTCCGCGTGAGCTTCCATACTCACCCCTCCACACTCCCTTCCATCGCGTCAGCCTCCCAACTTATTATCTATTACTTCTTACTTATTACTTAATCCCCTCTCTCTCCAATGAGCCGCACCCGCTACATCATCCGCCGCCTCCTCCTCGCCATCCCCACCTTCATCGGCATCACCCTCGTGTGCTTCGCGCTCACCCGCATCCTCCCCGGCGGCCCTGTTGAAATCCGCCTCATGCGCATGCGCGGCCTCGGCGGCGGCGGCACCTCCGAAGCCTCCGCAGTCGCCACCGTCACCGAAAACCAACGCCAGCAGCTCACCCAACAATTCGGCTTCGACAAACCCTTCCTCGTCCAATACACCCACTGGCTCCTCCACGACCGCATGGGCCTGCGCATGCGCTCCTACGACTACCCCGACCGCACCGCCGGCCAGCTCATCGCCAACAAAATCCCCATCTCCCTCTGGTTCGGCCTCACCGGCTTCCTCCTCAGCTACCTCCTCTGCATCCCCCTCGGCATCGCCAAAGCCCTCCGCCACGGCACCCCGCTCGACTGGATCAGCAGCCTCATCATCTTCGCCGCCTACGCCATTCCCCCCTTCACCCTCGGTATGCTCCTCAAAACCCTCCTCTGCGGCACCGTCGACGGCCTCTGGGACATCCTCCCCCTCGGCGGCACCGCCAGCTACAACGCCGCCCACCTCACCGGCTGGGCAGCCTTCACCGACCGCGCCCGCCACATGCTCCTCCCCGTACTCTGCTACATCGTCGGCAACTTCGCCATGCTCACCCTCATGATGAAAAACGCCCTCATGGAACAAATCACCTCCGACTACATCCGCACCATCCTCGCCAAAGGCGGTAGCCGCACCCGCGCCGTCTGGCGCCACGCCCTACGCAACGCCCTCATCCCCATCGCCACGGGGTTTGGCAGCATCCTCGGGGTACTCTTCGCCGGCAGCGTCATCATCGAAACCATCTTCGAAATCCCCGGCATGGGCCGCCTCAGCCTCGACGCCCTCACCGGGCACGACTACGCCATCTTCATGGCCATCCTCGCCCTCACCAGCCTCCTCCAACTCGCCGGCAACCTCCTCTCCGACATCTGCTACATGCTCATCGACCCCCGCATCCACTTCGACTAAGCGCTCTTGCAGGCTTGCCACCAAGCTCAATCTCAGCACCATTCCGTCTTGCTCCCCAAAGAAACGTAAACACAGAGAACGGTGGCGTTGGGAAAGGGAATGGCGTGTGTAATGGTGGGCGGAAGCCTGTTTTGGATTGAATTTCTCTTTAAATATGGTATCATCGGTGGTAAGGGGTTGGCGGCATTCGGCCGGTGTGTATTTGAATTCCCCTAAATCAGCGGAGATGAGCTATGAGTGAACGTCCAGAGGGACCGCGCGATGAGGCAGCGGGGTTTGAGCTGTCATTGAAGAATCATGGGGCAGAGGATTTCCCGGTGTTGCGGGCGTTCCAGGGTTATTTGGAGGCGGAGCGGAAAAAGGCGCAGCGAAAAATCATGCTGCTGTCGATTACATTTACCGCAGTGCTCGCGGCTGTGGTTGTTTTGTTTGGCGTTGTTTTTGCCGTGATGGTCTCGAAGATGGTGAGCCAGCAGGAGCGCGCACAGGAGAAGATGTATGAGATGGTCGACACCATGACTCGTGGGCCGCAGCCTGCGCAAACAGCACCCGCTCCGCAGGAGTCCGACAAAACGACCGCCATTGCGTTGGAAAAACTGCACAAGCTGATTGCCGCGAAAGATGCGGCTAAGGCATCCGAGCCTGCCGCGCCGGTTACCGTCACGCATTCCACAGAGTTGCCGCTGAAGCCTGCCGCACCGACCCCTGCAGGTGTAGCGCCTGCAGCTACGGCCAAGCCTTTGTCCGGCCTGCCACCTGTTGCGCCGGCAGATCTCAACACAACGGCAGCAGAAAAGCCAGTCGTCAAGCCGCTGCCGCCGGCGGTGACTCCGCCGAAGCCGGCAGTGATTCTTGAACAGCCGGCCAAGAAGCTCAAGCCTGCTCCGAAGCCTGAAGTCGGCGTCGTCCTGCCGGAACCGCCGAGCGGAACCGATCGTGGCGTAGTGCCTGTCTCAGGGCGGCTCAATGATGAAATCCAGTGGCGCGTTTATCTGCCGAAGTAAGTGCCGGTATGATTGTCCGCCTGTCAGGAGTAATTTTAGAGAAGACCCCCGCGCGCGTGGTGCTGGATGTGCAGGGCGTGGGTTACGAAGTTTTAATCGGCGTGATGGCGTATGACCGTCTGCCCTCGCCGGGCGACAGCTGCACGGTGTTGGTGTATCACCAATTCCGCGAGGATGGCCAGACGCTGTTCGGCTTCCGCCTGCAGGAGGAGAAGGAGATGTTTGAACATCTCATCACGATCTCCGGCATCGGCCCGAAGATGGCCATGACCATCCTCAACGGCATCGTGCTGAACGAGCTGGCCGCCGCAATCAGCAACAATGATTCGCGCCGCCTGCAGGCAGTCCCCGGCATCGGCAAGAAAACAGCCGAGCGCATCGTGGTTGAACTGCGCGACAAGGTCGATCCCTTCGCGGGGTTGAACGCCAACAGCGACAACGGCATGCCGGGCGGCGTACTGCGGGACGTCGCACTCGCGCTGACGTCGCTCGGGTTCTCGCAGGAACAAGCGAAGCGGATGGCGCAAGCCGCGCTTGAAGCTAACCCCGGCGTCTCCGACACGGAGGGTTTGCTCAAGGCCGCATTAGCACGCAAGTGATAACACACCGCACCCGTGCAGAAACCAAGCTTCGACCATGCCTCTTTTTGAACATGCACACCGGACCCGCCGCTGGTTTAGCTTTTGGCTGAACGACGATGGCGTTTCCGTGCGCACGGGGCGCGAGATATTTTTGTGCGCCATCGTCGGATTAGTCGTGGGCTTGGCGGCAGTGGCGTTTAACTGGGCGATTGAACTTGTCCGTCATTTTGCATTGGGCGAGCTGGCCGGATTTTATCCCAGCGTGGCAGACGGCGAGCGCGTATTGTTTCCGGATCATGCTGCGCATATTGTTCCTAACAAATGGCTGCTGTTGTTTCTGCCTGCGGCGGGCGCATTGCTCGCGGCATGGATCGGGCGCCTCGTGCCGAACTCCGACGGGCACGGCACCGACACCGCCATCAATGCTTACCACCGCGAGCACGGGATGATTCCCGCAAGCGTGCCGCCGGTTAAGATCGTGACCTCCTCCTTGGTCATCGGCACCGGCGGGTCAGCCGGCTGCGAAGGTCCCATCACGCTCATCGGCGCGGGTTGTGCTTCGGCGCTCGCGCAGTTGCTGCGCTTGTCGATCCGGGAGCGGCGCATTTTGCTGGCGGCGGGGTTAGCCGCGGGCGTTGGCGCCTTCTTCCGAGCCCCTTTGGCGGGCGCGTTGTTCGCCGCAGAAGTTTTGTATCGACAGTTGGATTTGGAGTTTGAAGTGATCATCCCCGGCATGGTGGCATCGACCATAGCCTACTCGGTGTTTGCTTCGTGTTTCGGCTGGCAGCCGTTGTTCACAATGCCGGATTATACGTTCACCAACCCATCGAAGTTCGTGCCGCTGATTATCCTCGCCTTAGTCGTTGCGTTCGGAGCGCGGTTGTATATCTTGGTTTTCCGTCAGACTGAACTGCTGTTCCGGCGCTGGGAGATTCGGAGCTGGCTTAAACCCGCCATTGGCGGATTGGGCGTTGGACTGTTGGGTTTCTTCTGGCCGCAGATTCTCGGCACGAGCTATGGGCTGATCCAACAAGTGCTGCAGGATGGACGGGGCTTCCATGCCACTGGAATGAACCTTGCGGGAACGTTGGTGATTTTGTTTGCGGCCAAACTTGTGGCGACATCGTTTTGCGTCGGCAGCGGCGGAAGCGGCGGCATGTTCGGCCCGGCGCTGGTGTTGGGTGCCCTGCTCGGCGCCGCGGCGGGCTGCGTGCTGGCGGCCTGGCTGCCGTATTTTGAAATGCGCGTGGGTGCTTGCGCACTGATCGGCATGGCGGGATTTTTATCGGGCTCCATGCGCACGCCGCTGGCGGCGATTTTGATGGTGAGTGAAATCACCGGCAATCACGGGCTTTTGATTCCATCCATGTTTGTGTGCGGCGCATCATTTTTACTGTGCAACGGCTGGACGCTTTACCGCAGCCAGGTGCAGAACCGTTTCTGTTCGCCGGCGCATGCGAACGATGCATTTTTGATTTCAACAGGGGAGAAGTTATGAGCGTGTGGGTACTGGGGGGGCTTGGTGTATTGCTGTTCGTGGTTGTGGTGGCGCTGTTACAGCTCGCCATACATCACAGCAAATCGGGAGATGTGGAAGATGGCGTACAGATGCCGCTGGCGTTTTCGTCGCAAGAGGCGCTGGCCTCATTTCAAGACGCGTTACGCACGGAGCTGCAGAGCGAAGGTTTTGCCGCCCGCGCCGACAATATCCGTTTTGTCAAAGACCGCCGGGTGCTGACCTTGACGCCGGGGCCGGGCACCTCTTTGGTGTGGAATGCACCGGAGGAAGAGCTGCCGTTTTTGGAGATGGTGCTGGATGAAGCCGCCGCCAAGGTTCCCGTCTGCCGCACAGAGTTCAAAGCCCTGCAGCAGATGGTTGAGGTCAAGATTGAACAGCACATCGCCAACTACGGTTTGTATGCCCTGCTCCCCTTCAAGCCGGCCTTCCGTTTGGAGGCGCTCAAGCCGCGCGTATTCGGCGCAACCAAGTCCGCCGTGATTGACGAACTGCTCGATGCTTTGGAAGATGCCGACCTGCTGACCGATCGTTACAGCGCAGCGCAAGCCGTCATCGCCCGCGAAGGTTTGGGCTCGACGGGTTTCCGCAACGGCATTGCCTTGCCATATGGCCGCACCGATGCCGTGCAGAATGTCGTCGTCGCAGTCGGCGTGAGTCATGAAGGAATCAAAGACTACGCCACGCCGGACAGGCAGCCGGTGCACATCGTGGTTCTCATTCTCGCGCCGGCCAAAACACCCGCACCGTTGCTCCAGCTGCGCGCGGCCTTTGCCCAACGCCTGAATACCGAAGGACGCGCCGCAGTGCTGGCGTGCGATACCGCCGAGGACATGGCCGCCGTATTTCTCGACGCGGCGGCGGCATTGCAAGTTTCCGCCGAGGTGCCCGTGATCAAACAGAAGTGCGTCTCCGTCAACCTTCAAGCCGGAACTGCCGATGAAGCCGTTGACATCCTGCTCGGCTTGGCGGCGCGTTCCGGTGCGGTCACCGATGCGGAAGAAGCCCGCCGCGCCATCCAGCGTGCGCGCAAGATTTCACCCGGCGGCTTGGAACATGGCGTAGCGCTACCGCATTGCCGCACCGAGGCCGTCAGCCGTTTGACCGCGGCGGTAGGCATCTGCCGCGAGGGGCTTGATTTTAATTCCGCCGACGGCACGCCATCGACCATCATTGTTTTAGTACTCATTCCGCCCAGCGTGACCACGCAATACACCCGCTTCCTCGGGCGCCTCTTGCATGCGTTGGACGACCAAGGCCGAGCCGCCGTGCTCGCTGCGCAAACGAACGATCAAGTGTTTGCCGTGTTGACCGGCGCAACCCCGGCAGCCGGGAAATAATTCAGACGCGAATCCGCCAAGCATTTATTGAATCCATGAACATCTTAGTTTTGACAGACGGCAAAGCCGGACATGAAAACCAATCCAAGGCATTAGCCTTCGGCTTGGGCGGTGCGCCGATTTTACTGCCGGTGAGTTTCACCAAGCATGGCAAGGCGCTCTCCTATCTGGCCGACAGGGGCAGGCTCTCGCTACGCTCGCTCTTCAAGGCCGATGTCGAATCGATATTAGGCCAAGGCCCCTTCGGCGCAATCATCGGCACCGGCTCCGGCACGTTCTATCCGGCCAAGGTGCTGGGACGCTTGCTCAAGCTGCCCGTGATTGTGAATCTCTTCCCGCGCGGCTACCGTTTGAACTTTGACTGCGTGGTAGCGCCGCGCTTCGACCGTCCGCCGATGCTGCCGAATGTTGTGGAGACGCCTGTCAACCTGACGTTTGTGCAGCCCAGTTTTTATGACGCGCAGACACGGCTGTTCCTCGAACGCCATAATCCGCAAAAGCCGGCAGTGGGACTCATCATCGGCGGTCCGAACGCATCGTCGACGATGACACCGGAATGGATGCAAGAGCAGCTCGACCGCGCCTTTGCCGCAACGCCGGACCACGAACATTGGGTCACCACTTCACGCCGTACGCCGCCTGCAGTCGAAGAGGTCATCCGCCGCTATCCGTTCGATTACAAACTGATTTTCTCCGAGGATCAATTCAACCCCATCCCCGCGTTCATCACGCTGTGCGACACCGTGTTCGTGACGGCGGATTCAACCGGCATGCTCAGCGAGTCTGTCGTATACGGAAAGGCCTCGGTCGAAATCCTCAACAACCTCTCGGACGCCGGCTCCAAGTTCAGCCGCTTTCTCGAAAGCCTTCAAGCCTCACGCTATGCGCACATCTTTGACGGCACCTGCGCAGAGGAATCCAAGAAGGTCGATCTGCAACCCATCTTCCAACGCATCGGTGCGCTCGTCGCGGCCTCGCCGATGAACAAGCACCGCTAACCCGCCCTCACGCAATGCCCTTCCGCTATTCAGATTACGGCGTTGAAGCCGACGATGCCTACAGCGGCGCCAACCGGCGCGTGCGGTTTCCGCTGTGGTGGGTGATTGCTTTTATCGCGATCGTCGGCGTCGCCTACTTTGCCGTCAGCAAGTACACCACGCAGCAGCGCCGCGGCCGTGACGAAGCCGAGAAGAACCGCCCCTCCGTATCCGGCAACCACCGCACACCGCCGCTGAAGGGTTTGACCATCGAACAGATCATCCGCCCCGACATACGTCCTGCCGTCGAGAAAGAACCCGAAGCACCCGTGGCACCCAAGTTCAACCCCGCGCTCAACCGCCTCTTTGATTTAGTCACCGAAGCCGTCGCCTCCAACGACCTCAACCGCGCCCGCGAACTCCTCCTGCCCATTGTCGAACAGCCCGGACAGCCGCCGGAAGCAGTGCGCTTGGCTGAGAAAAAAATCGGCGAGATTTCCATCCCGCTCGTCTTCTCCGAACTTCCGATGGGCAGCGCCAAAGTCCCCTACACCGTTGTCGCGGGCGACACGCCCGACGGAATCGCCCGGCGCCACGGCATCCCCACAGCCGGACTTTTGCGCAGTGCTAAAATCACTGACCCACGCGCGCTCCGCCTCGGCCGCCGCTTGCTTCTGCTCAACAATCCCGAATTCACCTGGGAACGGCAGACCGAGAAAAACTCCATCGTCCTCAAACTCAACGGCAAGTTCTTCAAACGCTACCCGCTCATCGAAACCGGCGATTACAAAATATGGATCAACGGCCCCGAAGGCAAACAGCTCATCCGCCTGCCCAACAGCGAACAGCTCGCCGAGATCAACGCCCTCATCCGCTACTAACGGCAGATTTGCAGTATTAAAATAGCGTGTCGCTCCGCCATCGGAATCAGGAAGTTCAAACGACCACTACGGGCGCAAAGAAGCCGGTGAACAACGCCTTTCACTTTCACCTGTCTCTCACTTTTGCCTCCCACCCGTGTGACAATCCTCACACACCCGCGTGACAACTCTCCCGCACCCCTGTCACAACTCTCCCACCCCCGTGAAACAGTACTCCCGCACCCCTGATCGTACTATCCCGCGCCCGCAAAACCGCACTTCCGCACCCCTCATCGTACTATCTTGCACCCGTGATTGTACATAACGCCATCCGTCATCGTACTGTCTCGAATCTTTAATCTTTGCTGACGGAGAGAAAGATTTATCCAAATCGTTTCATCGTTGTTATCCGCCCGGATATTATGCTATACTGTATAAGTCGGGCGGGAAGGAGAGTGGACAGCTGATTATTACTGTCATAGCAGCGTTGTAAAACGTATGGAAGGAAAACGATCATGCAAGTTCAGACATTATCGATAGTTTTCATGGCGGTCTCGGCACTGTTATCAATCGGCGTGCCGATTGGACTATTTATCTTCTTTCGCAGGAAATATAAGGCCAAGTTTGTTCCTGTGTTGGTCGGCGTTGCCGCATTCGTTTTATTCGCGCTGATTTTAGAACAGACGCTGCATGCGTTTGTTTTGCGGCCTGATGCCAGCGGCAAGATTGCGCTCCTCAAGCAACCGTTCTTATACATGCTGTATGGTTGTTTGGCCGCGGGAATATTTGAGGAGACCGCTCGATTCCTTTCATTCAAACTGCTTAAAAAGAAGTACAATGATTTTTCAACCGCACTGTCTTACGGCGTGGGACACGGCGGAGCGGAGGCAATTCTATTGGTTGGTTTGACGATGATCAACAATATTATCTTGAGTGTTATGATCAACTTTGATTTGTTAGCAACCATCACGAGCGGACTCCAAGGAACAGCATTAAAGCAATTCCAAGCGCAAATGAATGCGCTGATCTCCACTGCGCCGCATATGTTCCTCGTTGCAGGGGGAGAGCGTCTCGCCGCTTTGTGCATGCAGATTTCGTTATCCGTTATCGTTTTTTATTCGGTGACATGTAAAGGCAAGTGGTGGCTGTTCCCTCTTGCTATTCTACTGCATGCCGTAACAAATGTGACGGCGACATTGGGACAAGTGGGCGTGATCAAGAACATCTGGTTTATTGAGGGTTATGTTGTTGTCTGTTCAGTATTGGTAGCTCTGCTGACGGCTTCTCTGCATAAGCGGTTCAAGCCGGAAAGTGCTGTCAATCCATCCGCTTCGTGATGATGGAAAACATTTCCGAAAAGGCTTTCGCTGTTGCTATTCCTCGGATAATCGTGTTATACTGCGTCCAGCGGATGTCAATGATGGCACCGCCTTATTTTGTAATACAAGGAGACGTAGAGTGAAAGTCCAAACCGTTCGCATGTTTCTCGGAGCAATCATGGCCGTTGCCGCCAGCCAAATCGTATTTACAGCTAATGCCGCCGCCAGCCGGGCGATTGATGCCAAAGAAGCGCAAAAGCCTGTGAGCATCCTAATCCTTTGTACAGGCAACTCGTGCCGCAGCCAGATGGCGCATGGATTTATGGAATCGTTCGACTCCACGTTGAACGTGCAATCCGGCGGCGTAGCTCCGGCAAAGCAGGTGAACCCCAAGGCGGTGAAGGCGATGAAGGAAATTAACATCGACATCTCCGACCACAAGCCGATGGGTATGGATAACTATATCAACAAGGATTGGGACTTCGTCATCACCGTGTGCAATCATGCAGAGAAAACTTGCCCGGCGTTTCTGGGCAAAGTCGGCAAGACCATCCATATGCCCTTTGACGACCCCTCGCACGCCACGGGCACCGATGAATTCATCTGGTCCGAATACATCCGCGTGCGCGGCGAAATCAAAGAGAAGTTCTTCAAGCTCTACACCGAACAGATCAAGCCCCTGCAGCAAGCACGGACAGGCAAATAGCTCTTTGAAATAACGGCCTGTTCCATCAAGCCGGGTAAAAGCGGGAGCCTCAGCGGCTCCTGTTTTTTTTTGACGCATGTCGTTTAGCATGTTTTACAGTCGAACATTTGAGTGACTGCTTAAATTATATTCACGATTGCAACTTCTGCAAAAACAGTGCTGAGCTACAGCAGCACGTGTTTAGGAAACAGTGTACAGAAATCGGGTGTGTGCTTGCTATTACAGTTTTTATGGTGATATACTTATCCCGCTGAGAGGTGCCGAGAAACCGAGAAGCATTTGATTTTCGTCTTTGGGATATCTGCCGAGCTGTAACACGCTATAGGAGATGAATGATGAAAACGACAACACTCAGAGCTGGCCTCTGTCTATTGATGGCTGTGGGGATGCAAGCCACGGCAACGGGAAGCGACCGTTATAATTGCATCGAAATTACATTCCCTGGTTATGTGGGCACAGTGCCAGCGACAAACTTTCCGGCACTCATCCGCTTAGATGAAAACATTGCGGGCTTTACTTATGCCACCGCGCAGGCTGAAGGAAAGGATATTCTTTTCACCGATACGGCAGGGAATGTACTGCCGCATGAAATCGACGAGTGGAATCCCGCAGGCACTTCACTTGTCTGGGTGCTGGTGCCGGAGCTTTCAACCGCGACTGTCATCTATATGTATCACGGCAATCCCGCCGTGACGGATGCGCCGGCGTATACGACTGACGGTTCGACTTGGAGCGCGGGAAGTTATTATGGCGTGTGGCATTTTAACGAAGCTGACGTGGAGGAAATCTCCGCTGACGCAAGCGGCAACGGCCTGACCGGCTATAATCATTCGAACACGCTGTCGCGCAGTGATGGCGCAATCGGGGTCTGCCGTCAGATCTCGGATGCCGCCGCCACGGTGAATGATAAAGCAGGCGTCTTCATTCCATCGTTTGCAGAGGCGCAATTGGGCGGATGTTTCACCATGTCCGGCTGGATGCGCTACAAGGGCGGGCAGGCAACCGGTTATGATCGATTGATCTCCCGCAAGACATCGTCCAGCTCAGCCGCAGGTTGGGAAACGCAGCTCTCACCCACCAGCAGCACACAGTTTACAATGCGGGCGAGCGGAGGCTCGAGCGTGATAGGAACCGTGCCGGATTTGCAGACGCCCCAGTGGATACATCTGTCGCTTCTGTTTAATGATACTAAGGGAAACATCTATACGAACGGGATTCTTTCCAAGAGCGGCGACATCACTGCCGTTACCGACCACAGCGTACAGCTGGCTATCGGCAACAATGCAAATACAAACGAAGCATCGTTCAAAGGCAGTGTGGACGAAATCCGCATCCGCAGCATTGTCAGCTCGGCGGACTGGATCAAGGCTGAGTATGACACGGTAATGAACCCGGACTTCACCGCCCGTACGAGCGTAGTCCCGACCGATACCACCAGCCCGCAGATTCTGTCGCTCACGGCGCACTCGCTGACGCCCTTCACGGCGACGATTGACGCAAACCTGCTGCAGCTCGGAATGGATGCACCGGAAGCGTACATTGATTTTGGATTGGCAACGGATGCGCTGGACCAAGTCCGGACGATTGGCACCGTCAGCGCGATTGGACCGTTTTCAACCCTGCTGGACAATCTAGAACCTGCAACAACGTATTACTACCGCCATCGGGTAGAGAACTCCGTTGCCATCACCACTGCGCCGGTCATTCAACAATTCACCACGCCGGGGCAGCCGATGCTGGGAGCACCCGCGGCATCCAATGTTCAGAACACGGCGTATTTTTATGTGCCGGTGACTGCGGATGGTGTCACTGCCACAACGGTCCGTTTGTTTACGGGCGCGTCTCCCGATGCGCTGACAGAAACCAATGTCTGGAATAACGTATCCGCAGGCGAGATGCTAGAGTATGCCGAGCCGTTCTTGGTTTATGGAGATACCTACTACTATGCCTTTACGATCGAATGCACATACGACAGCCGTCTGTTGTTCTTCGCCACTGAAACCAACAGTATCTTAATTCAAGGCGCGGCCACATGGACAAGTGCTGGAAGCGATAGCAATTGGTCAACCGCCGGCAACTGGGACATTGCATTCGTGCCAAACCAAGACATCGACACGTTGTTTGTGACCGGCGGCGAAACAGTGACTTTCGTCGCCGATGCACTCTGCAAAAATATGCTGGCTAACTCTGGTGGAGCGGCAACGTTTGACCTTGGGACTTGCACGCTGACAACAGCCAGCCTATCGATCGGCACCAACACGTCGGCAAATGCAGTTTCGATCTCTAATGGAATGCTCCTTACGGGTCCCTTGCTGATCGGCCTAAACAACCGGGGACTCAACAATACCTTAGAGCTGAACCAAGGCGCGCACTTAACCGCCTCTGCCTTTACTAATGGTTACCGCGCAAGCGGCAATCGCCTGATTATCGATGATGGCACGTCTGTCACCATTACCGGGCCTGTATTGAGCGGTCAGGGCTTAAAGGGGGACGACACCTCCGGGCATCACAACTCAATCTATGTTGCGACCGGTGGCGTGCTCACAGTAGACGGCATTTACCCCTACCCCGATCATAATGATATTATTATTGATGGCGGCGTAGCCACCAATAACGGCACATATCAAACACGCACCAACAATGGTCGGCCCGCCTCAACGCTTTATATTCAAAACGGCGGTTATCTGAAACAGAAGGGGCTAGCCATGTGCAGCTGGTATAACAGCACCATTGCCATACTCAACGGCGGCTTGATGGAAGCAGATACCACAGTTCGAGTTGGGCACGGTTCCGACCAAGGCACCAATGCCATGTTGATTGTCAGCAACGCAACATTACGCGGCACAACCATTCAAGCTCCCTCGGATTCACGCCACTCACGGTCGCGGGTTCTTGTTTCGGAAGATGTTGAACAATCGACCTTGGTTGAGCTAACTGGTAATATTGAAGTCGGCGGCATGAACGATACCGGCCGTAATATGGGTCACTCGAATGCGTACCTGCAAGACGGCGGCGAGGTCCACTGTGGAGGCAGTTTCCTTGTCGGTGGACCGCTGTCAAATAAGACAAACAACCTTGTCTCCATCAAAGGCAAAACATCGCATATCACAGCAACAAACTTAACAATCCAAATGGCCTCTCTTTTAGAGTTCGCTATTCCAAACGGCGGGTTTGACAATGTGCCTTTCGATATCAGCGGAACCGCAACCATCGACGCGAGCACAAAGCTGACTATTGATGTGACAGATACGAAGAGCGGATACTATACCTTGGTGAAAGCGAGCGAACTTGCGAGCGCTATTCCTCCGGAAAACATCACGCTGATTGGTATACGGTCACGGCCTTGGTCAGTTATCCAAAAAAATAACATTCTGCAACTTCAGATTCCACCGCCGTTGACGCTTTTAATCAACTAAACGTCTCAATCAACAACAAAGAAGGCCGGGCGTAATGTCCGGCCTTTTTTGTTATCCTGAATAACTAAATCAGGCATCACCTCGTTTCTGCCTTGGCAGCGGCAGCTGAAAGGTCCGGAGACACGTGTTTCCCGCCCACGGGCTTGCAAGCCCGTGAGGACGAGGTTGCAGGCCCGCGTATCAATCTCATACGCCAGTTCCCCTCCCGCCATATCCGAGAACCGCAGGTCGGCACCTGTTGCCGGGAAGCTCATATCCGAATAACGGAATCCATCAATGTTTTCACTCACCCGCACCAACACCGGAAAGTTCACCAACGCAGAACCTGTATACTCCGTAAAGGATAACGTTGAGACCTTCTCAAACGCCGAAAAGTCAGCAGCAGATGCGGAGCAGCACACACCCAAGCATGCCGCCAGGGCAAGCGAACTTATTCTCATAGTTGTTCTCCTCTTTAAAACTCCTGCGTCTTAGTACAGCAATATCGCTGTTTGCGAAGCGATTTTAAACGTAATAGTATTACCCTCTTGCAGCAACTCCCATTTTCGGGTTTCACCGCCAAGCACCGTGACATTTTCCAGCGGAATCGAATTATCCGCCAAGGTCCCGGCCTTGAACAGGATAAACCTTCCGCCCTGCGTCTTCGGGAGTTCGGACAGATCAATTGTCAGTGTTGTTGTCGGGTCAAACGTAGCATCATTCGTAATTTCAATCGGCACATCCGCAAATCCGCCGGCAGGACTAACGTAATTTAAATAATTATTCAGGCGCATCAACCAGCTCTGCGCGGTGATACGAGTGCTGGCACCCTTGACGCTGAAGGTGTTATTGGTGTACTGCAGGAAGTCAGGAATCAACTTGCCATCCTGTTCTGCAATTCCGCCAATAGTGATTTGCTTGCCAACGGCCACAGTGCCGCCGTCGATCTCAAAGCGGCTGCCGGTGTTGCGGTAGTTGTTGTCATCGCGTTTACCGTTATCGCCCATGCCGACGCCGAAATCTCCGCCGGTGGTGACACGTGTGACATCGCCGGGATATTGTACTACCCGCATCGTCTCAGACCAGAAACGGCTGTCGCCGGGAAACTTGAGAATATCGCCGACTTCAACAACTGCGTTACTGACGAACAACAAGCCATAACCGCCTTGATCAGCACCACCTGAACCCATCTGCAGACGGGTATCGATCTTAAGCAACCCACCATCAATGACACTGACGCGGCCGCTGTAGGAACCATTGCCGTGAAAATAGTTCCCGCCTGTCATGCGGAAGACGCCGCCATTTTTAATTTCAACAGTTGACGGCGTACGTCCGCCATCCGCACACGCGTTACTGAATTGTCCGATAATATTGGTAACAATACCGCCATCGACAACAAAGTCATTAAAGCGCGTATAGGTCTGAGTGTTGCCGCGAATCAGCAGCAATCCGCCGCGCAGAACATGAATCTGATTGCTGCCTGCGGAGTTGTTGGGGCCGAGCGTCAGACCGCTCGTGAGTGACACAATACCACCATCGTCAATCACCAGCTTGTTGCCGCCGCTGGGCGAATAGTTGCCAAGCTGCAACGTTGTGGCTGTAATCGTAGCGCCATCCGCAACAGTCAACAAGCAATCCCGCGCCTCCTTCACTACGCCAATACGTAAGTTGCCGGGCGAGACATTCCAACTGCCATTACGGATACTCGCTACTGTCGCTTTATTGGTACCGACAACCAAGTTCGTTGAGTTTAACGAGAATCCGCCCAGATCCAAATCAACCGTTCCTTCAGTGTTGGCGACAAATCCATATGCTGCCGAATTCTCACTCAAGCGTATGCTCGATCCAGCGTTAGGGAAGAACGTGTCGGTTGCAGCAGTCGGCACTGTCGCAGGAAACCAGTTATCCGGCGTGGACCAATCCGTACTCAATGCGCCCGTCCATGTGAGTGTTGATGTTGCGATAATGGAATTGGTTAACGTGTAGCTGGCCAGATCGCCACCCACAGACGGACACGATGCCACGAATGCATAGTAATACGTTCCGCCATACTGCGCCTGCGGCAACGCACATTCCAGCCAACCAGGCTCAGTGACACTCTCCCAAACATTCGTCACCTCCAATGCATCCGGAGAAGTTCCGAACAAACACTTCACCGTGGTTCCGCTGAATCCCGGCTTCAAGAAGTACACCGAACAATGCACCACATTGAACACATTCGAGGCCGCAGTCACGCCAAGCGCAGGCTCGCCCAAAGTAATAAATGGAACAGCAACAGACGACTCTGCCGACTCCGTTGCATCCGCTGCACGATGACGGTAATAATAAGTCGTCCCCGGTAACAAATCGGACAACGTATTTGTATAGGTGCCGCTCTCACTCACCGGACCTATCACCACCGTCTCACTCAGCGCACCCGGATCAGTCCCCCAGTCCGCATATACTGTCGGCGCGGAACTCCCGACCTGCAGACGGTAAACCATTCCAGCAGACGTTCCGGAAATATCCGCAGCACTCAATGAAGCAATCCCTAACGGTATGCTATCATTAGCCTGTACCGCCCCATAACTGACAAAGTCCGCTTGTGCAACCGTGGCATAATCCGCCCGCAGACGATCCCCAGACAGTGTAGTCTTGGCCAAACGCATTTCATCGATGTAAGCCCGAAGATAACTGTTTGCATTTCCCGGCGGATGCAGAAAGGAAAGGCCGCGCGTTGATTCGGTCGCCGGAGCAAAAGTAGGACTAGGCGTTTTCAGGGTTGCCAACGTATCCACGCCATTGGTATAAACGCGGGCGACATTACCATCATAAACAACAGCGAAGTGAAACCACGTGGAGCTGTTCTTGAAACAGGTCGTCATCCTGGGCGCATAACCGCTGGTCGACTGCGCTCCGCCACGCACGCCAACTTCTTCATTACCCCAAGTAAAAATATCAAAGCCTGTAATTTCTTGATAGTCATACTTACGCGAAAATATACGAAGTCCCGAAACATTATTCGTCGCAGTTCGCAGCCAAGCGGAGATAGTGAAGTAGGCTTCATTCGGTATCAAGTGGTCATAGTTTGCCACGTCCATACCCCCTGGATTTACAGCACACAAAGAACGTCCCAGCGGTCCCTCGGTCACATTTGTTGTTGCAACAGTGTACCGCGTCCCTGTCAATCCATGCCCAGTCGAATCCTTCAAATCATCATTTGCATGCCACACGCCCGCAAACTCATTCGACCAAACTGTACCATCGAAAGAATACGCAGGCACCTCGGCAGCAGCATTTCCATAATACATCCGCACCTGCGCCGTATTCTGAAATACAGGAACCTTCACCCACACCAACGACGTCCCCTGCGGGTCCCATGTATCAATCTCATACGCCAGTTCTGTCCCCGCCATATCCGAGAAGCGCAGATCAGCACCTGTCGCCGGGAAGCTCATGTCCGTATAAGCGAATCCCCCAATATGTGCCCCCACGCGCACCAACACCGGAAAGTTCTGCAGTGCTGATGTCCCCGTATATCCCGGAAAGGATAATGTAGACACCTTATCAAATTGCGAGAAATCCGTCGCAAATACAAAACCACAAACGCCTAAGCAAGCCGCCAAGGCAATCAAATTCATTCTCATAATCACACTCTCCTTTTCAAAACTCCACGTGTCTTAATACAACGACATTACTGCTGGCGGAATAATCAGCTTAAATACCACTTCGTTATTAGTTTGTATCAGCTGCCATGTCCGTTGACCAAGCCCAAGCACCGTCACATTCTCAGTGGGGATCGAATTATCTGCCAAGCTCCCGGCCTTGACCAAGACAAACCGTCCACCTTGCGTTGCCGGTAGCTGCGATAAATCAATGGTCAGTTTTGTGCTGGCATCAATCGTTGCAGTATCGCTGATATCCAACGGCACATTGGCAAATCCGCCATCCGGAATCTGCAGCTCAAGACGTGTTGCATTGCACACTTTCAATGTCTGGGCAGTAACGTGCGCCGTTCGTCCGGCGATAGAAACCAGATTGTTGGTATAAATGGCGGCTGTTGCTCTGCCAACAGTCATTGCTTGAGCGACGGTAACGCGCCCGCCATTAAGCACAAATTCATTATTGTAATTAGAATATGGAGCCGGACGGTTGTCGTAATCGCCAACACCAATAGTAAGGTCTGTTCCAATCATCAGCAGCGTCTCAAACCCCGGATCTTCCATAACCCGCATTTTTTCATTATTGTGGCGCGAATCTCTTGGAACCTCCACTGAACCTCCGACACGTACCGTTGCATTGCTCAGCAAAAACAATCCGTAACCGCCTTTATCCGACACACTGCTGCCAACATACAAAGCCTGATCTGCTTCTAAGACTGCGTTGTTAAGAACAAACAAGCGCCCATTCCAGCAGCAGTTGACGTGCAAATTGCCCTTTTGCTTGAGAAATCCACCATTGGCCACATAGAGTGTTGAAGCTAACGCGCTGCCTTCCGCAAGAGCATTTTCAAAAGAACCCGTATTGGTGGCCACACCGCCATCAATCACGAAATCATTGCCTCGCGGATAGGTTTGCACACCCCCCGTTGTCAGGCTTCCGCCCGCCAGCACACGAATCTCGTTGGAGCCCCCTTGATCTGTAGTACTCTTGACGCTTAGAGTTGTAATCCCTGCAATCTGCACAGCACCGCCATTTTCGACAACAAGACGATTCTCACGGCTTCTCGAATCTACCGGCCCCACTCCTAACGTTGATGCGGAAAGCTGTCCTCCATTCGCCACGGTCAAACTCGAACCATTGGCCGCAGGATGGGCTACTCCAATGCGAGCACCCCCGGAAACTTCCCAAACACCATTGCCCATAGTTGCCGTAGCAACACCGGTCTGCCCGACAGTGAGATTCGTCGACGATAACGTATGGCCACCCAAATCAAAGTTACACGATTCAGCCTGCTGAACAAATATCCCAGCCGCTGTGCCATTGGCGTTTAACGAAATGGGCATGTCCGGCAGATTGAAATACGTATCCAACGTACTATGCGGCACCGCGCTGGGACTCCAGTTGGCGGCCGTTTGCCAGAACGTATTACCGCCCTCACCTGTCCATGTCAAACCACCTTTCATGGTCAATGAGTTTGTCGCAGTTGCAACCGAGAACACCCGATCGCCATAACTGTTTTCCGCAGTGAACGCATAATAATAAACACCGTCTAAGTTCAATCCCGAAAGCTCATGCTCCAAGATCACCGGCAAATCCTGCTCCGTCCATTCATGCTTCAGCTCCAGTTCCTCGGGCGCAAGGCCAACCCAACAACGCACCGTAGCCGAATCAACACCAGGATTCAACAGCTCGACGGAGAAGAAGCCCGTCTGTTGAACATTCGTCGCGCTCGCCACGCCCAACACCGGCGCGCCCACTGTCCGGAACATTGCCACCGGAGACGTCGCCGAACCATCGTCCGAAACCGCGGAAAAGCTGTAGTAATAATCGGTCTCCGGCTCCAACTCCGTCAACTCTTGAACGACAGGCCCCGAAGCGTTAAATATACCCACCTGCATCGAATCAGTCATCGCATTCGGTTCGGTTCCCCATGCCAACGACACCGTCGTCGGTGCATCTCCCATATGCATGACGCCTGTCAACACAGCAGACTGCGCTTGAATCGACTCCGGCTCAAGTGAAAGAATTGAAACCACAGACCCGCTATTCGGCATCACCATTGAGTAGGTCAGGAACGCATTATCCATCACCGTTGCATACTCTGCCTGCGCCCATTCGGCCGACGCCGGGAACTGCAGATACCGGAACTCGTCCATAACCGCTCCCAATGCGGTGTTAGCCGCTTGAGACCCCGATACTGCATAGCGTCCTAGGCCAATCCCACGCCCCGTCACCGCCGTCGCGCTGAGAGATGCGGTGTCCAAAGAAGCTGTCGCCAAAAGACCATTTGTATAGAAACGGATGACAGTATCTTCATAAACAATCATCAGGTGTGTCCACGGTGCGCCCGCTTTCAGCTCATTTGGCAACGAAACCGAATAACCCTTTGAGGTATTGGTACCGCGTGCCCCCAGCGATGTTCCACTGTAACAAAAAGACTCCCATCCATCGGCGTTATTGGAGCCGGCTTTATGCGAAATAAAACGAGACCCCTGTACCTGCGTTATCGTCGGCTGTATCCATCCGGAGATTGAAAACCGCGCCGCATTCGTCACCACCCCGGCAGGCGACTTGGAGACATACACGCCCCAGTCGCCTGAAGTAGCGATGTTCCCGCTACGCACGGCCTTGCCGATTAAGCCATCCACCACCGTCGAAGCCGACCCCTTGGCGCCGGCAAAGCCGTGTCCTGTTGAATCCCCTACCTTCAGCGTTTCATTGGTGCTCATATGCCAAACCGCCACATGATCATTGCTCCAGACCGTTCCATCCGTACGATACGCCGGCATGACCGCCTGCGGATTAGCATAGTATGCTTTAAGAGACGCAGATGCCGTCAATTCCGAAACCGCCACCCATACATACGACGTCCCTGCAGTATTCCATGTATCCACCTCATACGGCAGCTCGTTGCCATTCGCATCCGCAAACCGCAAGTCCACACCATCCGCCTGCAAGTCGGCATAATCGAATCCCGCGATATGCGCCCCCAGCTTCACCAGCACCGGAAAGTTCGCTAACGGCGCTGAGCCGGAATATCCGTCACACGTGATGGAAAACGTCTGCTGATAGTCCATCCAATCCGTAGCAGACGCACTTCCCGCCAACGCCACACATCCAACAATCCATACAACAGATTTCATCAACGTCTTCATAATCAACATCTCCAAAGATTGTTCGTGCCCCGTTTGATTACCGCAACATGAATATCGTGCCAAACCCGGTGACCTGCAACTCACCGCCACCCCCCGAGTCCAACAGCTGGTCGCCCAAAGATCCGCCGGCATATCTGCCGATGGCCAGCTTAACGCCACCGACCTCAGCTGACTTCACCATCAACCGCTGTCCATGCAGATCCAGCACAGAGCCGGACTCGATCTTCAATGCACGCATTCTTAACGATGCCCACAACTGCACCCGCGCACCTGCGCCGATTTCTAATGCTGCGTTATCATAAACATCATTTTCTCCATCAAGCTGCGTGGAGGGCAATGGCGTATAGGAATACAAATCTTTTGCGTCATTGTTGTTGCGGACGATAATACGTCCGCCGCACTCGCCATCAGCCGCCGTCTGCAGATAAATAGTGCCGGCAGAGGCAAAGCGGTCTACCGCTATCGTCGTACGCGTGACAATACTTTTGGCCTGAATGCGCGACTCGCCAAATGCATCGAACGTTGCCTCCGGATCTGTCAAACGAATTGCGATACGTCCGGGACCGCCGGAGACTTCATGTTCATTTGCCTTGTCCAATGTCGAGCCTGAGACATCAATTTTACCCGTACCCGTCAATGTTCTTGCAGTAATGTTCAACGAGCCGCCGCCGCCGGGCAGCCACTCGTAATCCCTATCCTTCGCCTCGGCAGTAATCGAACCGTCAACATGCAGCCTCCCGTTGACCGTTAAGCGAATAGCCCCCGAGCCGGGACGCCTGTTGTTGCGGTTAAGCAACGGGTTGGAACCGGGCGTTCCCGGGCGCAGAGGATTGAACACCGAACCATAAACACACGAGCCGACATTCGTCGTCAAGAATCCTGACTGCCCGCCATGAACAGAATTGTAAAGCCAGTACTCATCCCAATCGGTTCCGGCTCCTTCTGCCGTAATACGGCTGCCGCTATCCACTGTCAGATTGCCATTGACCGTCAAATCGCAGATCAACGCATTGGTCAATGAATAATTCCGAGCAATACACCCCAACGCACCTTGCTCAGTCACCCGCACATCGCTGTTGAACGTGTAGGGCACGTGCGCTTGGAACACCCAGTTAGAACGGAACACATGCTCGTCCACCTCCGGCACCACAATTACACCGCCCAAGTAGATGATGCCGTCATTTACGCTGGTATCCGTCGACGTCACGCTGGCAAAACCATTCGGCAGCACCAATGTCGCATTTGGCGGCACTGACAATACGCCGAACCCGCGGGTAATGATGGAATCAAACGTCCATGTCTCACCGGGCTTGACGCAGGTTGT
The DNA here is from genome assembly GCA_031552845.1 of Kiritimatiellia bacterium. Lineage (GTDB taxonomy): Bacteria > Verrucomicrobiota > Kiritimatiellia > RFP12 > DVOR01 > JAVBMC01. Next base: position 24,902 of record JAVBMC010000050.1, read on the forward strand.
GCCGTAAACGCTTGGGAGAAAGGTATAAAAACTAGTATAATTAGTTGCCTTGCTATCCACCAGCAATGTGCCGTGCGGTTGATTGGCCGTCTTAATGTAGACCGTTCCCGCAGCGGCACCTTGAGCTATCCCACCGGTATCACCATAGGCTTGAATATTCGTCAACGGGAGTGTCAATTCATTTACCTCCCGGCAAATCACCGCGATACGTCCGCCGGAACCCGCAGGGGTTCCTCTTAGAGCAACCCCGCCATCGCCACCGCTCATAGCACCATTTGCCAGCAGCGTACCTGTTCCGCTGACGGCAGCAGCGCGAACAAAGATGGAACCTCCGGCACCGGATGCATTGTCCGTATAGATTGAAGAATTCTGTTGCGTATTGGCATTAATGGAGCCGTCTAACACACACGTCCCAACAATGTCCAACCAGACGGCACCGCCACCGGCATAATTCCTGCCGCCTGCACCAATATCGGCTGGCGCATAAACATCCCCATACACCTGTGCAAAATTACTGCGTGAGCCGCCATGCACGCCCAGCGCACCGCCTGCCGGATATTTTCCAACTGCATAGCCCTTGAGTTTGGCATCAATCTTTGCAGCGGCAGCAAGCGCAAAGTTCCCGCCAACCGACACGCTCAAACGATAACTCTGCACCGCATCATTCGCCGGATGCGTCCACACGCCATTGTCGATCGTCACATTGCCCGTCACCGTCAGGTTCGTAAAGGTTGCATCATGCGCCTCATACGTCGTCGCGAACGTCACCGTCCCGGTATACTCCACGCGCTGCAGCCACTCCGCCACCGTATCCGTCAAGCCATTCACGCCGCCATTCCATGTCATATCCGCAGTCGAGAATGTCCCCAACAGAATTCTATCGCCCGTCTGCGGCACGCGTCCATAACTCCAATTCGCCGGATCTGATGCATTTCCCGCCGTCCGCGCCACCCACACATTATAGCCTTCCGGCAGGTCATAATTCATAATCGTTACCTCTACCGGATCGCCACCAATGCCATACAGCCCTGCCGTCAACGAAACTTCAAAGGCCGTATCCGCATCCACTGCCGTATTATAAAGCGGCGTTACACTAATCACGGCCGACGTCTCCCCCTCCGGGATCGTCACCACCGTCTCTGCAGGCTCCACATAATCCACATCCGGCACAGCCGTCAGCCCCGTCACGGCAAACGACACCGGCAAAGCCACGCCCGCATCTGCCCGCGACACCCGCACGCGCCCCGGCACAAAGTCCAACTCCGTCGCGTCATTCTCCAACGACAGCATCAAATCGCCCGTATAAATCATACCTGCCGACAACTCACCCGCAAAATCCCCCTGCACCGCCACCGCCTTCACCTGATACGACGTATCCTCCGCCAATCTCTGCAAAACCACACTCATCGGCAACCCTGCCACCACTGCTGTCCCTAGCACATTCGTCACCTCATTCCCCTGCACATCGGTCGCCACCGCATACACATCTCCCGAACCCGACATCAACTCCGCCGACACCCGGAAAGTCCCATCCACCCCCCGCGTCAACGCCACATCGCCCAAAGCTGGCAACGCCGCATCTGCCGGCAGCACATCCACCAAATCAGTTGCAATTGCGATCTCGTCAAAGCACACATTCTTGTCATTCGTATAATAGACCCCGCCAAAACAAAGATAGCTCAACTTCACTCCGCTCGCCATCAACTCCGTCTCAGCCGTGCCATCAACTCCTACCGACACCGCATACGGCGTACCGCCAAAATACTCCGATGCCGGCACCGCAAACGCCCGCACGTGCTCCGCGCCATCGGCTCCCGTACCCACCGACACCTCCGCCACACACAGATACGTTACATCCGCCTGAACTCCAGACACCAGCACATAATCCGGGCACCCCTTCAGATGCAATACCAACGCCATCCCCGCGCCGCTCGCATCCTTCTTAAAACCAAACCACAATCCATCCGTCGTCAGATTATAGCCGCTACCATTGGCGGTACCATCGTCAGCACCTTTGTTTGTCGATGACGGAATCGCCTGTGACAGCCCTATCCCTCGATACGTACCCGCCGGCATCGTCGCCGCTGCACCGCTCTGCGAGCGCATCAACGCCCGAAAATAAAACGTCCCCTCCGCCGTCGGCAATAAATTAGCCGCCAACGCCCGATACTGCAACCGGCCATTCGCCGCCGGACTAGGCACCGTTCCCCCCGTATTCAAACCACACGAACCCCCAACCGGTTCCACCCCCACAAACACCATCGGAAACTCCAACCCCAAACCCAACACCTTCGCCACGCCGGTATTCTTATTCAGCCAATTTCCGCTGAAACCAACGATACGCGCATCAGACGTACTTTTATCCTTCAAATCCGCGCCCGCAGCATACGCCCCCGTCCCCAACGGCACCCCATCATACGCCAACATCGTCGCCAGCAGATTGCCAGACAATACCACACTTCCAACAATACCTACAATCGATTTCATTAATGTTTTCATAATCACCTCACTGCACCATATCTTCTCAACTAACTTAAAAAACCGTTATGCCAACGGGCAATCCTCGAATCAACAGCTCACCACCGCCGATTGAATCCTCTAAGAGACCACCAGGCAAGTTATCGGGCGTATAAACTCCGGGCCATAGTTTCACGCCATCGATCTTTGCCGTCTTGACAATCAACTGCTGTCCGCGCAGATTCAACGCAGAGCCCGTCTCAATTGTCAGCGACTGCATTTTCAACGGAGCCTGCAGCTGCACACGCCCGGCATTACCGATCTCGAGCGTTGCGGCGGTGAATACATCGCTCTCGCCATCCAACACTTCGGACGGTAACGGCGTGTAAGCCATTGTATTGTTCGCGTCATCGTTGTTACGGATCAGGATACGCCCGGCGCCTTCGGCATCGCTCGCGGTCTGCAAATAAACCGTGCCAGCCGAATTCATACGATCCGGATTAGAACGAGCACCGACAGCTTTGGCATGAATATTGGTTAATCCAAAAGCATCAAACCCTGCTCCCGGCTGAGTCAGCCGTATCGCTATGCGCCCCGGTGCACCCATAACCTTTCCGGCGTTACTAGCATGGGTTACAGGATAGTAACTGGAAGCTTCAATTGATCCGGTGCCTAACAATGCTCCTAACGTTAGATTGATAGAACCCGCACCGCCAGCAAAAATTTCATAGGTGATGTCCGTCACGGATGCGGTCAACTTCCCGTTCAATGTCATTGTTCCATCGACCTTCAGGATAAGCACGCCGCCACCGGGATAACGCGTATCCTGTCTAGCCTCCTGCCATGGAGGAATGGCGACGGCGTTATATTTGCCCAAGTCAGACCCAACAATGCCTGGGCGCTGTGGATTAAAAACTGAACCATACACCCGCGACACACCGCTGGTGGCATACCATCCCGACTGTCCGCCATGCACGCAACAGCGCGCATAGGTTCCATCCCAATCCGACCCGCCCGCCACAGCCGTAATGCGACTCGACGTATCGACAAATAAATTGCCCGCGACATGCAGATCGCTCTTCGCAAACTCTGTAAGCGTATTGCGCCGGGGCACGCAGCCCAGCGCCCCCTGTTCTACCACATTCACATCACCATTGAGTGTAAAAGGTTCCGTTGCTTGAAACACCCAATTTGAACGGAACGTGTGCGTACCCGTTTCCGGCACCACGATGGTTCCGCCCATGTACAAGATGCCGTCGTTCAGTGTTGCGTCGGTTGACGTCACGCTTGCAAACCCATTCGGCAGCACCAACGTCGCATTCGGCGGCACGGAAAGCACGCCGAAGTTACGCGTGATGATGGAGTCAAACGTCCACGTCTCCCCCGGCTTCACGCAGGTGGTGCCATAAACGCTCGGCAGAAACGTCTGCCAACCCATGTAGGACGAACAAGAGCTATCCACTAACAACGTACCATTGGGCTGACTGGCAGTTTTGATAAACACCGTTCCGCCGCCGGCACCCTTGTAACTGATACCTGCATCGCCGCGGGCATAAACATTCGTCAGCGGCAATTCCAACTCATCTACCACAACCGTAATCAACGCGATGCGTCCACCACTGCTGCCATTCGCCTGAGTGATGGTGCCGTTAGCGCTGATGATGCCAGCACCTGCGATTGATGCTGCACGCACATAAATCGATCCGCCGGAGCCTCCAAAAACGGAGTTCCACATACTTGTACTCTCAAAATTACTCGCATTCACAGGCCCATTCAACAGACAACGCCCTGCGACATTCAGCCACAGCGCACCGCCGCCGGCACGCGACGGGCCGCCCGTGCCGATATCTTCCGGCGCATATACATTACCATACACCTGCGCGAAGTTATCACGCGAACCGCCATAGACGCCTTCCGCACCGCCTGCCGGGAACTTCTTGATGGCATAACCTTTATACTGCAAATCGATCTTTGCCGCGGCTGTCAGCGTCAAGTCTCCACCGACAGATACGCTCAACCGATATGTCTGCGTGTCATTATTCGCTGCATGCGTCCACACGCCGTTGTTGATTGTCACATCACCCGTTACCGTCAGATTCGTGAATACCGTACTCGCCGCTGCATACGTCGTCATGAACGTCACAGTGCCCGTATACGTCGCATCCTGCGTCCACTCCGCCACCGTATCCGTCAAACCATTCACGCCCGCATCCCACGTCATATCCGCCGTCGAAAGCTCATTCAAAAAGATTCTATCTCCAGCCTGCGGCACGCGCCCCAAACTCCAATTCGCCGCCACCGAAGCATTTCCTGCCACGGATGCCAGCCACGCATTCACACCTGTTGGAATTAGCGCATTCGTAATCGTCACCGGCACCGGCACGCCATCCACATCATAATACCCCGGCACCAGCTCCACCTCAAACGTTGTGTCACTCTGCACATCCGCATTATTCAGCGGCGTGATTTCAACCACCGCCGTCTCGCTATCATTCGGCAACAACACCGTGTACGACGCAGGCGGCACATAATCCGTTCCCGCCACCGCAGTCACATCATGCAACGCAAACGTTACGGGCAACGAAAATCCCGCATCTGCGCGCGACACCTCCACACGCCCCGGCACAAACCCCATCTCGCTCGCATCATTCACCAACGTCAATCCCAGCACGCCCGTGTAAAACGTTCCAATCCACACCTCATTCAACGCACCAGCCGACTCCGTGCACACAAACACCGAATACGTCGTATCCTCCATTAACTCCGACAACACCGTCGAGAGCGGCACCTCGGCCTCCACTGCCGTCCCCAGCACATTCACCACTTCTGCGCCCTGCTTCGTCCGCGCCACGGCCTTCACATCGCCCGATCCGTTCGCCAGCATTGCGCTCACCGTATAATCTCCATTCGCATCCCGCGACAGCTCCGCCGAACCAATCACCGGCGCACCATCCGCCAGCGGCAGCACATCATATAACGCCGTCGCCAACGCAATCTCATCAAACAGCACATCCTTGCTGTTAGTCATATACGCCCCGCCAAACCCTAAGAAATTCAACGTTGCCGCATCGCCAACCAGTTCCGCTTCAGCAACGCCATCCACACCCACATCCAACGAATACGGCGTGCCATCCACATACTCCTCCACCGGCATCGCAAACGCCCGTACCAGTTCCGCACCATCCGTGCCCGCGCCAATCTTCACCTCTGCCACACACAAATACGTCACATCACTCGCCGCACTCTCAACCAACATATAATCCGGATTCCCCTTCAAGTGCAGCACAACAGAGAACCCCGCCGCGCTCGCATCACGCTTGAATGCAAACCACAAACCATCCGTCGTCAAATTATACCCGCACGAATTCGCATCCGCACCATCGCCTCCCTTATTCACGCTCGAAGGCTTGTTCTGAAACACCCCCACGCCTTGATAACACCCCTCTTTCATCGGCGCATGCCCCCCTGCAGCATTCCGAATCAACGCCCGAAAATAAAGCACGGCCGCTCCATCCGCCACTAAATTCGTCTCCAGCAGTCGATACTGCAGCCGACCCTCGGACGATGGTCCCGTCCCGCCATTATTCAAACCAAACGCCCCCCCCGTCACTGCCACATCTGCAAACGACTCCGGAAACAACAACCCCGTCCCCCACGACCGCGCCACCGTCGTCGTCGTATTCGACCACGCCCCGCCAAAGCCAAAGATAGCCGGAACAGACGTACTCTTGTTTCTCAAATCCCCACCCGCCGCATAAGCACCAGTCCCCAACGGCACCCCATCATACGCCAACATCGTCGCTAACGCGCTCCAGCACACACACACGCCGGCCAATATACCCAACACCTGCTTCGTAAACGTACTCATATCCTGCCTCCAGAAACGAATAACATAACACCGCGGCTTTATACCTCGTACCATATATTATAGCAAAACCCCTCCCTTGGAGCAAGCCCCCTCCATCAAACCCCCGTATAAAAACGACCATTTCGCACATTTCCTAAACCATCCATCTGCCCTGTTTTCACCTTTTGTACGATGCGTCAGCAAGTAGGGCGTGTTCGGCGGGCGCACCGAGCGGGGTAATGTGCTGTGGGTTGTGCGGACAACAGCTTTGAGACAGTCGAAGAGGCCGATGAAATCGCGTACAGCAGTTCGGCAGACGGCGTCCCCGCCGGTTTTTCCTCTGACGGACGCCTTTTCCTTTCCAAAGCATCATCCCGCCGTCTTTTTTGAGAAACCGCCTCCTTTGGACATCATCCGCCCCCTGTTGATAACTTTTTTCTCAGCCATCATCCGTCTTCATACCCTCATTTTGGGAACGATGCACGGACGAGTACCGTACCCATCCAGCCTTGAGATGGGTGTCGGTACTCGTGGCTGGTACCCCTCGTGAGGCCTCCCAGCTATACCCCGCGAGGCCCGACCCTCATGGTGCCGTACTGCTCCGTGTACGGCACCACGACTGGGCGGCCTCGCAGACCCTCTCTCAGTAAGGACACAGACCCGTACAGCCATTGGTACGACACCCGTACTCGTGGCTGTACGGGTGTTTTGCCCCGTTTTGAGACGTACTGCGCACCAAAACCTATCCACAGCCACCTAAAATCTCCCCGCTCCTGCGAGGACCTCAAACTTCGAAACTCTGCTGCCGCGTCCCCCAAAAAAGATGATTGACAAGACGCATCAGGAGTGATACAATCCATCCGTTCGCCATCTCCGGTGCGCGTCCTCTCCCAATTTATTACCTATTACCTCTTACTTATTACTTCTCCCTTGACTTCTCCCGCCAATCCGCTATTCTCCCCCACAGCGCACCTGCGCCATACGCCATGACCCTCCAAGACAAACTCCGCGCCCTGCCCGACAAACCCGGCTGCTACCTCTTCCGCGACAAACGCGGCAAGATCATCTATGTCGGCAAAGCCCTCTCCCTGCGCAAACGCGTCCAAAGCTACTTCCGCCACAGCACCCTACGCAAAGCCCCCCCCAAACTCCGCGGCCTCATCCACCACGTTGCCGACCTCGACACCCAAACCGTCCGCGACGAAGCCGCCGCCCTCCTGCTCGAAGGCAACCTCATCAAGCAATACCGCCCCCGCTACAACATCCTCCTGCGCGACGACACAACCTACCCCTCCCTCAAAGCCGAACGCGGCGAAGAACTCCCCCGCATCCAATTCACCCGCATCCAACGCGACGACGGCGCCGACTACTACGGCCCCTTCCCCTCCGACACCGTCGTACGCACCGTCCAAGACTTCGTCCAACGCCATTTCCACCTCCGCAAGTGCCGCCCCCTCCTCCCCGACGCCACCACCCACAAACACTGCCACGCCGACATCCTGCGCACCTGCTCCGCCCCCTGCATCGGCCGCATCACCCCCGCCGACTACCGCCGCAACTTCGACGAAGCCTGCGCCTTCCTCCGCGGCGAACGCCCCGCCATCCTCCACCAGCTCCAAGAGGCGATGCAAGAAGCCGCCCAAACCCAACACTACGAAAAAGCCGCCGCCCTGCGCGACACCCTCGCAGCCCTCCACCAACTCATCAAACGCCGCGCCAACTCCCCCCAGCAAGCCCCCCTCCCCGCGCAAGACGCCCAAGCCGGCCTCCTCCAGCTCCAAACCCTCCTCAACCTCCCCGCGCCCCCCCGCACTATCGAGTGCTACGACATCTCCACCCTCTTCGGCACCCACACCGTCGCCAGCCAAGTCACCGCCATCGACGGCCTCCCCGACCGCCGCCGCTACAAACGCTACCGCATCAAAACCATCCAAGGCATCGACGACCCCCGCTCCATGGCCGAAGTCCTCACCCGCCGCCTCCGCCCCAACCCCGACGGCACCCCCATCGCCCTCCCCGACCTCATCGTCGCCGACGGCGGCATCACCCAGCTGCGCGCCGTGCGCAAAGTCCTGCGCGAACTCAACCTCGTCCACATCCCCACCATCGGCCTCGCCGAACGCCACGAAGAAATCGTCACGGACGACGGCAATCCCGCCCTCCTGCTCGAACGCGACGCCCCCGCCCTCAAAATCCTCATCCGCCTCCGTGACGAAGCCCACCGTTTCGCCATCACCTACAACCGCGCCCTGCGCCAACGCACCATCCGCGAATCCATCCTCGACGACATCCCCGGCATCGGCCCCGCCCGCAAACGTGAACTTCTCACCCACTACGGCTCCCTCAAACGCCTCGCCGCCGCCCCCCTCGAAGACCTCCAACAACGCCCCGGCATCACCCCCGCCCTCGCCGCCCACATCCACCGCAAACTCAACCCCGACACCTGACCCCCGCACCCGCTACTCCCCCTATACATCCTTTTTTCCTTTACACACCGCTCTAAAAGCGGTATCATAAGTGAGTTAAGGTTCAAGGTAATCAAGGAAAGCACATGCTCACAACCGGACGCAAAGGACAGGTCATGCTCGAATACCTCATCGTATTCGTCATGCTCCTCGGAGTCGCCACCGCGCTCTCCGCGTTCCTCTACACCGTCCGCCAACAGTCCAACCGGACGCTCGACCTCGTTGCATCCGATTACCCCTAATACACAGGAGGCTTATGAAATCACGCTTAAAATCACGCCGCGGCCAAACGATGATCGAATACATCATCATCGTCGTACTCATCGCCATCTCCGGCATTGTCCTCTACTCCTACCTCAGCAAAGCCATGAGCAAGAAAGTCGCCGGTGCGACCTCTGCCCTTGATGCCGAGGCAGGCTCCGAAGCCCAATCCGCTGCGGAAAGCATCAATCCGGACCGCATCAAGAACCTGTCACCAGACGGCACCTTCAACTAAGCTGCCCCTTGGCGCAAGGCCGACACCCGCACCCGCCCCAACCGGACTCCCGGCGGCGGTGCGGCGTTTATTCCGTACAGGGGCGCCTGCCGCCCCGCCCCTTTGCAACGAACCTATTCCAACGCAGGCACCTGCGCGTGAGCGTACCCATCCAACATAACGAGCCTCTGCGTACGTACCGTACGCTCAGTCCGCACGCCCGCCGACGCAAGGCAGGCCAGTCGATGATCGAATCTGCCGTCGTCATCCTTGCCGCCTGTTTCATCTTCTTCCTCGTCTTCCAGCTCGCGCAGATCGCTGCAGCCAAAACAGTCCTCACCCACGCCGCCGCACGCGGCGCTCGTGCACGCTCCGTCGGCTTCAATGCTTGGCAGGTACGCAAAGTCATCGAAGTCGCCGCCATCCCCGTAGCCGGCCGCCGCGTTACCCCCGCACCCATGGGCGGCGATGCCACCCTCGCGGCGCTCCTCTCCCGCAACCGCCCCGGCGACGTGTGGGACGCCGCCCTGCGTGCAGTCCCCTCCTCCACCGCCGCCATGCTCGAGCGCAGCCTCATCCCCATGTACCTCGACAGCATCAACAACCAACGCACCTACCACATCCTCAACTACGAAAACTGGCAGTGGCTCAACCACAACTTCGCCTCCTCCTCCGACAGCGAGCTCATGCCCATCGAACTCGAACTCACCATGGGCGTCCCCATCTGGCTCACCGACGAAGAGCTCGAAGCCGGCGAATTCCTCCGCCCCGCCGATGCCGAGCGCCATATCAAACGCGTCCGCGCCACCGCCACCATTGAACCCCACGCCGCACTCTACCTCGACCAAAACAACTGGTAGACAAAACCAACACCTATGCGGCGCTACATATTCAAACGCTTGGCGGAGATGATCCCCACCACACTCGGCATCCTGCTCCTGTGCTTCGCGCTCTTCCACCTCGCCGGCGGCTCACCTGCCGAAGCCGTCCTCGGCCAACACGCCACTGCGCAATCCATCGCCGACTTCAATGCCAAATACGGCTACGACAAACCTCTCTTCCTCAGTCTCGACTCCCAATTCGTCAACTACCTCAAACACATCCTCACCGGCGACTTCGGCGAATCCTCCGAATACGGCATCCCCGTCGTGCGCGTCCTCAAAGACGGCATCCTCCCCTCCCTCCTGCTCTCCATACCCATCCTCATCCTCGGCACTCTCACCGCCATCCCCCTCGCGCTCCTCTGTGCGGCGCGCCGCAACCGCATGGCCGACCGCGGCATCCTTCTGCTCTCCACCCTCCTCATGAGCGTCAACTACGTCATCTGGATCCTCCTCGGCCAATACATCCTCGCCTACAAACTCCGCCTCTTCCCCGTGTGGGGTTTCGAATCCGCCTTCTACCTCGCGCTGCCCATCCTCATCGGCGTCTTCAGCGGACTCGGCCGCGACATCCGCTTCTACCGCACCGCCATCCTCGACGAAATCTACAAACCCTACGTCCGCACCGCCCAAGCCAAAGGCCTCACCGAACCGCGCATCCTCTACCGTCACGTCCTCCCCAACGCCCTCATCCCCATCCTCACCTACATCAGCCAAAGCATCCCCTTCCTCTTCACCGGCAGCCTGTTACTCGAAAGCTTTTTCGGCATCCCCGGCCTCGGCTGCGTCAGCCTCAACGCCGTCCACTCCTCCGACATGGCCGTCGTGCGCGCCGTCGTCATCATCGGCGCGCTCCTCTACCAATTCGTCAACCTCATCACCGACCTCTGCTACGCGTGGCTCGACCCCCGCGTACGCCTCACCTAGCAAAATGCTCCGCCTCAGCCTATTCGCCGTACTCGCCTACACCCTCGCCGCCCTCTACGGCGAATGCGTCTACCAGTACAGCCGCCTCCAAGACACCACCCCCGCCTACAACACCCTCGACGAACCCCACCGCTCTCTCCCGCCCAGCTGGGGGCGCCCGGGGGGCGCCGCCGCCCCGCCGCCGCCCCCCGCCCTGGGGGC
>JAVBMC010000022.1:0-29989 GCA_031552845.1 Kiritimatiellia bacterium
CACCGCATGCGCCGTCGAAACCGTCGTCGGCCAGCGTGAAGTGCGCTTCTGCTGCAACAGCCACAAGGCGCACTCATCCACCAGCTTCTGATCCTGCGTCACTTCGCGGAATGCCTCCATCACCATCGCCTGCGTCTCGATCGGTGCTTCATACCACCACCACGAGCGGGTCAGCTTCCAATACATCCCCAGCTCCTCGGACTCGACGGCATTCTCCTGCATCGACTTGCAGATCAGCTTCGCCGTCTCCGCATCGCCAAACCGGAAGAGGGCGATCGCCAACTGTGCCCGCGTGTAGAGCGGAAACTTCTGCCATTGGTCAACAGCGGATTTAAGCAAGTCACGTATCGCCAGTCCACATGTTTCTGATGGTTTGATGTCTTCTAAGAAAAACGTTCGGGCGTACAGATAGTTTACATCATCCGGCATGATGACAAGCGGGGCTTTGTTATCTTGTGCTATCTTCACGCGGTTACAGCACATGCTGTCCAAACGCCCGATAGTGTCGTTGATTGGCTTAAGGTCGATACCTTGCACACCTAGCTTGCGCAGGCGGCCAACTCCTGTCACAATCTTTATCGACGCCCAAATGTTGTCCGGACCGCCTTCGAACCACGGCCAAAGATCACAGCCTCCTTGGATGGCACGGAGGCGTGCCATGGCATCACGAGACTCATCTTGGGCACGTCTTTGATCGAGAAGCAGGGCGATGTCATCCCGCTGCTTGAACTTCTTTAAAGTCTGCCACTGCCGGAGTGTCTTTTCAATTTTAGGGTTCTGTTGAAGGATATGTCGAGCCAGTGTATTGGCATAATAACGATGGAATAGCTGCTCTGTGCATTCGTCGGGTTGCTCCGTCATCAAATGCGGTAATGACAGCAGAGCCGCCCATGTTGTATTGGGGACGATTTCCAGCGTGAAGTTGGAGTTTTCAATGCCTTTTAGCTTTGCCATGTTCAGCAATGGCTTCATTTTGAAAGTCTTATTTTGATTAGGGCGTACGGCAAATGTCAACGACTCCGTCCGTTGAATGCGCCTGGATAAAATCGGCAGTGAAGCCTCCTCTCCATCACCACAGCCGATTCCTTTGGCTATTATTGTATAATGTAATGTTCCCGCCGCACGATCCGGCACTTTGATGCGCCAGCTAAACGCCTTCGTTTCTCTCGGTTTGAGGGTGAATGTCTGCTCCGCACCCTCGGCGATAAACAACGCCGTATTCACAACTCCGCTTTGCCCATCACGAAACACGAGGCTAACTTGTCCTATTTGATTTGTTTCCGATGTGTTGGTCAGTTTGATAGGGAAGTCAATTACATCATCCTCGTGCAAGAAGTTAGGGAAGTTGGATTCCAGCATCAACTCCCGTTGTGTAACGACATCCGTTTCTAAATATCCGAACGATAAATTCTTTTCATGCGCCAGTATCCGCACTTTCCACTTTGCGGCTGCCTCGGGAGTAGCAAACTCAAACACGGCATTGCCCTTTTCATCCGTCTTCTGATGCGGCAGGAAGAACCCCATCTCGCTTAAATTGCGCTGGGCATTAAGAAACTCGCGTGGCTGTTCTTCCTTGTCTCTGATGATGCCGGTGAGTTCCCATGGATGGATCATGCTGCTCATTTGCGCATCGCCCTTTGAGTTCCAGCACCTTTCGCCGGGGAGTGGCGGTGAAGCGACGAGCGAATCGTGTGCAGGGTGCTCTTTTGCGCGCGCGGCTTGTTCAATCTTTATTATTGGGCTTCTCTTCAGCAGTTCATCATTCCAGATACGCCAAGGCATCTCCCAGCTTGTCTGCGTCATGGTCTCGGAGTAGAAACTTTCGCTTTTTTGCGATGTGAAACGCGGACGACTGTATGGATGTGCTTCTCCATATCGATTGAATGTCAGCCACTGATTGACGATGGTAAAGAAATGCGTGGCATCAAACATACATCCCAACACTTCGGCCTTTGCGGGCGAACCGTCCGGACGCTTCACGGAGAGTACCCACTTCTCTTTATCGCCGGGTGTCAGTTTGGAACGCATATGAAGCCATTCCAGCTGGAGTTTCCTGTTGCTCCGTGGCACTTCAACAACAACGTTCTGCTCATACTTCTCACCTTCACGCACCATGACCGTGCGCAGCACGAATCCGCCGCGCAATGCTTCGGTGACGGGATACTCAATCAGCAGCTGCGTGTCCTCAGGCTTGTTTGTCCAACGTTTCACCAGCTTGCTATCATGATATATCTCGGCCTCACAATAGGCTGTGGGATAACCGGTGCCCCAAATGGCTCGGAAAGTTTCGCCCACCTCCACGATGTTGGTCTTACAGTAGAGCACATCGGTAACTCCGACGGACGACTTCTTTGCCGTTGGATCAATGACAGTTACAAACGCCTTGGAGATCACCGGCGTGCCGAACTGATCTTTAGCCTTAACTTCCAACAGATACACGCCTGTGGGGAGGGTGGCTTCGACGCTTGTTTGGCCAGTGGCATCGGACTTGAAGGGCAGTGAAAACAGCGTCTTGCCGATCGGCCAGTTGAACGATTGATTGGGGTTCTTCTTTTCGTTTTCGGCAATGCTTGCGGGAGTGGGGCGCTTCGGCGGCTGCAGCTGGCGTATGAGCAATTCCCCCTCTCCGGCGATGGGATTCTCGCTGAGGGTGCAGGTATTGAGCTCAATCTGAAGGGGCTGTCCGGCTTCAATAATATTTGGTGCCGTGATATTGGCTTTCAGGGCTGCAAAGCCCAACGCGGCTTTATGGAACTCGGTGCACTTTTCACCGGTTGCATCAACGACATCTAGGATGAACTCAAACCTATAGGTGGGTTCATCGGCAAAAGCGGCATTGGGAAGGGGCTCAACCTTGAATGGCAACATGTAGTTACCTTGTTCATCGGTCAGCGTTTCACCTCCTGCAATGATGAGGTACGGAGTAGGGCTGCGATAGTTCCACCACGGATAGAACGCGGCACGAGTAACACGCCAGGTGATTTTGGCATTGGAAACGAGCCGACCATTAGGACGCTGCACACACCCCGTGAGCCGGACTTCATCACCCACCCTATACTTGGGGTTAAGCGGGTCAAAGAGAACTTTAAAAGGCGTAGCCGTCAGCGTGTCGTTCTGTACGCTGAAGATTTCCTTGACGTGATCAATGCGCAAGGAGTATCTGCCCGTGCCGCGTTCTTTTGGGATGACGAATGACCCGCTGAAGGAGCCGAATTCATTTGCCGTTCCTTCATGCGATTCCACTTCCTGCCAGCTGGAGTCGGTCATGCGGATGGTGTAGGTGGCATTCGGGCGCACTGTATAGGTGCCTGTTTCGGCATTAGCGGTATAACAGATGCCTTTGTAGTAGACGGTCTGCCCGGGCCGGTAAAGATGGCTGTCGAGCGTAAGGAGCGTCTGGTCCGTTTGTTGCTCATCGTGGTAACGGTATTTTGATGTGTATTTTGCCCAATGGATGAGTGCATCTTCGCCTTGACGGACGAGCACGGCGGCGGTCTCTTTATCTTTTAAATCAAGCTGCACTTGGCCGAAGGAGTCGGTTTGCAACTGTGCAGTTTGGGTTTTACCATAAAAGACTGTAACGGAAGCACCGAGAAGAGGCTTACCGCTGTCGGCGTCAAACACCCGCACAAGCAATGCGTCGTTGATCTGACTGGTGTCTATTGCCAAATCGCTGACTTGTATGGCGCGGCAATCGACAATATCATCCTTGTTCCAGTGCTCCCACTCGGAATCATCCTTCAGGGAGGCTACGAGGTAGTAAATTCCACCCTTAACAGGCTTGGGCACGGCGTAGTTGAACTTGATCTCCTCATAGGGCGTGTCTTGAGGCATGTCGACGGTAAAGGTTTGCGCTGGAATTGCCTTGCAGATTTTGATAACCTCTTCTCGTGAGGGATTCCTCCAAGCCCAGAAATATGTTTTGCTCAAGTCAACAGCTGTTGCATAGAGGCGGAAGTGAATTTTCTGAACATTACGGGCGGTGATGTGAATAGTGCCATACGGCTGTGTTTCCGGCTTTGTCAACGCCCACACATCTCTGCTGGTGATAGAGAAGGAAGGATGCTTGATGCTTTGTATGACGGCACGGCACTCTTTGGCACCGATTGAGTCGGGATAGGTGTTGATACCCTGCGTTGCTACTTCCACGGCTTGAGGATACTTCTTCAGCTCAAACAGCTTTTGCGCCAACGCTGCGCGCGCCCGTGCAGAAACTTCGGTCTGTTCGCGCTCGATGAAGCCCGCGAACGCAGCGCAGGTTATGCCTGCCATATTTTCTTTGTCGAGAGTATCTGATTCCCGCTGGGCACATTCAAGTCGCAGCCGTTCCAAGCAGATGTTCGCGTACGCAATGATATTGCTTTGCTGTTTGTTCCATGCGGCTATCGCATCAAACAACTCCCATGTCTTTTGCTTGAACTCATCTCCGCCCATGTAACAATAGGGGTCGGAATAAAAGTCAATTGCGCGGCGTGCGACGATGTCGTACAACGTCGGCCTGTAAATATCGTTCAAGAGGGGCGTGGTCGGATCGCGCTCCACCGCGTCCGGCGGATGCGGATAGTCATAGATTCCTGTGAGGCGCTTGGAGGGAAATGAGTTTGGAAACTGGCTGGCGGGATAACGCGCCAAGGTACGAGGATCGCTTAGCAAACGGGTGAAGCGGTCGTTGACTTCTTTGAGTAGGCGCGGACCGCTCCACGTGGCGACGTTCTCACCCGCATCGCCTTCGCCCGGTTCCTTGCGTGCGGTATTCAAGAAGAGCTCGTTCTTCTTGAAGCACATCCAATACCATTCAATAGCTGGAATCTCCAACAAAGGCTTTACCTCGTCAGGAGCAGTTTGGCGCAATGCATCCAAACGGATGATGCTTGCGTTCGGCCGCTCGTCCTGCTCAATTACCGCTTCAAGTGCAACCACCTTATCAAGCGTCACTAGAACCATGTCCCAACTCTTCACCTTCAGTGCATCGGCGTAGACTTCCTTCAAGGCCGATACCGCATCGGCGGGCTGCACCATTTTGACCGCAGCTTCATACTTCAACATCAGATCATCCGCGAACAGGGGAGCGGTGAGGAGAGCGAGTATTGCGAGTATTTTCTTCATGAGCAGCCTCCTCTATTTCGATATTAGAGTGCACCCCTTGGAATGCGCGTTGAACTCCGGCGCATACATGCACTGGACTTCGGCCAAGCCTGCGTTGCAAGTGCCGTTTTGGAAGACGCTGCAGTCGTATTCAAACACATACGTCCCGCGTGGGAGGCGGTCGAAAAAGAAGTGCGTTGCCGTGTCGCGCGTGCTTTGGAAGTAGCCCACGCCATCCTGCCAGCGATAACTCGAGAGCACATCAACCGGCTCCAAACTCGCCGCACGCGTATCCTTCAAATGCACGAACTCCAGATCCCGATCCACCCGCAGCTCAATGCGCGTCACCACCGTATCGCCTTGTTGTAACGCCACATCCAACGGCTTGAGCACGTTGCCCGCCGCCGTGACTTCACGCTTGAACAGCTCGCGCTCAATCCGCAACGGCAACGCATCGTCCGACGCTGTCACTTCGCCGATGTCCTGCAGATACTGCCAATGCAGCCCGCCGAACACCACGCGGTTGTGAGGATTGTTCACCTCAATACGTCCCAGCTCCGGCTTGATCTTGTCCTTCGCAAAGCTCTCGCTGAAGTATCCGCTGCCCGGTTCCGCCTTCGCCGGTTCAATCAACTCACCGCCGAGCTTCACCTGCACCGCCGCCGAATCCGACAACGGGGCATTGCTCGACAGGAGTATGGCATACACCGCATGCGCCGTCGAAACCGTCGTCGGCCAGCGCGAAGTACGCTTCTGCTGCAACAGCCACAAGGCGCACTCATCCACCAGCTTCTGATCCTGCGTCACTTCGCGGAACGCCTCCATCGCCATCGCCTGCGTCTCGATGGGTGCCTCATACCACCACCACGAACGGGTCAGCTTCCAATACATCCCCAGCTCCTCGGACTCAACCGCATTCTCTTGCATCGATTTGCAGATCAGCTTCGCCGTCTCTGCATCACCAAAGCGGAAGAGGGCGATTGCCAACTGCGCCCGCGTGTAGAGCGGAAACTTCTGCCAACCCTCCGCCGCGGCTTTGAGCATCTCACGCAACGCCGGCTCATTCAAGTCCGACAGCTTGATCTCCTCCATAAAGAACGTGCGCGCATACAGATAATTCACATCATCCATCCCGGCAGAAAGGGCTTCCTTATTATCCTTTGCAGTCTTCACACGGTTATAGCACCTGTTATCCAACTGCACCACCGCATTGCGGATCAGCTCAAGGTCAATATCCTTCACACCCAGCTTACGCAGATGTCCAACTCCCGTCACGATCTTCAACGACACCCAATGGTTCTCCGGTCCACCCGCGAACCATGGCCACAGTCCGTTGTTGTTACGCATCACGCGTAGCCGTGCGATGATCTGTTTACGCTCGCGCTCGGCACGGTCTTTGTCGAAGAGCAGGGCGATGTCGCGGCGCTGTTCCGATTCTTTCAGTGCGGCTTTCAGCCACGGTGTCTCCTCAATCAACAGCCGCTTCAGCTCCTGATTCTTCTCCAACGAACTCTTGAGCGCGCCCTCGTTCAGTGCCTGCCACCGTTTGAACACCTCTTCGATCTTCGGGTTCTCCTGCAAGATGTGCCGCGCCAGCGTGTTGGCATAATACCGATGGAACAGCTGCTCCGCGCACTCGTGCGGATACTCCATCAAATACGGCAGCGCCAGCACCGCCGACCACACCGCATTGGGCGTGACTTCGAGCTTGAGGTTGATGTTCTCAATCCCCTTCAGCTCCGCCATGTTCAACAGCCGCTTCATCTCAAACGTCTTATCCTGATTCGGCCGCACGGTGAACGCCAGCGACTCCGTTAACTGAATACGCTTCGACAGCACCGGCAGGAAAGCCTCTTCACCATCTCCGCAATCAGTGCCCTTGGCCAGCAGCGTATACTGCAACAACCCCGCCGCCTGCTCCGGCACCTTCACCTTCCAGCTGAACGCCTTCGACTCACCCGGCTTGAGCGTAAACGCCTGCTCCGCACCCTCAGCCACGAACAACGCCGTGTTCACTTCTCCACTGCGCCCATCACGAAGCACCAAGCTCACCTGACCCGCCTGATTCGTCTCCGACGTATTCGTCAGCTTCACCGGCAGTTCAATCACATCCCCCTCACGCAGGAAGCGCGGAAAGTTCGGCTCCAGCATCAACCGCCGTTGTGTGACAGTCTCCGCCTCTAAATAACCCGACGACAAATCCCTCTCATGCGCCAACACCCGCACCTTCCACCCCGTCAACGCCTCCGGGGCAGTAAAAGCAAACACCGCATTCCCATCCACATCCGTCTCCTGATGCGGCAGGAAGAACGCCGTCTCGCTCAAGTTACGACGGATGTTGACTGCGTGTTTAGCATTTGTATCACGTGTGGAATAGAGTCCGTGCGGGAAGAAAGCAGAGTGTGAGTGAATTGCTTCGCCGTCCCCACATGATATGATAGAACCACGCATTCCGGGATTCCTTGACCCGAAGACATTACGCATTTTGATAGGCGAACTGTTAAGGAATATTAGGGACCGCCACGCATAGGAGTCACGGAGCATATAGTCATTCCATGTCTGCCAAGGCATGTCCCAGCTTGTCAGTGATGGAGTTTGTCCATAATTCGGGCGGCTCTCACCGATGATAAACTTATTGGGATAATTCGCATACCCCGAGGCGAAGCCGGAGAAACATTGCCATAGGGGACGGATAAATATATCCAAAGAGATGTCATACATGCATCCAATCACCTCTGCCACGGCAGGCGAACCGTCGTGCCGCTTCACGGACAGCAGCCACTTTTCCTTATCGTCGGGTTCGAGCTTGGAGCGTATGTGCAGCCATTCTAACTTGAGCTGCTTGTTACTCCACGGGACGTCAATGAAATAGGATTTCTC
Source organism: Kiritimatiellia bacterium (assembly GCA_031552845.1). Classification (GTDB taxonomy): domain Bacteria; phylum Verrucomicrobiota; class Kiritimatiellia; order RFP12; family DVOR01; genus JAVBMC01. The sequence continues at coordinate 7,966 of JAVBMC010000022.1, forward strand.
GTACTTCACACCTTCACGCACCATCATCGTCCTCAGCATAAACCCGCCACGCAGCTCTTCGGTTACCGGATATTTAATCACCAGCTGCGTGTTGTCAGGCTTGTTGGCCCAATGCTTCAACAACTTGCCATTACGATAAAGTTCGGCTTGGCAGTAGGCTGTGGGATAGCCGCTTCCAAGGACTGCCGTAAGGATTCCACCTGGCTCGATGCTTTGATCCTTTATGCCTAACTTGAATGGAACTCCTATGGTTGATGCCGTGGCTTTGAGGTCATAGACAAATACAGTTTCCTTTGATGTGACGGGCGTTCCGAACCTATCTTTTGCCTGCGCCTCCAGCAGATAGACTCCGGCGGGCAATGTGACATCAATTGTGGTTTTGCCTGTGGCATCGGTTTGGAATGGGAGCTTGAATAGAGTCTTAGCGATAGGCCACGTGAGAGGGTCGTTGGGGGCTTGTGAGTCCTTGCTGCCATTCGTTGCGGGAGTAGGGCGCTTGGGCGGTTGAAGTTTATGGATGAGCAATGTACCTTTTGCAGGCACAGGCTTCCAGCTGAGATTGACGGTCTGTAACTTAACCTCTGTCGGTTGATTTGCCTCTACCCATTGCGCGGGGGTAATAGCAACCTTTAGAGAGGTGAAGCCTAAGGTGATTGTCTCCGAGGCCTTTCGTGTTTCGCCTGAGACATCCACCACTTCCGCCTTGACTCTAAAGCTATAGGTGGGGTTCTCGGCGGGATTGGCGTCTTCCGGTGCGAGCGCATCGAATGTGATGCGATAGACGCCTTCTTTATCAGTTTGCACCTCATCACGGGCAATGAGTTCATCTTTCGGTTCTTGATTCATGTAGTAACGTCGTGGGGACGGCGGTTCGCGATGCACCGACCACTTGATCTTTGCATGGGCGACGGGCAAGCCGCTGTAGCTGTGCACGCGGCCTGTCACTACGGCTTTATCTCCGAGTCTGTATTCATCTTTCACTATATCAAAGACAACTTCAAACTTGGGACGTTTATATTCCTCGACGCGAAATGACACGGAACCGTGGTCCATGTTTAAACTGAATCTTCCCGTTGAGCGGCCTTCCGGAATAACGAATGAACCACTAAAGGAACCGAATGCATTTGTCCGCTCTTTGCGCGAATCAATGTCTTGGTCGTTGGCATCTTTCAGCCGGATGGTGAACTCGGCGTCCGGACGGACTTCATAAATACCCTCTGTGGGATCTGCAGTGTAATAGATTCCTTTGTAGTGCACTGTTTGTCCCGGGCGGTAGATGGCACGGTCGGTCAGCAATACAACACGAGTGACTTTTTTGTCTTTCGGGCTGCTATAACTCCATGAGTTCTCTGTTGCCAGCACTGCCACGTCACCGCCTGCTTGCGCTCTGATGTAGTGGAGAGTTCGTTCTGTCCTATCAAAGCGTGCTTGTCCATATTGATCAGTCCAGACTTGATTGATCTGCAGGCGTTGTTCAGGGTTCCCGGCAGAGTAGACAAACGTCACAGTCGTATTGGTCATGGGATTACCGGTGTCGGATTGGAATACATTTACCACCCATTCGTTGCCGATTGCCGCGAGGTCGAGTGCCAAGTCAGTGATTTGAATACGTCGGCAATCCATAATGTTGTTGGAGATGTTGTACCCGCACGCAAAGTCCTTGCGCAGCGATGCCACGAGGTAATATGTCCCGCTCTTAATCGGTTGTGGAACGTTAAAGGTATAGTTGACCTCCTCATACGACATATTAGCGGGGATGTCGGCATCAAATTCCTGCAAGGGGTCCGCCTTGCACAAGGCCTTCATATCATCGGCATAAAGGCTGTCCCAGCTTATGTCGGGCGTGGACAAGTCGCGCACGTGCGGATAGAGGCGAAAGTAAATTTTTCTAACGTTGCGAGCGGTTATCTGAATGGTGCCGAAAGGCTGTACCTCAGGCTTGCTTAACGCCCAGACATCTTGAGACTTTAGCGAGAAGGAGGGAGCTTTGATCTTTTGGGCAATAGCGTAACACTCTTTTGCACCACAGGAGTGCGAAAAGTGTGTTGTGCTTCGTTCGACTGTGTCCATAGCCTTTGCGTATTGTTTGCGCTTGTATAACTTCTCGCCTAGGGCGGCCAAAGCGCGCGCGCTGACTTCGTTGCCGAGGTTGGCTTCGATAAACTTATTTAGGGCTTCGACCGACTTCTCGGCTGCGGCGTCTTTGTCAGGCGATTTGCTTTCGGCGAGGTTGCGTTGAAATAGTAGCTTCTCAAGGCAGATGTTGGCGTAGGGGAGGGCGTTGCCGTGCTGTTGATGCCACGCGGCTAGCGTGTCGAACAATGCGAGTGCTTTTGCCTTGTAGTCAACGTCAGCAAGATCGCACTCGGCTGTGGCGTAGAAGTCAATCGCGCAGTGGGCAATGATATCGTATAAAGTTGGCCGATAGATGTTACTGATGCCGGGCTTCCGGCGCCGCCACGCTCCGGGATTAGCATCATCCGGCTCCTCAGGCTCCACCTCAACAACCTTTTCTTCACACTCTTCAAAGATGGTATAATCCCTGATCGACTCAGCAACCTCCTCCATAATATCATTATCATTCTGCGGCGGAAACGACAGCAGGAACTGCTCCGCCGGATAGTGTGCCAATGCGTCGGGATCCTTCAGTAACGCAGTATACCGCTGATCAATCTCCCTCAACAGGCGCGGCAAACTCCATGCGTCAATCTGAGTTCCCTCATCAGTTCCATCGACCTGTGTGCGCGATGAAAACTTATAACGGTTGCTCTTGAAATACTGCCGGTACCACTCGACGCTCAGAGCCGCGAGTAAAGGTTTTATTTCCGCCGGTGCATTCTGCTGCAGTTTTTCGAGACGTGAGATGACGCTATACGTACGCTCATCCTCACCAGCTTTTCCCTCCAACACGGATTTGTGCCCAAGCGTAAAGAAAGCCTCATCCCAATCCTTCGCTTCACACGCCCGCGTATAAACCCTCTCCAATACAGCAACCACCGTCTTACGCTGATCCGCCTGTGCCGCCTCCTCATAAGTTTTCCACAGATTATCCGCGAGCAGGGGAGCGGTGAGTAGAGCGAGCAGGGCGAGTGTTTTTTTCATGGGCATCCTTTTGCAGAAGTCGGGCAAGGGGAGGGAGGGTGAGAATCCTTACTTGTATTGTACACCATCCGCGTGTACGTTACAACCAAAAAAGGTCAAGGGGTGTTGTTTTGCTTGACGCTGCAGGCAGGGCGGTGTATTATGCGGGAAATGTTTTATGGAGGTGGTATGGCGAGAGCGAAGATGAGAATTGCGTTGCGTCCGGCGGTGTATCCGGCGGATCGCGCGAAGGGGAGGAAGATTCCGCTGTTGAAGTCGAACGGCACGCTGGGGACGGCGGCTTTGGTGGAGCGGATGGCGAGTGGGGGGAGTGTGTCGCAGGCGCAGGCTTCGGCATTTTTGCATCGTCTGCTGGAGGTGATGGGTGAGGCGTTGTTGGGTGGACAGCGCGTGCAGCTGGGGCGGTTGGGGATTCTGGAGATGCATGCGCAGGGGTTGTTCGAGGCCGATGGCAGGCCGGTGACGGGTAAGAAGCCGACGGTTGAGTTGGGGTTCAGGCCGAGCAAGGAGGTGAAGAAGCTGCTGAAGGATTTTGGCTATGAGGTGGTGGAGGCGAGCACCCGTGAGCCGCAGCTGGAGTATGTGCATAATACAGAGGATGGGCGTCCTGTGAAGTCGCTTGTGCCGGGGGAGTTGTATTGTGCGGCGGGGCGGTTGTTGACGTATAAGGCGTCGGCGGCGGATGAGGGGTTGTTCTTGGTGCAGGGGAATCGGTTTGGCGCGGGGGTTAAGATTAAGAAGATGTCGATGAGCGATAGCCGCAAGGTGGCGTTCAGGCTGCCGAATGATACGAAGCCCGGGAATTATTGGTTGGAGCTTCGCAGGCGTTTTCCGCGCAGTGAGCACATCCGCGTTGCACGGCTGGAAATTGTTATATCAGAGCTGTAGCCGAATCTGCACCTCGCGTATGGCCGTGATCGTGTCACACCTAGGGCAGAGGGTGTGTCGCACCTAGGGCACGATCCCTGTCTCACCTAGGACACGACCCCTGTCGCAGGTGCGACACGACCGTGATGAACATTGAACAGCGGTGTGACTAACATTGAATCGTGGTCTGTCTAACGTTGGACAGCGCAGTGACGAACGTTGGACAGAGCGATGTCCAACATTGGACAGGCCGGTGTCGAACGTTGGTCAGGGCAGTGTCCAACATTGGACACGGTTTTGCCCTCAAAATGGCCAAACACCCCGCCTGGGACTCCTACGTGAGGAACCCCCTGTGTATATTGGGGTTGGGTGATGTACCACTTGTCCGTCATGCGCATATATAACGTAGAGGAGGGCGGTTTATTGCCGTATTTTATTTGACGGTGTTGCCGGGTGTGGCACCGGTGTCGGGATGGATGGTGTAGAGTTTGCCGGTGGCGTCGCTGGCGGCAAGGATCATGCCTTCCGAAATGCCGAAGCGCATCTTGCGCGGGGCAAGGTTGGCGACGATGACGACGTGTTTGCCGACAAGGTCTTCGGGTTTGTAGGCGCTCTTGATGCCGGCGAGGATTTGGCGGGGTTGGGCTTCGCCTATGTCTGCCGCCACCTTGAGGAGCTTGTCGGAGCCTTCGACGGCTTCGGCGGTGAGGATCTTGGCGACGCGTAGGTCGGTTTTGTCGAAGGTGTCGTAGTCGATGGTGGCTTTGATGGGGGTGCCGAGGGTTACGGCTGGGGCTTCTTTGGGTTTGCTGTCGGCTACCATGGCTTCGACTGCGACGGGGTCGACGCGTGTGGCGAGGTAGGTGTAGGGCGCAACGGTGCGTGCTTGCCAGTCGGTGGCGAGGGTGTCCCACGTCCAGGGTTGCTCGCCGAAGAGGGCCTCGGCCTGCTGTGCGTAGGCGGGGAGGATGGGCTTGAGCACGATGGCGAAGTAGCGGAAGTGGTTGAGGGTTGCGGTGAGGACTTGCTGCGCTTTGGCGGGGTCGGTCTTGACGAGTGCCCAGGGGGTTTGGGCGTCGAAGTATTGGTTGGCTTCGTCGGCCATTTCGCGCAGGAGTACCATGACGCGGCAGAAGTCGCGGTTTTCGTAAGCGGCGGCGATGTCGTCGCTTTGTCCGCGGAAGCGTTGGAGCAGGGCGGCACCGTCGGGTTCTAGGGTGGTGGCTTGGCCGCTGAAGTTTTTATGCAGCATCTGCGCGCCGCGGGAGGCGAGGTTGGTGATCTTGCCGACGAGGTCGGAGTTGACGCGGTTGACGAAGTCTTCGAGGTTGAGGTCCATGTCGTCCGTCGTGCCGTTGAGCTTGCAGGCGTAGTAGAAGCGCAGGTAGTAGGCGGGGAGGTGGTCGAGATAAGTCCGGGCGCTGACGAAGGTGCCTTTGGACTTGCTCATCTTCTCGCCGTTGACGGTGAGGAAGCCGTGCACGAAGATCTGGTCGGGCGTCTTGTGGCCGGCACAGTGGAGCATCGCGGGCCAGAAGAGGGAGTGGAAGCGCACGATGTCTTTGCCGATGAAGTGGTAGAGCTCGGCTTGGGGGTTCTCCCAGTATTGCGCGAAGTCGTGGCCGTGCTGCGTGCACCAGTTTTGGAGCGAGGCCATGTAGCCGATGGGCGCGTCCATCCAGACGTAGAAGTATTTGCCGGGATGGCCGGGGATTTCAAAGCCGAAGTAGGGCGCATCGCGGGAGATGTTCCAGCCGCGCAGGGGTTCGTTGAACCATTCGAGGAGCTTGTTGGAGACGTCGGACGCAGTGTGCGCGGGTATCCACTCCTTGAGGAAGTCGCGGAAGGGTTCGAGCTCGAAGAAGAGCTGTTCGCTGTCGCGCTTGACGGGGGGCTTGCCGCAGATGGAGCAGGCAGGGTCTTTCAGTTCGTCCGCGCCGTACGTCGCCGCGCAGGTGTCGCACGAGTCGCCGTATTGATTGCTCGCGCCGCATTTGGGGCAAGTGCCTTTGACAAAGCGGTCGGGCAGGAACATGTTGTCGTGTTCGCAGTAGAACTGCTGGATGGGCGTGGAGGTGACATAACCGCCGCGCTCCATCGCCGCGAAGATGGCGTTGCTGAATGTGCGGTTTTCGTCGCAGTTGGTAGTGTGGTAGTTGTCAAACGCAACCTCGAAGTCGGCAAAGTCTTTGGTGTGGGCGGCGTAGCTCTTCTCGATGATCGACTCTGGCGAGACGCCTTCCTGACGCGCGCGGATCATGATCGGCGTGCCGTGCGTATCGTCGGCACAGATGTAAACGCACTCGTTGCCGCGCATCTTTTGGAACCGCACCCAGAAGTCAGTCTGTAAGTATTCCACCAAGTGGCCGATGTGAATCGCACCGTTGGCATAGGGTAAAGCGGAGGTTACAACAATCTTACGCGGCATAGAAACAACCAATAATAGAATCCAAAACACGAAGTATACCCCAAAGGCGCGCTGTTTGCAATCCAGAAATGCCCGTTATACACCACTTTTGGCTTGAAAACAGGGCGGTAAAATGATAATGTACACGCCTTTCGTACGAAGTAGCAGACCTTTATTGCATTGGAGATGGATCATGGGAACAGGCAGAACCCTTAATAAGAAACCCGCAACACGCCCAGTTAAGAGCGCCGGCGAACGCCGCCGTCGTGAGAAAGAACAAAAAGCCCGCCTCGTCAAGCTCGGTGTTGAAGCTGAAGTCGTCGCTAAGATGGATCGCACAGACGTCCGCACAGCGTTGCTCCGTCCGGTGGCAGTCAAGAAAGCCGTCGCCAAGAAGGCAGCTGCCGCTAAGTAAGCGATTGGTTGGGGCAGCGTCCCCAACGCTGCATGAACACAAACCGTTGCGCATGACCATGCCCAACGGTTGTTTTGTGTCTGCTACGCGGCTAGCGAATATATCGCCGCAGTGAGACATATACGAAAAGTACATAACGCTGATTGTAGGTTTTCGGTAAACGGTTGCATTTGACCTTACTCCACAAAGGAGCAGGGCAATGCAAGAGATTTCAGTTTACAAAGAAGACGTCCGAATCACGCGCAAGCTGACGGACAAAGAGAAATTTTTAAACTGCGCTTGTGGTGGACGCAAGAAGGGTAGTCGCATATGCAAGTTCTCGCGCAAGTCTGCAACGCGATTTAGTTTCCTGCTGCGCAACTGGCGATTTAGAAGCGCACAAGGATTACTCTTTGCCACGCTAACATATCCGGCAGACTATCCAACCGTTGGCGAAAATGTCAAATACGATTTAAAAAAGTTTTGCCAGCGTTTCAAGTATACTTACAAAATGGCGGCGTTCTTCTGGGTGCTCGAGTTTCAGAGCAGGGGAGCGCCGCATTTTCATTTGCTGATTGACCTGCCGGGCGTCGACCTCTCCGACTTCCGTCAGTGGCTTTCTCGTACGTGGTTTGAGTGCGTAGGTTCTAACGACGAAAAACATTTAGTAGCCGGGACCGAATGCCATCCGTGCCGCTCCGACAAAGCCACACAAATCTATTTCTCGGGCTATGCTACAAAGCTTGCACAAAAAGAAGTTCCTGCCGAGTTCATCCGTGTTGGTCGCTTCTGGGGGCGTGTTGGCGCAATAGATTGCTCTCCCGATTTCGTCCTCGATGATTCTCCTGCGGTCTTCTCGCTCTCGACGCAATGCGGAAGGAAAAACACAATCCCTTTTGTAAAATTACGCCGCACGCTTCTCCGATTCTGCCGAGCTCGTGCACGGGCGACGAATGGACACGCGAAAAACTATTCGGTCCAAGCTTCGCGTTTCGGCAACACACTCCGAAAGTGTTCGGCTGTAGCTTTCGGTATAATCTTCGCGTTGAGCAATGGGATAATAGCATGAAAACGGTTTTGAACAATACGTACGAAAACTGGCAGAACCTTTCAAAGGACCGCCGTGAAACGATTCGTCAGTACGTAGATTGTCACGAACGTTTTTTGACGCTTGGCGAAGAGGCTTCATACTTTCGCTTTGATACACGCAATTTGGATGCGCTCAAGTCTTTCATTTACGGCCAACATCAATTTACCGTGATGTATCAACGCGCGGATGAATTGACTTCTTATGTTACTTGTCGCATTCGCAACGAAAAGGGAGGGGTTGCGACTGCCGAAGATTGTTCCCTCCTTGTTAGCGGTTATTGCTTCCGAGCCGATAACAAAAAACAATAGGAAGATACGGAGAAAAAATCATGACACAAATGAAGGTTACAGGTAAGGTTCTCGCAGTCAACGGACTGTGCTTTAAAGAGATTATTCGCAAAAGTGACGGCAAGCCCGTAAAGATTCCGCAAGGGTCTTTCATTCTCCAGCTTGAAAACGGCGATTTCTTCAACTGCGAAAGCGGTTTCGGATGGGATGAGAAGTGGACACAAATCAAGGTAGGCATGTCCATTACGGTCGCCATCAAATTGGATCCAATTGTCAAAGTTCTTCCTTCGGTGTAACGCCGGGGCTTGTAGGTGTTCCTCCCTCCCTCTGTGTCTTATTTAACACATGCTGCAGATGTTGCAAACAGAGTAGGACACAGAGGGTTTTAAAAGGCTATCGTGATACACAGTATTTTAACATCTTTCGTTCTCGGTCTGTTGGCGGGTGCCACCGTGGCCGGGGGCGTTGTCGTATGCCTTGCGGTTATCCGGGGCATGCGATATTCGTTTGACGTAGATAACCATTAGGAGTACAAAGTATGAAGAATAAACTTACACGTGCTATGCTTGCCTTGGCGATGACTGCGCCGGGGTTCTTGTTGGCTGCGGGCAACACTCTCGACACAACTGAGATTGAGTCGGCGTTGGGAGATATGTCGACGGGTTTTAAGTCAGTTGTGACAACTGCCGCGCCCGTCCTCGTCACTATCCTGCTGACGGGGTTGGTGCTTTGGGTTCTTCCGCTGGTCTTCCGGCTGGCTAAGAAGTTCTTCGCGCAGTCCGGCAAGTAATTTAATCGGGGGAGGTAACACTCCCCCTTTTTTCTCGGAGGTTATATGGGATCATTATTACAGTTACTTGCTCGAGCCTGGCCACTTCTGCTACTCGGGTTGCATTATCTTTTAAGCTTCTGTGGGAATTTGTGGAAAAATAAAACCTCTCTGATATCCTTGGCTGGTGCTGCAGCTGTTATATTTTTATTACTCGATAATTTCGGCGATATTTTAACGTCAATAAACAAACTTATCACGGGATGTGAACAACTTCTTGATGACAATTCTGTAGGATCCGTTTTTTCAACATATTTAAAAGATAGTCCTGTGGCTTCATTCTGTTTTTATATTTTAGCAATTGATGAGGCTTGTGATATGCTTGGATATATTTTTACGACTCTCGGTGTTGCCTTTTTTTCGCTGGTGTTGGTGTTTTTCGTTGCGATTGTCGGATTTTTTGTAAAGTGGATGGTATCACATTTCTCGGCGGTCTTTCTTGATGCAGTCTCGTCTTCAATTTCTGGCAAAAAATGACAAAGAAAAACCTCATATTCTCGGACCAGTTTCTCGTCCTCTTCTCTCTTGTCCTGATGGGCATTGGAATCTTCCGTTCTTTCTATCTCAATTCAAATGTTGAGAAGAAATTTCTCGAGCAAGACGCAAAGAACACGGCCCGGCTGAACTCATTCGAATCCAATCTTTTCTCCGTTGCCGTCGGCGTAGTCTCCAACCTCGCATTTAACGCCATTTCCGCCGCTTCTGATGCAGTCGCTACAAATGACTCCATTGATGTCTCCTACACCTACGGACGCTTCCAACACCGCGCAATGGCTCATTTTGCACATGTAAATCAAACATTCTTTGTCGGCGATTATCTCGGCTCTGGCCGGATACTCTCCATCCTGCCGGATAGTATCATTACCGACGGGGCAACCTACCGCAATGTTCAGTTCTTCATATCTGACGAAAGAAAGGATGAGAAACTATGACCACTACCCAGCTCCTACTTGATTTTGGCATTACATTTGGTGGCTTACTTGGCTTCCTTTTTGGTTTTTTTGCGGTCATGATCACGTACTTAATTCTTCACAACATGAAAGGATAATTATGAGTGTTCAAAAATCATATTCGGCTGATGTCTACTATTCAACGTTTATCAACGTCCCAGGGGGACGCCGTCAGCTTGTTGAGAAACGTTTGGAAGATGTCTCTATCCTTCAGGAGGGGGATGATATTCATGTCTACAATCAAGCTGGAAAATATCTCGGGTGTTTTAATAAGAAGTTCATGTCGGTTCGTGTTCAACCGCATATGCTGTAGGAGTTTTATGTGTCAACCGTGTTATGAGATGTGCAGCCAAGAGACTTGTGCGTGTTTTTCCTGTGCTGATGTTAATTTCTGCAATGGCTGCTTACTCTCTTCTAACGGGTGGCCATCTGGCCGGCCTTGTGTCGGTTATATCCCAAAGTCCGAGTATGATAAACTGATTAGAATTGATAGAGTCGCTGATTTTGGTTGATGTTTGTCCGGGGCTGGGGTGGACTAACCCCAGAAAGGCAATGGGACGGCCGCCAAGTTTGGCGTCTGTCCCGGGGTTATAACGCTGCAGGGTAGGGCGTCCCTTCCCTGCAAAAAGGAATGATGATATGCGAAAAATTCTACTCTCACTTTTGGCGGCTCTGACATTAAATACAGCCCGCGCGGATTTGGACAGCTTTGAACAACTGTTCATGGATTATCTCGATTCATGGAATAGTTTTAGCGGGATGGGAGACTGGTCGTTTATATATACGCGCTTAACCGATATATACGAAACGGCCGAACGTATTTATAATATGGTTGACGGCATTTACCAATTAAACGACCAGATGACGGACATTCAAAAATCACTACTTGAAGAGCTTGGCAAGTTTAAAGAAGGTAACTTAAGCCGACTTGATGACATTAACAACAATATGACCGAAGGGTTTGATAGCGTTACCGAAGGTTTGAATAGTGTTGTAGAAGCCATTGGCGGTATAAAGCTTGAATGCAATTGCGGAGAGGGTGATTCATGGTCTTCGTGGGGCGAATGGTGGTTAGAAAATGGAGGTAATGGCGGTGGTGAAGAGTGCGACCATTCTGGCGTTATTGAGGCATTGTATAATATCGATTCTCGTTTATTGGATTTAAAATTACCAATTGAAGATATACTAAGATACACCTTTGATATTAATGATAAAATGACGGTTGTGCTTGATTTTATTGAAAGGATGGGGGAAGAGTTTTTGGATACATGGCCCAAAGTAATTCAACTTACAGAAGACTTACAGATAATGGTTTCAGGCGTTGCAGATAAGTCAACATTTCTTCGCAATATTGAGAAGCTGACGGGTGACCAGCAACTAATGATTGATGGACTTTCCGATAAAAAATATTTTTTGCGAAATATCGAAACACTTGTTAAAGATGTCCAATCAATGATTACAGCACTTTCCGATAAGAATAACTTTTTTAAGAATATCGAACAAGGCTTAAAAAATGATAAGGCATTTTATGATTCATATGAGGCTGTAAAAATACGCGACAAAACATTTCAAGATGATGTATTAAAAATTTTAAAAGAGTTGAAAGAAGGAGGCAATGAAACCGAATTACTAAAGGCTCTTAAAGAGTTTTATGATTCATATGAGGCGGTAAAAACACGTGATAAAGACTTTCAAGAATTTCAAAAACAACAACTCCAAAACATTGAAGAATACACTAGCGGGGCGCAGGACTATCTAAAAGAAATCTCCGAGGCTCTCGCTGATTTTGACGAGGAATTATTAGGACACGAATGCGACCATGACGGCGTTATTGAAGCATTGTATAATGTCGAATTTCGAGTAATGGATATTCAATATTATCTTGAAGACATAGAGAGATATACTTTTGATATCAACGACCGTATGCAAGTTATACTTGATCACAACGAAATGATGCGTGAAGAATTTCTTTACAAGTGGCCGAAAGTCGAAACACTTGTAGACGATTTACAAAGCATGATTGACGGCCTTGAGAACAAAGAAACATTTCTTGCTACGATAGAAAAGAATCAGAACGCACTTGATGCAATGCTAGAGCGCTTGCAAGACAAAGAGAAATTCTTAGAGACGATTGAGAAAATCAACGACGAAGTAGAAGAGGGCATACAAACATATAAAGACAAGCACGACTATAAGAACCCATTCGCAGCACTCTTCGAGTTTTACTACGAATATCAAACGGCCTCGGCGAAAGATACAAAGGGTTCCAATTGGTTTGAACGCATAGAGGCATTATTGCAACATGAAACTATTGAGGAAGAGGAAGAAGATCCCAAACCGGATGATGGCGAAAACTTTTTTAAAGATGCACAACAAAAAATTGAAAAATCAGAGGAATCCATTACATCAATCAAAGACAATGCTGGAGAAATCATAGATAAGTTTTTGAAAGTGCCTGAAAAAATGTTTAAGCTTTTTTCTTGTGGTTCTGTTGCATTACCGGAGAAGGTTGTGTTATTGGATAAAGGGGTGGGTGAAAAAAATAATCCATTTGCCTCACTTCGCCCTGAAGTATCATTTAGCACAAGTGATTGGCGTACATTTATTGATGTTTGTCGTGGTGCTTTTGTGGTTGGTTGGTGGATGCTTTTTATCTACGGTATTTTAGAGTTTTACCAGATACTACTTAATCATCTGATGACTATCTTTGATTTTTTGAAAAGCGTAATTATATCACTAAATAAGAAATGATACAGTTAGAACACATAGCCCAAGTTTGGGGTATAATCGGCTTGCTTGGTGGTGGAAAAACGCTTACTGCCGTTTCAATTATTATTGATAACTTAGACGTCGGCAATTACATAATAACCAACATCGTTTTGAATGATGCTGAACTTACAAAACGCTATGGCGGGGAAGAATGGCGAAAATTAGTTGAATACGTCGACGTAGAGACCGCCGACCCGCATGAGTGGATAAGTGGAAGCCCCCGCGGCTCCGGTGGCTGTAAACGCGTTCTGGTGGTGTTGGATGAGGTGGCCGAGTGGTTTAATCAATATAAGTCTGGTCAAGACTTTAAGGTTCAGCGTTTTTTCAGTTGGCTTCGGCATAGTTCTAAGCGCGGGCAAGATGTTTTTTTTATTATTCAGGACGAGAAATTTTTAACCAAGTCTATACGGTCTCTAGTGAATCAGTGGCTAGTAGCTGCAGATCTGCAGGTTGTCAAAGTCCCGGCTATTCGGATGCGTTTACCGCCGTTCTTTTGGCCATATTGCTGGATACGAATTTTTGATAGAAACGGCAAACTTACCTCTACTGCCAATTTCGTCAAAAAGAAGTATTATGGAAAGTTTTATGATACGGCCCAGCTTCTATCAGGGGCGGGAATAGTCACTTTTGAGACGGTAAATATTAGACGTGTCTTATTTTTTCCTCGCCTCCTGTTCATTGGGTTGCTAATATATTTTACCTTTTTTGATTGACAAAAGGGTAGGGGATATATTATCATCTTGCTAAAGGAATTACCCTATGAAAGATGATAAAGCTCAATGGATGTTCGAAGAAAACTTCATTGAAATGAAGTCCAAGGTGGATGGTATCTTTTGGATGACCATTTTTAATTTAATTGTCAGCGTTTTATTCATAATCGCGGAATGTTGTGGGCTTCTCAAATGAGTGCGTTACAACAAAGTATTCGCCAATTTCGCGGGCGGTTGACTTTTTTAAGCATTTATACCAAAGTTTCTTTTATTATCTGCATTCTTATGGCTATTTGCATGTGTATTGCGCTACTTGTTAAGATTGGTCAAAAAGAGCAGGAAAAACAAAACAAGAAAACTGTTCGTGCCGCTGTGGAGTCCTATGAGGCTGCCAAGCCGTCACGACCTGTGAGGAAGTAAGAGAGAAAAGCGCACGGCGCATTACCTGCCGAAGGCGGGTGATCTGCGCCGCGCGCGTAGGGCTTGTCTTATATTCCAAAAAAGCAGAAAGCGTGTTTTGGGGCTTCTATAGATACCTCGCGAACACTGAAAGTTTTTGTGTGTTTGCCTTTGCCGGATGGCTGTTAATAGATGGATATGAAGTTATAATTAAACTTGATATCCATTTTTGATATAAAACAAAGAATAAAATAATATATTACTAATTAAAGAGATAATTTGATTTACCGGCAAATGTGTTTTGCAAGCGTAGCCGGCTTTGTTGCAATAACCATCAAAACATTTTAAAGCTTGGCTTATGAGTGTTTTGCCATCTGCGGAGGCTATAAATATGCAAGTCTGGAAAATAAATCGAAGATTGTGCATTTCTGGCTTGCAATCTGAATTTTTTAGGAGTAAAATACGGCCATTGACATGAGTTGGGTTGGGTGTAATCAACGAAAAGTACATAACGCTGATTATGCGACATATCCTGTTATCGCATAACGAGTTATAAGACTGCCGTACGTCGCCCTATTCTTCGGGCTTGGATTTAATAACGTAGTGGCAATCTGACGGTTTGTCCATGCTCAAATAGTTGGAGAATCCAGTGCCTTGACAGTAACGAAACAACCGATACCCGCTTGATTGGCGGAGTATCGGTTGTGTGTTTGTTTACGGTGCTGTTTGTTGAGCACCGTACTGTTTGTGTTGTGGCTGTTAGCCGGTTAGCCGAGGAGCGGCGAGGGATAGGCGCCGCTGGCGACGAGTTGGGCGATGGATTGGACGACGCGGGGTTTGTCGTCTTTGTAGGTGACGCCGAACCAGGCGGAGTTGGTGGGGAGCACCGTGACGGTGGCTTGGCCGTCTTTGACCATGTCGTCAACGAGGAACGGGATGTACCATTCGGATTTGGGGTTGTCGATGTTGTTGTGGAGCCATTGGGGGAAGCGGGTTTGCATGGCGTCGAGGAGTTGGGTGGTGAAGCCCCAGAGGTTCATGGAGACGCGTTCGTCACCGGTGAGGGGGATGGGGTTGGCGGGGTCTTCGAGGTTGTAGATGCCCTGCTCTGTGCGTTCGATGCGGGTCATCTCGACAATGTCTTGGAGGGTGCCCTGCCCGTCTGTCTTGGTGACGCCGCGGGCGACGTGGCCGTGTTCGGAGAGGGTTTGGTCGAGGCGGTAGCCGACCATGGCGAAGCGCCCTTTCTCGCCTTTGCGGAGGAAGTCGGCGACGCGTTGGAAGGCGTCGGTGCCGTAGAAGTCGTCGGCATTGATGGCGCTGAATGGGCCTTTGATGAGGTCGCGCGCGGCGCGGATGGCGTGGGCGGTGCCGAAGGGTTTGGTGCGGTCGGCGGGGCAGACGTAGGGGGGCGGGAGGTCGGCGCTGTCTTGGAATGCGAATTGGATGTTCGCCCTGCCCTTGTATTTGCTGGCGACGTTGTCGCGGAAGATTTGTTCGAAGTCTTTGCGGATGACGAAGATGATGTTGGTGAAGCCGGCTTGGAGGGCGTCGTAGACGGAGTAGTCCATGAGGGTTTCGCCGTTGGGGCCGATGGGTTCGATTTGTTTGAGTCCGCCGAAGCGGCTGCCCATGCCTGCGGCGAGTACGACGAGTGTGAGGTCCATAGTGTTGTTTGCTTTCGTAGTTGTGTGGGGGTTGGGCGCCCTGCCCTTGCCCGGTTGTTGTTAAGTTATGCGAGTGCGATGTCGAGGACCATCATGAGGGCGAAGCCGCCCATGGCACCGACGGTGGCGTAGTCGTTGTTGCCGGGGTCTTGTGATGTGGGGATGAGTTCTTCGACGACGACGTAGATCATGGCGCCTGCTGCGAATGCGAGCGTGTATGGGAGGATGCTTTGGATCATGATGGCGGCGAAGGCGCCGATGACGGCGGCGATGGGTTCGACGATGCCGCTGAGTTGGCCGGCGGTGAAGGCGCGCCAGCGGGAGACGCCTTCCCTGCGTAGGGGGATGGAGACGGCGGCGCCTTCGGGGAAGTTTTGGAGGCCCATGCCGAGTGTGAGTGCGAGCGCACCGCCGATGGTTGCGCCGGTGCCGTCTGCTGCGATGGCGCCGAATGCGACGCCGACGGCGAGGCCTTCTGGGATGTTGTGGAGGGTGATGGCGAGGACGAGCAGCACGCTGCGTTTCCAGTGGGTGTGGATGCCTTCGGGGGTGCCGCCGTGGTGGCCGCTGGGGTGGAGGTGGGGGAGGATGCGGTCGAGCGCCCAGAGGAAGAGTCCGCCGCTGAGGAAGCCGACGAGGGCGGGGAGCCAGGGGATGGCGGAGCCGGCGTTGCGAGTCATTTCGATGGAGGGGATGAGGAGTGACCAGACGCTGGCAGCGATCATGACGCCGGAGGCGAAGCCGAGCATGCCGTTGAGGATGCGGAGGTTGATCTGTTTGAAGAAGAGGACGAGTCCTGCGCCGGCGGCGGTCCATGCCCAGGTGAAGAGTCCGCCGACGAGGGCCATTTGAACGGGTGTCATGTGGTGGGGCCTTTGGTGGGGTTCTTTTGTTGTTGGAGGAGGTCCATGCGTTTGGCGATGGTGTCTTCGTAGCCGGCGGGTTTGGGGCGGTAGTAGTGTTTGGTGGTGGGGGCGTATTGTTGGGCGATGGCGGTGTTGGGGTAGTCGTGGGGGTAGAGGTAGGCTGGTTTGGGGGCTTTGTCTTGGGCTTTGACGGGGCGGTTTTTGAGGTGTTCGGGGATGGGGGCGGCGCGGTTGTTGCGGATGTCGTCGGCGGCTTCTTCGACGGCGAGGTAGCTGGCGTTGCTTTTGGGGGCTGTGGCGAGGTAGGTGGTGGCTTGTGCGAGGGTGATGCGGGCTTCGGGCATGCCGATGTATTCGACGGCTTGCATGGCGGCGACGGCGATGGTGAGGCCGCGGGGGTCGGCGTTGCCGATGTCTTCGGAGGCGGAGATGATGAGGCGGCGGGCGATGAAGCGGGGGTCTTCGCCGCCTTCGAGCATGCGGGCGAGCCAGTAGATGGCGGCGTGGGGGTCGGAGCCGCGGATGGATTTGATGTAGGCGGAGATGGTGTCGTAGTGGCCTTCTTCGTCTTTGTCGTAGGCGACCATGCGGCGTTGGACGCAGTCTTCCATGGCGGCGAGTGTGACGGTTTGGCCTTCGGGGGTGGAGAGGACGGCGACTTCGAGGGCGGTGAGTGCGCGGCGGGCGTCGCCTTCGGAGATGTCGGCGAGGAAGCGGAGGGCTTCGGGGGTGACGTAGGGCTTGCGGAGTGCGAGGCCGTTCTCGGCGTCGTTGAGGGCGCGGTGGAGGAGTTGTTCGACGGCGTCGATGGTGAGGGGTTTGAGTTCGAAGACGAGGGAGCGGGACGTGAGGGGGGTGTTGATGAATATCTGGGGGTGGTGGGTGGTGGCGCCGATGAGGGTGACGGTGCCGTCTTCGACGTAGGGGAGCAGGACGTCTTGCTGGGCTTTGTTGAAGCGGTGGATCTCGTCGATGAAGAGGATGGTGCCGGCGATGTGGCGCATTTGTTTGGCGGCTTCGCAGGTGGCGCGGATGGTGGCGACGTTGCTGAGCACGCCGCTGCAGCGTTCGAAGCGGCGGCGGGTGGTGCGGGCGATGACTTCGGCGAGGGTTGTTTTGCCGCAGCCGGGGGGTCCGTAGAGGATGAGGTTGGTGAAGCGGTCGGCTTCGATGAGGCGGGTGAGGAGTTTGCCGGGGCCGAGGATGTGGTCTTGTCCGGCGATGTCGGCGAGGGTGCGCGGGCGCATGCGGGCGGGGAGCGGCGGCGTGCTGTTGGCGGCGGGCTCGGTGTCGGAGTCTGGGGCGTTATCGAAGAGGTCGGAGGACATGGGAGAGGTAGATGTAATAAGTAATAGGTAATAAGTAATAAGTGGGGGCTGACGCGCGAGGGAGGATTAAGTGGTGGTCAGGTAACTTCTTACCTATTACTTCTTACTTATTACTTGTCTTACTGCGGTGTTTCATGCGCGGGGTGATGGGGTAGTCGTATTCGACTTGGTTGAGGAGGGGTTCGGGGGCGTAGTGGCGCCAGATGCGGTAGGCGATGCCGAAGGTGATGGCGCCGGCGGTGCTGGCGGCTACGTCGAGCCAGTCGAATGGCGGGCGCCAGGTGATGGCTTGGAGGGTTTCGAGGATGAGGCTGAGGAGGCTGACGCCGAGGACGATGCGCAGGGTGCAGCCGAGGGTGGTGCGGTGGATGGGGTGCGCAAGGCGGTTGATGAGGATGGCGAGGATGAGGTAGGCGATGTAGTGCCCTGCTTTGTCGGCATGGGTATAGGTGCCGAGGCCGATGCCCATCTGGAATTTGTGCATGGTGGACACGGGCAGGAATGTCAGCACGAGGAGTGTGACGAGGAAGGCGGCGAGGAGGAGCTTTCGCCAGATGGCATTCGGGTTGAACATACGTACCTTGCTAAGGGGTGTGTAAGCAGTTAACCGAACGCTGATGCGGCTGGCCGCGCGCGGTTACTTGCTTTCGGGCGCGGCGGGGACTGCGGGCTTGGGGGCCTCGGGAGCTTTTTGGGCGTCTATTTGTTGTGCGGCCGCATCAGCCACGTCGAAGAGTGAAGCGCGGGTTTTGCCGGGCTGGTAGCGCTCGATGGTGCCTTTGAGCTGCATGGCGTTGAGTTCCCACGTGGTGCCTTTGTGCTTGGCGGTGAAGGCTTCGAGCATGGAGAGGGCTTGGGCTTTTTCGCCTTTGATAGCGGTGGTGCGGATGGCGCCGAGGTCGGCCTGCGGGGCGAGGTAGCTGGCGGCGTGTGCCGTGGAGAAGGCGCCGTAGGCGGCGATGGCTTCGTCGGTGCGGCCGAGGCCTTCGAGGCATTCGGCGGCGCCGAGGATGGCGACGGGTGCGAATTCGTTCTTGGCGTTGTCTTTCTCAAAGGCTTGGTAGCTGGCGAGGGCGTCTTCGAGGCGGCCTGCGTCGTAGTAGGCCTTGGCGAGTTTGAGCTTGCCGGCGGGGCCGAGTTTGGTGGAGCCGTAGGAGCTGACGAAGGCTTCGAGTTCGTCAATGCCTTGCGCGGTGGTGAGCTGTGCGCCGGCGGCGGCGGTGCGGCCTTTGAAGTAGTTCATGCCGGCGTAGACGCCTGCTGCGAGGAGCACGACTACGGCGCATTGCATCAGCGTCGCGGGGCCTTTAGCCTGCCACCAATCCCAGACGGGCAGGAGCTCCTCGGGGAGGTATTCGGGAATGTTGTTCGACGGCGACTTCTTAGCTCCACTACTCATGTGACGACTCTCAGATTAAAACGTGTGATTTAACAGCAAAAAACCTGTGCGCATTATCCCCCATAATCCTTCAAAAATCAAGCTCAAACCCCCGCTCCCGCACAAAATGAAGTGTTTGCACGTAGGCCCCATAGGTTGGTGGCAGTAGTACCCGCAGGTCAGCGGCAGTACTGCCCGCGGGTTGGCGGGGGAACGGCCGCAAGAGTGTTGGGCGTTCTGCCCCAAGGGTCGTGGGCAGGCTGTCTCGGAAGTGTTGGCAAGGCTGCCCACGGGTTGCGGAAACTCTACGCGCAAGCAAAAAAAGAGGCGCCCGTTTGCACGGACGCCCATTTAAGTGCGATAGCTCGTATTGTTGCGTATCAGAGGATTGTCACAGCTTCAGCCAACCGCGCAGCACGCAAGATTTTTGTCTTGGGGAAACGCTTGCGGATTTCGACGTAGTAGGCTTCGCCCTCTTGCACGCCATCCGGCGTTTGGAAATCAAGCTCTGTGTTCTTGTTGTGCGAGAAGTGCGTCACCTTCACCACGCCAACGCCCTCCCCGGCATTGACCGGCACAAGGTACAACCCTTCGTCGCCCATCAACGGGTGGAACTTGAGCCCGTCGCCGAAGAGCTTGGCAATCCCGCCGCGCGTAAGCACCGTATTGCGCTCCTGCCCGGAGATATCCTCCAAGACCATCGGAATCGGCAGCTTCGGACCGCGACGCTTGGTCGTGTAAGGCACCTGCCCCAGAATCTTCCGCAATGCTGGCTGCATCACGATGTTGATCCTGAACTCCGGCGCCTTACCCTCCAGCGGCAGACCATTCGCATCAAACACGCCCCGTACGCCCAAATGCAGATAGAGCAGATTACCGAAGGGCAGATCATGCCCCATCAGGATAAGCTCCTCCGCAGTCTTGTTATACGCGACCAGAAAAGCCTCCGCCTGTGCATCCGACAAGCCCGACTTTTCAACGATATTCTTGATCAGCTGCTTCTTGCTGACCGTTCCCTTCGACAGGACAGCCCCAATAAGGTTGCCAGCGCTCTTGTGCGGCTCCATAGTCGCCAAAGACAACACAAGATTAACTTCTGAACGCGGTGTTTTATCCGCCATAGTGTACCTGCTTTCATTTATGCTGCAGAGTACCTATGGGTTCCCTGCAGCGTTTGTTTATGCACCTCTGCGTGCTAGACTCACACTGGGACAGGGAACTCAATTGTCCCCATAGTGCCGCCAATTATACTGTGCCTGTCTGATCAACACAAGCACAATCGCTTCCAGCACATACAAAACATTACCCGCACCATCCCCCTGCCCCCTCCCCGCCTCCATTCTTGACTTGCCCGCCCCGCTATGCTATAGTACCGCGCAAATGAGGAAACTAATCACATACACCCTGCTCGCCCTTGCACTCACCCTGCAAGCGCAAGACACTCAGGACGAACCGCCCCCCACCCCCCGCGAGCTCCTCCAAGCCTCCACCCGCATGGTCCCGCGCGAAAAACTCACCCTCACCGGTACCCTCACCAAACTCCGCTACCGCGGCAGCATCGACGCCCAATCCAACTTCAAACTTACCCTCAATTGGGGCGCCCCCATCCCCGAAGCCGAGTGCCTCCTCTACACCGAAGACGCCAAACAAATCCACCAACGCGCCAGCCTCACCCGCCCCCACGGCCAAGGCGCCACCATCCGCCTCTACGACGGCACCAATGCCGACCTCCCCCCACCCCGCGACACCGACACCATCTGCGGCACCGACCTCACCTGGCTCGACCTCACCATGGACTACCTCTGGTGGACCGACGTACGCGAAATCACCGACCACCCCGACGCCACCTTCCACGGCCGCGACTGCTACGTCCTCGAAGTCAAGCCCCCCCGCGCCATCAACAACCTCGGCGCCATCCGCCTCTGGGTCGACAAGAAACTGCGCTTCTTCACCAAGGCCGAATACCTCGACCCCACCGGACGCCCCTACCGCCACATGTGGGTCCAAAAGGTTAAGAAGATGGACGACCGCTGGATGATCAGCGACATGGAAGTTGAAACCCTCAACTCCAACCGCCGCACGCGCCTGCTCGTCGACGAGCTCACCGCGCACACCCGCTGAGCCGCATTTACAACATCCGCATGAATGCGCTCCTCTTCCTAATATACCTCAGCATCCTCGCCGTACTCTTCATCCTCAGTGCGTTCTACTCCGCGTGCGAACCCATCCTCTTCAGCCTCACGCCCATCCAGCTCAAACGCCTGCGCGAACGCAAACCCGCCGCCGGCCACCGCATCGAAACCATCCTCACCAACCCCGCCAAGCTCCTCTCCACCCTCCTGCTCGGCAACACCATCGTCAACTTCGCCATCGCCTGGGTCGGCTACCGCCTCATCTACGTCGTGCAGCCCCACTACGCCGAACTCATCGCCATCCCCCTCGTCACCCTCCTGCTCCTCTTCCTCGGCGAAGTCATGCCCAAACGCCTCGCCCTCATCCATGCCGAACGCTACGCCCCACGCATCCTCCCCGCGCTCAACCTCAGCATCCACATCCTCAGCCCCCTCAGCCGCCTCCTGCGCGTCCCCAGCCACGTACAAAAGACCCTCTTCCGCCCCGAACGCAAAAGCATCAGCGACGACGAACTCCTCACCCTCCTCGAAGTCGGAGAAGAACAAGGCACCGTCGACGCCGAAGAACGCGACATGGTCGACGGCATCATCCGCCTCTCCGAAATGCGCGCCAGCGACATCATGACCCCCCGCGTCGACATGCTCGCCATCAACCTCGACACCCCCCTGCGCGAACAGCACGCCATCATCACCGCCGCCCACTACCGCACCATCCCCCTCTACCGCAAAACTCCCGACGCCATCGAAGGCTTCCTCAACACCACCGACTACCGCCTCGCCATCCAAACCCCCAACCCCCACGACGGCACCAACACCCGCGCCCCCGCCCGCCCCCCCCCCCCCCCCCAC
>JAVBMC010000068.1:0-44757 GCA_031552845.1 Kiritimatiellia bacterium
CTGGCTCGTCGGCAGTGCCGCGTTCGAAGTGGGCAGCCATATCCCAGACGGCGTCGAAACCAACCTCGTAGCCTGTGTCGGTGACGACCATACTCCCGGCTACAGCGACAACCCAACCAACTCCCCCTGCATCTGCAAAAAGCCCGCCAAACGTCCCATCATCCGCTTCGGCTTCGACCATGCCAAGGTAAGAACTCGTAATCTTAACCATCCGGAAGAATCCGTAGGGGACAAAAAGTATCAACACTGCTTGGGGAGAGATTGGAGTACAAGTGGTATTGATTTAATGACGTTAGTTCATGAGGATGCTCTGCCTCATAAAACGAATGCTCTTTGGCGAATTGATGGAGGTGTATGGGATTCGTCACACTTTCTATTTGGTTACGAACCATCAGACTTGTCTCCTCATATTTTCCGCATTGAAATTGTGGGACGATCAAGTGGGGAAGTTTGGGACCGACTCTTCCTTGTCATAAATAATCGCGAGACGCGTACAATTTACGACAATTGGCATTCTGAATCTTCAGCTAACACAGCGTGGCTGGCTGAGCTGCCTGCAGTGTATCATTCATTATTGACTGTTCAGCAAGAAACAAATATCCTCTATGTCAACCCCGAGCCGGAAACAACAAATTTATGGGAACATGCTGTGGGGGCTCCGCGAAAGTACTATCATCATACCTCGTCATTTGAAATGCGTTCCGAGAAAACAAAAGGTAAGCATGGCCATCAAGCCTGCTACAATTCGACAGGCCAAATTATCACAAATGGTGTTGGTTCCGGAACGGCGGACTTTGGACATTATAGCAATTCATGGTCATGGGGGCCATCGCATATTGAAAATGATGTTAAACCCTACATTAGGGCTCTTCAATTGGACGGGAACCCTGTTGAACGAGATTGGAGCGGTGCGGATCTGACGCATCCGCTGGTATACGAGGGGGCAAATCTCGAGCTCTATTTAAAATGCCGTCCGCCGATACCCAATAAGAATGCAACATTGGCACCTGGCACACAACCATAAGGAGAACCATCATGTTTGAAAAGAAGTTTGTCTTATTATCTGCGTTAACGTTACTGTCTGCCCGTTGTTTATTGGGCATTAGTTTGGACGGCAGTCCTGTGGCATTTTCGTTTGAAGATGCTTCTTTATCAAGCAGCGATCGAACAATTATCAGCATTGATTTGGAAAACATTTTACAGTCATTTGCGAGCAATGTTCAATTTGAAATCTTGCCAACCAACCATGTTGATATCGGGCAATATACAGGGACTATTCGATTGACGCAAAGTCAATATTTGCCTCGAGATTTAAGGCTAGGGCGTTACTCGGCTGTGGACGGGACAAATATCATTTGGGTGAGTACTGCTCTAAGTTCTAACTATATCGCATGCGTGCAATTAACCAATAGATACTCCATCGCCATCCAAAAACTTCCTGAGTTTCTTGCGAAGTTGGAGGGCATGAACCCTGCAAATACATCGCTTCCAGAGTATGCCGCATTATTTTGGAGAAAGAGTTTAAATAGGCCTTTAGCGGTAAGTGATGATTCAAGCAGCAACCTTTCGGAGGGCATCCAAGAGTGTAGTTTGTGGCATCTCGAACCTCCATCCGTATTGAGTTTTAAAGAGATCGTTGTTGACGGAAATATGTGTCTGACGACGCAAACATATTGCAGTAAAACGAATAGCGTGGTTTTACGGCAAGAAATTGTGCTTGGTTTTATTTCAAACGCATGGCGTATTGTTGTTGATTAAGGCATGTAAAAATATTTGAAAAATGATGTCAAACAACGATCCCCACATTTCTAATCAATCTTACCAATCAATGGTACTTTATCTTACCCGCTACAGTAAACAGAGTGCTTTTGCTATTATCTGTGACGGCACATATGCGAGGGTGTATTTATATTGCCGTTCGCCGGCGCCGAATAATAAGCCTTTGTTATGGCCTGAAATGTGGGAGAGGGAGTGAAAATGAAAGTAGCAACGTTTTGTGTTTTGTTTGCATCAATTGCATTTGGACAGGATTATCGAGTTACTTTTTGCTCCCATGAATGGGGATTGACGTTTGGCTCAACTAACTTGAGTGAGG
Source organism: Kiritimatiellia bacterium (assembly GCA_031552845.1). Taxonomy (GTDB): domain Bacteria; phylum Verrucomicrobiota; class Kiritimatiellia; order RFP12; family DVOR01; genus JAVBMC01. The sequence continues at coordinate 2,096 of JAVBMC010000068.1, forward strand.
ATGTCAAGATTGCCATTTGTAATGATATGAATATTGGGGCAAGTCGATTTGGTGCGAACGATTTTGTGCTCGATGCAACAGCCTATGCCGGCTCAGAGGAACCTTTTCAAGGATCGCTTAACTTTATGATATCGCCTGCGGCCATTCCGTGGGGATGTGGCGGAATGCCTTATACGGTTACGAATGGAACCCATCAGCTGTATCTGCTTGATGAGATTTGCATAAGTTACACAAATGCAATCCGGTTCACCAACGAACATGCAATGGCTGTGCAGCAATTGCCAAGATTTATTGAACTGTACGGCAATTCCTATACCAACTACAATATGTCCTATGTAGACAAGGCGGCATTTGTCTGGAATCCGAAAGTGATGAATAGTCTAACGCCCGAACAAAAAATAGCGCTCTGTAATAGTTATGTCACAACAAATGGTCTAAGACCTGTGGCTTATGTTCCATCCATGCTTGAGTATAAAATATTGCACGACGTTTCTTATAGCAATGTCCCATTACTTGTTTGCTATTCAACTGCAAAATATACATCTCGAGTAAATGCAACGGTTTTTCTTGCGCCGCGGCGTTATGTTTTTGTGGAAGGAGGCTGGCGGATCTTCTTGCCTGAAAGACCGTAGATACGGTAAGCGGGTACTCTACCCTCTCGCTCTATCCGGAGGATGATTCGTATGGAGCAGGGTATGTCACCCTCACAGTCGATACCAAGGGCGGCGTTAAAGCCGCAGGTAAACTTGCCGACGGTACAGCGGTCTCCGGCAGCGGTGTATTGCTAGTGACTGATGAAGACATCTCCACCGTAATCGCCCTTGCGCCCAGCGCGTATAAAGGCGGGGAGTTCTACCTCAACGTCAGGTTCATCCAAGACGCCCAGCCGGGTGTTGAGACCGTGGAGCCCGTCAACTGGGTTAACACCGTTACAACCACCACCTCCAATGGCCCGTTTGAGCGTAAGCCGAGCGCTAAAGGCGGTTGGTACAGTCAGCTCACCAGCCTCTACAGCGTCTACGATGTAAGCTACGACGTCAACAATCCCTACAAACTTGGACTAAACGCAGATGCGATTACAACCGCAGTCTCAGTGCAGTTCAACACCAGAGGCACAGGGGTAGACGCACTGTCTAAAACCAACAACCCCTACAACGTCAAACTGACGCTCACACCCAAGACAGGACTCTTCAGCGGCAGCTTCAACGAAACAGGCGTTAAAACCGCCTACAAACTCTACGGTATCCTCACGCCCTATCTCATCAATGACACCGACGACACCGCAGGCCTCGGCTTCTACAGTATTCCAGTGGTCGTGCCCAAGACGCAGCGTTCGGAGCTGTTCCGCCTGGCGACAGAAGTAACAGAATAGCTCACGCGGAGACGCGGCGAGAAATGCCGGCGGGGACGCCGGCGCTCTCAGGGGATGAGGATGGGGCTGACGCAGTGCGGCGGTTTCGTCGACGCTTATCCTACTTGCAGGGCAGGAAGTAGAATAACACCCAGAGGATGATGAGGGCGCCGCCGACAATATAAAAGCGGCGCAGGCGCAGGTCGTATTCGGCAAGCTCAGGCGCAGTTTGCGAGAGGTTGAGCTTGCTGACCGGGCCGTGCTGACGGAGGCGTTCATCCAAACGGCCGCGCACGCTGAGCCGCCAGCGGATGCTGCGGATATCGTGCGGCGTAAAGACGCGTTCGTGCGGGCGGCGGAGTTTGGTTTTAGCGGCAGTCATGGCGCGGCATCAGGGTATTTTAATGGTTTGTCCTGTGCGCAGGCGGCCATCCGGATCAATGGTGGTGCGGTTGGCATCACGGATTTTCTTCCAGTGCATGACGTCGCCGTAGAAGCGCTCGGAAATGCGGAAGAGCGTGTCGCCGGGCTGCACGACATAAGTCTGCGGTTTGCTGGTCGCGGGCGCAACCTCCTGCTTTTTGAGAGGGTTGAGCGAGCGGGCGCTATCTGCGGCGGCATTCACCTTGGCGCGTTCTTCGTCCGGCTTCTTGGCGGTGGTGCCGTCCAACAAGGGGGCTTCGACAGCGGGCGGATCCGGCGGTGGCGGGGGGGCGTCGCTCTCTTCAATCAGTTTGAGGGCATCGCGTATGGAGGCGGTGCGCTGTTTGTCAGCCGGTGCCGTCGCGGTTGCTTGGGCTGTTGCATCGCCATTTTCACGGAGTGCAGCGGCTATTGTTTTAGCACGTGCGTCATCACCGTTTGGCGGTTTGACGTCGGGCACGGAGAGCTCGGAGGCCGATGCGCCTTTGATTTGCTCTGTCAAGCGGCGCAGGCGGGTGATCTCGTTGGAGAGGTTGGTTACTTTCTGCTCAGCAGCAGCTTGTGATTTTTCGGCGGCGGTAACTTTGGTCTTGGCTTGGTCGAGCTGTTTGACAAGGCTGGCTGCTTCTTGGAGGAGCTTGTTTTTCTCGCCTGCAGCGAAGGCGTCGGAACGCAGAAGCTGGGCGGTTAGAAGCTGGGTGGCGTTGGTGATGCGTTCCGCGACGATCTCTTTCTTCTCCGAGGTACTGCCGCGGATTTCGAGGTAGCGGCGGTAGTGGTAGATGGCGGCAATGTAGTCCTGCTCGTGGTCGTGCAGGATGAGCGCGAGTTGGAAGTGCGCTGAGGAGGACTCGGGCTTTTCGGAGAGAAGGCGCTTGTAGTCGGCAGCGGCGTCAGCCCATTTGGCGGCGCGTTCATGGTCGAGAGCTTTGCGGTAGAGTGCGTCTTCGCGCTCTTTGGCCTCGGTCTCCGCAACAGAGCGGGAGCCCGAACCGCAGCCCGAAAAAATGAGCAGGGCGGCGGTTAGAAAAAGCGTCAGGGGATGTTTAGTCATTGCTGAACTCAAAAAAGACTTGATTCTGAATGGTAAAAATAGCATTATAGCGGAATACAGCCACAACGGTATTAAAGCAGAGTTTGACGTTGATTACAATAAAAGATTGCAAGATGTGGGAAACTTCTTTACGGAGCCTCGGTTCGGATGGTTTGCTGAGCGTGATTATGCCGGCGTACCATTTGGGCGGAAGCATCGCCGCGAACGTCCGTTCCGTGATTACTTTACTGGCGGATAATCTGCCGTTTGAGATTGTGGTGGTGGATGATGGCAGCGACGACGGGACGGCGGAGGCAATCGAGGCGTTGATGCTGGAGTATCCGATTGGGACTGTGGTGCCGGTGGTGCTCAAGCAGAACGCAGGAAAGGGGAATGCGCTGCGTCAGGGGTTCAAGGCGTCGCGTGGTTCACACGTGCTGTTGTTGGACGGTGATTTGGATTTGTCGCCGGAAACGCTGCCGCAGTTCTTTGATGTGATGGTTGAGCGCAATGCGGATATTGTGATTGGTTCGAAGCGGCACCCACAGTCACATATCGACTATCCGTGGCATCGACGTTTGGCAAGCGTGGTATATTATTCCCTCGTGTGGATGCTGACGGGACTGCCGGTGTCGGACACGCAGACGGGGATGAAGCTGTTCAAGCGTGAGGCGCTCAAGTCGGCGATTGACCGAATGCTGGTCAAGTCGTTTGCATTTGATGTGGAGCTGTTGGTGATTGCCCGCAGCTGCGGGTATGCGATTGCCGAAGCGCCAATCCGTATGCAGTTCGGTAACAAGCTGGGATGTTTGCGCCCGAAGGCCGTGCGCCAAGTAATGATTGATACGCTGGCTGTGTTTTACCGGCTGCGCATTTTACGTTATTACCGCAGTGTCGAACCGGTGGAGCAGATGAACCCGCCACCGTTGGTCTCGGTGATTATTGCTTGTCCTGCGTCCAGCGACTACCTTCGCGAATGCTTGAGCGGATTGTCTGTGCAGACCTATCCGCGGGTGGAGGTGATTGTTCTGCCGGATGCCGGTTTTGCGCCTGAGCCGGAGTTTGTGAACTTGGACTTGCGCATCATTCCCACCGGGAAGATTCGTCCGGCAGAGAAGCGCAACAGAGGCGCAGAGGCGGCGCGTGGCGAAATCTTGGCGTTCTTGGATGATGATGCCTATCCGATTGCAGCTTGGTTGGAGCATGTCGTGCCATATTTCAGCAAACCGGATGTGGGCGGAGTCGGCGGCCCCGGTGTTACTCCGCCGGGAGATCCGTGGCTGGCGCAGATGGGCGGGCGGGTTTATGCGAACTACTTTGTATCCGGTAATTATCGCTTCCGTTACGTGTCGGACCGAGTGCGTTCATCAATCGATGATTATCCGAGTTGTAATCTCGCCGTGCGTTCATCTGCGTTTCGTGCGGTTGGCGGTTTCAGTACGCGCTATTGGCCGGGTGAAGATACTATCCTGTGTTCGGATATTGTCCACAAGCAGAATCTGCGGCTGGTGTATGATCCGTGGGCGTTGGTTTATCACCACCGCCGTGCGCTCTTCCTGCCCCACTTGCGGCAGATTGGGCGGTATGCGCTGCACAGGGGCTACTTCGCCAAGCGTTTTCCTGAGACTTCACGCCGCGTGAGTTATATGATGCCATCGCTGTTCGTCATCGGACTCGCGGTCGGTTTGCCGTTGAGCTTTTGCTCTGTGGTCCTTGCGCATATTTATTGCGCTGCCGTTGCCACTTATGCGGTGCTGACGCTCCTTTCTACAGTACATTATAAACCTCATGTGTGGTTAGTTACCTGGCTGGGGGTTGTGGTGACTCATCTGGTTTACGGGATGCGCTTTATGATGGGATTGTGTGCGTTTCGAATGCCGTGCGAGGTGATGCGATTTGATCATCCCGCCGAAGTAACCGTAAAAACTGAACCGTCCACGTCACCGGAGCGTTAATACAGACAAAGGAACATGATATGAAATCTCAATTGATTGCACTTGTTACACTCGCCGTACTCCCCGCATTGGCCGCTTCCACGCCCAAGGTTTCAGAGGATGTGTTTGCCGCCGCAAAGGCCGCCGTCGCCAAGGGCGTGCGCTATCTGGAAACAACACAGAAACCGTCGGGAGCTTGGAGTGATGAACAGTTTCCCGCGCTGACCGGATTGCCGTTATGGGCGCTCGCCGGTGCCGGCAATAAAGAGCTCAAGGCAATCTCCGACAAGGCGGCCGACTTTATCGTTTCAAAGGCACAGCCCGATGGCGGACTCTATGTCCCGATTCCGGGGCGCAAGGGCGGCGGCCTTGGTAACTACAACACTTCCGTGTGCGTAGTGGGATTGCACGCAACGGGACGTAAGGATTTGACGCCGCTGCTGTTGAAGGCCCGCAGCTATATCGCATCGTCCCAACAGGAGATGGAGGGCGTTTATCAAGGCGGGTTTGGTTATGATAAAGCGACCGGCCGCGAGTATGCCGATTTAATGAACACCACGTTTGCTGCCGATGCGATGCGTCGCACCGAGTCGTTGGAAGAGAACCGTCCTGCGGGTGAGAAGAAGGCTGATATCAACTGGGACCGCGCGCTCAAGTTTGCCGAGAGTCTGCAGCAGAAGGATGGCGCAGACAAAGGCGGGTTCTATTATCACCCTGAGAATCCCAAGGCAGGCACTAAGACAGACGGGACAGGGCGTGAACGCATTAACGCTTATGGCAGTATTTCTTACGCCGGTTTATTGACCATGCTCCATGCCAAACTCGACCGTGCTGATCCGCGTGTGAAGTCCGCGTTTGAATATCTCTCCAAGTACTGGACGCTGGAAGAGAATCCCGGTGTCGGTGAGCAAGGATTATACTTCTATTACACAATCATCGCCCGTGCATTGAATGCGGCACAATCCGACAGCCAGCTCAAAAAAGATGGCGATGGTGAGTTGATCCCGTGGCGTGAGCTATTAATCAAAAAGCTTATCGCTTTGCAAAAACCAGACGGCTCATGGGTCAATGACAATAACCGTTGGTGGGAGAATGATCCGGTACTGGCGACTTCCTATGCGTTAATCGCTTTGGAGTTTGCTGCCGGACTGGCAGAGTAAGACTGATTCAGACGTATGGCTAGCGGGTTCTATGATAAACTAGTTTCGCGCGTTGACCGCTTGGATGCGGGCAGCTTGCAAGCGCAGTTTGCCCGCCTCGCCCAAGAGCGCGGTTTCCTTGAGACCATTTTTCAAGCGATTCAAGAGGGCATCATCGTCATTGATAAGGATGCGTGCTTGGTTTATGCCAATCATGCGGCGGAGCAGTTTGTCGGCTTTGAGTTCGACAAGCAACGCGGGCGCCCCGTCCAGCGGTGGCTGCGTGACTGGGATTGGGAGGGCGTGGCTGACCTTGCCGCCGACCATAAGAACGGCTGGAATAGAGTGGTGACGCGCGAGGTGGAGATCACCTACCCCACGCACCGTTTCATCAGTTTTTATGCGTTTCCTGTTCGCTCGACGCAGAATGCGGATGAGAATGAAACGGTGCTCATCTTACGCGATGTCACGCGCGAGCGCGCCAATGAAGAATCAACCATTGAGAGTGAGAAGATCAACGCCATCAAGTTGCTCGCTGCAGGCGTAGCCCACGAAATCGGCAACCCGTTAAACGCGTTGAATATTCATCTCCAGCTCCTGACGCGCGAGATTAAAAGCTTGCAGGATACAGCATCGCGTGAGAATCTGGCTGAACTGGCCGGCGTTGCTTCTGCTGAGGTGGCGCGTCTTGATGCAATCATCTCGCAGTTCTTACAAGCGATTCGTCCTTCAAAGCCGGTATTGCAACCCGACCGCTTGGATGATGTCTTGCATGAGACGTTACGGGTGCTGCAAACTGATATTGAAAACCGCCAAATCAAAGTCGCACTGACCATTCAGGAAATGCTGCCCGAGGTGCCCATTGATCGGCAGCAGATGAAGCAGGTTTTCTTCAATCTCATCAAAAATGCAATGGATGCGACGGTGAACGGCGGGCAGATCGTTATTGATTGTGCCGCGGATGATGTATGGGTCACGGTTACAATTGCGGACACTGGCTGCGGTATTCCGCAGGAACAGTTGGGGCAGATATTTGAGCCCTATCACACAACCAAAAAGAATGGCAATGGCCTGGGGTTGATGATTGTGCAGCGTATCATTCAGGATCACGGCGGCGAGATTGATGTCGTCAGCAAAGTGGATGAAGGAACGCGCATGACGCTTCGCCTACCGCGCGTTGAGCGACGCGTACGCCAGTTAAAAGGCTGAGATGCGACTTAGAGTGTGCGCAGAAAGTCGGCCAGTGCGCCTTGCCACTTCTGCATCGGCGGAAGATTATGCCGAGCCAGCGCAGTCTTTAATAAACGCGAGTTGGCCGGACGCGGCGCAGGACGCGGATATTCGGCGGTGGTGCAAGGCTGAACATCCGGTATCACAAACTCAGGATGGAGCGCTTGGTATTGCTTGAACAACTCAACCGCGAAACCATGCCAAGTGGTTTCACCTTCGCACGTTAAATGAAATACTCCTGATAGTTCAGGGTGCAGTAAGATATTCTCAATGGCGGCACTCAGCGCGAAGGTGCTTGTGGGATTGCCGTGTTGGTCGTTCACCACTTTTAAGGTTGAGTGCGTCGCGGCAAGCTTTAGCATGGTGTGGACAAAACTGGGACCTCCGGGGCCGTAGAGCCATGCGGTGCGGCCAATCACCGCGTTGGGACACTCTTGCAGTATTGCCTGTTCTCCCGCTAACTTGCTCTTGCCATAGACAGTCTGTGGGGCGGGTGTGTCGGTTTCGGAGTAGGGCATTGACGCATCGCCCCGAAACACATAGTCTGTTGAGATAGCAATCAAGCGCACATTGTATTCGCGGGCTGCACTGGCGATGTTTTTGCTGCCGATTTCATTCACGGCATAGGCAAGCTCTTGATTCGTCTCACATGCATCAACATTTGTAAAGGCGGCGCAGTGAATCATAGCATCTGGACGTGTTGCCGCAAACAAACGCCTGATATCATCAAGACGGGTGATGTCGGTCTCCGGCAGGTCGGTGGAGATGAGTTCATGCCCTGCAAGACGTTGGCGGAGCGTCCGCCCGAGCATGCCGTTGGCGCCTGTGATTAGGATTTTCATGGCTTAGAATGTTTCTGCGGTGGCAAGCAGAGCGCCTCGCAGATCTTTCTCGGAGAGGAGGTGTTCGCTTGCCGGTAGCGGCCACTCAATCTTGAGGGCGGGGTCGTCATAGCGGATGCTGCGCTCGTGGGCAGGCGCGTAGGTGTTGTCGCATTTGTAGGTGAAGACGGTGTCGTCCTGCAAGACGAGGAATCCATGCGCGAAGCCGCGGGGGATGTAGAACATGCGCTTGTTCTCTGCGCTGAGTTCTATTCCATAGTGTCGGCCGAAGGTCGGGGAGCCCTTGCGCAGATCTACGGCAACGTCGTAGACGGCACCGGCGGTCACGCGCACGAGCTTGGCTTGCGCATAGGGCGGGAGCTGGTAATGCAACCCGCGCAGGACGCCACGTTTGGACTTCGATTCGTTGTCTTGGATAAAATCTGCTACGATGCCGTGCTGCGCGAGGATATCTTTACGATACGTCTCCATGAAATATCCGCGAGCATCTCCATGGACTTTAGGCTCGATGATCAGCACGCCCTCAAGCGGTGTCGTGATTACATTCATGCGCTGATTTGTGTTGCGGTGACGAAGAATAGAGCCGAGAGCGTCAGGAATACCGGTGCCACACAGCGCAAGCGGCGTGTATCGGCTGCCAGCCAGAAGAGCGCATTGCGGTGGTGCCACGGGTAGAGCATGATGTCCATGCCCAGCACAGCCATGATATAAGAAAACGTGATAGGGATGAGCCTGAAAGCGGATGGGTCGGCGCGCATGGAGAGGATCAGTGGCATCGGGAAGAGCATCAGGATGCCCGCGATGGCGCGTGAGGTGAGTAGTTCTTTCAAGAATATCCACGTGAGTGCAATCAGTCCGATGGTGAGAAAGGGCAGATACTTCATGTAAGGCATCATGAAGTCCAAGCCCATCTCTTTAACCGCAAACGCCGCCCAAGCCCACGCGATGGCGGAGAGGATGCAGCCTGCGATCTGATTACGAGGCGCGGCTTTGAGCACGCGGGCGAGATGGGTTGGAATCAAGATGCACGCCAGTCCCTGACAAAGGGTGATGATTCCGAGAAGGATACACCAGTGCGGTGCGGAGAGGAGAGTTGACATGATTAACTTTTTGTGGAGTGGAGCGATGAGGTATCGCCAAGAACTTCTTTGTAGACGCTGATGGTGCGTTGTGCCATCAAGGCGAGGGAGAAACGTTCGAACGCATCTTCGCGCAAGTGGCCGAACTGTGTTTGACGGGTCTGATAGATCTTATCGGCAAGCTCGGCGCTGTCGCCGGGGGTGAAGAGATAACCGTTCTTACCCTCGCGGATAATGTCAATCGCTCCGCCATGCGCAGCCGCGACAACAGGAAGGTTCATCGCAAGCGCCTCCGTCATGCTGCGGCCGAATGCTTCAGGTGTGCCGACCGCGCAGGAGACGAGCAGGTTGGCGCAGGTATAGATTTCCGCGACTTTGGCTTGGCTGCCGAGAAACTTGACATCGCTGCGCAAGCCTAAGATGACGGCCTTCTCCTTGAGGCTCTCCGCGTAGGCGGCATTTGCCGGAGCTACGCCGCCGGCGATCAGCACAAGCAGGTTGGGAATCCTTTCGCGCAGTTTGGCGGCGGCATCGAGCAGGGTGTCCAATCCCTTCCAGCGCGTGATACGTCCGACAGCGAGAATCACATAACGTCCCGCTAACTCGTGCTCCTTTTTAAACTGTGCAATGAATTCGCTGTCTAACCGTTCAGGGCTGAAGCAGGCTGGGTCGATGCCACGATGGACGAGGCGGATTTTCTGCGGGTCGACTTGATAGTGTTTTTGGATATGCTCCGCTACAGAGGTGCTCGGGCAGATGATCAACTTGCCGCGCGTCATGATCTTGCTGTAGCGGCTGACGCTGTTAAAACCATGAACCGTCGTCACGATAGGTTGGCGGGGACAGGCGAGTAAAACCAACCATCCCGGCACGCGGCTACGCACATGGATGATGTCGGGATTGATGCGCTTGAGCAGGCCACGCAGTTGCCACGCCCGCCATAACGCGGTGAAGGGGTTCTTAGACGCCACATCCAACAGTTCCACGCGGGCACCATCACGCTTCAGCTGCTCCACCAGCTTGCCGCCGCGCGTAATCACAGTATTCTGAATTCCGGCGGCCTGAAGCTCGCGGTTCAACTCCACCACGCCACGCTCCACGCCACCCTCATTCAGTGTCGGAATCAATTGCACAATATGCATGCCTGTGAATTATAACCGAAACCAACACCAAAGGCAAACCTCTCCGCCTCTATCGCAAAACAAATATTCCAAATAGCCTGTTACTGACGCTTCAGGTAAAATTTTATCGGGTAGAGGTAGAAGAGTAAAACCCAGTTGTTATAAGAACTACGTAGCGGAGCCATACAGGTTTGATGGGGGTGGCTGTTGTGGGAGTGGGGCGGGGTAATTGGGCGTATTTTAAAAGGTGACGGCATTGTTTTTTGATAGGCTTGGGTGTGTGCGTTTGGTATAATCGGCGTGCTATGAAATGCGAGATTTGCAATAAGGTTGATGCAGAGGTCGTGCATTATCGGGAATTGGACGATCGGCGCCAGGAAATGTATGTCTGCAGGGCATGCCGGGCGAAGGAATTGGGCGAGCCGTTGTCGGCGTCGCAATTGGCGTCGGATGTCGTAGATGTGATGCGTTCGGCAGGGCTGCCGATGAATGTGGTTTTTGATGCGGCGATTAAGCCGCCACCGGATGTGGCGGATATTGATGTGCGGCAGATTGAGGCCCGGCTTGGGGCGTTGCCGGATTTTATGGAGTTGAAGTGCCCAACGTGCGGGACGAATGCGTTGCATTGTTTGCATAATAACCGGGGGCGTTTGGGTTGTGCGGAGTGTTATGTGACGTTTGGCGAGCTGCTGCGGCAGTTTGTTTTGAAGGCGTCCCAGCCGGGGACGAAGCATATTGGGCATCGTCCCCGAAAGGAGGGCGAAGGTGGCTCGTAGAAAATCATCATTGAAGATGTCTGCCGAGCAGTATGGACAGATTGCGTTATCGAGTCGGGTGCGGCTGGCGCGTAATCTGCGGGGGTATATGTTCCCTGGGCGTGCGAAGCCGGTGGATCTTGAGGCTGTGTTTTCGGTGACGTCGAATGCGTTGAAGGAGCTGAAGTTTGACGTTACGCGTATTGACGAACTGGAGGGTTTTTTTGACGATGTCCGCCTGGTTGAGGAGCATGTAATCAGCGAGGATCTGTTGGGGACGGGGGATGAAGGCGGAGCGTTTGGCGTGAAGCCGGGGACCGGGCTGTCTGTGCTGATTAATGAAGAGGATCATGTGCGGATTCAGTCGATTGAGCCGGGGTTCTGTCTCGACAAATGTTTGCAAGAGGCGCTGGCGTTGGATGATTTGCTCAGCCCGAAGCTGGATTTTGCGTTCTCGGAGGAGCTGGGGTATTTGACGGCGTGTCCGAGTAATGTGGGTACCGGGCTGCGGGCGAGCGTGATGGTGCATCTGTCGGGATTGCACGTGATGAATTGGCTGAAGCCGTCGTTGGCGGGCATCAGCCGGCTGCGTTTGAATGTACGGGGGATGCTGGGGGAAAACTCGGAGCAGGTGGGGCAGATTTATCAGATTTCTAACCGCGAGACGCTGGGCGTGACAGAGGCGGCGATTGTTTCGCGCGTGTCGCGCTTGATTGATGCGTTGATTCTGCGTGAGCATGCTGCCCGGCAGATTTTGGTGACGACGGAGCGTACGCGTTTGAAGGATGCGGTGATTCGTGCGTTGTCGGTTTTGCTGAATGCGTTTCATTTCTGGAGCTGCGATGAGGCGGTTGATTTGCTGTATACCGTACGCTTGGGGGTGGTCTTGGGCGTGTTGAAGAATATCACGATTGAGCAGATTGACGGAATTATCCTCAACACGCAATCGGGGCATATGCCGATTGTTGACGGGAAGTTCCCGAAGGATAAGCGCGGTTTGGATAAGCATCCCGCCGCCGTGGTGGTGCAAGAGGCTTTTGAGAAGCTGGGTTATTACAAGGGACGCCTCGATACCTTCTTTATCGATTAGGTTTGCGGACGGGCGTCGGGCAGACGGAACAAGTTATGCAATTTCAAAACTATTTTGCCTTTCTTCTTCTGATTCCGTGGGCGTTGGCTGCGTGGCGGTTGCTGCGACGCAGTACGCAGGGCGGGTTAATCTTTGCGCCGGCATCGCACCGGCTGCCGGTTAAAACCGCGGGCTGGCGGGCTATTTTGGCAGATGCGCTGCCGTTTATATTTCTGTTGGGCCTGTTGCTGTTGATTGTGGCGGCGGCGCGTCCGCGTACGCAGCTCTCCAAGGTAAATCGCAACCTCGACGCGATTGCCATTGAAATGGTGGTGGACGTTTCGGGGTCGATGGAGGCGTTGGATTTGTCGGAGCGTTCACCCTCTGGCGAGGAGAAGTTGCAGACGCGTCTGGATGTGGTGAAGGATACATTTGCTGCGTTTATCAAGGAGCGTTCGGATGATTTGATTGGACTGGTGACGTTTGGGGGATATGCCTCGACGCGCAGTCCGCTGACCGCAGATCATGAGGCGTTGCTGTTGACGTTGAAGGGCGTGGAGATTCCGTCGCAGAAGCTTGATGCACAGGGACGGCCGGTCTCCGATGATGAGCTGCTGACTGCGATTGGCGATGGGCTTTCGACGGCGTTAGCCCGTGTGGTGGATGCTGAGCCGAAGACGAAGATTGTGGTGCTGCTGTCGGATGGCGAATCCAACACCGGCATCATTACGCCCATGCAGGCGGCGGATGCGGCGAAGAAGCTGAAGATCAAGGTTTACACTATTTGCATCGGCAAGAGCGGCGTGGCGCCATTCCGCACACGTGATATTTTCGGACGTGAGACAATTGCGCAGGCGCGGGTTAATGTAGATGAGGCGACGTTGCGGAAGATTGCGGAGACGACCGGCGGAGAATATTACAACATCCTCTCGCCGGACGCACTGAAACAGGCGCTGGCGGCGATTAACCAGCTCGAGACCACGCGCGTGCAGCGGGAAGTGTATCACCACTATAATGAAAACTTCCTGCCGTGGCTGACGGTTGGCGCAGGACTGGCCGTGCTGGCACTGCTGCTCAATGTCAGCCTATTGCGCCGCACAGTGTAGACCGGCTTCCGCTTAGAATTGTATCAAGCGGCGGGCGTTGCCTTCAAATATCAATTGCTTTTGCTCGTCAGTCAACTCGTAGGTGTTGAGCGCCTCTATGTTGCGGCCTGCATTGCCCCATGGAACGTCGCTTGCAAATAACACTTTGTCGGCACCGTGGTTGGCAATCATGCGTTTCATTTGCTCGGGAGGCGTGTATTCGACGCTCATGGAGATGTCAATGTAGACGTTGGTGCCGATGAGCGCTTCCTCTGCTTCGTCCGGCATCCGACAGCCGCCCATATGCGCGGCAATCATCGTGAGCTCAGGGTAGCGGTCGGCGACTTCACGGATCATGCGCGGTGTGGCATGCACAACTTGCGGAGAGAAAGGGTCGTTGCCTGCATGGATCATCAGCGGTAGGCCTTCTTCAATGACCTTCTCGTAAAACGCAAAGTGCTGCGGGTCGTTGAAGAAGAAGTTCTGGTAGTCTGGATGGAGCTTCACGCCCTTGAGCCCTAGGTCACGGATGTGTTTGATTTCATTATAGCAGTCCGCCGCGCCGGGATAGGCGGAGCCAAAACAGACGAGCTCGGCATTCGCGGCTTGAACATCGCGCGCCCAGAGGTTGATGCCTTGCTGTTGTTCGGGTTTAGTGGCAACGGGCATGATGGCGCCTTGCGTGATGCCGTAGTGCTGCATGTAGTCGAGGAGGCCTTTGACGGTGCCATCGGTCTGCGGCTGGAGCTTGGCGACTTGTGAGAGCTTGGCGATGGCACGCTCGGCAATGGCATCGGGGAATGCGTGGAGATGGAAGTCTATCATAGCTATTATCCGTGTGTGACAGGGCGGAAGCGTACGCGGGCAGGGGCATCGGCCTTGTCGCCCAACAATGCGCGGCGGTGTTCGTGGTAGTCGGAGTAGGAGCCTTCGAACCATGTGACGGTGCTGTCGCCTTCGAATGCGAGGATATGTGTGGCGATACGGTCGAGGAACCAGCGGTCATGGCTGATGACGACGACGCAGCCGCCGAAGTTCTGAATGCCTTCTTCAAGCGAGCGCAGGGTGCCGACGTCGAGGTCATTGCTGGGTTCGTCGAGCAGGAGCAGGTTGCCGCCGCTGCGCAAGAGCTTGGCAAGGTGGACGCGGTTGCGTTCGCCGCCGGAGAGCACGCCGATCTTCTTCTGCTGGTCAGCGCCTTTGAGATTGAAGCGCGAGCAGTAGGCGCGGCCGTTCATGCGGGTTGTACCGGCGAGGGTGACGAACTCGTCGCCGCCAGTGATCTCTTCGTAGACCGACTTGGCAGGGTCGAGCGTGTTGCGATGCTGGTCGACGTAAGAGACGACGACTGTGGAGCCGACTTTGAGTTCGCCGCCGGTGGGTTCGAGCTGGCCTGTGATGAGCTTGAAGAGGGTTGTCTTACCTGCACCGTTGCCGCCGATGATGCCGACGATACCGCCGCGCGGGAGTTCGAAGTTGACGTTCTCGAACAGGAGGCGTTCACCAAAGGCCATGGAGAGGTTCTTCGCTTGAACGACGAGGTCGCCGAGGCGCGGGCCAGGCGGGATTTGGATGACGAGATCGTCTTCGCGCGTTGATATCTGCTGTGAGGCGAGTTCTTCGTACTTGGCGATACGGGCTTTGGATTTGGCGCGGCGCGCGACGGGCGATGAACGCACCCACTCTAGCTCGTGCTCGAGTATCTTGCGGCGGGTTTCGTTTTGCTTGGCTTCGCGCGCGGCGGCTTCCTGCTTCTGCATGAGCCACGCTTCGTAGTTGCCTTTGTAGGGATAAGTACGGCCCTGATCCATTTCGAGGATCCACTCGGTGACGTTGTTGAGAAAGTAGCGGTCGTGCGTGACAACAATCAAGGTACCTTTGAACTTCTTGAGGTAGGCCTCCATCCATGCCACGGACTCGGCGTCGAGGTGGTTGGTGGGTTCGTCAAGAAGAAGCACGTCGGGGTTGGAGATGAGCAGGCGGCACATGGCGACACGGCGTTTCTCACCACCGGAGAGCGGCGCGACAGGGGCATCGGGAGGGGGAAGGCGGAGGGCTTCCATGGCGAGTTCGACGTGATGATCGAGGTTCCAGAGGTCATTGTCGTCAATGAAGTCTTGGAGACGGGCGAGCTCTTTGTTCACCTTGTCCATTTCGGCATCGTCGAGGGGGTCGCCGAGCATGCCGCAGAGTTCGTCGTAGCGGTCGAGCATGGCTTTGGAGGTGGCGACGCCTTCGTGGACGACTTCGATTACCGTCTTGTCGGGGTCGAGTTGCGGCTCTTGTTCGAGGTAGCCGACTTGGAGCTTGGCGCGGATGCACTCGCCCATGTATTCGGTGTCGAGGCCGGCGAGGATTTTGAGGAGGGATGATTTGCCTGAGCCGTTGGCGCCGATAACGCCGATATGCGCGCCGTGGTAGAAGGCGAGGTTGATGTCCTCGAGGATGATTTTCTTCTCGTGGTGCTTGGTCAGATTAATGAGATTGAAGACGTATTCGCCTGCCATAAGTGTGGGTCCGGGGATGGTTGTTGTTTAAAGGGTTTGCTGCCGGTGGACTTCGTATGCGGCGATAGCCACGGCGTTGGAAAGGTTGATGCTGCGGGCGTGAATGCCGGGCATGGGGAGGGTGACGAAACGCTCAGCGTAGGCGGCATGTAGTTCGGGGGGCGTGCCGCGGCTTTCGCTACCAAAGACGAGTCCGCAGGGGGCGGTGTAGGCGGCATCGGTGTAAAGACGGGTGGTCTTGGTGGAGAAGAAGAAAAGCTGTTCGGGCTGAAGGCCGGTCTCCATCATGCAGTCATCGAGCGAGTCGTGTAAGTGGAGGTCGAGGTGTTCCCAATAATCCATGCCGGCGCGCTGGATGGCCTTTTCGGTCAGGGCGAAGCCAAGGGGGCGGATGAGGTGCAGGGCGCAGTCAAGCCCGACGCAAACACGACCAATCGCCCCTGTGTTGTGGGGGATTTCGGGTTGCAGGAGAATGATGTTAATTGGACGGGGTGCCACAGAGGTTGCCTTTGCTCGTAAAATGGTTAAGTAGTATAGCATATCGGTCTTGGCGTGTAAACGGAAAATGGTTTTGCGCATCCGTACAATATTGTGGGCGCCTCTAATAATTCACGTTTCATCGACAAGACTACGCAGGGCGTCGCAGGGAAGTATCTGCCTCCTGCCCGGCTTGTGACAGCCAGCTGTCACAGTTCTGAAAGGGAGCTGTGAAAATTGTGACAGCTGGCTGTCACACTCTGGACAGGTAGCTGTTGCCGCCTCTGCAGTCTCGTAACCCTTGAGTGGCTGTTGTAGTATTTTGGCGGTAGAGAGTATAGAGGAATTGGGGGGATGGGGGTGGTTTGTGCTGGTTTCTTGGGGTGGGTTGGTGTATAATAAGGAGCTTTTGGAGTGTCTATGGGCTTTGAGGTAATCAGCGGCGGGGGGGTGACTTCCGCAAGCGGCTTTTTGGCGGCGTCGGTCGAGGCGGGTGTGAAGTATCCGAATCGGCGCGATGTGGCGTTGGTTTTTTCGGAGGTGCCGTGTGTCGCGGTGGGGGTGTTTACCACGAATCAGGTGGCGGCGGCACCGGTGTTGCTGGGGCGTGAGCGGTTGGCGGATGGGCAGTTGCAGGCGGTGGTGTTTAATACCGGGATTGCGAATGCGTGTACGGGCGAGCAGGGCTTGGCTGCGGCGCGTGCGATGGCGGATGCTACGGCGGCGGAGTTGGGAATTGCACCGGAGCTGGTGGTGCCGTGTTCGACGGGCGTGATCGGCATGCAGCTGCCGGTGGAGCGGGTGATTGCGGGCGTGAAGCTGGCGCGCGTGGCGTTGTCGGCTGATGGCGGCGCGGATGCGGCGAAGGCGATTTTGACGACGGATACGTTCCCGAAGGAAGCAGCGGTGCGGTTGGTGATTGATGGCCGCACGGTGTCGATCGGGGGGATGTGTAAGGGCGCGGGGATGATCGAGCCGATGATGGCGACGATGCTGGGACTCGTGACGACGGATGCGGCTGTGGAGCCTAAGGCGTTGCGTGCGGCGTTGCTGGAGGCGGTGGAGGTGAGCTTTAACCGCGTGGTGGTGGATGGCGACCGGAGCACGAATGATACGGTGTTGCTGTTGTCGAACGGGAAGGCGGGGAATACCGCGTTGTCGCCGGCGCATGCGCAGTGGGGTGAGTTTGTGGCGGCTTTGCGGGCGGTATGTCTGGAGCTGGCAAAGTTGATTGTGAAGGATGGCGAGGGCGCGACGAAGTTTGTAACGGTGCGGGTGACGGGTGCGGCGTCGGATAAGGATGCGCAGCTGGCGGCTCGGGCTGTGGCGAAGTCGCCGCTGGTGAAGACGTCATGGTTTGGGCTGGATCCGAACTGGGGGCGGGTGATTGCCGCGGTGGGGTATTCTGGTGCGCAGGTGGTCGAGGCGAAAGCACGGATTTGTTATGGCGGGGCGTGTGCGTTTGACCGCGGGCGGACGCCGGATGAGGCGGCGCTGGAGGCTTTGCGTGCGGTGATGCGCGAGAAGTGTTTTGAGGTGTCGGTGGATTTGGGTTTGGGCGAGGGTGAGGACACGGTTTATACGTGCGATTTCTCGTTTGATTATGTGAAGATTAACGCGGAGTATACGTCGTAATGCAGCGGTTTATCGAGAAGGCGGATATCTTAGTTGAGGCGATGCCGTATATTCAGGACTTTCGCGGGAGCCTCGTGCTGGTGAAGGTGGGCGGGAGCGTCATGGAGTCGCAGTCGGACTTGGCGCGGCTGTTGTCGGATATCGCGTTTCTGCGGACGGTGGGTATCAAGGTGATTTTGGTGCATGGCGGCGGTAAGGCGATCTCGCGCGGAATGACGGAAGCGGGGATTGAGCCGAACTTCGTGCAGGGGTTGCGCGTGACGTGCGAGAAGACGATTGCCGTGGTGGAACGGGTTTTGAAGCGCGAAGTGAATGCGAATGTGCTGCGGCAGCTGGCGGCGCATCAGGTCGTGGCGCGTCCGTTGCATGGCGATTGGGTGCTGCGCGTGAACCGTAAGACGGGGCGCGACCCGCAAACGGGTGCGGAGCTGGATTGGGGTTTTGTGGGTTCGCCGTGCGCGGTGGAGGCGTCGTTGGTGCTGGAGATGGTGGATGCCGGGGTGATTCCGGTGATTACGCCGTTGGGGCTGGGCGCCGAGGATGGTAAGATTTATAATGTGAATGCCGACACGGCGGCCGTGGCCATCGCGAAGGCGTTGAAGGTGCGCAAGCTGGCGTTCATTTCGGACGTGCCGGGGTTGCTGCGTGATGTGAATGACCCGACGTCGCTGATTGCGACGCTGCGGGTGGGTAATATCACCAGACTGCGCGATGAGGGGGTAATCGGCGGCGGCATGCTGCCGAAGTTGGATAGCTGTGCCGAAGCGATTGCCGCAGGGGTCGAGAAGGTGCACTTGGTGGACGGGCGCATGGCGCATTCGTTGTTATTAGAGATCTTTACAAAACAAGGCGTAGGAACGGAGATTAAAGCAGATGAGTAAGTCAAAAACAATCGCAACCCAGTTTAATGAATATGTGATGCATACCTATGCGCCGTCAGTCGCGTTAGTCAGCGGCAGCGGGTGTAAGGTGACAGATGCGGATAAACTGCAGTATCTCGACTTCACCTCCGGCATCGCGGTGCATGCGTGCGGACATTCGCACCCGGCTATCATCAAGGCGATCCAGCACCAGGCCGAGCGGCTGGTGCATTGCTCGAATCTCTACTACACCAAGCAGCAGGCGGTGCTGGCTGAGAAGCTCTCCTCCATCAGCTTGGGCGGCAAGGCATTCTTCTGCAACTCGGGCGCCGAGGCGAACGAGGCGATGGTGAAGCTCGCACGCTTCTGGGGTCAGGACAAGGGCAAGTTTGAAGTCATCACCATGCAGAACTCCTTCCACGGACGTACGCTGGCGATGTGTGCGGCTACAGGCCAAGCGAAGATCCAGAAGGGCTTCGACCCGTTGCCGATTGGTTTTGCGTATGCAGAGTTCAACAACCTCGAGTCGGTGAAGGCGCTGATCAATGATCGTGCCGCCGCCGTGATGCTGGAGGCTGTGCAGGGCGAGGGTGGCGTGACGCCCGCGACGCCGGAGTTTATGGAAGGCGTCCGCAAGCTGTGTGATGAGCATGGCATCCTGATGCTGTGCGACGAAGTGCAGTGCGGCATGGGCCGGACGGGCAAGTGGTTCGGCTGGCAGAATTACACCGTGCAGCCCGATGCGTTTACGCTGGCTAAGGCATTGGCGGGCGGCGTACCGATGGGTGCGTTGGTGGCGAAGCCGGAGCTGTCCGGATTGTGGAAGCCGGGTAACCATGCGTCTACGTTCGGTGGCAATCCGCTGGCCTGCGCGGCGGCGATGGCGGTGATTGAGACGATTGAAGAAGAGAAGATGTTGGCGCGTGCGGCTGCAGCCGGTGCGACGCTGCGTGAAGCTCTGGAAGCGTTCGTTGATAAGTATGAAGAGTGTTTGGCTGTGCGTGGCATGGGCTTGCTGTTGGGATTGGAAGTGCAAGGCTCTGCCAAGGATTTGGTGGATGCCGCCCGCAAGATGGGCTTGCTGTGCTGTGCCGCAGGCGAGCATGTCGTACGTTTCCTGCCGCCGCTGAATGTGACCGACTCCGAGTTGGAAGAGGCGATGGATATGTTCGGCGATGCGCTCGAAGAGGTGTTTGGTTAAGTTTGTCGGAAAGTGAAGTGAGGTTGCTATGGCAGTAACACTGAAAGATTTGAAGGATAAGACCGTCGGCGCATGCGTGTCGGGCGGACTCGATAGCCGCACCATCTGCAAGGTGATGGTGGAAGAGGGCATCAACGTGGTTGGCTTCTCGGCTGACTTGGGGCAGCCCGACGAAGTTGACATCAACGACATCCGTACCCGCATGGCGCCAACCGGCGTCAAGGATACGGTGATTGTGGACTTGAAGGACGCGATGGCCGAAGCTTGCTTTGAGGCCGTCAAAGCACAGGCGATGTATGACGGCGGATATTGGAACTCCACGGGTATTGGCCGTGCGGTGACGATGCGCGGACTCATTCCGGCAATGAAGAAGGCCAAGTGCTCCGCTGTGGTGCATGGCGCGACAGGCCGCGGTAATGACCAAATGCGCATCGAGCGCTATACGAACGTAATCGACCCGAAGCTGCTGGTGTATGCTCCGTGGCGTGATGGCGAGCTGTTGAAGAAGTTTCCCGGACGCACGCAGATGGCGGAGTATTTGGCTTCGTTCGGCATGCCCGCGCCGGTGGGCAAGAAGAAGAAATACTCCACCGACTCGAACCTCGCCGGACTCTCGCACGAGGCTGAAGAATTGGAGAGCATGGAGACCTCCATGCTGATCGTCAAGCCGACGATGGGCGTGTGGCCGCAGAAGGCGCCGAATAAGACCGAGACCGTTACGCTGCGCTTCAACAAGGGGCGCGTGGTGCAGATCAACGGCAAGGATGTGTCGCCTTTGCAGACGATGCAGCTGGCTAACCAGATCGGCGGACGTAACGGTATCGGCATGAAGCACGCGCTGGAAAACCGCATCATCGGCACCAAGAGCCGTGGCGTGTATGAAGCTCCGGGCATGGAGCTGTTGGGCACTGCACTGCGCTTTGTGTATCAGGCGACGATGGACCGCCGCTCGACGTTGCTGTTCTCGCAGCTGTCGCGTTTGGTGGCCGAGCAGATCTATGATGGCCGTTACTTCGATCCCGCCACGCAGGCCGCACAGGCGGCGATTGACGTGTGGGCGAAGCAGGCGAATGCGACGGTGAAGCTGGGGCTCTACAAGGGTAACATCTTCTTCGACTCGTTGACCGGCTGCAAGGCGTCAATCTACAACGAAGCTGACAGCTCGATGGAAGCCAGCGATGGGCTGAACCCGGTGTCGTCGCAGGGCTTTGCCGAGATTCAAAGCGTCGAGGCGCGCATGCTTGCGCTCTCAGGTCAAGTCAAACTGTAACACACATGCGGCCCCGCTATGCAGGATGAGGAGTTTGTTGTCTCTGAAGCAGAAGCGGGGTTACGTCTGGATGAATTGGTCACCCGGCATCTGCCGGGGCGTACCAAAGGCGAGGTGGTGCGGGCGATTGAGTACCGCAACATCCTGCTGAATGGACGCGTGGCGCGTAAGGGCGTCAAAGTGTCCGCCGGTAATACCGTGTGCATTAAGGATATGGCCGCGAATATGGTCTATCCGAATGCTGATATCCATCTGAGCTACATTTACGAAGATGAGTATCTGCTAGCCGTCAATAAACCCGCAGGCATGCCGTCTTATCCCAACCGTCCGCATGAGCGCGAAACGCTAGCAAATGGTTTGGTTGCCGCTTATCCCTCGCAGGCGTCGATTGGCGACACGCCTTTGGCGGCGGGGGTGTTACATCGTTTGGATACCAACACATCGGGGTTGACGTTGGTAGCGCGTACGCAGGAAGTGTTTGACGCGCTGCGTGCGGCATTCTCCGAGCGGGCGATAGAGAAGACTTACTTGGCGTGCGTGCAGGGACGCGTGACAGAGGCCGGACGCCTTGATCATGAGCTGGTGCATAATCCGCTGCGTCGGGGACAGATGCTGGATGCGGCGCAGGTGAAGAATCCTGACCGTCCGATGCGGGCGGTGACGCGCTTTAAGCCGATTAAGCAGTTTGCCAATGCGACGTTGTTGGAGGTGGGCATCCGTACGGGCGTGACACATCAGATCCGCTGTCAGCTGGCGCTGTCGGGGCATCCCATTATCGGGGATGAACTGTATGGTGCGCGTGCGGTGGAGGGATTTGCACGGCATTGGCTGCATGCTTCGGCGATTGAGTTCACGCATCCTGTCACGCGCGAGGCAGTGCGGATTGAAGCGGCGGTACCGCGTGAGTTGAGCGATTTGTTGAAGACGCTGGCGCCGGAGGCGTGAGGGCGCGTGTTAGGTTGACTGTGTCAGTGTAAAGGTGTATACTAACGAGCTATGAGCGAACGAGCACTAACTGAATTGAACGAGCCCAATGCGGCTTTTGAGCAGGGCTTGCGCCCGAAACGTTTTGAGGATTTTCAAGGGCAGCAGAAGGTGCGCGACCGATTGATGCTCGCAGTGGAGGCCGCGCGTCAGCGGAAGGAAGCGCTCGATCATGTGCTGCTGTTTGGGCCGCCCGGGCTGGGCAAGACGACGCTCGCGTATATTTTGGGCGAAGCGATGGGGGTGCACGTCAAGGCGACCTCCGGGCCGGTGATTGAGAAGGCCGGCGACTTGGCGGGATTGCTGACGGGATTGGAGCCGGGCGATGTGCTGTTCATTGATGAGATTCACCGCATGCAGCGCACGGTGGAGGAGTATCTATATTCGGCGATGGAAGACTTTGTGTTGGACATCATGATCGACCAAGGCCCCAATGCGCGGTCGGTGCGTTTGGAGGTGCCGCGGTTTACGTTGGTGGGTGCCACGACGCGTGCGGGTCTGCTTTCGGCGCCGTTGCGTTCGCGCTTCGGGCTTTCGAGCCGTCTGGATTATTATCATGTAGAAGACCTGACGGGGATTGTCACGCGTTCGGCGGGTACGCTGGGTGTGGAGATCGAGCCGGATGGCGCGAAGGAGATCGCTTCGCGTTCGCGCGGGACGCCGCGTATTGCCAACAACCTGCTCAAGCGCGTGCGGGATTATGCACAGGTGCGGGCTGATAATGTGGTGACGCAGAAGGCGGCGCAGGAGGCGTTGGCGTTGTTGGAGATTGATCCGCAGGGACTGGATGAGATGGACTTGCGCATTCTCGAGACGATTGCGGTGAAGTTCGGCGGCGGCCCGGTGGGGTTGAATAACATCGCGGTGTCGGTTGCGGAAGAGTCGGATACGATTGAAGATATGTATGAGCCGTTTTTGATTCAGGAGGGTTACTTGGAGCGTACGCCGAAGGGACGTGTGGCAACGCCGCGTACGTTTGAGCGGTTGGGGATTGCAAAGGAGTAGGTTATGAAATTGCGTGTTGCTGCGGCGGTGCCGCTGGTTCGTCCGGGTGCTGTGAAGCAGAACTTGGCCGCGTGTCTGAAGCTGGCTAAAGAGGCTGACCGTAAGGGCGTGGACGTGGTGGTGTTTCCGGAGCTGTGCATGACGGGCGTCACGTGCGGCGTGGTGGAAACGTTGGATGCGCTGTCGCTCTCGGCGATGAAGGCGTATGCGGAGTTTGTGAAGAAGACGGCGGCGTTGAAGCCGGTGTTCGTCGTGAGCTCGGTGTTTCCGCAGGAAGAGACTAACACGGCGACGCGCGGCGTGGCGGTGTGCATGGGTGGGGAGACGATCGCCTGCAGCTATGACGGGGGCGTGGTGTTTACGCTGGGCAAGGTGAAAGCACTTGTGCAGCTGGGGACGGAGTTGACGAAGTCTAAGGCGCAGTTGGTGCTGAATCCTTATTCAGAGCCTGAACTGATTGGTGCGCGGGAGAAGCGCACGGCGCGTTTGCGGAGCATCGCGGGTGTTGTGGTCTCGGCTGGTGCGGGCGTGGGAGAGTCCACCGCGAGTTGTGTTTACGGGGGTGCAGGAGTCGTTGTCCAAGATGGTGTCGTGTTGGCGGAGGGGGAGCGGTTTCAGTATCGTAATGCTTTGGTGACGGCGGATGTGGAGTTCGGTGCCAAGGCAGGCAAGCTTCCGGAGGTTGAGGTGGAGATGGCGGTGTGCCGTCCGACTAATCCTTTCCTGCCGATTGGTGAGGAATCCTTCGCGGAGCGTTGTGCGGAGATATTGACATTGCAGAGCTGTGGGTTGGCCACGCGGCTGCTGCATACGAACCACTCGCGCGTGGTGCTGGGGGTTTCGGGCGGGTTGGATTCGACGCTGGCGCTGTTGGTTGCGGTGGAGGCGTTCCGCAAGTTGAAGCTGGATACTGCGGGCATCATCTGCGTGTCGATGCCAGGGTTTGGTACCACGGCGCACACGCGTAGCAATGGCGCGAAGCTTTGTAAGGCATTGGGGTTGAAGCTGCGGACGATTGACATCAGTCCGGCGTGCAAGGCGCATCTCAAGGCGATTGGACATAATGGCAGGACGCATGATGCCGCGTATGAGAATGCGCAGGCGCGCGAGCGTACGCAGACGTTGATGGACTTGGGCAATCACTTGCATGCGCTGACGATTGGCACGGGGGATTTGTCGGAGGCGGCGTTGGGGTGGTGTACGTATAATGGCGACCATATGAGCATGTACAGCGTGAACGGGAATGTCCCGAAGAGTGTTGCGCGTGCGATTGTGGCGTGGGTGGCGGAGGAGCAAGGCTGCAAGCTGGCGGAGGTGTTGCAGGATATTCTGGCCACGCCGATTTCGCCGGAGCTGCTGCCTCATGCGAGTGGTGCGATTCATCAAAAGACGGAGTCGTTGATCGGGCCGTATGAGCTGCACGATTACTTCCTCTACTACTTTGTGGGTAAGCGTCTGCTGCCGCCGCTGGTGTTGGAGTCCGCAGTGGATGCGTTTAACGGCATCTACTCTGCGCAGGAGATTGCGAAGTGGCTGGATGTGTTCCTTGCGCGCTTCTTCAGCCAGCAGTTCAAACGTTCGTGCGCGCCGGATTGTCCGCAGGTGGGTACGGTGTCGTTGGCGCCGGGTGATTGGCGGATGCCGAGCGATATTGACGGCAGCTTGTTCAGCCTGAAGAATTGGAAGGCGCAGGACTGGTGCACGCCGTAGTTGCCGCTGCGCAAAACTCGCCGGTGCACGCGCGTTATCCGTTGCGTGTGTCGGACTATTATCTTTCGCTTGCGCGGGCGTTTACGCCGGAGGATCCGATCTGCCGGCAGTGTCTGCCGGATGTACAGGAGCTGTCGGACGATCAGGCGGAGGATCCTTTTTGCGAATGGGGGAGCGCGGCGTTTTATCCGGGTGTGAAGCGGCGGTTTAAGGATCGTGTACTGGTGATGGCGAGCACGGAGTGCGCGGTGAACTGCCGCCATTGTACGCGTAAGAATCTGCTGCATAAGGGCGAGGTGTGCACGGATATTACCGGGGCGGTGGAAGCGGTGCGGCGTTATCCGGAGATCCGCGAGGTGCTGATCTCGGGCGGGGACCCATTGATGTTGTCGGATGAACGGCTGCTGGTTTATGTGGAGGCGTTTGCGGCGTTGGAGCAGATTGACGCCGTGCGGATCGGTACGCGTATGCCGGTTGTGTTGCCCACGCGCGTGACGCCGGAGCTGGCGGGAGCGTTGGGGCGGAGCGGGAAGGTTTGGGTGAATACGCAGTTCAACCATCCGTATGAGATTACGCCGCAGTCGGCGGCGGCGTGCAAGCTGCTGGTGGAGGCGGGGATTCCGGTGTCGAATCAGACGGTGCTGCTCAAAGGGGTGAATGATTCGGCGGAGGTGATGGTTGAGCTTTGTGCGGGGTTGCAGCGGATGAGGGTGCGGCCGTATTATGTGTTCCAGTGTGACCCGGTGAAGGGGACGGCGCACTTTCGGGTGGATGATGATGTGGCGCGTGCGATTGCGCGGCGGGTGCGGGAGTCGTTGGGGGGATTGGCGGTGCCGCGTTTTGTGGTTGATCGTCCCGGCGCTACGTGCAAAGAAGAGGTTTGAGAGAAGTAGTAAGTAAGAAGTAATAGGTAATAAGTTAAGAGGCTGTCGCACAGGAGGAGGAGGGGAGGCGTGTGAACTTCTTTCTTCCCTTGATTTTATTGGGGTTTGCTGCACTGCAAACTTTCCCTCTTGACTTATTATTCCAATCTGCTAAACTGCATCCCCGTTGACCCCATTGAGTGACCCGTCACTGATTCGGATACCTGTGGCTCGGAGTTCATACGAATCTCCGCCCCCCGACATACGGGAGCTTAAGCTCCAAGGAGCCATCAACTATAACAGACTGCCCGTTTGGCCGGCGTGCAGTTCAGATGCTAGGGGGATATCCACCAATAACGCGAGTGCGTTGTATGGTTTTTTTGGAATCGTCCTGGCGTCGGGTTGACAGACGCCGCCGGCTGCCAGCATCATACATAGGCGGCAGTTAGGAAAATGACATCATGTCAACAACAGCAAACGAGCCCACCAGCTCGATTCAGGTACAAATCATCAAGCCCGTCTCCGGCGAGCTTGCCAAGGATGGACTGCAGACGGCGAAAGCCATCTCCCGCAGCACCGTCTCCAACGCCCAGCTCCTCGACTTCATGGTCGGCGACGGCGGCGGCATCAGCAAACCTCAAGCCAAGGCTTTTTACGAAGCCTACGCCGGCACCGTCAACCGGCTGCTCCTCGCGGGACACAATATCCCCGTGGGCGACCTCGGTTACCTGCACGTCACGGCCAAAGGCGTGTTTGACGCGGAAGGTAAACCCGTGGAAGGCAAAGAGCTGATCTTCAAGATCAAGTTCCTCCCCAAGAAGGCCGTCAAAAACCTTCTGGCGAACCTGCCCTATGAAACCATCGAAGCTCACGACCGCCAGCCCCGCTTGAACACGGTGACCGACAGCATCACGCTGAACGTCAACTCCGTTGTCACACGCGGGATGTCAGCCAAGCTTAACGGCAAGAACCTCAAGTTCCACCCCCTTGTGGCCGATGAAGGACTCTTCTTCGTTCCCGTCGAGGGTGGGGCTGCGGTCAAGGTCACCCAGTTCCTCGACAACCGCGATGTGCGCCTCACGTTCAACGTGCCGGAAAACCTCGCGGAAGGCGGAACCTACCAGCTGCAAGTGCGCAAACGCTTCAGCGGCTGCAAGGCCTTACGCATCGGAACTCTCGAAAGCATGCTCAGCGTGAACTAACCTCGAGGACACTCACACAGTAATAACCCAACCCAGGGGCAGATGCCACACCGGCGTCTGCCCCTTTTTTTATTCCCAAGACGTGCCACAAAAACGCGCATGTTGAAAAAGTACGAGGCATGTGGTACAAAATTCTTGCCCGGCTCACACATTTTATCCATACGGCTCAGACAAAACTCCTGCCCGGCTCAAACATTTGACCCATTGGGCTCAGTCAAAATCTCCACCCGGCTCACGCAAATATCTGAGCTACGTCTGGGAACGCCAGCACGAAAGATGCAATAATAGGTGATAAGAAACAGGAAATAGGGAAAGACGGTGTGTGTATAATTAAAATATGCAGATTCATATTTAAACGCAGCATTTAATAGATTCAATGTTTTCTGATACGGGGCAGAAAGCGTGTAAAATTTCAAAATCCTCCCTGGAATCGGTCGTTTTTGAAGAAGCTGTTCTAAAATAGAGTGCCTTCTCGTTTAAACATCTGTTTGATATGAAAATAATTTCTCCTTTATTTTCCTTTTTATGCTTGATTACGATTTAAAATAGGTCTATACTGCCCCCATTCGCCGGTTTAACATTTCTGCTTGTTCGGAGCAGCCACCAAATTTGTCCGGTATTGCGTCAAATGCCTTTTAAAGGAGGCCCCATGATTAAACGAAGTACAGTTCGTTTTGTGTCGATATTCTGTCTATTGAGTGTATTTAGTTTACCAGTCTTTCCAAATCAGGTTGCTGTTGATGAGCAAATATCTGGACTTCACATTGATGAATCCATGTTCATTCGTTCCCCATTGGATTTGCAAGTATTGCTGCGGTATTGGCAGCAGATGATAGTTCCCCAACAAGAAATTGTGCTGCAAGATGCAGGCGTTTACTTATTCGCGCCGGACAGTGCAGGGGCTGAACTCTTCTTTGGGGCTTTACTGGCAGATCCTGGAAATGCCGATGCGTCGGTGGTTTATGTTTCGGATGATGCTTTTTCCGGTCACACGCTCTTTGCGGATTTGTTGGGGGATGTGGTTTCCTCGTTACCAGCGGATGGCCTGCAAAGTGCTGACGGGCTGACGATACGGGTCTCACTGGTTCCGCTGTGGCCTTTCTTTGGTTGGGGAAATCTTGCACACGAGACTGATGAGCCAACGGCTAGCAATAATTTAAGCCGTTCTAAAAGTGTTATCGCCGGTGCGGCCAATGGTGTTCAGCCCGAGCAAGCCGAAACCTCATCACAATGGATTGAGGCTGGGCTTGATAATGATATGTCAGACCTCAGAAATTCGGATGCGGCAGATGAGGACGTAGGCACAGTATATGTTCATCAAAAGGAAGGGAATGATTCGTGGTCAGGACGTGCGGCTTTTGCAAAGGGTATGTTGAAGGGACCCAAGAAAAGCGTGCGTGGCGGATTGAATATGATACAGTCCGGCGATACGCTGATAATTTGTGAAGGCCTCTATGCCGAAGGTCTTGATTTACAAGGTAAGAATATCCGCGTCCGTATCCGTGGTGCTGTAAAACTAACGAATTAAATTATCATCACTTCTTATGAATATCTCCACCCATTGTCATCGCTTGCTTAGAAAGGAACTTGTTATGAAAAAGACACTCTTCGTTTCGTTGTTTGGATTTGCTGCATTTGCCGCTTGCGGAGCCTCATTGGAAGTTGAGACTGTCAAAGCTCCTGAGATATTCACACAAACCATCTTATTAGAGCCGACTACGCCAACAGATGCAACAGCCTATTATGACTTTGCTGCATCTGTAACTACCATTGCCGATGCGACAGGCAATGGCAACACGATGACCAAATCCGGAGTCGTTTGGGGTAGTACAGGCCATCCGATTGGCACAGGTGGTGCAATGTCGTTTGATGGTACAACGGATTACATGTATGCGACAACAGCGAAAGATGTTGCAGGGATCTTTCAATGGGATGCCTTCTCCTTAAGTATGTGGTTTGCGCACGGTGGTGGAGGCAAGTTAGATGCAACGCATTATCATGTTCTGCTGGATAAGAGCAGTAAAACTGTCGGTGCTTTTTTAGGCTTGGATCCAACCGGTATTTCCGGACCTGTTGGTTCTTTGGTATTCCAAACGTTCGGCGTGACGCCGGCTTGTGTTATGCGGGATGATTCGAAGGACTATATGGACAACAAATGGCATCATCTGGCGCTGATTAAGGACGGGACGAACGGACAGTTGTGGATTGATGGAGAATTGAAAACTCAGACTTCTGGGATGGCTTGTGTTACAAACACATCCAATCTTTTTTTTGGCAGACGGTCTTCCACGTTTGAGAGTGTCACGACAGTGGTCAGTTGGAAAGGTTGGATGGACGAAATTCAAATATTCAAGCGCGCGTTGGCACCTTCGGAAGTGACGAACTTATTTGTACACAATGGACCGTTTCCATTAAAAACGGCCGTGGATTTTACAACGAATGTCGTCATTCAAGGTGATGTAGCAATTGAAGGCAATGTCTCATTTATTGGCGGGGTGACCTATTTGAAACCAACGGGGGATCTTTCCTCAGGCACGTTTACTAACGACCTGTCAACTGTACCCTGAACAACTCACGTAACAGGAGATATTCATGAATATCCGTAAAAGATTTTATCCTGTCTTCGGTGGCGTTCTGGCGTGTCTGTTGTTGATGCCGCTTTCGGGTGCGGTGACTTCGGTTGACACTCTCAATGCATTGTACGTCGGCACAGAAACGGTGCGTCCACTATCAGCAACCCAATCAGTCATTCGAGTCCAGACGCCTGCACACATGTCGGCTGCTTTGATTGTGCAGGGACGTGCCCGGCTGGCGAATGGCTTGTTACGTGTTTATCCGCAAGGCGGCCTGCCGATGGGCGGCTTTACCAATAATTTGACGGATGCTCCCGCTTGGTGGTTTGACTATAATGTGATGAATCCCGATGGCGTGATAAACGATTTTGGCGCGGTCTCACAAGGGCAGGTTAAATGGCTGGCGGTCTCTGCCGCGGAAGTATTTGATGAAACACTGCGTTTCCTTGGCGGTGCTGGCACCCCTATTAGCAATTTAGTAGCATCATTTTCACTGACAAACAATATGTTGCCTGTCAGCGTAGGACAGCTTAAAAATACAGCCTTGCCTTTTTGGCAGCGGATGATTGAACTCGGACTGACCAACAGACTACCTTGGCAAGGTACCGACAGCGACTATGGCATTGCAAATATCGGGCAGGCAAAGCATGCCTTTTCATTCTCCCTAGAGAATGTTGATTCCGATGGTGATGGCATAACGGATATTGATGAGTTGGCACTCGGTACAGATCCACGAAATGCGGATAGCGATGGCGATGGTTTGACTGATGGTGATGAGCAAGCCCGTGGCACGGATCCCTTAAATTCTGATAGCGATAATGACGGCTTGCCGGATGTTTGGGAAGTGTGCTATAATCTTGACCCGCTGTCGGCGGCAGACGCCGCCGATGATGCAGATGGTGATGGCCTGACTAACACGGAAGAATATTTGCTTGGCACAGATCCATCAAACCCGGATAGCGATGGTGATGGGATGTCAGATGGTTGGGAAGTGCAAAACGGCTTTGAACCGTTGATTGCTACTGATGCCGCAATGGATGCTGACGCTGATGGATTAAGCAATCTGCAAGAATACACACTTGGTACAGATCCCAATAACTCGGATACCGATGAAGACGGTATGCTGGATGCTTGGGAGGTGAGATACGGGTTAGATCCGTTAGATTGGCGGGATCAACTGCAAGACTTGGATGGTGATGGGCTAGAAAATCTATTTGAATTCAGTTGTGGTACCGACCCTACAAATCCGGATAGTGATGGCGATGGCTTAACGGATGCGTGGGAACTTGTCTTTGAGTTTAATCCGAATGACCCAAGTGACAAGAATCGCGATAGTGATGGTGACGGGATATTGGATTGGGAAGAAATAGTTATTTATAATACGTACCCGAATTTTGCTGATTCGGATTATGATGGATTATCTGATAAAGATGAAATTTTTACTTATCATACCGATCCGTTAAACTGCGACTCTGATGGTGATTGGTTGTATGATGGCGATGAAGTTCTCATTTATGCCACTGATCCGTTAAAATCGGACACCGATGGTGATGGTTTGTTTGACGGTGAAGAACTCTTTCTCTATGTTATAGATCCGCTCAATATTGATTCTGATGGTGATGGATTAAACGACTGGGATGAAATTTTTGTTTACGGGACCTATCCGACTCGTTTTGATAGCGATTGGGATGGGCTTTCAGACTGGGATGAACTGTTTATCCATCAAACAGATCCAACGAACCCGGATAGTGACGAAGATGGACTTTCAGACGGAGACGAGCTGCTTGTCTACGGCACCAATCCGCTTTCAGAGGATACCGACGGCGATGGCGTCTCGGATTGGTATGAAATCTGTTACTTTCATTCCGACCCATTACGTGTTGATACTGATGGTGATGGATTACCTGATCCATGGGAAATCGGTTATGAGTTAGATTGGACGAACCCGAATAATGCCGGAGAAGACCCAGATGGTGACGGTATTCCTAATCGGTGGGAGTATCGGTTTGGAACCAATCCGCGTGTTTATGACCTCGATACCGATGGCGACGGCGTGCCTGATATAATTGAGTTTGAGTATAATACAAACCTTATGGATTGGGATAGCGATTATGACTTATTGCCCGACCTGTGGGAAATTGAACACGGGTATGATCCTTGCGATTCCACACGTAATTTTCCGGATGAAGATGGCGATGGTTTGTCGGATCCGCATGAATTCTTCTGGTTTGGTAGCCTTGATGTGGTTGATGCAGATTATTTTGATGAATCCGGTTTCAGCCTTTCTGCAAAGATGGCGTTTTACTTGGGGCCTGAGTATCAACCGTCGACTGCATTCATGCCTGACGATGATACGATTGTCTGGCATCTCTTTGAGCCGTTTGATCTGTTGGGATATCCGAACTGGGCTACCAATCTGGTCTACGAGCGGACGTTTGAGATCAATGGCATTGGCAATTGGCAGGAGGTGACGCTTTCAGGGAGTTCGGATGGAACGGAAGGTTTTCTACTTCATAGTTTGAGGCTTGAATGGGAGGACTCAAATGGTGCCACGGGCTTCCTGCCTCACTTTGGAGGTCATGAGCCGCAAGTGTTGCCGTTGTCAACGGACGGGCCGCAAACTTTAACCTTGCGACTGCGAGTCATACCATATGTTTTTCAATCATTTGGCGTAATGGCATCCCAAGCCAGCCAACAGGAAGAGCGCTGGAATGGTGTCGGTTACTCCCCCTTTTCGCTATATTTGACCAAACGTATTCCGGCTGAGGCCTACGATGATTGGGATTGGGATGAATTGAATAACATTGATGAAGCTTATTACGGCACCGATCCCTTTAATCGAGATAGCGACAATGATTGTTTGCCGGATGGTTGGGAGGTTTGTTATGGATTTGATCCCGCGGTATACAATGATCGTAACGCCGACAGCGATGGTGATGGCACCGTGGATGGATGGGAATACATATTGGGAACAGACCCTTGGGTACGTGATCTCGATACAGATGGTGATGGTCTGCCGGATGCAAAGGAAATGGAATGGCCCGGACTAGATTGGAATAATCCAGATACTGATGGGGATGGGCTGTTTGATGGAGTAGAGTATTTTATTTATAGCACTGATATGTTAATTGCCGATACTGATGGCGATTGGTTTCTTGATGGTTGGGAGGTTACGCATGGGTTTAATCCCCTTGACCCATCTGACACGGGCAACACAGACACGGATGCTGATGGTTTGTTGGATGCTTACGAACTTTATTGGTTTGACACGTTAGATGCCGTCGGAGCGGCAGATGATATTCCGGACGCTACCGGATTCACGCTCAGTGCCAAGTTTGCCTTGCACATGGATCCGAATGACCATACGGTTGAGTCTGCGTTTGAGGCAGAGCCCGGCTGGCGTGGATGGAAACTGTTTGAGGAGTTCCGTCTCTGGGAGCTATTTCCTCGAGCGACAAATTTGTTGTATGAGCGCACAATTGAAATCGATTGTGTTAGTGCTTGGCAAGAATACTACCTAACCCCAACCGAGCGTTATTTGGCAAATGGCATTCTTCTGGAAGGGTTGTGCTTGGAATGGGAGGACTCCAACGGTGCATCAGGTGTAGCGCTCGAGTCTCCAGATGGTTGGAGTTGGATTGACAGTATCTTGTTGCCCTTGTCGACTAATAATCCTCAAACTGTAACTATCCGTTTGTATACAACAACCGCCAATCCCGATCTTTGTCCTGCATTGGATTGGTTGTTCTTGTTGGAGCATACATTAGATGGTGCTGATGAAGACTGGGACAACGACGGTCTCACGAACCTAGAGGAGGCTAGGGCAGGTGCTGATCCGAATAATCCGGATAGCGACGGCGATGGGTTACTCGATGGTTGGGAATTTGAACATGGTTTTGATCCTTTGTCGGCAGATGATATAAATGCTGATAGCGACAGTGATGGCCTGCCGGATTGGTGGGAGGTGCAGTATGGCTTGGATCGTTTTGATCCGAGCGATGCCGTGAGCGATGCAGATTATGATCTTTTAACCGCTTTGCAGGAGTTTGCGGCGGGAACAAATCCTAATGTGGGCGATACCGATGGCGATGGGTTTTACGATCATGTGGAACTGCGCTATGGCTTTGACCCGCTTGATCCTGCAGATCCTGTTGATGTGGACAAGGACCGTATGGCAGACGTGTGGGAGGTTCAATATGGTTTCAATCCTCGAGATCCCGGGGATGCCATGCAGGATGCTGATAATGATTTATCGTACAACGTCGCCGAGTTTTCGAATGGAACTGATCCCCATAATCCAGATACTGACGGGGATGGCATGTGGGATAACTGGGAGGTTTGGCGTGGTTTTGATCCTCTTGTCCCTCATGATCCGTTGGCCGATGCTGATGGCGATGGTCTAACCGATGTTGAAGAGCACGAATGGCGGAGCGACCCGTGGATTGAAGACAGCGATGGCGATGGTTTAATGGACTGGGACGAGGTGTATGTCTATGGGACCGACCCCTACAAAGAAGATACCGATAATGACGGATGGCCTGATGGTTGGGAAGTGCGCTGGGGGCTTGATCCGCTGACTCCGGACGAAGAGGGGGCAGACGACGATGGGGATCGCATGAGTTTTGGAGATGAGGTCTTCATGGGGAGCGATCCCTTTAGTTATGACACCGACGGTGATGGCCTGTGCGATGCCCATGAATATTACTACACAGATGCTTTGAATCCTGATACCGATGGCGACGGTCTGCCGGATGGCTGGGAATATTTCAGCGGTTTGGACCCGCTAGATGATGGCTTATTGATTTTCGACAATGGTCCCGATGGTGACCCCGACGGTGATGGTGTTTCCAACCTTGATGAGTTTTTGTTAGGTGGGCATCCTTTCAAGCCAGATACTGATGGTGATGGTTTAACGGATGATGTGGAAAAGGAACGTGGCACAAAGCTCTATTTGGCCGATACGGATCAAGACGGGCTTTCGGATGGCGATGAAGTCTTGATTCATGGCACCAATCCTCTTGAAGCGGATAGTGACGGCGATGGCGTTCCGGATGGCTGGGAAGTCGCCCATGGTTTTAATCCTCTTGATGCATCCGATATGCAGGCCGATACCGATGGTGATGGATTACCGGATGCTTGGGAAGCAACGTACGGGTTCAACAGGTTGGACAACGGTTCCGGAAATCCAAACCATGGTCCGAACGGAGATTTTGACAACGACGGTTTAAAGAATGCCCAAGAGCTCGCCGCCGGAACTGATCCGCGCAAGAAAGACACCGACGGCGATGGTTTGAGCGACTCTGAAGAAGTGCTGGCTTATCATACCAATCCTCTGCATGTCGATACCGATGGCGACGGCCTGTCCGATTATTTTGAGGTTTCGAATAGTGATTGGTTTGATCCGTTCGACCCTATGGATGCCACTAAAGATTACGATCTGGATGGCCTGCCCAACTGGTGGGAAATTGCCACTGGACTGGACTGGCTGTCTTACAGTGGGTGGAATGATGAATACTCGGATCCGGACAAAGATGGCTTGCGGAACATGGATGAGTATTTTTATGGCACCCACCCATTGAAGGCCGATACCGATGGCGATGGAATTTCAGATTGGGATGAAATCCACGGATATTGGTGGCAAACCGACCCGACTAAGGCCGATACCGATGGTGATGGGCTGGATGATTATGAGGAGATCTGGGGTTATGGCCCTGATCCGCTGATTTATGATTATGACGGGGACGGACTTTCTGATGGGGAGGAAATTCTTCTTTATGGCACTCATCCGGCGATAGTGGACACCGATGGCGATGGCCTGACAGATTATGAAGAGGTGAAAGAATACGGCACGAATCCCCTTGCGGCAGATAGTGATGGTGATGGCATCAGCGACTATGACGAACTCCTTGTGCACAATACCGATCCATGGAGCACGGATTCCGATAGTGATGGCTTGCCGGATAAATGGGAAGTCGATAATGGATTCAATCCCTTGGATGCTGCCGATGCCTTGGTTGACACCGACGGCGATGGTCTGCCGGATGGCTGGGAACGGTTCTATGGATTGGATTGGCTGGATGACGGTTCAACCGATCCACAACAAGCTCCAAACAGTGATGCTGACGGCGATGGATTGACAAACCTGCAAGAGCGCGAGTACAAAACAGATCCACTGAAAGCCGATACCGATGGTGACGGCTTGACTGACTATGCGGAGATTTTCACTCACCACACCAATCCGCTGCTTGTAGATACCGATGGTGATGGTCTTCCCGATGAAGAAGAATTATTTGGACATCTCTGGAAATATGGGTGCTCGGATCCTTTGAAGGCTGATACCGATGGTGATGGCCTTTCAGACGGAGAGGAACGTTGGGGATGGGTCTTAGATCCTACGGACCCTAACGATGCTGATCAAGATTATGACAATGATGGCTTGAGCAACCGTCGTGAATTAGAAATTGGCACCTTGATATTTTCGGCTGATTCCGATCGAGACGGACTCTCCGATGGTGAAGAAGTCCTTATCTATGGAACCGATCCTTGGAATCCAGACACGGATGGTGATGGTATCTCTGATGCTGAAGAAATTCGGCGCGGGATGGACCCGCTTGACATAGATCACGATAAAGATGGAATTCCTAACTGGAAGGAAAGGGCGATTCACCACACCGATCCCTTCAAGGCCGATAGTGATGGCGATGGTTTGCCGGATGATTGGGAGATTGAACATGGCTTTGATCCCTGCGTGAATAATTCCGACCCTACCTCTCCGGATGACCCGAACCGCGACAGCGACGGGGACGGCTTGAGCGACTATGACGAATACCTCTATGGAACCGATCCCTTTGATTCCGACACCGATGGCGGTGGATTCTCGGACGGGGAAGAAGTTCGGCAAGGCACCAACCCCCTCGATAATCGTGACGATGGTAAACCGGCGGTATCATCATCATTGGTGGCTGTGCCATTCCAACTGGGTGGAGATTATGCCTCGTGGGAAATGACAGTCAAAGGCGTGGGGCCCGTCGATTGGCGGGTTGAAAGATTCAATACCTCTCGGCCGGGGGATTTTGGAACCTATACTAAAAATCTGCGCAAGGGTAATGTTTATGAGATCAGTATGCGGCATTTGAGTTCGAGGGAGAATGATCCTACTACGTGGTATTGCTGGGCGGCTCAGCTCGACTACCAGCCGACAGCACAAACGTTTACAAGTTATAACCCTGCGCGGTTGAGCGGTGTCGCAGAGGTTTTTCAAGGTTATGTCCCTGCTGCAACAGCTCAAGAAGCGGCAGGACTCATGGCCATGGCCAATGCCGCATCCTCTTCCGAAGGGCGTGGCGCGCATTATCTGATGGACAATGAATCAGGCCTGTTTACCTCACATGTGCATATGAACAACGGCTCTGGAAGCAGCGGCAATAGCGGGGGTGGCAATGTTGCGGGCAAATTGAAGTCACGCCTCTATATCTCGGATCTGAATCTGCTGCCGGTTCCTCAAAGCAAAGTGGGGGCATCTGATGAAGTTCTTGAAACACTGAAAGAAAACACACTGTCCAAGTACCCGAGCGGTATTCCATTTTTCACCGGCACGCAGATTGTGAACAGAATCCGTCTGCGAACCGATGTCGCGTTCAAGACAGGTAAGGTTTTCTTTAATATCACAGGTCTGAGGTCTGGAACCTATAAGATTAAAAGGTCTAGTGGAAAAGTAATTCCGACCGAAGTGTTGTATCAATTGGCTCATGGCGTAGATATTGATAAATGGCGTTCGGATTATGTTGATAGCCAGAACGGAACAGATTTATTCTTGGAGGTTACTCCCCACGAGGCCGGTTCTAGTGAGAGCAAGATTGGCTCTATTGATTTCCGTTATAAAGGGGAATTCAAAGGAGAAGAAGTTGAGTTTGCCTCCATACTGCCGTTTACGGTACAGACGTTGTGTGTGGAG
Organism: Kiritimatiellia bacterium; assembly: GCA_031552845.1. Classification (GTDB taxonomy): domain Bacteria; phylum Verrucomicrobiota; class Kiritimatiellia; order RFP12; family DVOR01; genus JAVBMC01. The sequence goes on from JAVBMC010000068.1 coordinate 39,398, forward strand.
CCGATCACTGATAAAGAATACTCTGGGGGTATACTTTTTAATCCGTCTGTGATTGTTATTGATAAGCCTGCATTTTTCCGTATTGATGTCACTCCTCGTACGTATGGTGTTCAACCAGAGCATGTTACTTGGACACAGGTGACGAAAAATGGCGATGTCATTAAAGAGGTGGGAGAAGGGTATGGCGTTCGAGTTAAAGGGACAAAAAACGGCGCCTTTCGATTAGAAATTTCGATTGATTGCGTGGATCTGGTGCCTAAACCCTATTTCACAGGGCAGGTGTTGACAGAAACAGTGACGCCCATTCACTTGTATATTGTCCATGCAAATGATGGAACATCTCCCGTCTCAGCCGCTCGTTTTCCTGCATGTTTACAAAGAGCCAATGAAATATTTGCCCAAGTGGGAATGCGTTTTGAATGGGCCAGTACCAACCACTTGACCAATAGTGCTTGGTTTAAACAATCTTCTAAAAATCGATATGCGATAGCTAAGAAAATGACAGCCTCTGCTTCGGGGACTCAAGGCCTTGAGGTATATTGTATTGATGAATTTCTGCCGCAGCTAACAGCCGACGGAAGGATAATGCGTACCCTGGGGTTACATGTTAACTCGCCGAAAGAGTCGGTTGGATTAATTATGACTAAACATGGACGGAATCGAGTGCTTGCGCATGAACTAGGACATGCTTGTGGACTGCGGGATATTTATCGTAGGTCAGGTTTAGAATCTTTCGTATCGGAGAAACAGATAAAAAATGATTGGAGCGGAGGTAAGGGAACTGGTTATTACAGGCAGGGACTGACACAAAATGAATTGATTGGGCGATTATTAATGGATGGAGAGGACGAGGACCTTCATAAACAAGTTGACATTTCAAATGGACCTGTGTATGGTGAAGACGTACAGGAAAAACGACGTGACATTGAGACAGGGGTAAGGCACATGAATCGTAAACCAAGGCATCCATAAGAAAAAGGAGAGAAAATGAAAAGATTATTGATTGTTTTATGCTTATTTTTTATCAATGCAGGGGTAGTGGCGGAAGAAAATACACGCTCTTGGCAAGAGCTGTTTAAAAGTATTCTAGGACGCCCCCTTCATGATGGTGATGATTGGGTTGGCAATATAATCAAGAATTTTCAAATTGAACATAAACTTTCGCGTGAGCAAATTAATGGAGAGATTAATAAAATTTTTGAGCAGGAATTGACACATGGAAATACTGGAAAAGAATTTGGAGGAGCATGTGCTTTGGTTGGAGACTATGGTAATAAAGAGACGGCTCGTTTGGCAGGTGAACTGGTTGAAAAAATGCCATCTGAAGAGGGTATCCTCGAAACTTATTTAGTTGCTATGGATGAAGAACTGTTTCCAAGCTATTTGCGCGATAAGATTCTTTCGCAACCTGAGAAATATGATGTTTCTTTTCGATACTCGTCCATTCTGACCGCATTTGACCGTTACGAGAAAGGAACGGAAAATTTTAAGATGCAAATTCGTATTATGTTTAGTGATTATATTGAGGCTATTGAAAATGATTACTATGTGGTTTCTGAGATAGATAAGTTTCTAATCAAAGAGATTCCGGGATATAAGGACTCCACGAAACGCAAAGCTAATGCCAACCGCCGCGGCTGGAAGGAAATGCCTGTAGATTGGCGGCCACCCCCGATGCTTGATCCCCCCGCCACCAACGCTCCGCCAGCCAAGTGATGGGGTTGTGACGTGTTAAGCAATTAGGTGGTTCATCTGGAACATCCCATGCTTTAGGCAAGTAACGGCTTGTTCAAACAATTCTCAGGGCCTCGCAGGTGACCGCGGGGCTTTTTTATTGGGTTGCCGTGGGGGATGGGTTTTGTTACACTGTGTGGATGATGGTTGTTGTGTTGAAGGGCGAGTGATGGGGAGTGGTGATTTAGTTGTGCCGGAGGGGGCATTGTTGTTGGCGCCGATGCGGATGGTGGCGCGGGAGTTTGGGGCGTGGCGGACGTTTACGGAGATGGTGAGCGCGGAGGAGTTGAAGTATCGGTCATAGGGGACGTTTGCGTTGTTGGAGTCGCTGCCGGAGGAGCGGGATTGCATGGCGCATACACGGGGTGTGAAGTCTCGTTTTTGAGTGTTCTGCAGGGGCGGGGGGTAAAACGGGCGTTTGATTTATGCATTTGGTGAGGGCGGTTTGTGCTTGCGCTTGCGCCGGGGATGGTTTTGTGCTATCATAGGGTCGTACGTTAGGTGTGTCCCTTTTGTATGGGGATGTTTTTTGCAGAGCAGGAGGTTGTGCATGAGTCTGAAACTAAAGTTGGTTGGTTTGGTGGCAGCGGCTTGTTTTGGCAGTGGTGCTGTTGCAGAGGTGAATACGTGGGTCGCGGCGGCGGCGGGTAATGCTTCGGATGCTGCGAATTGGAGCTTGGAGCGCGTGCCGGTTGCAAGCGATTCGATTGAGTTGAGCGAGGCATCGGCGGCGAACCTGACGTGGGATGCGGGGGTGAATGGGCTGCCGGATACCGTGGCGGGGTGGTCGCAGAGTGTGTTGTATATGGGTGTGGTGACGTTTCCGATTACCTACCCGGAGGCGGACACGGTGTTTACCAACCTGACTGTGAGTGGGGATGTGGTGATTAATGGCGGCTCGTGGACGCATCCGACGAATGGTGCGGCGCAGGTGAGCCGGTTGTGTGTCTCTGTCGGCGGGAGCTTTACGTTGGCGGCTGGCTGTAAGATTGATTTGCAGTATAAGGGGTATAGCCCGGGGAGGTTCCCGGCAGGGAGTATCGCCGGGGCTCATGCGAGCGGGCGTTCGGCTTATTCGCAGGCGTATGGCGATGTGTATCGGCCGAGGGATTTGGGGGCCGGGGGCGAACTCAACGTGTATTCTGCGGCGAATACGTGTGCCGGCGGTGGTGCGTTGTGGTTGGAGGTTGCAGGAGAGTGCGCCATCAATGGAACGTGTAATGCGAGCAGTCTTGATGTGGGGAATTCGAATACGCAGAAGGCTCCGGGAGCCGGCGGCTCAATCTATATTCAAGCGGGCGCAATCACGGGGAGCGGTTTGTTGACTGCATCCGGAGCGATCTCGCAGAAGGTTGGTTCGTCAGGCGGCCGTATTGCGTTGGTTTTGACGGAGGCGTCGGCGTTGGGCATCCCGTTGGCAAATGTTCAGGCGCGGGGAAACTGTGGTGATGATGGGAAGTCGTATGGCGGCGGAACGGCCTATATTAAGACGGCAGATCAGCTCAATGGCCTATTGCTCGTGGATAGCTTGAATTCGGCTTCGGATTCTTTTTATACGTGTATGCCGAGCGTTTATGGGACGGTCTGCGTGAAGCCGGGGGAGGTGTGGACGTTTGATTCGATTATTACGCGTGGGCAGGGGGTGCTTTCGGTGCCGACTAATTCGACGTTGAGGCTGCCGAATGGATTCTTCAGCGTGACTTCGACGGATACGAGCCTTTATGACGGAATTATCTATATGGGTGGAGCGATTGACGTGCCGGAAACGGGGTCGCACACGTTTCGTTCCAACTGGGTCTTTCATGCGCATGTGCCGTTTACGCTCAATGGCGATGTGAATGTGGTGCAGCGCGGCGCTCTGGGGTGTATCCCGCGGCGCAATACGCTGTCAAACTTCACAGGGTGCCGTTTGAATGTTACCGGGAATCTTGTCGTCGATAGTTCGGGAACCATTACCGGGGATCGAGGAGGTGTGGATTGGGACGATTCAGACAGGCGCCTGGTCACGCATGGAGGGCAGCCCGGCACGAATACGACATTGGGGATCTCAAAGGTTTATGGATCCGTATTTGCACCGGCAACTCCCGGGATGTTGGGATCTTCTCCCGGGAGAAACTCAGCGGGATTTGCGAAGAATTACCGCACGCAAGGCGGCGGGGTTATCAAGCTGGCTGTCGGCGGAACATTGCAGTTGGATGGACGCGTCAGTGTGGCTGCGACCAATGCGACGTATGATGTAAATGCGGGTAGCGGGGGGGCGTTGGACATTGTCGCGGGACGGTTGACGGGGAGCGCATCGAGCTTGATTATGGCGTATGGCGGTGCGCCGTCCTCAACTGCATCACAAGGATGGTATAGCGGCGGCGGCGGGCGGATTGCAATTCGCCTAACCGAGCCGGGCGCAACGTTTGAGGCTTTTGGCGAGAGCAAGATCCGCGCCTACAGTGATTCTGCGAATGTCACCGCCACTCTGCCGGAGCGGATGGGCTCTGCCGGCACCATTTATCTGCAAACCTTGGAGGATGGTGAAGGCGGCGGGCGTATTGTGATTCGCAGCGAAAATAAGCCAGCGAACAACCTCGCTGTCACGCCGTTGCCTTCCATGGAAATGGGCGGGGAGAACGATGTTTATGACAATGTCCGTCTGGAGTTGAGCAGCCGCGCACGCGTGCAGCTGTGGGCACCGTTGAGGATGAAGCGGCTGTCGATGGAGGCGGATACCTTGTTGGATTTGCATAGCCAGAGGCTGAGAGTGCAGCGCGCTTTCATGAATGGAGCAGAGTTGGCGCTTGGTGATTACTCCGCCAAGAACTTGCCTGCATACTTGGCTGATTCCATTGGTGGCGGCATTCTGTCTGTCACAGGTGAACCGATGCTACTGCAAATCCGGTGACGGGCTGCACTTGTTCAGCGAAAGGCTCTCGGCTGTTGCCGGGGGCTTTTTTGTTTTAGGGGCTGTCCTAGATGTTTGACAAAAAAACGTCGAACATGATAGGATTAACTCCATGAAAATAAAACACTTACGCTTGACAGAGCGGCAAGTAAAAACGGCGCTGAATTTTTTCATCGCTGAAACCACTGCCAGAACCGCTGCGGTTCTGATGAATGTGAACAAAAATACAACGACTCGCTTTTATCAATTACTCCGGCGCATCATTGCCTTTAACCTTGAGAAAGAGTCGCCGTTTTTCGATGGCGAGATTGAAGTGGATGAAAGTTATTTTGGTGGCGTTCGCAAAGGTAAGCGCGGACGAGGAGCAGCCGGAAGGTTCATTGCAATAAATGATGGTTCATGCCTAGATTAGATTGACTTAAACTCAATTTCGACTAGTATTGACGCATGAAAAACAAGTATTTGGGGTCAGCTCACCTTTCGGAGGCTAAATTCAAGGCTGCTTTGAAGCTCTTTTGCACGGATTTAACCGCTGTCCAAACCGCGCAATTAACTAGCCTCAACAGGCGAACAATTGATCGGGTATTCCGGTTGCTGCGTCAGCGCATCGTACAGCTCGCTGAAAAAGAATCCTGCTTCACTGCCGGTGAAATTGAGATTGATGAATCCTATTTCGGCCCTCATCGTGTGCGGGGAAAGCGCGGACGTGGCGCAGGCGGCAAGACCATTGTTT
>JAVBMC010000013.1:0-11521 GCA_031552845.1 Kiritimatiellia bacterium
GGCGGCGGGGGGGGCGGTGTGGGCTCCTGGGATGGGCCGTGTGTGGGTTGGCGTGGGCGGCGGTCGGTTACCAGATTTGGGGGATGGGGTCAAGCGTAAAGGGGTGTTTTTTGCGCGGAGGGGGGTGTTTGTTCTGGTGTCTTGGTGGGGGTGATGTATAATGGGGGGACTATGTTTGAGAGGTGTGTAGTTTTGGGGGTGGTGGCTGCGGCTGTGTTGGCGGCGGTGGCGGGGTTGGTGTTTTTGTTTGGGGCGGGGTTGGAGGTGGATGGGGCGTTGCGGGTGGAGGATGTTGAGGGTTCTTTGGCGGAGGGGAGTGGGGTGAGCGCGGAGGTGGATTTGGCGGGGGTGTGGGTGGTGCATTCGAATGTGGTGCCGGGGAGGCGGAAGGGGGAGTGGTCGGGGTTTCGGGGTGGGGATCGGGTGAACATCGCGTCGGGGTTTGGGTGGCGGAGTCCGAGGGTGGCGTGGGTGCGGGAGTTGGGGGATGGGCATGCGGCGGCGTGTGTGTCGGAGGGGCGGGTGTTTGTGTTGGATTATGATGAGGCGCGGGGTGGGGATTGGCTGCGGTGTTTGAGTGTGGATAGCGGGGCGGAGTTGTGGAGTAGGTTTTATGGGGTGCGGACGAAGCGGAATCATGGTATCTCGCGGACGGTGTGTGCGGCGGAGGGTGGGTTTGTGGTGTCGTTGGGGCCGCAGTGTCATGTGTTGTGTGTGAGGGCGGTGGATGGGGAGTTGGTGTGGGGGTTGGATTTGCAGAGGCGGTTTGGGGCGAAGGTGCCGTTGTGGTATGCGGGGCAGTGTCCGTTGATTGTGGAGGGGCGGGTGATTCTGGCGCCGGGGTCGGAGGAGGCGTTGTTGTGTGGGGTGGATTTGGCGTCGGGGGTGGTGGCGTGGGTGGCGAAGGGTGTGGAGGGGATTGGGGCGTCGCATGCGTCGGTGATGGTGTTGGAGGTGGAGGGGGTGCGGCAGTTTGTGTATGCGGGGTTGGGGGGCGTAGTGGGGGTGTCGGAGAGTGGTGAGGTGTTGTGGGTGAATCGGGAGTTTGTGGCGCAGGCGCAGGCGCCGTCGCCGTGTATCTTGCCGGGGGGGCGGTTTTTTCTGACGGCGGGGTATGGCGCGGGTGGGGCGTTGTTTGAGGTGGCGCGTGATGGGGAGGGGGCATGGAGTTGTCGGTTGGTGTATCGGGTGGATAAGCGGGTGTTTGGGAGTGAGCAGCAGACGCCGGTGTTTCGGGATGGGTTGTTGTTTGCAGTGTTGCCTGCGAGCGGTGGGGGCGCGAGGGGGCAGTTTGTGTGTATGCGGGCGGAGGATGGGTCGGTGGTGTGGCGGTCGGGCGCGGAGGATAAGTTTGGGCTGGGGCCGTTTGTGGGGATTGGGAGGCATGAGTGGATTTTGGCGGATGACCGGGGATCGTTGACGTGGGCACGGGGCGATGCGAGGGGGTTTGAACGACTGGCGCGCGTGGAGTTGATGGAGGGGGAGGGGCGCGATGCGTGGGGACCGATTGCGGTGTTGGAGGATGCGTTTTTGGTGAGGGATAGCACGCGGTTGTTTTGTTTGACGAATAGCGTGGCGGAGGGTGGGTTATGAGTGAGAGTATTGGGCGCGGAGCGTGGCTGAAGCTGGCGGCGCGGGTGTTGGGGCTGGGGGCGCTGGGGGGCGTGTTCGGCGGAGTGTTGTGGCGCGGGCGCGCGGGGGAGCGGTCGGTGTGGCAGATCGATCCGCGGAAGTGTATTCAGTGTGGGCGGTGTGAGTCTGAGTGCGTGGTGAAGCCGTCGGCGGTGAAGTGCGTGCATAGCTTCGAGATGTGCGGGTATTGTAAGCTGTGCTTTGGGTACTTTCAGCCGGATGCGAAGGCGCTGTCGGAGGCGGCGGAGAATCAGCTGTGTCCGACGGGGGCGATCAAGCGGCGGTTTGTGGAGGCGCCGTATTTTGAGTATACGATTGATGAGGGGCTGTGCACGGGCTGCGCGAAGTGTGTGAAGAGCTGCGGGGATTTTGGGAATGGTTCGCTGTTCTTGCAGATCCGGCAGGATGCGTGCAAGCGATGTAACGCGTGCAGGATTGCGGAGCGGTGTCCGTCGGGGGCGATCAAGCGGGTGCCGGCGCGGAGGGCGTATTTGTCGAAGGTTGAAGAGAGTGCAGGTTAAAGGAGTGCTATGAGGCAGTTTATTCATGATGACTTTTTGCTGACGACGCCGGGAGCGTTGGAGCTGTATCACAACTATGCGGCGACGGTGCCGATTTTGGATTTTCACTGTCACTTGCCGCCGCAGGAGGTGGCGCAGGATAAACGCTGGGCGAACTTGACGGAGGTGTGGCTGGGCGGCGATCATTATAAGTGGCGCGCGATGCGCTCGAATGGCGTGGAGGAGCGCTTCATCACCGGCGATGCCACGGCGCGCGAGAAGTTCGATAAGTTCGCCGAGACGATGCCGTATCTGCTGCGTAACCCGATGTATGATTGGTCGCACTTGGAGCTGGCGCGTTACTTTGGCATGACGGATTTGCTGTCGCCGAAGTCAGCGGATAGGGTTTGGGAGCGGACGCAGGAGGCGATGGCTCAGCCGGAGTTCTCCGCGCGGGGGCTGATGGTGCGCAGCGGCGTGAAGCTGGTGTGTACGACCGATGACCCTGTGGATGATTTGGCGCATCACCTTGCGGTGCGTGCGGAGGGATTTGAGGTGAAGATGCTGCCGACGTGGCGTCCGGATAAGGCGCTGGCGGTCGAGCGTACGGAGTTCTGGAATGCGTGGGTGGATAAGCTTGAGGCCGCAACAGGGATGAACATCACGACGTATGATGACTTCCTTTCGGCGTTGCAGATGCGGCATGACTTCTTTGCGGCGGCAGGGTGTGTGATGTCGGATTACGGCTTGACGCAGGTCGAGGCGGAGGATTATACGGAGTCGGAAGTGCGTGCGATCTTCCTGAGGGCACGCGGTGAGCGCGTCGCACCGGCGACATGTGATGCGGCAAAGTTCCGCTCGGCAATGCTGTATGTGTTTGGCAGGATGGATGCGGCGAGCGGCTGGGCTTGGCAGATTCATTATGGCGTGCTGCGTAATAACAACTCGCGGCTGTTTGCACAGCTGGGGCCGGATGTGGGGTGCGACTCGGTTGGCGACTTCCGCAGCGCGGCGGCGATGGCGAAGCTGTTCGACCGCTTGGATGCAGAGGATGCTCTGCCGAAGACGGTCATCTATCCCATCAACCCGTGCGACAATGAGGTGGTCGCGACGATGCTGGGGAACTTCCAACGCGGGCCGACTGTGGCCAAGATGCAGTTCGGCAGCGGGTGGTGGTTCAACGACCAGCGCGACGGGATGCTGCGGCAGATGGAGGCGTTGTCGCAGTTGGGACTGCTGTCGCGCTTTGTCGGAATGCTGACGGATAGCCGGTCGTTTTTGAGCTACACGCGGCATGAGTATTTTAGAAGGATTCTGTGCGCGCGCCTCGGGCAGGATATGGCCGATGGCATCATCCCCAACGATATCGATTGGACGGGGCAAGTGGTGCGGGATATTTGTTTTAACAACGCCAACCGTTACTTCGGGTTTGGCTTCTAATGGAGTAAGTATGGGCTTTGATTCGGGTGCAGTGGCGTTCCGTTTGTTTTACTTGAGCGAGTCGTATGATTCGTCGATCGTGGAGGCATTTGCGCGACATGCCGCGCCGCCGATTACGTCACTGGACCGCGACCCGATTACAGGGTGGGTCACGGGCAAGCATTTGCTCGACAGGACGATCACGGAAGAGTCGTGCGTGTTCGGGCCATATGTCTCGGTGCAGTTGATGAAGGCGGAGAAGAAGATTCCCAACTCGCTCCTGCGGGCGTATGTCAAGCTGGAGGAGGAGGTCGAGAAGAAGGCGCGTAATGTGGCCGAGCTGCCGCGTGCGGTGAAGTCCGAAATCCGCGAGCATATCATCGCGCAGTTCCTCCCGCAGATGCCGCCGACGTTGACGGGAATTCCGGTGATGACCGACCTGCGCAATCAGATCGTGCTGGCAAGTGCGATGTCGGACAAGCAGCATGATGCGTTCTGCGTGAACTACCGCACGACGGTCGGCGAGTTGCCTGTGGCGGTGACGCCGGAATCGGCGGCGGCGAAACGCAAGCGCATCAATCCGATTGATTTGGACCCCGTGCGGTTTACGCCGGATGAAACGGTGGAGCTCGTTCCGGAGTCGGCGTTGGGGATGGACTTTCTGACGTGGTTGTGGTTCTATTGGGAGAAAGAGGGCGGCGTGTTTCAGGCCGATGGCTTTGAGCATGGCTTGATGCTCGAAGGGCCGCTGTACTTCTTCCGCGAGGGCGAGGGCGCGCATGAGGTCGTGCTGCGCAACGGCGTGCCGATGAACAGCAAAGAGGCCGGTGTGGCGCTGCTCTGCGGCAAGAAGCTGCGCCGCGCTAAGATTACCCTCACGCGCGGGGATTGGGTGGTCAGTGCGAATGTGGATGATAGTTTTGCATTCCGCGCCGTCAAGTTGCCGAAGCCGGAGAGCGAGGATGCGTACGGCAAGTTCCAAGAGCGCATGATGTTCATTGAGATGTTCTGGACGGCATGGCTGGCGCTCTATGACAAGTTCCTCGATACCCGCTGCGACAGCAAGGCTTGGCCGAAGACGGTGAGCAAGATGGGCCAGTGGATACTCGAACGCGCACGGTCGAATGACTGAACTCGCGGCGATAGCGCGGCAGTTTGACGCGGCATTTGCGGCGGCTCTCCCGAAGCGGGCTGAGCGCTTCGCTGCGCCGTATCTGCCGGGAGCTTCGGCGGCGCTGTTTGCATTGTCGGTGGCTGAGCGCACGCGGTTGGCCTTGGTGGTGCTGAATGCGTCGGCTGACCCAGAGCGTTTGCTGTGCGACTTAGAAGCCTTTGCAGGTAAAGATGTAAACCTGCTCCACTTGCCGCTGCCATTAAAAGGTGATGCCGAGACGCAGGGCTTGCGGGTGGGAGTCATCCGTTCGCTGATGCAGCGGAAGCCCAACGCGCCGACCGTGCTAGTGGTGCCGCTGGCGGCGTTGTGCGTGCCGGTGCCTGAACCGGACGCTGTCGAGGCGGCTGTGCTGCAATTCAAACCCGGCAAACCTTTGCCTGTTGCATCCTTGGCGGTGTTATTGGAGCAGCTGACCGCGTGGGGCTATTCGCGCACGATTGATATTGAAGCTCCTGCACAGGTGGCGGTGCGCGGGGGGATTGTTGACATCTGGAAGCCGGGCGATGAACAGCCGGTGCGCTTGGAGTTGTTTGGCGACGAGGTAGAATCATTACGGCGTTTCGACCCGGCAACGCAGCGCTCATCAGGCAAGCTGGATGAGTTGACGCTGGTGCCGTGCACTGATGGCGCATTGCCGTTGGTGCAGTTGGCGGATGTGCTGCCGCGCGGGGCGGGGATTGTCTGGCTGAATCACACGGAGTTGCAGGAGCAGACTGAGTTATTGCATTTGGAGTCGCGCACGTTGCCGAATTGGACGTCGTTGCTGAAGCGCTTCCGCAGTGCCGCGCCGGCGTTGGAGTTCTTTAGCGGCGAACCGCCCTATACTGGCTTGCCGGACTTTCCATTGGAGGTGGCGCCATTCCCGGGTGTAGTTGATGATGGCGCGGCAGTGCATCATCCGGAGCTGCTCGTGCGGCAACGGCGGAGTATTCTGGAAAACTTGGCGGCACGCACGTCGGAGTTTCCAACTGTAATGTGCGCCGACACACCGGGGACGCTGGAGCTATTGGAGCGTGAAGCACCTGCGGGGTCGGCGTTGTGCTTTGTTCTGCAACCGCTGTCGGGTGGCTTCGTCATGCCGACGGCAGTGGTGGCCGCGCAGCCTGATCTGTACGCCGTGCGCAAGCAGAACCTGCATCGGCCGGTCACTGTCGCACGTCAAGGCGTGCGGGTAGAGCAGTTGAATGAACTCTCGCCGGGTGATTTGGTGGTGCATGTTGACCATGGTATCGGGCGGTTCATCGGCTCGACGGAGATTGAAGTCAACGGCGTGCGCTCGGAGGTCTTCAGCATTGAATATGCTGAAGGCGCGAAGCTACATGTGCCGGTATCGCAAGCGAATTTAATCAGCCGCTATGTCGGCGTTGGCGGCGGGCGTGCCACCAAGCTGCACAAGCTGGGCGGGGCGCGCTGGACTAAGGAAAAGGCAACTGCCGAGCGGGCAGTGCAGGATTTGGCGGCGTCGCTGTTGGAGACGCAGGCGCGGCGGAATGTGTTGAAGGGGTTTGCGTTTGATGTGAACCCAACGTGGCTGCATGAGTTTGAGTCCGCCTTTCCGTATCAAGAGACGCCGGATCAGGTGCGGGTGATTGCCGAGGTCAAAGAAGATATGGCATCCACGCGGCCGATGGACCGGTTGATCTGCGGTGACGCGGGTTACGGCAAGACGGAAATTGCCATGCGTGCGGCGTTTGTGGCTGTGATGAATCAGAAGCAGGTGGCGGTCTTGGTGCCGACGACTATTCTGTGCGAGCAGCATTACGAAACCTTCTGCGAGCGTATGGCGGCCTATCCGATCCGCATTGCCGCAGTCAGCCGCTTCCGTTCGCCCGCGACACGGCGGCAGATTTTGGAAGATGCGGCGGCGGGACAGATTGATATCGTCATCGGCACGCATGCACTGCTGCAGGAGCAGGTGAGTTTCAAGGACTTGGGCTTGCTGGTCATTGATGAGGAACAGCGTTTCGGGGTAGGGCACAAGGAACGCCTGAAACAGATGCGGGGACTGGTGGATGTGCTGACGCTTTCAGCCACGCCGATTCCGCGTACGCTCTATATGAGCATGACGGCGGCGCGGGATATGAGCCTGTTGCAGACGCCGCCACGTGAACGCCAAGCGATTGACACTAAGGTTGTGCGTGACTCGGATACGACATTGCGCACGGCGATTCTGCAGGAGATAAACCGCAACGGGCAGGTCTACTTCCTCTATAACCGCGTGCTAACCATTCGGCGGATGTTGGAGCGATTGACGAAGCTGGTGCCGGAAGCGAAAATCGGCGTGGCGCACGGACAGATGGCTTCACGTGAGCTTGAGGATGTGATGTTACGGTTTGAGCGCGGCGAAATCAATGTGCTGTTGTGTACGACGATTGTCGAGAACGGCTTGGATATTCCACACGCCAATACGATTATCGTACACCGTGCTGACCGATTCGGCATATCGGACTTGTATCAACTGCGCGGGCGGGTGGGGCGCTCGATGGTCAAGGCGTTTGCCTGGCTGCTGCTGCCTGATCATGGCTATATGGACGAAGAGGCGCGGCGGCGGATTCAGGCGTTGCGCAAGCACAGCGGGCCCGGTGCGGGGTTCAATTTGGCGTTGCGTGATTTGGAGATCCGTGGAGCGGGTAATCTTCTGGGGCATGCGCAGAGCGGACACATCGCGGCGGTTGGTTTTGGTCTCTACTGCCAACTACTCAAGCGGACTGTTGCGCGGATGAAGGGCGAACCACCGCCATTGCTGGTGGATGTAACGCTGCAGCTGGACTTTGTGGATCTCTCGCCGGGACTGTTTGATGATGAGTTCTCAGCGTGCATTCCCTACGAGTTTATTGATGACGATGCGCATCGGATGCGCCTGCACAGGCGGTGCGCCGAGGCGACGAGTGAAGAGGAGGTCGATGCACTGCGGGCAGAGATCGCCGATGTGTATGGCAAGCTACCAGAGGCGGTAAATCGTTTGTTACAGCTGTGCCGCTTGCGGATTCGTGCCGCACGAAAACAAATCATGCGCGTGGAGGTGAAGGGAATGCGGGCGCAGTTCTTTCATGCCAAGACACGTGCGCCGATACTCATCCGTGGCAATCCGCCGCATGTTTCCGGCAAGACGCCCGACCAGAAGATACGGGCGCTTCTACACCTGTTGGAGCATGAGCTGTCGTATTAAATGCCGCTGGTATCGACATCGATATCACTTTTGTCAACCAGCGCTGTTGCTGCTTCTGGGCCTGTTTCCCAAGCCTTCTTGGTCGTCGAGGGAAGGAAGCGGTAGTAGATCATTAACTGCTGGGCGATATAGACGGTGGGCATGAGAGGCTGGTCGCCGATGTGCTCATCTTCGCAATTCCAGTATCCGAGTTCTTGCTCGACGCCGTTATGGTCTTTGTATTGGCCTTTGATAATGGTTTGTCCGTCGCAGTAGATTTTCTTCATCGAGTTGTTCCAGCGGTTCCACCGCTCGCCGCCGGCGTTGAAGTACACCATGGTTGAGTAGTAGTTTGAACGGACGGGGCAACAGGCGATGTCGTTTTTGCCGAGCGTGGCGGGCGGCCACAGGCTATCCAGAAGTTTGAGCGTTTTGGAGACGACGGTTTCGTTGCCTGCGCCGAGATATTGCATCCCGAATACGCCCATCATAAAGTGCCACGTGCCGGAGCGGCGGAAGTTGGCGCCGGGAGGGCCGAAGGCGTCTGATTGGAATCCGCCGCGGTCGGCATTGCCTTGGAGCATAAAACCATTCACGGCGAGCTTCATGCTTTCGTCGAGTCCGGGCACTTTGAGTCCGGCCATCTTGGCGGCTTTGAGAGAGAGAACGTTGAAAGTCATTTGCAGCAGTTCAGGTTTATCGCCATTGCCCCACTGGCCGTTTTTGAATTGCTTGCTGATGGTCTTTTCGATGGCGGTATAGGCCGCATCCCTGACGCCCGGATGCAGGGTCATGCCGTAAGCCTCGGCGAGGGCATAGGTGGTGAAGTAGTCCAGGTTTTTGGCATGTGCGCATAGGTACTCAATTGCTTTTTGGACAGTGTCGCCAAACTCAGGCGAGCTATCGCCGGGGCGCTCACCATGTGCAAGATAGGCGAGTAGTGCAAGGCCGGTGGCCCCGCCTTTCCAAGCACCGTTGGGCTGCTGCTGTGTTTTGAGCCAGCGCAAGGCGCGCATGACGGCGGCTTCGGTGTTGGCATCGCCGCCGTGGGTGGCCAATGCGGAACCGCGAACGCCGGAGTTGCGCAGGGAACCGTAAATGCCTTTGAACACGACGGGGGATTTGATCATGCTGACGGCTGTAATCTCGACGGGCTTGACGGAGGGCGTTGGGTCGCTGGTGTTGGCTACAGGGGTATCGACTTTGATTTCACTGCCGAGCACTTCTGAGAGATTATCGGGGACATAATCCGGTGGTTCGGGGGGAGGGATTTCTTCTATCTTTGTCAGGTCGTCGACGGCTTGAATCTCTTCGACTGTTGCTTCGTAAATTTTCGGTTCCTCCGACACTTTGCCTGTGAAAGCGAGCAGCAGAAGGACCAGAAAGAACGGCAGCACCAACGCAAACATGGGCGCGGCGGTGCGTTGCAGCTCGATGTGCGCCTCTTTGTAAGCACGGGAATCATGCGCGGCGACTAAACCGCTGAACATACGACCCAACCTTTGGCGATAAGTTAAATCACTGAAGGCCTGGTCGATTTCCGCCAAGAAGTCCTGCTCGTTTCCATGGATACCGTCGTCATGCATAATCACTCTCCATGGATGTCAAACGCTTGACAAGAGTGAGTGGTTCATTCCCGGCAAAGACTATGGAGCGCAGCCGTTAGAAGCGCAGGGCGATGTTGAAGCCGCCCCAGACGAGGTCGTTGTAGCCGTAGTTCTGTTGGGCTTGGTCGCGGATGGTGCCGTCAATCAGACCGCTTGCCGCGACTGTGCCGCCGATGGTGACGTTTTTCGTCAACGCATAGGCAAGGGAAAGCGTGACGTTGTAGTCCACGAGGTCGCCGCTGTTCTGGCCGAAGTAATAACGGTTGTAAGGTCCGCTGCCCCATGAGAGGTAGGTGCTCATGCGCAGGAAGAGGCGTTCGTCTTCCGTCAATACAAAGGCACGGGAGAGGCCGAACTGCGCGTAGAATCCATCGGACTCGTTGATGTCGAGGTTGCCGTTGACAAAGGGCGTAACCCAGCTGTTCTTCCAATCGATGCTGGCGGAGACAACGTGAATGTTGCAGAGGTTGGCGGGCTGGCGTTGGGGGAATTGGCAGTAGGCATAACCAAGGCCGGTGACGAGCTGGCCGAAGTTACGGTTCCAGCCTGCGAAGTAATCGGCCTCGGTGACGCCGCCATCATGGCCACGGCGGTTGTCGCCCATTTCGGCATTCGCCCACACGCCGGCCATGAAACGGCCAAGGACGCCTGCATCGTAGTGGATCTGCGCGCCCGGTTCATAGACGGGTTCTTCGCAGAAGACAATGCCGCGCCAGACGTATGCGCTGTAAAAGTCGATCTGTGCGTTGAAGGTGAATGGACTCTTTTCCTCAACAGCCTGTCCGGGCTCTACCACGCATTCCGGCAGCGGCGCGTTCGTAATGACGACAGCCTCCACCTCGGGTACGGTTTCCGCGGCAGTGAATGCAGGGCTATGGCTTGGCGGCGGCTGGCCTTCGCCATCTTTTGCAAAAGCAAAGGCGGTTGCGAAAATAAATGCGGACACTAGAAGGAGGTTCTTTGTGTTGAGCATGATGGCTGTTGCAGTCGTTATTGATTAAAGCTGGAATGCGATGGAGAAGCCGCTCCAGACGAAGTCGGAGTAGTCTTGCTCTTCCTGCGCGTACTCTCGGATGACGCCGTCAATCACGCCGCTGAAGGCCAAGGTAGCACTGATGGTGATGCGCTCCGTCAACGCGTAGGACAACACCATGAGGACGTTGTAATCCGTTACAGTGCCATGGTCGCAATCGAAGTAATATTTATTGTAAGACGCGTCTGCCCATGAAGCATAGGCGCTGATGTTCAGACACAAACTTCTGCTCTGCGTCAATGCAAACTCGCGCTCCAAGCCCAGCTGCGCATAGTAACCGTCCGACTCGTTGATATCATAAAAGTTCTTCAGGAAAGGCGTGACGAAGTCATTCTTATAGAAGATTGCCGCCGAGACCTCGTGCATGTTATAAGCATTGGCGGGCGAGGTGCCGAGGAGTTCGTAATACGTATACCCTACGCCGATTGTGACGGGGCCGAAGTCACGCTCCCAGCCGAATGAGTAGTCGATCTCATCCACGCCGCTTGCATGCGCGGCACGGTTGTCGCCGATACCCATGTTCGCCCAGACGCCTGCGGACAGCGCACCATAATCATTCAAATCAACCCCCACTGCGGCGGACGGCTGGAACACAGGCTCGATCGACAGAATCAATCCGCGCCACGCGTAGGTCGAGAACACATCACTTTGCAACGTCAGCGAGACCGGACACTCCGCATCTTTTTCAGCCACAGCCTCGGCGGCGATTTCGGCAGCCTCCCGCACGGGTGACGGGTCGTTTGCGACTTGTGCCGGGAGATATCCCGCTGCCGTAACAACCGTCAGGAGCATAAAAGACTTGGAAAATCCGCGTGAAAAAAACTGCATAAGTGTTCCTATTCGACGGCAAATGCCGATTAGTGTACTAAGTTGCACGAAAAACTCAAGCGCCATTGTATTCCATGCGTACAAATTTATGTGATTGTAAAGTGTAAAATATCTTTTCCCTGCAGATGGGGGGTGCCCAGGCACGCTCTCTTTCAGGGGAGCCCCCCATGGGGGGCGCGA
>JAVBMC010000044.1:0-11009 GCA_031552845.1 Kiritimatiellia bacterium
GTTCCGCGGCGTGCGTTCTGAAATGTTCTATCTATACCTAAAAGAAACGGAGTGGAGATTTAATCATCGACAAGAAGATCTTTATCTGCTACTCTTAGCTCAGTTCAGAGAAAATCCGCTCTAATCTAGGCATGAACCTAATTTATTTCATTGACAATTGTGTCCATATAGTCTTGTGGATATCCTCAAAACGTGTTAAACTAATACTTAAAGAAAGGAACTTCAGTATGTGGGAGAACGTTGCTTTTTGCTGGCTGATTGCCGGCTTGGTGTTGATTATCATCGAGGTGCTGACACCGGGCGGGTTTGTATTACTGTTCTTTGGAATCTCTGCGCTGATAGTCGGTGCGATTGAATATATTTGCCCTATGGACTTTTGGCTGCGGGGAGTCCTTTTCTCCGTCATGAGCATCGTGTCGCTCATGCTGTTCCGCAAGCCGCTGTCGCGTTGGATTGCCTCGCCGGAAACACCGGATGAGTTCGTCGGCAAAGTTGCGCGCGTCACGGCCGACATTACCCCGCCGACCTCCGGCAAGGTCTCTTTCAACGGCAGCGACTGGACCGCCACTGCCGATGCGCCGATTGCGGCAGGCACGCCTGTCAAGATCTGCTCGCGCGATAATTTAACCCTACACGTTCAACCCGCTAACTAAAAAGAAAGAGAGAGCATTATGTCCTTCGGACCATTTGTTGTTTTCGGACTCATTGTCCTGATCATCGTTACAATCGCAAAATGCATCCGCATCGTTCCGCAGAAGACCGCCTACATCGTCGAGCGTCTCGGCAAATACGACCGCACGCTGGATGCCGGCCTGCACATCCTCGTGCCGATTATCGAGCGCGTGGCCTACCGCCACACCTTGAAGGAGCAGGCGCTGGACGTCCCTCCGCAGCAGTGTATTACGAAGGATAACATTTCCGTCGAAGTCGACGGCATCCTTTACCTGCAGGTGATGGATCCCGCCCGTGCGTCCTACGGCATCAGCAGCTACCTCTTCGCCTGCGCCCAGCTCGCACAGACCACCATGCGCTCAGAAATGGGCAAGCTGGAACTTGAGCAGTCCTTCCAAACACGCTCCACAATCAATGCCGCGATCTGCGAGGCCGTTGACGCCGCGTCCGACCCGTGGGGCATCAAAGTCACGCGTTATGAAATCCGCTCCATCACGCCGCCGCAGACCATCCGCGACGCCATGGAAAAGTATATGCGTGCCGAGCGTGAAAAACGCGCCATGATTGCAGAGTCCGAAGGTGACCGCCAAGCCAAAATCAACCGCGCCGAAGGTGACAAGCAGGAAGCCATCGCCCGCTCCGAAGGTGAAAAGATGCGCCGCATCAACGAGGCCTCCGGTAAAGCGCAGGAAATCACCCTCGTGGCAGACGCCACCGCCCAAGGCATTCGTGCCATTGCGTTGACCATCAACGAGCCCGGCGGCAACAACGCTGTGAACCTCCGCTTGGCCGAGCAGTATATCGGTGAGTTCGGCAAGCTGGCTAAAACCAACAACTCGATCATCATCCCGACCAACCTCTCCGACATCGCCGGCATCATCAAGTCCGCGACATCCGTCATTCAGAAATAAGATGACGCAAGAGGCTATCGTCGAGAAACTCTCAGCAACAGGCCTCGCGGCGGAACAGCTCCGCCGCGAGGCTAATGCTTTACGCGCCGAGCGCAAGGGCGACGACATCCTCCTGCGCGGCATTATCGAGTTCACCAACTACTGCCGCAATGTTTGTACCTACTGTGGCATCAATGCCACGCAGAACAAGTGTGTGCGTTACCGCATGGAGCGCGACGAAATCGTCTCAGCGGCAGAAGTCATCCGCTCGGCAGGCATCGGCACTGTTGTCCTGCAATCCGGCGACGATCCTTTCTATACCTGCGAGAAGCTGTGTGAAATTATCCGCGCCGTCAGAGCCACCGGCATTCAGACAATCACGCTCTCCATCGGCATACGCCCGCCCGCCGAACTCGCCGCATTCCGTGAAGCAGGCGCAGGGCGCTTTCTGCTGCGTTTTGAAAGCTCCGACCCCAAGCGATTCAGTGAGATTCATCCCGACGAAACCTTTGAACAGCGCAATCAAGCATTGGCCGATATTCGTGCTGCCGGGTTTGAACTCGGCACCGGTTTTATGATTGGCCTGCCCGGCGAAACACTGGAAGATGTCGCACGCAATCTGCTTCATCTGCAATCACTCAAGCCCGACATGATTGGCTGCGGCCCTTATATTCCTGACCCCGATACGCCGCTGGGGCAAGAGGCATTGCGCAAACCCTATCCGCCTTTCCCGCTGGATGTTTATTGCAACGTGGTAGCGCTTTTACGCTTGATGAATCCTGATGCGAACATTCCCGCCACAACCGCTTTCGATGCTCTGATGCCCGATGGACGCGAGCAGTCACTGGCGTGTGGATCTAATGTATACATGCCCAACTTCACGCCGATGAAATACCGTGGCGATTATATGCTCTACCCCGGCAAACCCGGTGTTGATTCCGACCCTCAAGGACTAGCCGAATTCTTATGCGCCAGCCCCACGCTCTACGGACGCCCCATCGACCGCACAGGCCGCTAGTTATTGCAACGAGGCGCCGAGTCCGCGCTTGGTCTTGGCATTGCGGTATTCCAGCTCAGCCTCAGCCATGCGCTCTTGCAAATCTTTGATGCGCGTATTGCCGCTGGGGTGAGTAGACATCCACTGCTCGATCTTGCTGCTGGGCTGTCCTGCGCCAAACTTCTGCCAGAAGGTAATCGACGCCTTGGGGTCGTAACCCGCACGCGCCATCAGAGTCAAGCCAATCGCATCGGCCTCCGACTCATTACTGCGGCTGAATGGCAGCATCACCCCCAAGTTGGTGCCAAGGCCGTAGATGGAATTGATGGTGGAGTTTTGCATCGTTGTGCTCAAAGTCCATGCGCCAAGTGATTGCAACTGCGCCCACGACATCCGCTCACCACCGTGCCGTGCAATGGCGTGGCCGATTTCATGTGCCACCACGCAAGCCAGCTCAGCCTCGTTGGCCGTGAATGAAAAGAGTCCGCTATAGACTGCAACCTTGCCGCCCGGCAGGCAAAATGCATTAGCAGTCGAAGACTCCAGCACGATGAACTCCCATTCGAATCCGTCCGCCTGCGCGACGTTCTTAATCGCTTCACCGACACGCGCCAACGCTTGGTTATACTTGGCGTTGGTTGAGCGCGGCAACTGTTTTTTATATTCGTTGTAAGCCTCTACGCCCAACTGGTTCTCGTAAGAGGAACTGGTGAGCAGGAGCTGCGACCGCTCGGAGAATGGAACAGTCCGGCATCCGGAAACAATCGCGGCCAACAGACCAACGCACAACCACATGCCGAACTTGTTCATAATCACTCCTCCATCGTTGGATTACTCTGCGTTGCGCACCGGAATGCCCCATGCGGCGAGGTCATGCTTCAGACTGCCGATAGTGACAATATTCTCATGCAGGATGCCTGCAACGATCGCCGCATCGGCATGTGCAATCAAGAATGCATCACGCAAATGTTCCGCACAGCCGGCACCGCCGGATGCCACGACCGGCACGCGCACGGCATCGGCAATCAGCTTGGTGATTTCAAGGTTGAACCCTTGGCGCGTGCCATCGGCATCGACGGAGTTGACAACGATTTCACCGGCACCGAGTCCTTCAGCACGGCGCGCCCACTCAACGGCGTCAATGCCGGTACGTTCGCGGAATCCACGCCGGGTGATTTCATAACCGCTCGGGCAAGCAGGGTTGTCGCTCTTGACAGGATCCATGCCCAGCACAATGCACTGCGCACCAAAAGCCTTCGCGCCTTGTTCAATGATCTCGGGGGACTGCACAGCCAGCGAGTTCACAGACACCTTTTCCGCACCCATCTCCAACACCTTCGACATATCCTCAAGGTTACGGATGCCGCCACCCACCGCGAAGGGAATGCGGATCGCCTTGGCGACGGAATAGACCATGTCCAAGTCAATCGGGCGATGTTCTGCTGATGCAGTGATGTCGTACACCACCAGCTCATCGCAGCCTGCCTCATAATAGCGCAAGGCCAGCTCAACAGGGTCGCCCTGGTCGATGTTATTCTGAAACTTAACGCCTTTGGTGACGCGCTTGTTGATTACGTCCAAGCAAGGAATGATCCGCCGTGTCAGCATGTTCCGCTCCACTCTGAGAAGTTCTTTAACAGTTGCAGGCCGACACGTCCCGACTTCTCAACGTGGAATTGTGTGGCCGCCAGATTGCCGCGCCCCGCCATTGAAGCGAAGACGCTGCCCGCATAATCAGTCGTCCCGATGACATCGGCGGAGTCCGCCGGAACGGGATAGTAACTGTGTACAAAGTAAAAATCTGAGGTGTCCGGAATCCCCGCCAAAAGCGGATGCTGGCGCGCAAAGCTGACTTGGTTCCAACCCATGTGCGGCACTTTGACCAACGGATCTGCAAAATGGAAGCGGTTAACCGTCCCCTTCATGAATCCCAATGTCGGCGTGCCGCCATCTTCTTCGGAACGCTCAAATAGGATTTGCGTGCCGACGCAGATGCCGAGGAAAGGACGCCCCTCTGCGATGACTTGCCGCAGGGCCGGTTCAATGTTCAACTTGCGCAGATTGTCCATCGCCGCGCCTGCCGCGCCGACTCCCGGAAAGACAACCCGCTCTGCCGCGAGAATAGTTGCGGCGTCGGAGGTGATAACGGTTTCGACGCCGATTGCGTCGAACGAAAGCTTGACGCTGGTCAGATTCCCGGCGCCATAATCAATGATTGCTACTGCCATAAACCCCAGTATAAACTAGTCATCCCCGTAAATCAAGCCTATATCATTTTGCGGCATTAAGTACGCGCGACTGATCTGGAAAACATCCTCCGAGTGCCGGATTTCGGGCCTCTTGGGGTTGTCTCCGCTCACCACTTCAATGACGTCGAAGCGCACATTCAACGGCGGATTGCGGGCTTGCCGGAAGAAACGTACTGCTGCTCGCGTTAAGATCTTGCGCTTGGCATAATCGACTGCGGCACCCGGCGCACCGAACTCTTCGCTTGCACGCGTCTTCACCTCCACGAACACCAAGGTGTCCGGCAGACGGGCTATAAGGTCAATCTCGCTATGAGCATCCGGACGGACGTTCCGCGCGATGATGCGATACCCCTGCCGCCGCAGATAGATAGCCGCGTGGTTTTCACCCCAACGGCCAATCTGCTGGGAGGGACTCAGACGGGCGGAACGCTTCTTGCGGAATCCGCCCGACAGCCAATACTCAAGCCATCCGCCCCGCATCAAAGGCCGCCAAGTTGATCTCTAACATCCGTGCCGGAATACGCGCTTTGAGCACCTCGACCCACAAGCCTTCATCAAACGGCAGGTGCTTGGAAATCACGCCCGCCATGACCATGTTCATGCAACGCGCGTTGCCCAGCTCTTTGGCAATCTTGTGGGCATCAACCAGCACCAGCCCGGGGAAGGTGCTCTTCAACGTACCCTCGACATCGGGATAGGCCTTCTGCTGTCCGCTCGATACCGTAATCGGCGTCAAGTGCATAGCGTTGACCAAGACAGCCGCGCCGGGCTTGGCCAGATGCTTCCAACGCAAAGCTTCGGTCTCTTCAAACGACACGAGGATATCGGAGGCGCCATCGGCGATGATCGGCGAGAACACCTTATCACCGCAACGCACTTGACTGATTACCGACCCGCCGCGTTGTGCCATGCCATGAATTTCACTCTTTTTGACATCCAGTCCGGCCGCCAACGCAACCTTGGCCGTGATATCGCTGGTCAGCAAAATCCCTTGTCCGCCGACGCCTACCATTGAAATATTGATTGTACTCATTAGCGAACCTTCTCAATAGCATTGAATTTGCAGACCTGCGCGCACAACGCACAACCGGAGCACAACGTCGCATCAATCGCCGCCGTGAACTTACCGTCGGGGCGGGTTTCACTGCGCACGATCGCCGGACAGCCCAGCTTGAAGCACATGCCGCACGCCTTGCAGTTTTCATTCACAGCATAGGTCTTGGCATTCACCAGCTTGGCGTTAATCAAGCAAGGCCCGCGTACGATGACAACGGACGGCTCCGGCGTATCGAGCTCTTCCGTCAGCACGTTCTCCAGCTTCACCAAGTCATACGCATCGACAATCTGCACGCGCCGCACGCCGACCGCCTTGGCAATCTCGGCAATCTCCATGGCGACAGTCTCTTCGCCCAGAATCGTCTTGCCGGAGCCGGGGTTCTCTTGGTGTCCCGTCATGCCGGTGATGCTGTTATCCAACACAATCGTCGTGACGCGGCTCTGATTGTAAACCACATTCACCAGCCCCGTCATGCCGGAGTGGAAGAACGTCGAATCACCCAACACTGCAGCGATTCGCCCCGACTTGCCGGCCTTCTCCATGCCGTGCGCCGTGCCGATTGAGGCGCCCATGCAGATCGTGGAATCCATCGCCGCAAGTGGCGGAAACGCGCCGAGCGTATAACAACCGATATCACCCGCGACAGTTGCGCCAAGCTTGTTCAATAGGTAGAACACACCACGATGCCCGCAGCCCGCGCACAACACCGGTGGACGCGTCGGCAACTCGCCTTCAAACTTCGGCGCAATCTGCGGCATCGGTTCGCCCAACACTTCGCTGCGCAGCACCCGCACGCGGTCGAGGTTCAGCTCCATCATCGTCAAGTCAGTCTTGTGCTCGACAACCTGGAGTCCGGCAATGCGCACGTGATCCTCCAGCAGCGGATCAAGCTCTTCCACCACCAGCAAGCGATCCACGGAAGCGGCAAACTGTTTCACGAGGTCGGTGGGGAACGGCAGAGGTGCGCCGAGCTTGAGCATCTTATACTCAGGGAAGACCTCCCGCGCCAACTGGTACGCCATGCCGGAGGCGATGATGCCCAGCGACTTGTCGCCATCTTCAATGCGGTTGAATGGCGAAGCGCACGCCATCGCCCGCAGCTTCTTGGTGCGCTCTTCAACCTCGGCACGCATCCGCCGTGCGAACAGCGGCACCGCCACATTCTTAAATACGTTACGCTTGTAAGGCTTGGTGTCCACCGCGCCGTAAGCGAAGTCATCACCCAAGTCAACCACCGTCGAGGTGTGCGACACGCGCGTGGTCAGACGGATGAACACCGGCGCACCGAACTCTTCGGAAATCTCAAACGCAGCACGCGTCATGTCATACGTTTCTTGACTGTCGGCAGGCTCCAGCAAAAGCCCCTTTGCGAACTTCACCAGCGTGCGGGAGTCCTGCTCATTCTGCGAACTGTGCATGCCGGGGTCATCCGCCACAAACACCACGAAGCCGCCCAGCGCACCGACGAATGTATACGTCATGATCGGGTCGAGTGCCACGTTCAAGCCCACGTGCTTCATCGCCGTCATGGCGCGCGCGCCATACATGGACGCACCGATCGCCACCTCTGTCGCCACCTTTTCATTGGGCGACCATTCGCAGGCGATCTCACCTTTGAATGTGGCGATGTTCTCTAAAATCTCGGTTGACGGCGTCCCCGGATAAGCCGCCGCGACTTTGCACCCGGCGCGGTAAGCGCCATAGGCTGCGGCCTCGTTGGCCGATAGTAGTTTTTTCATATCTTTACCCCTAGTTAAATCGAATGACTTAGCCTTCTTTGCTCAGTTCCACCGCCGCACCGATATACGATGCCGGCGTCATGGCGAGCAGGCGCTTCTTGTCCGCGGAGGGAATCTTCAACGACTTGATGAACTCCCGCATCCGCTCGCGCGTCATCTTCTGTCCGCGCGTGAAGGCCTTGAGCTTCTCGTAAGGCTCGGCAATTCCGCAACGGCGCATGACTGTCTGCACCGGCTCGGCAAGCACCTCCCACGCATCATCCAAATCCGCCGCCATCGCCGCCGCATTCGGCGCAATGCGCGACAACCCGCGCAAGGTCGAGCTGTAAGCAATCAACGTATAGCCGAACGCCGCCCCCATGTTACGGATTACGGTCGAGTCGGTCAAGTCGCGCTGCAAGCGCGAAACCGGCAGCTTGCGCGACAAGTGAGCGAAGAGAGCATTCGCCACGCCCAAGTTGCCCTCGCTGTTTTCAAAGTCAATCGGGTTCACTTTGTGCGGCATCGTGGACGACCCCACCTCGCCGGCGACGACGCGCTGCTGGATGTAGCCCATCGAAATGTAACTCCACACATCGCGGTCAAAGTCAATCAACACCGTGTTCCAACGCTCCATCGCGTCGAACAGTTCCGCCATGCCATCGTGCGGCTCGATCTGCGTGGTCAGCACATTCTGCTCCAAGCCAAACCTGGCCAGCACCTTCTTCGACAGCTTGCGCCAATCAGTTGTGGGACAGGCCGACAAGTGAGCGTTGTAGTTACCCACCGCCCCACTCATCTTTGCGGGGAAGGTCAATGCATCCAACTGCTTGGTCTGACGGGTCAAGCGGCTGGAGAATACGGCAAGCTCCTTACCCAACGTCGTCGGCGACGCCGGTTGGCCGTGCGTATGCGCCAACATCGGCAGTGCCGCGGAGGATTTGACCAACATGCGGATTCCGGTGATGACTTCCTGCTGGGCTTTGCGCAGGACAGCCAAACCATCCTTCAGCATCAGCGCGTGGGCGACATTATTGATATCCTCGGAGGTACAGGCAAAGTGGACGAACTCACCCAAGCACTCCAACGAAGTACCCGCCAGCTTCTCGCGCAGGAAGTACTCCACCGCCTTCACATCGTGACGGGTGGTGGATTCAATGGTCTTCACGCGCTGTGCATCTGCCAGCGAGAAGCCGGAGGCGATACCCTCCAGCAGCTTCTTCTCGGCGGCGGTCAATGTGCGCGCTTCCGGGATGGACTTCTCGGCGCACAGAGCCAACAGCCAAGCCACCTCCACACGCACCCGCCGTGCAATCAAGCCATACTCCGAGAACACTTCGCGCAGCGCCGCTGTTTTGTCGGCATAGCGGCCATCCACCGGCGAGACCGCCGTCAATTCCGAAAGATCCAACTTCATCACTACTCTCCCTACGTCAACTCAACTTCTGGGCTTACGACCCCGGATGCACGAACGGCTCCTTTGCCGCACACATCGGGCAATCCTTGCCTTCCCACACCTGCGGCGCCATCTGCAACAGCGAGAACGTCGGATAGTCAAACTTCGCCTGACCCGCACTGCGGTCAACCAACACCGCCACGGCGACGACCTGACCGTCGCCCGCCACAACCAAATCAATCGTCTCCTGCACGCGGCCGCCGCGGGTAATCACATCCTCCGCCACGACATATTTGGCACCCGGCTTGATTGCAAAGCGCCGCATCAGCAGCGCGCCATTTGCATCCTTCTCGGCGAAGATGCACTGCGTGTTCAATGCGCGG
This sequence comes from Kiritimatiellia bacterium, assembly GCA_031552845.1. Lineage (GTDB taxonomy): Bacteria > Verrucomicrobiota > Kiritimatiellia > RFP12 > DVOR01 > JAVBMC01. Next base: position 9,363 of record JAVBMC010000044.1, read on the forward strand.
GCAACCTCGTGCCCCACCAAAATACCGCCCAACGCCGGGGAAATCACCGCCTCAACGCCCGACAGATCCATCTTCTCCTGCATCCGGCGCACCAGCTCGCCGCACAACGCCTGCGCATGCACCGGCCACTTCAACACATTCGCGCACTGGAAAAACTTATTGCTATGCAGCTTCGAGCGCAGTTCAAAATGTCCCGACAACAACGCTCCCGTATCCTCCAACACCTGCAAAATATCCGCATCGCTCAACATAAATCCCGGCTCCTTAGTATGGTAAAGAAAAACAGTCCCACATCATACCAAACCCACCCCCGCATTTCAACCTATTACCCTCCCCCTGCCCCGAAAAACAACACTTCGTGCTCCCTCAAGTGCATCAAATTAACCGTTTCGAAACAACACAACATCAACTTAATAAGCATATAGGATGTGCTTAATAAAACAAACGCAACCGCTATCGAACAAAAAAACGTTCGATCCCTTGCTGCGGGTGTGATGCTAAGCTTGCAAAGGGTGCGTTGCTGGGATGATGAAGAGCGCGTGGATGCTGCCACTGATACTTCGTCGATGGTAGCAGGTATAAGGTGTGAGTGGGAGCACTCATGAGGGATAAGTGATGGCAGACAGGGTCCGTTACACGGAGCAGTGAGGGTTCATGAGGCCTCCCAGTCATGGTGCGTTACTGGGAGGAGTATGGGTGCATTGCACGGAGCAGTACGGGACTATAGCTGGGAGGCCTCACGAAGGGGTACTCGGGCGAACACACAAACGATACACGGACGAGTATCGTTCCTGTATTGGGAGGAGTTGCCGGGTGATTGCTTGCGCTAATTGGTTATGTTAGAGGGCGTAAGCAATATGCTTGGGTGATCAGAGAGATCTGTCTGATCTGCCGGATATTTAACTGCCGACAAGAATGCCGACGTGCCCGGAAGCAAGAGGCTGACGCGATGCGGCGTGTTCGGCGGGCATTGCCCTATCTACTGATGTGTACCACGCAAGGACACCGCAGGCCTTCGGTCAATCGCCCTGTCTTTGGGGGGTGGGAGGCAGGGGCGGGCACCAAGGATCCTGTGGCGGGAATGGGACGCAGTTTATCAGATTGGCAGGGGAAGTCAAGTAGAAGTCGAGCAGGGAGAACGGGTTTGTTGCTCGCCAAGGTCTTTGAGTCGTCTTTTGCGGGGTTTTTGAGGGTTCATTGCAATAAATGATTTCACTTTCTGGCGACTTTTTGCAAGGCGGCATTCCAGCGCTCGAGAGCAGATTGCTCGTTAAAGAGCTTGCGAGGGAACTGGTTGATGAAGGCAACGCCTTCGGCGAGTTCGCGGTGGCTGATCTGGCTTAACCGGCTGCCTTTGGGAGCAAAGCGGCGGATGAGGCGGTGGTTGTTTTCGTTACTGCCGCGTTCCCAGGAGCTGTAGGGATGGGCATAATAGATCATAGCTCCGGGCGTATGACGGCGCAGGAGTTTGAGCATGCCTTTGACGTCGGAGAACTCGCTGCCGTTGTCGAAGGTGATGGTTTTGATGTAGGGGCAGTCTTTGAGCAGCAGGCGCAGGGCTTTACGGGCGCATTTGATGGTATTGCGGGGCATTTTGTAGCAGAACTGCATGCGGGTGGAGCGTTCGATGAAGGAGAAGATGACGGT
>JAVBMC010000058.1:0-11040 GCA_031552845.1 Kiritimatiellia bacterium
GGGGATAAAAGCTCACGCGGAGACGCGGAGGCGCGGAGAGGAGGGTTGGCATTACCGCGACTTCACCGATTTTCACCGACTTCGTCGAAAGGACACACGCCATTACCCCGCTCGGCGGTTTCGGCGAAACACGCCCTACCCGCTGACGCACACAATGCCGGCGGGGACGCCGGCGCTCCCAGCTTATTACCTATTACTTGGAGCCTTGCGCAAAGCGCCGGGTGTAGAGGTAGATGGGGAGGAGGCCGTAGAGGAGGCCGAGGAGGAGTGTGAAGCCGATGCCTTGGCCGATGAGTGCCCAGGGGATGCGCAGGACGATGGGGAGTCCGCCGAAGGGCATCCAGGCGCGGGTCCAGGCGGTGAATGTCCAGCCGATGATGATGCCGAAGAGGAGGCTCATGAGGATGCCGAGGAGGAGTTGGAGGGCGGCTTCGGAGAGGAGTTGGGCGCGGAGTTGGCGGGTGGTCATGCCGATGGTGCGCAGGAGGGCGAATTCGTTCTCACGGGTGCGGATGTTGGCCTGTATAATGGAAATAACGCCAACCAGAAGAAGCGCGAGCGACCAGAAGGGAATGCGGGCGAGCGCACCGATGAGTTCGGCGCCGTGGGCGATGGTGCCATCGGCGATTTCGTCACGGAGTTGGAGGGTGACGCGGGTTTCAGCGGAGGGGCGCCCTGCTCCACGGCCTGTGGGTTTGGCTTGTTCTTGGAGCGCGGCGTAGCGTTGTTTGAAGGTAGCATCGACAGCGGCGTAGTCGGCGCCGGGTTTGAGGTTGAACCATGCGAATTGAGAGCGGCCGAGGGGTTGGACGAAGGGCCCGGGGCGGGTGGCGTCGTCGGCCTCAAAGTCGGCGAGGGTGGAGCGTAGGACGAAGAGGGGCGCGAGTGTGCCGAGGGGGGCGCCTTCGCGGGCGCGGAGTCCGGCGCGGGCGGTGAAGAGGTGCCAGTTGACGTCGGTGATGCCGGTGATGGTCCAGCTGCGTTTGAGGAGTTCGCCGGTGTGGCTGAGTTTGCAGACGGTGAGGGTGTCGCCGAGTTTGAAGCCGCCTTGTCGGGCGAACATCATGGGGATGACGCAGCCGTCGCCCTGGAGGGTAAGGGGTTGACCGTCGAGTCCACGCAGAGTGGAGGGGATCTGTTCGAGCCCCATGACGAGGAGGTTGTTTTGGCTGGGGGGCGTGCCGGCAGTTTGTGCAAGGTGTTGGAGGATGGGTTCGTCGAGGACGTATTGTTTGGCGCTGAAGGTGCGGAAATCTTGGACGCCGGGGATGGCGGCGAAGTCTTGTGCTTGTTCAGCGGTAAGGCCGTTGGGTTCGAAGGCGGCGATGACGTCGGGCAGCGTGCGGCTGGGGACGAAGGGTTGCATCATGGAGGCGCCCCAGATTTGGATGGCGCAATAGGAGCCTAGGCCGGCGGTGACGGTGATGATGAGCGCAAGGGTACGCTGCGGGGAACGTCCGGCGGCTTGGGTGAGGAGGGGCGAGATAACGCGCGAAGCGAGGGCATCGGCAAGGCGGATGACGAGGGGCGTGATTTTGAGCAGGCCGTAGATGTGGAAGGGGAGTCCGACGAAGAGGATGAGCAGGCTGCGGGTCATTGCAGAGCAGTGGAAAGGAAGTAGGAGCAGCAGGGGCGCGGGGATGAAGATGAGGGCAAGCAGGGTGTAGAGCGCAGGGGGGAGTTGGAGGCTGAGGAAGGTTTGGGACTTTTGCGTGCGGAGGGTGGCGGCTTCTTCGGCGTGCATCGCGAGGGTGGAGAGGGGTTCAAGCGTGCAGAGGCGGCGGATGGGTTTGCAGACGGCGATGGTGTTGACGACGGCAAGCGGCAACGCGGTGTAGAGGGGTGTGAGAAGCCAGACGCGCAGGGGCATTCCGTCGGGGTAGGTTTCGGGACCTTGGATGCGGACGAAGATGGCGACGAGCACAAGGCCGATGAGTGATCCGGCGAGCCAAGCGATGAGGCTGAAGATGGCGGTTTCGGCGGCGGCCATGCGGACGATTTGGCGGCCCGTGGCGCCGAGCACGCGGTAGAGGGCGAAGATGCGCAGGCGCGCGCTTAGGCCAATGCGTACGGCGGTGCCGGTGAGGCAGGCGGCCGTGAGGAGCGCGAGGGTGATCATGAGAGGAATTTGGCGGCTGATATTGCGCAGGAGGTCGGTGCGGAGTTCGTTGGTGAGGCCGTGACGGTCGAGCACGGTGACGCCGGTTTTGTCGCCGGCGGCGGTGATGATGGCTTCGCGGAGGGTTTGGGCGGAGGTGTCGGAGCCGGTTGTGCAGAGCAGGAGGTTGCAGTCTTCAGCGGTGTAGCCGGGCATGAGGAGTTCAAATGCATCGGGGGAGATGTAGGCGGTGGGGAAACCGCTGACGAGGCGGCGGGGTTGGAGGTAACCGACGATGGTGACTTGGGCGACGCCGCGGGAGGTGGAGAGTTGGACGGTACTGCCGAGTGCAGGCGCGGGGAAGTCGCGGTCGGTAAAGGCGGTGGCCATGAGGACGACTTCGGCGGCGTCTTCATCACTCGACGGCCAGCGGCCTTCGGTGAGGAGTTGCTGGGGGTCGGCGGGCTGGTATTGGAGGACGTTGATGCCGCCAACGCTGAGGGGCGGGGCTTTGGCGAGTTCGCGGTCGGCAGCTTCGGTGCGGAGCTGCATGCGGAAGACGGCGACGGCGACGGATTCTTTCACGAGGGGGTGGGCGCGGACAGCGGCGAGGACTTCGGAGGGGATGAGCGCGAAGGGTGAACCGGAGGCGAGCTCTTGCATGCCGAGGCCTTTTTTGACGGCAATGCCGGCGCGGGCGCTGGAGACCCAGCAGTCGTAGGGGCGGGTCATTTCGTACGAAAGCGTGCTGCGTTGGGCGAGCGTAGTCTGCGCGAAGGCGAAGGTCCACGTGAGCAGGGCCGCAGCACCGCAACAGCCGAGGATAATGGTGAAGCTGCGGACGAAACCGGCGCGGACGAAGAGTTTGGAGAGCTGCATGGATTAGGCGTTCTTGCGGATGATCTGGAGGTATTGACGGGAGACTTCGTCAGCTTGGCCACGGCCTTGGAATTGGGAGTGGATGCGCCCGTCGGTGAGGATGCAAACGGTTTCGGCGGCGGCAGCAACGACGGGGTCGTGGCTGACGAGGAGGATGGTGGTGCCGAAGTCTTTGTTAATCTGGGCGAGGAGACTGCAGAAGTCGTGCCCGGCGTGGATGTCGAGATTGCCGGTGGGTTCGTCGGCAAGAATGATTTGCGGTTGGATGAGGAGCGTGCGGGCAATGGCGGCGCGCTGGCGCTCGCCCCCGCTGAGCTGGGCGGGGTAATGCCTGCGGCGGGGAGCGAGGCCTAAGCGCACCAAAACTTTGTCGAGCTCGGCGGGGTCGGGTTTGCGGCCGTCGAGGGTGAGGGAGAGGGTGATGTTGTCTTCGAGCGTGAGGGTGGGGATGAGGTTGAAGTCTTGAAAGATGACGCCGGTTGAGCGGCGGCGCAGGAGGGTGCGGGCGTCGTCGTCGAGGTCTGCAAGGTTGGTGCCGCCGACGGTAACGGTGCCGGAATCGGGCAGGAGGAGTCCGGCGGCGAGGTGCAACAGGGTGCTTTTGCCGGAGCCGCTGGGGCCCATTACCGCGAAAAAGGAGCCTTTGGGGACGGTGAAGGTGACATCGTGCAGCACGTCGACCCGGCTGTCGGCGGTGGTGAATCCTTTGGTGACGTTTTGGAAGACTAGGTCGTGCATGGAGGCTCCGAGAGGGCGGGTTCTGAATTGTTGCTCAAAAGGTAAACGTAGGAGATAACGGCGGGGTTCATGGAAAATTGGGGCTGGCATCAAAACAAGCGTGGGGTAAACCCCGTTTTAAGGGATTTACCTACTTTCCGGCAGGGGAGCTTGTTTGCTGTTTACGCGGCCTCCTTAAATATGGTATCATAAACGCACTATGAAAACAAACTTTACTGCGATACTTGCGATCTGCCTGCTGGGCGCGACCGGGTTGCGCGCGGCGACGACTTATTACGTTTCCCCCTACGGAGACGACTCGGCTGCCGGGACGAGCTGGAGTGGAGCTTTGACGACCATTCAAGCTGCAGTGAATAAAGCGGCGGCGGGCGATACCGTGGTGGTCACTAACGGCACTTATAGTTTGGGCGGCATTGTGACGACGAACGGAACCTATCAGCTCAACAACCGCGTGTATATCACAAAGGACATCACCGTCAAGAGCGTGAATGGCCCCAACGTGACGATCATCAAAGGCGTGGGTTCTTATGACACGCAGGCGAGAACCGGCTATTCGCGCTGCGTGTACATGAACCAAGGTTATCTGGACGGCTTTACGCTGGAGAGCGGCTGTACCTATGCTTATGGTTTGTGGCCGAACATCTCTTGCGGTGGCGGCCTTTACTTTGATGCCACTGTTTTGGCGGCGAGTGCGTTGAATAACACTGTACGTGTCCAACGCTGTATATTCAAGAACAACACCGGGCATATCGGCGGCGGCCTCTATACGCACCATAATGTAAATGGCCAGCTTCCGGTTATTGCCAACTGCGTGTTCGACAGCAACACCAGCGTCGCAGCGTATGGCGGCGGCGCCAACACGATCCGCGCTTTCAACTGTTACTTCGTCAACAACCGATATTCAAACCTCAATGTCAGTTCAGGTGTTTCGAGCGTCGATACCGATGGCGAGTATAACATGGCCGCCAACTGCGTGTTCGATCCATCGACCGCGCAAGGTATCAACGGACGGGTGTATGTGTACAATTCCATTATCGCATCGACCGTAACCGCCACCTACGACAAAGGCGGCAACAAGGTCAACGCGCCCAATTTGAACACCACCACCTACCGCCCTGCTCCGAATTCACCTTGTATCAACTCCGGCACAAGAACAATGACGGGCGGCTCGCATGTGTTTCCCTCTGCCCTCACCAACGACTTTGCCTCCTATGGCCGCACCAATGGCGTGATTGATATGGGGCCTGTCGAGTGGTGGCTCTACCCGACGGAAAACCTGAATACCGTTGGAACGACCGATGACATCAAGCTGACGTGGAGCTCCGTGATCGATGCCGATGGTTATTACGTCCACCGCTCGTTGACCGATAGTTTTACATCCTCGACGCGCCTGACGCCCTCGCCGCTTCCCACAACGTCATCGTCATACACCGATTCAACCGTGGTGGTCGGCGTGACGAACTACTACTGGCTGGTCGCGACCAACCGTACCGTAGAGAACGCGACTACCTATTCTATCGCCGGTCCCAAAGGCGGCTATCGGGTTCCCCTACTCACGCTCTCCGAAACCCAGCATAACTTCCCAATGGCTGGCGGCAGCGCCTCCTTTACGGTAACCTCTAATATGGCTTGGCGCGTACGCACTACGGAAACCTTTATCCACATCACGCAAACCGCAAACGGCGTCAACTACACGGTCGATGCCACCGAACTCAGTTCCGCCCGCTCAGGACTGATCATTGTTTCAACAATAGATAACTCCCTAGCGGTGACCAACACCATCACTCAAGATGGCGGTGCCCAAGTTGCCCAGCCTGTAAGTTCTCCGCCGAGTGGCTATCGCTTTAAAAACAGCCAAGCAATCCGACTTACTTGCGCAACCGCCAACGCCGATATCTTCTACACAACTGACGGATCCCTTCCCGACACTAGCGACTACAGCACCCCGCCATGGTATTTAAACACCCCCTTCACAATCACGCGCTCAACAACAGTCAAGGCGCAAGCAACAATGCAGGGCATGTTGCCCAGCACTGTGCTAACAGCAAACTTTTATCGTCTCTATGAGTTTACTGCCACGCACTCCGGCGGGACCACAAACGGCTGGTATACCGATGGCGAAAATATCACGCTTGAAGCAACTAACCGTGTGGGTTATGTCTTCACCGAGTGGACCGGCTGGACGAACACCGTGGACAACCCGGTCGAGTTCGCGATGCCGGAAGAAGACGTCGCTGTCGTCGGCAACTATCTACCAATCACGCCGACAGGCCTGAGCCCCTCCGACGGCGCAACTGTTTCACCTTATGCCATTCTCTCCGTAACGCCGGAGGAAGGTATCGAACATGTACGTTGGACGGTTAACGGAACAACCTACACAACTTCCGGCGACAACATGTTCACCACCAACCTGACAGCGCTGCTTCCCCGTGGCCATAGTTACGAATGGTTTGTTGAATTCGGTATCGGCACCGAATGGTCAAAGCACTCTGCAACCAACACCTTTTTCTTCGCATCCATCAGCCAGCTCTTCGTCAGCTTGAAGGGCAATGGCGCAGATGGGTTGACATGGGCAACCGCCTACACCAACATCCAAGACGCCGTCGATCATGCGCTCGCCGGTTATACCATCTTGGTTACTAACGGCGTCTACGACGTCGGCGCGCACGCAGTTGCTGGTGATGTGCTGCCTTCGCGTGTTGTCATTAACAAGGCGATCACCTTGACCAGCGTCAATGGCGCAGGCTTCACCGAAATCCGTGGCGAAGGCACCTACCGCAATAACCCGACAGCCGTCCGCTGCATCAATGCCACAACCAATGCCATCATCGAAGGCTTCACGCTGGCGCAAGGCGTGACACGTTATTTCAATGGATCAATCACAGACCCGCAGTATTATGGCGCGGCTCTGCTGGCGAGCAATCCGGCCAACACAACAAACATCCTGCGCCGCTGCATCGTGCTCGGCAATACGGGACAAGGCGGAACAATCACAGAAGGCGGCCCGGGCACGCTGCTGGTGGACAACTGCCTGCTCTACGACAACAAAGGCGGGGCCGTGATTTATATTCACAACCAAGGCACGATCCGCCTTGCCAACTGCACCATCGTCGACCAGACGGTATCAGGCAACAATCTGTATAACGTTTCGTTCAACGGTAATTTCCGGACAGACAATTCATTGTTTGTCAGCAATACGCCGTCTGCATTCAGCGGCGCCGTCAACAGCTGCGTGACGACCAACGCCTCTTACTTTTTGGATTATGCCGGTGGTGATTTCCGCCTCTCCGAGATCGCCATTGCCTGTATCGACAAGGGTAACAATAGCTGGGTCGCCTCCAGCTATGACTTGGATGGCAACGACCGCATCTTCAACAATACGGTCGACATTGGCGCCTATGAATCGACAACCAAGTTGAACGCTGCCGGCATCCCTTACGATTGGATTGACCAATACTACGACGACGTCACAGATTATGACGCCATCTCTAACGAAGACACCGACGGCGATGGCATGACCACTTACGAGGAATACATCTCCGGCACCAATCCGACTGATCCAAACGACCGCCTGCTGGCCACGATTGAAATGATCAACGAAGCGCCCATCATCGGCTGGATGCCCGACCTCGGAGCTGAACGCCGTTATCAAGTCATCGGCAAACAAAATCTGCCCGACCCCCAATGGGGCGTCACCAACGCGAACTCGCATTTCTTCAAAGTCAAAGTCTCCCTACCTTAATCAATCATGTCTGAACCCACTGCTTCTGATACCTCACGCCACTTTCTCAAACAATGGATCGAAGAAGACCTCGCCGCCGGCGCTAACGACGGCAAGGTTGTCACGCGCTTCCCGCCGGAACCCAACGGCTGGATTCACATCGGCCACGCCAAAGCCATCTGCATTGACTTCGGCATGGCGCAGGCGTTTGGCGGCACGTGTCACCTGCGCATGGACGACACGAATCCATCCAAGGAATCCGACGAATACGTCGAACAGATCAAGCGCGACATTACGTGGCTGGGCTTCAAGTGGGACAAATTCTTCTATGCCGCACAGATGTTTGACAAGATGTGGTTCATTGCCGAAGAGCTGATCAACCGCAGCCATGCCTACATCTGCGAGCTCTCGCAGGAACAGTGGAAAGAATACCGCGGCGTGCCCACGCAGCCCGGCAAGCCCTCTCCCTTCCGTGACCGTCCTGCGGAAGAGAGCCTCGCCCTCTTCCGCCGCATGCGCGCCGGAGAATTCGCCGACGGCACCCTCTGCCTCCGCGCGAAGATCGACATGGCCTCGCCTAACATCCACTTCCGCGACCCCGTCCTCTACCGCATCAACCACATGCCGCACTATCACACCGGCGACACGTGGTGCGTCTATCCCATGTACGACTTCGCCCACCCGATTGAAGACGCCCTCGAAGGCGTCACGCACTCCATGTGCACGCTCGAGTTCGAGGTCCACCGCCCGCTTTACGATTGGGTTATCGACCGCATGGACGAGATGAACCTGCTCGTCGTGCGCGACGGCAAAAAGATCCGCCCGCAGCAGCGCGAGTTCGCCCGCCTCAACCTCACCTACACTGTCATGAGCAAGCGCAAGCTCATGCAGCTCGTCGATGAGAACCGTGTGGACGGCTGGGACGACCCGCGCATGCCGACCGTGGCCGGACTCCGCCGCCGGGGCTATACGCCCGCCGCCATCCGCAATTTCTGCGAGCGCATCGGCGTCTCCAAATACGAAAGCGAAACCGACGTCGCCCTGCTTGAGTTCTGCATCCGCGAAGACCTCAACAAGATCACCCAGCGCCGCATGGCCGTGCTCGACCCGCTGAAAGTTGTCGTCGATAACTATCCCGAGGGCCAGACCGAAATGGTCACCCTCAGCAACAACCCCGGCGACCCCGATAGCGGTGAACGCCAAGTCCCCTTCAGCCGCGAAATCTGGATTGAGCGCGACGACTTCATGGAAGTGCCCGAGAAGAAGTTCTTCCGCATGGCACCCGGCCAAGAAGTCCGCCTGCGCGGCGCTTACATCTTTAAATGCGAAAGCTGTATCAAAGACGCCGATGGCAAAGTCACCGAAGTTCATGGCACTTATGACACGCTCTCCAAAGGTGGCAATGCCTCCGACGGACGCAAGATCAAAGGCACCATCCACTGGGTCAGCGTTGCGCACGCAGTCGAGGCCGAGGTCCGCCTCTACGACCGCCTCTTCACCTCCTCCAATCCATTGGCGGAAGAGCAAGGCGACTTCTTGGACTACCTCAACCCCAACTCGATGAGCACCATCAAAGGCTACATCGAACCCGCACTGGCCGAAGCCGCCCCCGGCGACATCTTTCAGTTCGAACGCCTCGCCTACTTCTGCGCCGACAGCAAATACTCCAAGCCCGGCGCACCGGTCTTCAACCGTACCGTCACCCTGCGCGACTCCAAATAACCCGCACCATGCCAACGTTCTCCCGCCATGCAGTTTGACCTACTCATCCGCAACGGTACGTTGGTTGACGGCTCGGGCAATCCGCCGCACACGGGAGACGTCGGCATCTGCGGCCAACACATCGCAGACATCGGCGATCTCTCACGCGCCGAAGCCAAACAAACCATTGACGCGGCAGGCCGTGTCGTCGCGCCGGGCTTCATCGACGCCCACACGCACAGCGACACCTTCATCCTCGTCGAGCCCTTCGCGCCGAGCAAGCTCACGCAAGGCGTCACCACCGAAATCTGCGGACAATGCGGCGGCTCTGCCGCGCCCAAACTCAACGGCGCCCGCCTCCCTTCCGACTGGGAAGCCCTCACCTACCCGCGCCCGTGGTCAACCGTAGCCGAATACCGCGCCGCGTTTGAAGCCGCACGCCCTGCCACCAACATCCGCCTCTTCGCCGGACACAACACCATCCGCAAAGGCATCCTCGGTGATGCGCCCCGCGCCGCGACTGCGGACGAAGTGCGAGCCATGTGCCGCTGCCTCGAACAAGCACTCGACGAAGGCGCCTGCGGACTCTCCACCGGACTCATCTACCACCCCGGCGTGCATGCCGAACCCGAAGAAGTCCTCGCACTCGCCAAAGCCACATCACGCCACGACGGCATCTATGCCACCCACATGCGCAGCGAAGGCGACCATCTGCTTGAAGCTATTGACGAAGTCCTCGCCATCGCTGAACAAGCCGGCATGCAAGTGCAAATCTCCCATCTCAAAACCGCCGGCAAAAAGAACTGGCACAAGCTCGATGCCGTGCTTACCAAAATCAACGCCGCCCGCGCCACCGGTTTGAACATCTATGCCGACCGCTATCCCTTCTTAGCCGCGGGCACTGATTTGGATGTGCTGCTCCCCGGCTGGGCCTCCGCCGGGGGACGCGACGCCATTCTTCGCAACCTAGCCGATGCGACGGCACGTGCACGAATCATTGATGAACTCAATGCCTCCGACCAAGATTGGAACGCTGTCATGATCGGCGGCACGTGGAGTGATGCCACGCACCCTTACCGCGGCAAGAGTATCGCCGAGATTCAAGATGGACGCACGCCTGGCGCGATTGTCGCGGATATTATTGAAGCCGACCAAACCCGCACCGGCGCATTTTTCTTCGGCATGTGCGAAGAGAACCTCAACCGCATCTTGCAAGAACCATGGGTCATACCCGGCTCGGACGCCTCCTTGCGCGCCCCGACAGGTCCGCTGGCCGCTGACCACCCGCATCCCCGCGCTTACGGCACCATGCCCGAATTCTTCAAACGCCTGCGTCGCACGCTGCCGCTTGAGCACGCTATCGCCCGCATGACCGCACTGCCCGCGCAGACCTTCAGGCTCGCCAAGCGCGGCATCCTGCAGCCCAACAACTTCGCCGACATCATCATCTTCGACCCCGCCACGTTCACCTCCACAGCGACCTATGCCGAACCGCACCAATTCGCCAGCGGCATGGAGCATGTAATCGTGAATGGCGGACACGTCTACAGCCAAGGCCGCTTCCTCGACAACCGCAAAGGACAATTCATTTAGGTTCATGCCTAGATTAGATTGACTTAAACTCAAGTTCGACTAGTATTGACGCATGAAAAACAAGTATTTGGGGTCAGCTCACCTTTCGGAGGCTAAATTCAAGGCTGTTTTGAAGCTCTTTTGCACGGATTTAACCGCTGGCCAAACCGCGCAATTAACTAGCCTCAACAGGCGAACAATTGATCGGGTATTCCGGGTGCTGCGTCAGCGCATCGTACAGCTCGCTGAAAAAGAATCCTGCTTCACTGCCGGTGAAATTGAGATTGATGAATCCTATTTCGGCCCTCATCGTGTGCGGGGAAAGCGCGGA